>OY820932.1:0-847500 GCA_963682015.1 Smithellaceae bacterium | reverse complement strand
ATATTTGTCCAGATCGAGGCCGGAATAATCCGGACAGCCGGTTTCGGCATGATGAAAATCCGGTTCCAGCTGATTGTTGATATAACGCACTTTGTTATCTAAGCGCACAAACGTTCTGGTAAGATCATTCCCATTCTTTTTGCCCTGCAGAAACTCAACGATGCTTAAAAAGGGTCGTTCACCATCGTCGAGTGTGATGAAATCCAGATAATCAAAGATTGCCGGGTCGGAAAGATCCCGCAGCTCGGTATTCACAAATCCGCCGCCGGCGACAATTTTAATGTTGGAAAAATGTTTTTTAATAAATTGAGCGCATTTTAATCCCGCATAAAGATTTCCGGGAAAAGGGATAGTTATTCCCACTAAATCGGGACGAACCTGATCGATATGACGTTTGAGCAGTTCCAGCAATCGGACCTCAAGAATATTTTCAGACCGTTGCAGGGCCTTCGCAATCGGTTCAAACGAATGCGCCGAAAGTCCCAGTTTCTCGGCGTACCGGCTGAAACCGAAATGGGGTGTTACCACGTCTTTGATGAGATCGCCGACATCTTCAATATACAGGGTCGCCAGAAATCGGGCTTTGTCGTTTATCCCGAGATTTCCGAATGACCATTCCAGGTCAGGCAGTTGAGCGAATCGGGAGGCTTTCGGCAAAAATGTGTCACTGCAAAGAAGCTGCGCAAGTGTATTATCCCGATACTGTAAAAAATCCAGGACCATATCGATGGTTTGAATATATTTTTCTTTATTCTTGAGAATCTGACTGGAATTTAAGGAGAGCTTTTTGCTGATGTGATGAATGGATTTAAAGAGATCTTGCAAACCTTCCCTGGAAAATATGGCATTGATCAGTTCAATCCCGAGGTCAACCTGAAACACCTTGCAGCCCTGAGATTTCATAAAGCCCGTTAAATAAGGCATTGCCGGATAGGGGGTGTTGAGCTGCGTAAAAGGTGGCGTGATGAGAAGAATTTTTATCGGCATAATTCGTCTCGCTCTCTTTGATCACCTTTTTTGTACAAGGCTGGCAAGCAGCAGCATCTCAAAGGAAACCTGATCCGCTTTGAATGCATTGGCCTTTTTGCCCACCCGGACGATCTGAATGGTTTTGATGGTATCGCCTTGCCGGATGGCATTGACAACATCCTGTCCTTCGATGACGTGGCCGAAGACTGTGTGTTTGCCGTCGAGCCAGGGGGTTTTGGTATGCGTAATAAAAAACTGAGACCCGTTGGTGTCCGGACCGGCATTGGCCATGGATAGCGTGCCGGGGGCATCATGCCTGAGCGCTGAATAAATCTCGTCGGGAAAGGTGTAGCCGGGCCCGCCCGTGCCGTTTCCATCCGGATCGCCGCCTTGAATCATAAAATCCGGAATCACGCGGTGGAAGGTCAACCCGTCGTAAAAGCGAACCCCTTTGCCGCGGCTGGAATTTTTCGTGCCTTCGGCCAGACCGACGAAGTTTGTGACCGTTAAGGGGGTCTTTTCAAATTCCAGCTTGATTAAAATATCACCTTTCGAGGTCATTATTTTTGCGTAAAGCCCGTCGGGAAGCGGTGGATTTTCGCCGGCAATGCTTATGCCTGCTGTAAAGATCAGCAGCAAAAGAACGACTATACAAGAAATCCATCTCGTCTGTTTCATTTTTCTCTCCTGAAATGCTGGTTTATCGTACCATAGGTACGTATACCGCAAATTCGGCATAACTATCAATCAGATTGTATCGAAACTCGAAGAATTCAAGGGGAATAGCGGGACATCCCCAGAACCAACCGCAGGGCTTTTCCGTGGATGAATTTATCTTGACAATAGAACGTTCGTTCTATATAAAGAAATCCATGGAAACAAGAAGAGACATAGCCGTTGCGGAGGCCTTCACCCCGTTTGTGCGTGTCGGAGAAGGGGAGATTCCCGGCGCTTTGAAGATCCTTGAACTTTTTGGTGTGTTATGGGGGGAACGGTTCGATTCGAGAACAGAAATCCCGGCGCATGACCTGGTCCCGTATCCTTTTGCTATCGGGCCGGCAGACCCGTCGTACGTCCCAGCCCCTTTCCGGGTAGTGGGATTGATGATCAACGGGGAGGTTTGCGCCGGGTTTCCGTCGCCGGCGGAAGAGGAATTGCGCGACAATATCTCCTTTGACGAATATCTGGTGGCGCATCCGGAAACATCTTTTTTACTTTCGGTGACGGGCGATTCCATGAGCGGTGCGGGGATTATGGAAAAAGACCTGGTCATTGTAGAGAGGGGACGTCAGCCGAAGAACGGCGATATTATCTTGGCGGAGGTGGACGGCAACTGGACGATGAAATATTTCCGCAAGAAAGGAAAGATGATCACACTGGAAGCCGCCAATCCCAAGTATCCGCCGATTGTCCCGCAGGAGGAACTAAGGATTGCGGGGGTCATTACGGCGCTGGTTCGAAAGTACCATAAATAAAAGGGGCAGAGGGACAAAGGCACAGAGGCACAAAGAAAATATAAGATAGTCTTGTTTGTTTTTCAGTTTTATACAGTGGATCGCTTTGTCGCTTGCTTGTCCGTATGCCTTTTTTCTGCAAACCGAACTTCTGAAAAATTTTGTGCCTCTGTGCCTTTGTCTCTTTGTGCCTGTAGCTTGAGGCTTTTTATGAGTGATCAAATTTTCCCCCTTCATTCCTGGCCGCGGGCCGTCATTCACGTCGACGGGGATGCGTTTTTTACGTCCTGCGAGGAGGCGATTCATCCGGAACTCCGGGGCAAGCCGCTCATCACCGGCGGTGAGCGCGGGATTGTGGCGTGCGCCAGCTATGCGGCCAAGAAGCTGGGCGTCAAGCGCGGCGTGTCGCTTTCCGATGCGCGCAAGATCTGTCCGGGGCTCATCATCCTGCCGTCGGATTATGAAACCTACAGCCTTTTTTCCCGCCGGCTGTTTGCCGTGATGCGCCGCTTCACGCCTGATGTGGAAGAGTATTCCATCGACGAGGCGTTTGCCGACATCACCGGCATGCGCCGGGCACTGAAGGCCTCCTATGAAGACATTGCCCTTCAGATGAAACAGGAAATTGAAAGGGAGTTGAGGATCACCGTGTCGGTGGGGTTGAGCATCACCAAGGTGCTGGCCAAGGTGGCTTCCAAGCATCAAAAACCCTCGGGGATGACCGTGATCAAAGGAAGGGAAATTGCCCAGTACTTAAGCAATTTGCCGGTGGAGAAGGTCTGGGGTATCGGGCCGGCCACCACCAGCTATCTGGCGAAGATGGGTATCCGCACTGCGCTTGTGTTTGCACAGATGTCCGAAGACAACGTGCGGCGCAAATTCACCAAGCCGGGTGTGGAAACCTGGCGGGAACTGCGCGGCGAATCGGTTTATCCGGTGACCTCTGAGGAAAAAAGCACGTATGCCTCGATCAGCAAGACTAAAACCTTTGCGCCGCCGACCTCGGATGCCAACTATCTTTTCGCGCAGTTGATGCGCAATATGGAATCGGCCTGCATCAAGGCCCGGCGCTATAATCTGGCGCCGAAAAAAATCGTGGTGTATCTGAAGAAGCAGAATTTCGACTCCGCCGGCAGCGAGGCTGTGCTTTCGCGACCCTGCGCCTGTCCGCTGGAATTTGCCGATGTGGTGCGCGATTTATTCGATACCTGCTACCGTCCGCGCGACCTGTACCGGGCGACGGGCGTGATTCTTCTGGACCTCATCGCCGACGGCAACGTTCAATACACGCTTTTTGATGATCCTGTGCAGGCGGAAAAAATCAAGGATGTTTATACCGTTGCCGACGAGCTGGCCCACAAGTTCGGCAAGCACACGGTGCACCTGGGTTCAACGCACCTGATCGAAAAAATCGGCAAGGGCCGCAGAGGGAAACCCACCGTGCGCCAGCAGATCCAGTTCAAAGGCGAGACCGCTCGCCGCCACCTGGCGCTGCCGCTTTTGCATGTGAAGACGTGAGGGGAGGCGCGAAGGGGGGATTGGTTTTATCTTCTAACAGCAATCCCGCATATTACCCGTTAATTTTTCGCCGCAGCCCGGGCGCGTTTGATCCGGCTTTCTGTTTCCGGATGCGAAGAGATGTAGACAAACATCCCCTCTTTATTATGTTCCCGGGCAAGTCTTTCCATGATCGAAGCAGAGGCTTCCGGAGAAAGCCCCTTTTGTTTCAGCAGTTGAAACGAATACTCATCGGCGTCTGATTCAAATTTGCGGGAATATTTTGCCTGTGCCAGCAATGCCGGCAGACCGGCAACGGCGGTGCCGAGCGATGCGGCATCGGATGTCAATGCGGCTGCCGCGATTGCGACAACGGAATTTTGCAGCACATTGCGCATGGTATGCCGAAGTTCCACATGGCCGATTTCGTGGGCAAGAACGGCCATTAACTCTTCCGTGCCTTGAGCCGTATTGACCATGTTATCGGTTATAACAATGGTGCCGCCGGGCAACGCCAGTGCATTTGGACCGAACATTTTGCTCGATCGGAATTCCAGTCGATAGTACTTCTTCAAAGGCAAATCGTCGCACAGGTTGTTAAAACCGTCCGAGATCATTTTACGCTGATCCGGGTCGATCGTTGTCGGAGAAAACCATTTTTTGTTATCCAGCCAGGACAGCGCTTCCCAGCCTAAACTTTGTTCCGTCTGCATCGGAATATGCGATGCAATGTGCTCTGCAGCAAAGGGTAAACCAAAGAAATAGGCAATTACCAGGATGCACAGAATAGTAAATATACTGGCTAGAGCTATTCCCCAACGCTTTTCCAGCCAGGCTACCGGTCCCTCGGAATGGCTTTCCTGGCGAAGAAAATCGAAAAAATCATCATCGGCGCACATGAATTGTCCGCCGTCCGGTAAAGAAATGAAACGGGGGGACCGAGCGATGCGAGGCGATATTTGTAAGAGATCCGTTGTATAGCGTTCTGAACAATTCTCAGAAGTCAGGATGGTTTCCCGACCATTAAAAAATAATTTTGCCGGTATGCTGAGGGGCTGACGGCCGTCGAAGTATTGTCCTTCAAATGTTCTCATAGTGAAAGATCCACGTCAAAAAAGTCCATGGTTTCAGCGCCAACAGCTGTAACCGTAGTTACATCGCTTCCCTGAAATTCGCTTAGTTCCCCATCCATGAATACATGCATATGGTTTGCCCGGTATTTGATTGTTCTGATCACCGCCCAGGGAACCAGCAATCCCAGTGATATCAGGATGCCCAGCGCATTCGTGACATAAAGCTTGATCAAGTCCCTTCCCCTTAGTGTGGATTTAAAACGAAGCGGGCCCAGTTTGATATTATTCCATACCAGATTGCCGTTGTGCGCTTGAAGATAGGCGTAGGCGAGAGCATAGCCGGTATATACGGGCACCATGATCAGATAGACCAAGGACATGTTTTTCATTTTTTCTATCAGAACGCCGGCAAGGATGACTGCCGGGATCATCAAGGCAAGTGCGATCAGGCCGGATATGAAATAAATTTTGAAAAACTGTCCGCCTCTGGCGGTAAAAATCCCTTTCTTTCCTCCGTAGGATGTGTGTTCCACAATAAATTTTTTGAGAGACTTCATCCACCAGGGGAATGAAAAACCTAAAATGACAACTGTAAGGCCAAATATAATATTAATGCCTTTCCAGTTAAAAGTGCTCGCTATAACGTATGCGACAACTAAAATGGGTATGATGCCCCACACGTAAAGCACTTTCCATGCATGGACATAGTCTCCATCAAAATGAAATGTGATGTTCCGGAAGGCCGAATAGCGTGTATTGAAGGCAATCGATCGGACAACCATCCATGGAACAACGATCAGTCCGGCCAGTAATAGATACTGGAACAGGAATGTAAAAAAATGTGTTGATAAAAAATACAGAAATAAACAAATTGCTGCAATCAGTCTGCCTTTGAGAATGGGAATCGGCTGACCTAAATATTGAAATGGCGTGCCTCCCAGAATGGTTTGTGAATAGAAATAACGTTTTTTTCGAACTTTTGCCCATGCGGAAAAGATACCCAGCGTGAGCAGGGTAAGGCATAGATTCACGATCCATATTCGGAAATATTCCCTGGCCGAACCATGAAACTCAAGATGTAATTCAGGTGAAGGTACGGCGGGTTGTTGAAATGGATGTTCATTTACTACGACTGAAATGCTGTTTCGCTGCTCTATTTCCATGTCGAGCCGCTCAGCCCGTTCCCGATATTTCTCTCTATCTATGTGATTGGATGCATCAATGAGCTCATCCATAGTATACTTTGAATAATCGGGTTCGTATTGCATATATTCGTTCTCTGGAGAGCCTGGCGCATGAGATCATGGTTTTGAAACGATATCAAAAGCAATCCGGGCTGGAATCAATACTTACAAAATTTTAGTAAGAGCATTCGACTGTGAATACGATATGAACGCCATACACGAAAATGATTGAGTATTTCAAGTAATTTATTGCCAGGTATAAATTTATCCGGTTGGCTGGGGAAAGGATATTGAACTGACATGATTTATTTTCCGCAAGAGAAGTTGTGTTGGATCAGAAGGAGGCCGTGCATCAGGTGCAGAGATCGTTTATTGTGTCTGCCGGTTGATGGTTAACCCGATCAGACGGGAGACCACAACGGCAATGTAGGCGACGCCGCAGAATTGTTCCAGCATGACTAAGACGCGCGAAGGAGATGTTACCGGCACGATGTCGCTGAGACCCGTTGCGGAAAGATTGGTGAAGCTCAGAAATAACAGTTCCAGGAAGGTCAGCGGTTCTTTGGGATGCGCCGTTCCGGCGAAGGCTCCCGGGCTCCACGCCTGGCAGATCAGATACAAAAAAGCGAATCCCCAGGCGATGAGTGTAAAGGTGGCGCCGGCGGAGAATAATTCATCGAATGTTACCTGGGTATCTATCATCATGTAAACAATCAATCCTCCCGCTCCATAAAAGTAGAGTACCGCCTCGAACAGCGCTGCCCAGACCAGCAGGGCGGGATTGGCGGTAAGCCATGAGAGAAATGACAACAGAACGGCGGGAATGGCGAGAATCCACGCAATCCAGGAGACGGCGGGGCTCTGGATGACGACCCAGACGACCAGCACGAGGATGATCATTCCGAAAATCGTCAGAAGAAATCCGCTGCCCGGGATGCCTTCCAGTGCAACGTAAAGGATCAGGCTTGCCAGCTGGGCGGCAAGCAGGAATGCAGATGGATATTTTCGCAGGATAGATTGCCGGCCGATGTCTGAAGTATTTTTGTCCGTCATCTGGAATGAGGTATCCTTTCGGATTCCGGTTTATAAAGAGCTGGACTTGCGCTTATTGCACAAGGGCTTTTAAAATGTAGCTTTCCGTCAGGTTCACCAGTTTGTCGTAACTGTATTTGTCCCGGAGATTCCAGCCGCGCAGCGGATTTACGGATATCTGAAAAACAATCATATTAGCCGCGTAAAACGGGTCCTCCACCCGGAAGATGCCCCGTTCCATGCCGCGGCGAATCATTTTTTCAAATTCCAGAATCAGTTGCCTTTCATTTTCCATGGCAATTTTCAGGGATTTTTTCGGCAGGAAGCGGGATTCCAGATACATCAGTTTGATTTCGTCCTGATAAGCTTCGCAGTTTAAAAGCAGGGTGTGCACGGCCATATGAATCTGTGCACGGGGATCGTCAATTTTGTAGACGCCGTTTTTCTCCAGAAGCTTGAACCATGATTTATGATACAAATCAAAAACAAGGCAAAGGACATCCTCTTTTTTTTCGATATACGAATACAGGTTGCCCAGTGTAATTTTCGTGACGCGGGAAATGTCTCTCATGCTGGTGCCCGAAAAACCTTTTTTAATGAAGAGCTTGGTTGCTTTGGCGGCAATCAGCAGATGTTTTTTCCGCACCAGTTTGGGGTTTTTGATTCGTGTTTCAACCGTTCCTTTTACATTCTTTGTGACGGCCATATATCGAGAACCTTTCCATCCGGAAAGTGATTTTGCCGATGGCTTATACAATAATTTTTTTGTCCGTACAATGTAATTGTTGAAAAATATGCAGCTTTTATTTATTTGCTCACGAAATCATAAGCATTCGGGATAATTAAAAAATATTTCTTGCTTTTCATTTTTTATCTGCTAAGAAAAATAACGAACGTTCGATGTCTTCAGAGGAATGTTTGATCCGTGCAGGCGATTTTTGTCAGCATCATTCAGTGCTCAATAATGCTGAAATGTTCGAAGGGAAACAGATGCAAGGCGCGTGACAGGTTTTATCTTTGCGACAGCAATCGACATTCTTTTTCTTTTCCGGCTCTCGGTCTAACTGAAGAAATCGTTACTGGTTGCTTGCGGCCGATCATCTTCACAGCGGCTGAATGTGGTTAGAATGTTTTCAGGATAAGTACCTGTCCCTCATGGAGTGGGGGATAAAAAATATCTTTGTTTAAGGAGGAGAATATGTCGTTAAATCAGTTAATCGATTCACGTGATGTCCGTTTTACCCTGTTTGAGATGCTGGAACTGGAAAAATTAAACCGGTTCGACGCATTCAAAGATTTTGACCGGAGCGTCTATGAAGATACGCTCGAACTGGCAGAGAAGATTGCCATCCAGCAGTTTTATCCGACCAATGCCGAAGGGGACAAGACGGGCCTGAAATTCGATGCCAAAACGGGCGAGGTTAAGGTTCCCGAATCGTTCAAAAAGGGGTTCAATGCCTATATCGAGTCAGGATTCCATTCCCTGGCCCTGCCCCAGGAAATGGGGGGAACAGGTCTTCCCTCCAGTATTTCGATGGCCTGCGCGGAGTTTTTCAATGCCGGAAACACGGCCCTGACGATGTATTGCGGCTCCATCACCGGTGCGCTCGCCATCATCGCCCCCTTCGCCAATAAAGAATTGTATGACATGGTCGTTCCCAAATTGTTGGAAGGGAAATGGGGCGGCACCATGTGTCTGACGGAGCCGGGCGCCGGATCGGATGTCGGCGCTCTCAAAAGCAAGGCGGTCAAGCAAGCCGACGGTACCTACCTGATTACCGGCCAGAAGATTTTTATCTCCAACGGCGAACACGACATGACCGAGAACATCATCCATCCGGTGCTGGCCCGCATTGAAGGCGATCCGGAAGGGACCAAGGGGATCTCGATTTTCGTCGTTCCCAAATTCCTCATCAACAAGGACGGCTCCCTGGGTGCGCGCAACGACATGATCTGCACCGGCATCGAGCATAAGATGGGCCTCAAGGGGAATGCCACCTCATCGCTTTCTTTCGGCGATAACGGCAAGTGTGTAGGCTATCTGCTGGGCAAAGAGCGTCAGGGGATGCAGATCATGTTCCATCTCATGAATGCTGCCCGCATCCACACGGGCGTCCAGGCCCTGGGTTGCTCCAGCGCCGGTTACCTGCACGCCGTAACATACGCCCGCAATCGAGTTCAGAGCGCCCTCATCACGAATCCTAAAGGCGGCCCCGTGACCATCATTAATCACCCGGACGTGAAGCGGATGCTCCTCTATATGAAGAGCAACGTTGAGGGGATGAGTATGCTGTGCCTGTTCCTCGCCTATCATGAAGACGTCATGCACGCTTCGAAGGATCCCGAAGAAGTGAAAAGGGCGACCGGAATCGTCGAAATCCTGACCCCGATCGTGAAGGCCGGTATATCCGACGCCTCCTGGCTCGTTACCGCCGAGGCGATGCAGGTATACGGTGGTTACGGCTTCTGCCAGGAATACCCGGTCGAACAGTTTGCCCGCGACACCAAAGTATTTTCGCTCTATGAGGGGACCAACGCCATCCAGTCGCTCGACCTCGTCATGCGCAAGATCCTCATGAATCCCGAGATGTACAACTACTCTCAGCTCAAGCAATGGATGAATGACACGATTGCCAAGGCCAAAGGCGTCGTCGACGACAAGTATGTCAATCCGGTCATCGACGGTCTGGCAAAATTCGAAGAAGTAATCGAGATGATGAAGAAACAGCTGGGCGAAATGAAGATTCTCCTTCTGCTCAATAATGCAACGCCCTTCCAGCAGGCCATGTATCCGCTGATTCTGGCCTGGCTGCATCTGTGGAGCCTCACCATCACCACGCCCAAAGCCAAAGCCCTCGTGGGCGACGCCAAAGGCCCGGATCGCGCGAAGATCATCGCGGAAAACCCGGAAGCCGCCTATTATAGCGGCCGCGTGCTGTCGTCGCAGTTCTACATCGGCGCGGAATTCCCGAAATTCTACGGGCGCATCGCCTGCCTCATAAACAATGAAGGCGCGGCGCTGAAGGTCGAAGCGGACAACTTCACCGGAGCGCTGAAAGAGTAAAACGTGAAGAGAGAGGTGTGAAAAAGGTTGATATACTGTAGGGGCAAAAATCTTTTGCCCCTACAGTTGTTTGAGTCTGCGCGCAAATCATATTGGGTCCTAATACGCAGTTGAGAGGGAGGGGATATGAGAACAAAGCAGGACTATATCAACGGTCTGTCCAGGATGAAACGCAATGTTTATTTCGATGGACAGCTGATTGACCGTACCGACGAGTTGCAGAAGGATTGTTTAAACACCATCGGTTTTACCTATGACGAGGCAGAGAAACCGGAAAACCAGGACTTGATGACCGCCGTTTCCCACCTGACCGGCGAGAGAATTAATCGTTTTACACATATTCATCAGAACACAGATGATCTTCATAAAAAGCAGGACATGACGCGCATGCTCTGCCAGAAAGTCGGCGGCTGCGTTCAGCGCTGCATGGGGATCGACGCGTCCAATGCCATTTATAACGTTTCCTACGAAGCGGACAAAATGAATAATGGCGAAACCAATTATCACGAAAACTTCAAGAAGTGGCTGGTCCGTTTCCAGAAGGAGGATCTGATCGGCTGCTGCGCGCAGACGGATGTGAAGGGCGACCGGATGCTTCGCCCGTCCCAGCAGCCCAATCCGGGCGCTTATCTGCGCATTAAGGAAAGGCTGAAAGACGGGATTGTCGTTGAGGGGTGCAAGGTCCATATTTCCGAGGCTTCCGTGGCCGACGAAGTGCTGGTGACGCCGACGCGGGCCCTGCTCAAAGACGACAAGGACTGGGCCGTATCGTTCGCCATACCCGGCGACTGGGACGGGCTCAAGCAGGTGGTTACGATTCATAACCTGCGGCCCCGGGAATACTTCAAACGCGGTGTTACGCAGGGCGCCACGGATTCCTACATGATTTTCGACAACTGTTTTGTTCCCTGGGAACGAGTCTTCCTGGCCGGCGAGAATATGCTTGGCGGGGCGATGGCGCTCTTGTTTGCCCTGTTCCATCGTCATTCCTACTCCGGCTGCAAGCCGGCGATCGGGGATATTATCCTGGGGGTGGCCGCACTGGCTGCCGAGGCGAATAACATCCACAAAGCCGAGCATGTCCGCGAAAAACTGGCTGAGCTGATCATGACGACGGAGCTGGGTTACGCGGCAGGTTATACCGCTTCCGATCTGGGAAAACCGGAACTCTACGTGCCCGGATACGGGTTTGTTCCTTTCGGCCCCGGCTCCTACATTCCTCATTCCATTTACTGCAACGTGGGCCGTTGCCTCACGGGCGAAGCGGTCTGGCGTGAAGCGGAGATCGTCTGTGACATTGCCGGCGGTGTTCCGGCTACTTTCCCGCACGAAAAGGATTTCGTGAATCCGGAAACAGGTGAACTTCTCCTCAAGTATACCCGGCGCAGTTCAAAAATGTCGGTTGAGGATCAGGCGCAGTTATGGCGGTTGATCGGCGACAGCCTTTGTTCCGCTTCGGGCGGAATAGCCAAGGTTGGCGGCTATCACGGCGGCGGTTCGCCGATCATGGAGCAGATCGCCATCACTACGCAATACGATATCGAGTCGCGCAAAAAGCTGGTGCGCTATATTGCCGGCATGAGCGAAGGCGACCGGGAGGCATTGAGCAAAAAAAATACTGTCAGAAAATAGATGAGGTATCTTCAAACGGATTCGGCTGATGAATGAATAAACGGAAAACTCGACTACTACAAGAAGAAGGAGGTTCCACCTTATGACGGCAAGACCCTGGCAGAAATTCTACGACTATTATGTTCCCCAGACCATCCGCTATCCCGAGTATCCGGCGCAGAGAATCTTTCAGCTCACTGCCGGTGCCTTCCCGAACAAGATTTGCACCAGTTTCTATGGATCCGAGCTGACCTTCTGGCAGGTGCGCGAGCAGGTGATGAGGCTCGCCAACGCCCTGATCGCCAAAGGCTTGAAAAAAGGAGACCGCATCGGTATCCAGCTGCCCAACACACCACAGTTTGTCATCGCCTATCTGGCGGTGATGCATGTGGGCGGTATCGTTGTCAACATCAATCCTCTTTATACACCCAGTGAACTCAAGTTCATCATCGAGAACACGTCGATGAGCGCGCTCTTCACCTTTGATATGGTGCTGCCCAACGTGCGTCCGGTTGCCGCAGAAACGGGCCTTAAACACGTTGTCGTCACGAAGGTTACAGATTACATCAACGGTCTGGGTGTCAGCACGGCCAAAAGCCTGGATCTGGAAGAGGGCTGGCTGCATTTTTCCGAACTCATCGAGAATTGCAGGGATACGCGGCCTCCCCGGATTCAGATCGTTCCGGATGATCCGGCGATGATCCAGTTCACCGGCGGGACGACGGGCTTCCCGAAGGGTGCACTGCTCACGCATGGCAACCTGGTGGCGGCCACTTTTCAGTGCGGCATGTGGGCGTCTCCAGGCGCGTATTCGCCGCTTGTTCAGCCGCAGCAGGAACGAAGCGCTCTGTGCGTTCTGCCGCTTTTCCATGTCTACGGCAACATTGCCGCGATGAACTGGGCATTTTTCGGATGCGCCACGCAAATCCTGGTGCCGCGGTTCGAAATCGACGAGATCCTGGATACGATCGTCAAAGCAGGGCACATCACCTATTTCCCGGCTGTTCCCACCATGATTACCGCCATCGTGAACCATCCCAAGGCGGCCAGCCTTGATCTTGGCAGGTATCTGGGCCTGCTCAATTCCGGCGGAGCGCCGATGCCCGTGGAATTGATCGAACGCGTCATTGATCTGGGCATTACGTTTAACGAAGGGTATGGTCTGAGTGAAACCAGTTCCATCACGATCGCCAACCCGATTGCACGCAGCAAAGTCGGTTCCATCGGCATCCCGATGGCGGACAATGATTTCCGGCTGGTGGACGTGGAAAACGGGACGGAGGACGTGAAGCCCGGTCAATCCGGCGAGCTCCTGGTCAAGGGGCCCACGGTGATGAAAGGCTACTGGAACAATCCCGAGGAGACCAAAAATCAGTTGACGGATGGCTGGCTCCACACCGGCGATATTGCCCAGTTGGACGAAGACGGGTATATCTTCATCGTGGACCGCAAGAAGGATATGATCATCGCCAGCGGATTCAATATCTACCCGCGAGAGATTGAGGAAGTGCTCTATGAACATCCCAAAGTGGCCGAAGCAGTTGCCATTGGCATTCCGCATGACTACCGCGGAGAGACCGTCAAGATATTTGTCGTCCTGCAACCAGGCGCCAAAGCCACCGAGCAGGAGATTATCGAGTTCTGCAAAGAGAAGATGACGGCTTACAAGGTGCCGAAGATCGTGGAATTCCGCGACAGCGTACCCAAATCGGCCGTCGGTAAAATGCTGCGCAAAGTGTTGCGCGATGAAGAACTGGCGAAGTTGAAGAAATAAAAAGGCGCGGGAAACGGTTCTTTCGTCCGGCGAAGGCCGGATCAAACCGTTTCCTGTAGATATTATTCATTAAAAAAAGGAGGGTAAAGATGAAATCTGAAGACGTGAAAACTATTGCCATGATTGGCGCGGGGGACATGGGACATGGAATCGCCGCCTGCTGTCTGATGGGCGGCTATAAAGTCATCCTCAGGGATATTGAGCAGCGATTCGTGGACAAGGGCATGGCGGGCATCAAGGCCAGCTTTGACAAATTCAAGGAAAAAGGCAAGATGACGCCGGAAGCTTACGACGACGCTTTCAAGCGCCTGATTCCCATGGTCGACCTGCAGACGGCCGTAAAAGACGCGGATTTCGTCATTGAAGCCGTCCCGGAAAAAGTCGAGCTCAAGAAAAGCGTGTTTGCCGATCTGGATAAATTTGCACCCAAGCACGCCATCCTGGCGTCCAATACCTCCAACATCAGCATTTCGGAAATTGCTTCCGCCACGACCAGACCGGAAAAGGTTATCGGCTACCATTTCTTCAATCCGGCTATCCTGATGAAACTGGTGGAAGTTATCAAGGGGAACAAGACCGCTGATGAAGCCCTTGCCATCGGTTACGACATCGCCAAGAAAATCAAGAAAGTTCCGGTCATCGTCAAGAAGGACTCTCCCGGGTTTATTTACAACCGGGTCAATGAACCCACTCTGCTCCTGCTTTCTAAAATCGTGGAAGCGGGACACCCCACGCCCGAGGAATTCGACGCGGCGCTGAAACCCATTATGCCCATGGCGCCGTTTGAACTGCTCGACTACGTCGGCATCGACATTGCGCTCCACGGGCTGGAATATTTCGCGACGGTGCTTTCCAAAGAATACAAGCCGTCCGATGCCATCATGGCCTATCTGAAATCCGGCAACCTGGGCAAGAAGACCGGCAAAGGATTTTATGACTGGTCGAAAGGAAGACCGAATATCGATCTGGCCAAGGCAACCAAGGAATTCGACATCAACCATATGATTTCCCTGCAGGTCAACGAGGCGACCAAGCTGCTGGAAGAAGGCGTTGCGGATGATCCGAAGGAAATCGACCTGGCGATGGCCAACGGCGGCGGTTCGCCGTTCGGGCCTTTCGCACTGGCCAAGGGCATCGGCTACCCGGTGCTTCTGGGCAAACTCGATGAAATCTATAAAAAGTTCCCTCTGGACATTTTCAAAGCCACCAAGACCATGAAGGAAGGCAACATTCAGGTCTGATGCCAGTGTTAACATGAAGTTCAATTGCTCATCCCGGCCGGTGATCGTTGCACCAACCGCCATCGGCCGGGAGAGATGCAGCAGCGCATGCCCATTTATGGAATAAAACGAAACCGACAACGGCCATCTGTTGTTACGTCATGGTCAGGATACCGGATACGCGGCAGGCAGAGTTGGAACAGAGGTCAGAAAAATGGATCTGGGTTTAAGAGGAAAGGTTGCACTGATCACCGGAGGGTCCAGAGGCATAGGACTTGCCTGCGCCGAAGCGCTGGCCGCCGAAGGCTGCAAGCTGCACCTTGTCTCGCGCAACGAAAATGATTTGATCAACGCCGGAAAAGATCTTGAATCGCGCTTTGCAACGCCGGTAGACATTCACCCGATCGACTTGAGTCGTGGAGAGGAAGCGCGCAGGCTGGCTTCCGAGTGCGCGGATATGGACATTCTGGTCAACAACGCCGGGGCGATACCGCGCGGGGATCTGTGGCAAATTGAAGAGCCTCGCTGGCGGGAAGCCTGGGATTTGAAAGTGTTCGGCTACATCAATTTGTGTCGCGCCGTCTATCCGCAGATGAAGGTTTGCGGCGGAGGCGTGATCATTAATGTGATCGGTGCGGCGGGAGAAAGGCCGCGTCTGGACTACATTGCAGGCGGTACAGCCAACGCATCGCTGATGGCTTTCACGCGCGCCCTCGGAGCAAAAAGCCTCAGGGACAATATTCGTGTCGTGGCGGTCAATCCCGGCCTGATTCAAACGCAAAGGCTGGAGACGCTTTTGGAGGGATATGCACGGACGAAGTTCGGCGATCCTTCCCGCTGGAAAGAATTGATGCCCGATGATCCAAAACCCGGCATGCCGGAAGATATTGCCGGTGTGGTTGCTTTTCTGGCATCAGATCGGGCCCGGTACATTACCGGTACGGTGATTACGGCCGATGGCGGTATCACCGGTCACTGAAAGAATCAGCCATGTGCGGTCGCTTTGTTTTAATCACGGATTTGTCGGTCATTGCGCGGGACCTTGATATTTCCAGCATATCCGCCAGTTTCACACCCAGCCGCAATGTCGGCCCTGGTTCCCTTATTCCCGTGGTCATTGGTTTTGAACGGGGGAAAACGCTGGTTTCCTGTTTGTGGGGACTGATTCCCTTCTGGGCCAAAGACCCTTCCATCGGCGCAAAGCTGATCAATGCCCGCGCGGAAACCATCACTCAGAAACCCAGCTTTAAAAATGCTTTTATCCAGAGACGGTGCCTGATCCCCGCCGACGGTTTCTATGAATGGAAGAAGGAAGGAAATAAAAAGATTCCTTACTGTTTCGGTCTGAAATCCGGATCACCGGTTTATTTTGCCGGTCTCTACGAAAAATGGATTGCGCCGGATAAAAAACAGGTGGAGTCGTGCACGATCATCACCACGCAGGCAAACAGCCTTGTTTTACCCGTTCACGACCGCATGCCGGTGATTGTTCCGAAAGTCGCGCAGGAGCTCTGGCTGAATCCGGAAATCAAAGATCCGTCAAAGCTGCTGAATATTTTAAAGCCATATCCCGCAACGGAAATGAGTTGTTTGGAAGCCGATCCATCGGGACATGCGCCCAAAATATAGATTATCCCGATCGATGCCTGTCTTGATAAATTTCCATATGGATCTTTCACGTTTTTGGGCGCGAGCCGGCTGTTCATCTATCCGGGAAAAAACAAACCGGTATTTTTACTTCTTCTTCAAAGTGCTTTTTAATTCCTGAAGTGAGATACCTACGAGATTTACGGACGCTTTGTTAAGTTCGCGCTGCGCCTTTTCGCTCGTGGCCAGGATTGCCAGTTCACTCACGGCCAGGCTGAGCAGCATGTTCTGCAACACAGGATCCAGGGTAGACATTGACCCCCCATCCGATTCCAGCTGAAAAGCCCCTCCTTTCAACGGCATGAACTTCCCTGAATTATCGCCAACGATGCCGGTGATGGTCTTCAATGCTTCCACTGCCGTCAATCTTTTCCGAATGTCAGGGTCCACATTAGGCTTTAAAAGGAAGGCGCGTCGTTCGGTCCCTCCTCTGAGGTTTCCTTCACCGACAATAAATCCCTTGTTGTTAAGACTTATTGCACGGTCCAGTTCCCATCCGGTATTCGGGTAGAGCAGGGTATTGAGATCAATGGTGTTTCCCAGCACGGGGTCCCAGCGGTAGGAAGTGCTGAACAGAGGAAGATTATTGCGGTACATCGATCCTACTACCTCTCCCAGATCGTTAATCTGGTAGGTCTCATAAAGCCCGGCAGGCGGGTTTGGCATCAGCGGGGCTGTGGACAGAATCTTGAATTCTCCCGCGACCGGAGCTTCAATGGTCTGGACAACGTGTGGGATGCTGGACCCTTCAGGAAGGATTAAGCTTCGTGTAGGTTTGGCATTATTAATGGATAATGCTTGACCGGATCTCTTCATTAATTTTGTCTGTGTTTTGAGCGATCCATTTTCATATTTGCAAATGTAGAGGCCGTAACTGGCTCCGCTTCCCGCTTCCACAAGTAATTCCTCAGATGCGTTGACGGCTATCGCCTGACTGGCGGCGTTACCCACCTGACCAAGGTCGATCAGTTTTTTGTCTTTGTAGCCCAGGATACGGGAAGAACCATGCCCGGGCGAAAAATCTATCCGACCAACCACCAGTTCGTGATCAGCATGGCGCTTATTGTTGTTCATATCCGAGAAATATATTGCGGTCGCTTTTTTAGGCGGGTCGATAATCCTGAACGTTCCGGCCGGGCCGTTCGGGACATCGGGGATCCAGAGAAAGCCGGACTTTTTGGAGTTTTTGGCTCCCGCGTCCGTCACCGTTCCGCATACTTTTCCCCCGGAATTGATGACGAGTGGATGGCGGCCGCTTCTTTCCAGAGACTTTCCCGGAGGCGTGATATCTTTCAATTTGCCATCGGTATACAGAAAAGCGTTCGTCACGCCGTTTCCATGATCATACCAGCCAACCACCTGTCCTGCATCATTGACACTGCAAGCTCCAGACTCTTTTCCACCCGACAACGCACCAAGATCAATTAATACATAGTTACAACCTGACATCATGGATTTTCCGTTTGCCTCTTTTCTCATGAATTGCTGAGATAACAATCCGTTTAGCAGTGACTGGATTATACAAAGTTCGTCATCAAGAATAAATACTTCGGAAGTCGTATTCTTGTGAACATTGTTCCGGTGACCGGCCGGTCAGTGAGAAATTCAGGGGTAAATCTTAATGATGTAAGGCTTCACTTTCCAGGAAAAACGAAAATTAGTCATAAAACGGATAAAATAATGGTTAGCGGGACAATAATTAGTAAATATATAGTTTGTACTTAAACTATATATGTGCTAATTATTGTTCCCGGAAGGATGATTCGAATCCATTAAGGATAAAAAGGAGGTATGTAAATGTCTTATGACACAATCATTTTAGAAAAGTTGAAAAACATTGGCGTGATTACCCTGAACCGCCCCCACGCAATGAACACTATGACAGACGGTTTTTTCTCCGAAATGGGGGACGCAATCACCTTGGTCGCAAACGATCGCGAAATTCGGGTCGTGGTTCTG
This sequence comes from Smithellaceae bacterium, assembly GCA_963682015.1. Classification (GTDB taxonomy): domain Bacteria; phylum Desulfobacterota; class Syntrophia; order Syntrophales; family Smithellaceae; genus UBA8904. The sequence continues at coordinate 829,016 of OY820932.1, read as the reverse complement.
AAAGCGAAGGGGAAAATGTTCAGTGCTGGAGGAGATCTTGAGATGTTAAAGAATCTGGACACTGTTCTCAAAGCGAGAGCAATGGTCAGTAAGGATGGCGATATCATTCAAAGGATGTACAGTATGTCCAAACCCGTCATCTGTGCCGTTGGCGGCGTTGCTGCGGGCAGCGGCGCCAATCTTGCCCTGTCCTGCGATTTTGTGATTGCTTCCGAGAAAGCCGCATTTGCTCAGGTGTTTATCAATATCGGCGGCATCCCTGACAGTGGCGGTCTGTGGAGCCTGGCAAAATGTGTTGGTATCACCCGCGCGAAGGAACTGGCCATGACCGGACGTCTGATTAAGGCTCAGGAAGCACTGAGTTACGGCATGGTGATGAAAGTGGTTCCGGAAGACAAGCTGGAAGAAGAAACCATGGCCTTTGCCAGGGAGTTGGCCGGCAAACCGCCAATTGCGATTGGTTATATCAAGCAGATTGCCAATAAGCTAAATGACATGGATTTGGCGACCTACCTGGCCATGGAGGCTGATTTGATGGCGATTGCTCTTCAAACGAGAGACCACAGGGAAGGAATGGCTGCATTTCTTGAGAAACGGGAACCTTTATTTACCGGTGAATAAGCTGCCTGATGCTCCGGCAATAACAGCATCACATTGTTATTTCACACGAATGCAGGAATCCAGTGTTTTTAAAAGTTTCCGGGATTCCGGATTAAGTCTGGAATGACATCATTTGGCATATTTAACTATCAAAGTAATGGTTCGCAAAGGAGAAAAACATGTCTAATGCCTGGATTGAAGTAGAAGTGGAAAATCACGTTGCCACTCTGGCGCTCAACAGAACCAAAAGCCTGAATGCTCTCAGCCTGGCTTTTGCCGGGGATATTACAAACCGTATTCGCTCGCTGAATGAACGCGAAGATGTACGGGCAATCATCATTATGAGCAGAGCATCCGGCTTTTGTGCGGGCATGGACCTCAGAGACTTCAAAGCTCTCGGTCTCATCGGAGGCAAGGCTCAGGATACGTTCTTCTTTCACGACAGGGCGCGCCCTCTTTTTGACTGCTGCAATGTTATGGAAGAATGCCGCAAGCCTGTCATTGCCGCAATTCACGGGGCATGCGTCGGGGGCGGTCTTGATCTTGTCTCAGCTTGCGATATCCGTCTCCGCACGGAAGATGCCACTTTTTCCCTGAGAGAAGCGGCCCTGGGTTTTATCGCCGATATGGGTGTTCTTCAGCGTCTTCCTCACATTATCGGCCAAGGCTACACGCGGGAAATGGCCTATACGGCCCGCTTCTACTCGGCCCGTGAAGTGGAAAGAATGGGGCTGATAAACAATATCTGTCCGGACAAGGAAGCCCTCTTTGTCGAGGTCAAAAAACTGGCCGGACAGATTGCCGAAAACCCCTCAATGGCCGTTATGGCAACGAAGGAAGTAATCAATTACAGCCGAACGTCTTCCATCGCCGATGGCATGTTTAAGGCGATAGAGAAAAACGCTTTGTTTATGACTTCGCAGGAACTACTGAAGGACGTCACAGCTTTCACTGGAAGACGTGAATCAGCTGGTGTCCATCTGCAAGGAAATGCTCATGATTAAAACACTAGAAGAATTCTCAAGACTGGCCGCTGAAAAGGGGCCAAAGAAACTGGCCGTTCTGGTGCCCGAAGATGAGGAGTTCATGAGAGCGGTCAAGATCAGCCGGGAGATGGGATACATCGAACCCATTCTGATCGGAGATATCAAAAAAATGGAAGTGGTTGCAGAAAAGATAGAATTTAAAATCGACAAGTATCAGAAAATTCCACGGACAGGGCTTCAGGCCATATCTGATCTGGGTATCCACATGCTCTTTTCCGGCGAGTTGCCCATTGCCAGCAAAGGGCAGATTCCAACGTCCTACGTCTACCGGTCCATCATCCGCGAGGAAGCAAAGGCAGGTTCCGGTATGACGGTAAGTGTGATGTCCTTCTGGGATATTTCGGGCGTTGATCATCTCGTGGCTTTTACCGATACCGGCGTCAATATCAAACCAGGCGTTAAGGCCAAGGCGGAAGTTATAAAAAACGCGGTTTTTGTCTATCATCTCATGGGATACCAAAGACCCCGAATTGCCGTGCTCTCCGGCCAGAGGGAGGTTGGCGGTTCGCTTGATTCATATAAGGATTATGAGATCCTGAAAGAATCGGCGGATAGCGGAGAATTCGGGGAGTGTGAATGTGTCCCCGCCACTTCCTTTACGGAAATATTTCATCGAGGGAGGAACTCCCGGGAATGCAGCACAGATATCAAAGGGGATGTGGTTCCTCACATCCTGGTCGTTCCCTGTCTCGACACGGGCAATATCCTCTGTAAACTCGATTTTTTTCTGGATGTCACTCGTAGCTCCCTGGTGGCCACATCCCGAGGGCCGGTCTGCATTCCCGCCAGGTCGGACTTCAGCGACAACATCGTCCAGCAGCTGGCCATGTGCGTCGTCCTTGCGGACCAGATGGCGAAGGAGAATCATTAAGATGTTCAATTCGTTCAAGGACATTGTAAATGCGGCAAGACAAAAAGGGGCAAAAAAACTTGTTATTCCCAACCCTGAAGCGGCGGATATTCTTCTGCTTGCAGAAGCCACGGCAGCCGGGTTGATTGTGCCCTGCCTGGTTGGAAACAGAGACGCCATCAAAACCTTGATGGCCGGGGCATCACTGGAATACGAGCTGATAGCGGTACATGATCCGCAACTTGCCCTGGACGGGGCACTGGAAATTCTCCGCAACGGTGCCGGAGATGTGCTCATGCCGGGCAATGTCCCGGCTCAAGCAGTTTTACATGCGCTTCATGATAAGAGCCGAGGGATGATTCCCAAAGGTGGGCTCTTGAGTTTCGTATCGGTGTTTCCCCTGGCGAAAAAGAATGAAATATTTTTTGTTACCGATACTTTCATCAACAATCATCCGACGGTTGCCGAAAAACAACAGATACTTTCCAATGCCCTGAATCTGGCTCGCATCCTGGGCATGGAAGAGCCAAAGGTTGCTGTGCTGGCAGCTATCGAACAGGTTAATCCCGGCATCCCCTCGACGCTTGCCGCTGCGGTCCTTTCCAAAATGTCGGAGCGGCGGCAGTTTGGTGATGCTATTGTGGAAGGGCCGCTGGATATAGACTGTGCGCTGAGTCGGCCTGCCGGTGAGCGCAAGGGAGTGAAAAGTGTAGTGACGGGCGACGTAAATATTTACCTTGTTCCGGAAATAGATACAGGTTATCTGATGGCTGAAGTTCTGGTGTATCTGGGCAAAATGCAAATGGCCGGTGCTCTGATGGGAACCACCAGACCGGTGATTCTTGATCTTCCCTTTGTCTCCGGAGAAGGCCGTCTTGTTCAGATTGCTCTGGCATGCCTGATGAAAGAAGAAGGAGGGGCCGATGGATAAGGAGGCCTGTCTGCTGATCATCAATGTAGGTTCCACCTCAACGAAAGTTGCCTGCTTCCGCGGCAACGCACCGGCATGTTCAGGAAAAATCGATTACAGGGGCAAGGATTTGGCTTGTTTCTCTTCTCTGGAGAAACAGCTTCCTCTTCGAGAGCGGGATGTCCTGAATTTTCTGGCGGAGAATCGTATTGACCCGCAGGAGTTGAACATGGTCGTGAGTCGCGGTGGTCTGGGCCGGCCCGGACCGGCAGGCGCCTACATGGTTGACAGGATCATGTGCAAAGAGCTCATGGAGGGATCATACGGGAAACATGCGTCAGCACTGGGCCCGTCCATCGCCTTAAAGATCTCACAAAAATATGGGATGCCCGCGATTGTCATCGATCCCCCGAGCACAGATGAATTCGAACCCCTGGCAAGAATATCAGGGCTTCCCGAAGTGGAGCGGAAAAGTATTTTCCATGCCCTGAATCAGAAAATGGCCGCCAGAAAATATGCCGCGCATGTCGGGAAGAAATACGAGGATATCAATGTTATCGTGGCGCATTTAGGAGGTGGCATCACCGTGGGCGCGCACAGGAAAGGGCGTGTCATTGACTGCACTAACGGCCTTGCCGAAGGACCTTTCACGCCGGAGCGAGCCGGAGCGCTGCCAACCATGGATCTCATTGACCTGGCCTTTTCCGGCACGATGGACAAAATGCAGATTCAGAGAAGGCTTGCCGGCCGGGGCGGTTTAACGGCTTACCTGGGAACCGCGGATGCCAGGGACGTCGAATCCATGATCAATAGTGGCAGCGAACAGGCAAGGCTTGTTTTTGAAGCAATGGCGTATCAGGTTTCCAAGGATATAGGCGTCATGTCGGTTGTCCTGAAGGGGCAGGTGGATGGGATTATCATGACCGGTGGGCTGGCTCATTCCGCGCTGCTGGTAGGCTGGATCGTTGAACGTGTCGGGTTTCTGGCGCCTGTGCTTATTTATCCCGGTGAGGATGAAATGGCGGCGCTTGCGGAAGGCGGACTCAGAGTCCTGAATCATGAAGAAGAAATGAAACTATACGGCCAGGGAAGTTCATGACGAATTCCGTATTGACTAGGCAACCTGTTGACATATACAACAGAGCACAAAGGAGGGTAACATCATGGCGTTTCAAGACTGCATATGTTTTCAAATGGGCAAAGCCATTCGGAAGGTAACCAAAGCATACCGCGATGAAATAGCCCATTACGGCCTTACACACGGGCAGTTTTTCATGCTGGTTGCCGTTATGGAAGAAGAAGGGCTTCTACCCAGTGAACTGGCTGAAAAAGTCGCCCAGGACCGTCCAACAACAACAGGTCTTCTTGATCGATTGGAAAAAGATGGATGGATCGAAAGGAAGTTGGATAAAAGAGACCGCCGCACGCTGAGGATATACCTTACTCCTCACGCAAAGAAACATCGCGAAGCAATCCTGAAACTTTTTGAGGAAACCAACCAGAAATTTGTCAGCCGTTTCAGTCAGAAAGAATGGGTTCAGATGCAGTCCTTCCTGGGTCGTTTGGAATCATGATGATTTCCTGAACCGCAAATGATTGCCGGGGCCAGACGTATGATGTATTCGAGCAAAACAAATCGGAGGGAAAGGAATGGCCTATAAAATACTGGGGATATCGGGCAGCCCGAAGACGAAAGGGAATGTAAGTTCGTTCATGACCTCGATCATGAAAATGGCGTCCGACATAGGATTTGAAACGGAGACAGTCTACCTTTCCAAAATGAACATCAAGAATTGCATCCATTGCAACTACTGCATTTCCAAACAGAAAGACAGAAAATACTGCTCCCTGGAAGACGATGCGCAGGCCATCTATGAAAAAGTGGAACAGGCCGATGTGCTCGTATTAGCCAGTCCCGTTTACTTCATGAGGACCAGCGGCATGATGGCGACTTTTCTTGACCGCCTGCGTGTTTTCATATTCGGCAATGTTGCCGGCGGCAGACTGAGAAATAAAATCGGCATAAGCGCCGCCGTTTCCTGGTTGAGGCATGGTGGCATGGAAACCACGCATCTTTCGCATATTCTGGCGTTCATTACCCTGGACATGATTCCGGCAACCGTTCATTCGTGCATCAGCCCCACGGGGGCTTCGGCGGTCTCCAGTGTCAACGGACAGGGAATATTTGATCCTTCGATTCATGTTGGCATTCTTCGTGATGAAGCGGGGCTCGATTCGGCAAAAGCGCTGGTTGCCCGCGCCCTGGAACTGCTGGAGTTAATCCATAAAAAATAACCGTTGCAGCGCCAGACGGCTTGATAGCTTTGTTCTTGCAGATCCGGCGGCCGTTTCGCCCGCGGCGGCGGTCTACAGGAGTTTCTCGATGACGGTTTCCAAGGGAACAGCCATGCAATTCATGATCTTCTTTTCAACGGCCAGAACCTGATCTCCGTTTTTCCGGATCAACAGCCGGATCTCCTCCGTGATGCCGTATCGCTTGATCAGATCCTTCATCCGTTCCGGAAGGCTCACAATCCTGTCGTGCATCACTCTTTTGTCGGCGTAGTTGACGATTTCGTGTTCCTGCAATCGGCCTTCCGGCTTGAAATCCGTGAGCGCTACATGCTGTCTGACGATCTCGCCGACGCTTGCGAATCCTAAGGCCTCCAGAAGTTCTCCTCCGGAGCGATCATGTTTCTCTTTTGATTGCAGAGCCCGGGTTTTGGTGATGTCGTGCAGGAGCGCCGCCGCCAGGACAAGATCTCTGTTGACGGACGCCTCCTTTTTCAAATGATCCGTGATCGCCAGCGATACGCGCATGACCTGGCGGGAATGTGCGATGATGTTGGGCAGCATGGAATATTTGACCATGAGGTCGTCGCATTCTTCGCGCGTCGGGATTCTGTCTGGAGCGCAACAGGGGGTGGATATGATTTCCATGCAATTACCGGTCAATAAATAAAAAACAAGCACCACGGCATTTTGATGAGGATCAGTGGCAAACAAACCGCCGCTGATGATCTTTGGAGCCACGGCGGAATTTGGTATAGGCTTATAGGTATGAAAAAGCTCTGTCAAGCGGAAACAGCGGGAAACGCTTTTGCTGAAAAAGTTTGGTATTCCTGCGTCCGGTCATATTGGATACGTTCGGGAAAAATGGATTGATTACAGAAGCTTCGGAAAAGGAGACCGCGTTTATGCCCACGGTTTTTTTAAGCATACAATCTGCTTGCCAAGAAGATCATGAAAATGTAAAGGAGCAGACTCAAAACTTTATGGAAAGAGGATCTTGTACGGAAAAATGACACTGAAAGGCATCATCACCGTTGTTCGCATACCGTTTCTGATTCTTGCTTTAATCCTGGGCATCCTGGGGGCTGCCATTGCCTGGTATGAATACAGGCTTTTTGGTTCCCCGTTCAACTTCGGGTATGCGGTGCTGGCCACGTTTGGCCTTCTGGTAGCCCATGCGGCGGTCAATATCTTTAATGATTACTTCGACGCCCGCAGCGGACTGGATTATAAAACCGATCGCACCCCGTTCAGCGGCGGCAGCGGTGCGGCGCCCACCGGACTGCTGACGGTTCCGCAGGTTCTGTGGCTGGGAATAATCTGCTTTATTGTTCTGGTCCCGATTGCCGCTTTTTTCATCTGGAAAGCGGGATGGATGCTTTTGCCGCTGCTTGTTCTGGCTGTTTTACTGATCATCTTTTACACCCCCCTCATCCTGAGGATGGGCTACCCGGAGTGGTCAGCCGGCCTGGGACTGGGCATCCTGCCGGTTATGGGAGCCTATTTTGTGCATGCCGGCGCGTACTCGTCCGGCGCCTTCATTGCCTCAATGCCGTCGTTTTTTCTGGTGCACAACCTGCTCCTGCTTAACGAGTTTCCGGATGCGGAAGCGGACGTGACAGTCAAAAGACGAACGCTGCCGATTATTGCCGGAAAGAAAAAAGCGGCTTATTTCTTTTCTTTGTTTACCGTGCTGGTTTATCTCTGGGTAGTCTGGGCGGTTGTTTATCATTTCATGCCGGTGTTCACGCTCCTTTCACTTTTGACTTTACCCATCGCTTTCCAGGTCATCAAGGGATCATTCCAGTATGACAACCGGCCTGCCTTTTTGAAAGCCATGGGGCAAAATGTTCTGCTGGTCTTGTCGACTCAGGCACTTGTTGCGGCAGGCTATATATTGAGCGGAATCTTCCTGAAGTAGATGCAGGATGGCCGATGCTTTATGATATTCATTCCCGCGGACAGGTGATCTGATGGAAACCTTGTCATCTGTTTTTATCAAGAGACATTGCATCTCTTTTAAAAAAAGCGGTGCAGGTCCGCCTCTCGTTTTTTTTCATGGCTGGATCGGCGATGAAGACACTTTTTCGCCCTGCCACGCCGCCTTCGCCCGGCATTATACCGTATACAGACCGGCATGGCCGGGTTACGGTAACAGCCCGCCTCTGTCGGATTTTTCCATAGCAGATCTCGTCGAAATCGGCAGGGAGTTTATTCTCACGACGGGTAACGCTCCTGTAACCCTGATCGGCAACTGCCTGGGAGGAGTTGTCGCCATTGAACTGACCCGTCTTTATCCGGAACTGGTAGAGCAAATGGTTCTGGTCGAGATGTATGATTACATGCCCTGGTATATGCATCTGCTGCTCATCCCCGGTCTGAATATTCTCCTCTATCATGTGCTGTTTAAAAGCATGGCGGGATTCCGTATCCTCAACCGTCTTTTGACCGTCAGAATTGTCCGGAAAGACGATGGAATGCGTTATATCGAAGACGGTTTCCGCCGTACCAACGCGACAGTGGCGCTGTGTTTTCTGAAAGCCGTGAGACGTTTTCTGGACAAATTTCGTCGTGATGAATACCGGACGAATATTCCCACCATCTACGTGGAAGGCGGGCGTAGCTTTGAGCCGATTACCGCATTTCGAGAAACGGCGCAAAAGTTTTTCAAGAACCTGACCATCGTACAAATGCCGGAATCTCTGCATGTGCCGATTGCGGAACAGCCGGAGGTTTTCAGCGCCAGAGTGCTGCATCACCTTGGGAAAATATAGCCCGGGAAAGATCCTTCGCATTCCCATGTATTCTTTTCACACATGATGATCATTTTACATTCACTTCATGATATCACCGCAAGCGGGATGCCAGATGTTAAAATTATCATCGCCATACGGTCTTTGTGCGGTAATGACTGGCAAAATAAATCATGGAAATTCCGGCGCATTTCAGATATTTAATCGAAAGAAAATTAAACAGGGAAGAACAGCATGGATGGAAAGTTATGAGCAGATACTGGAGCCGGACGGTTAAAAACATCAAGCCTTACGTTCCGGGAGAGCAGCCGAAAGACCGGAAATACATCAAACTTAATACCAATGAAAATCCTTACCCGCCTTCCCCCAGGGCCATCGAGGCGATTCGCAATGCGACAGACAACACCCTGCGGCTTTATCCCGATCCGTCCTGCGATGAGCTGCGTGATACGATTGCCGGGGCCTACGGGTTTGCCAGAGAAAATGTTTTTATCGGCAACGGCTCCGACGAACTGCTGGCGTTTTGCTTCCCGGCGTTTTTCGAACCGGCGGGCAAACCGGTTCTTTTTGCGGACATTACCTACAGCTTCTATCCGGTTTATGCTGAATTTTTCCGAACGCCGTATAAACTGATTGAAGTGGACAGTGAATTCGATGTGCCTATCGACGGCTACTTTCAGGAAAACGGCGGCATCATCATCGCCAATCCCAATGCTCCCACGGGTAAAGGTTTCTCGCTTGCGGACATTGAAAAGGTTTTGCAAAGGAATGAAAACAGTGTGGTCATTGTGGATGAGGCCTACATTGATTTCGGCGGCGCTTCCGCTTTTGGCCTGATTTCCCGTTATCCGAATCTGCTGATCATCCGGACGCTGTCCAAATCGCACTCCCTGGCGGGGCTTCGCGTGGGCTTTGCGATGGGCAGTGAAGAACTGATCGAAGGCATTATTCGTGTCAAGGACTCCATCAACTCCTACACGGTGGATCGTCTGGCTCAGGCCGGAGCCCGCGAGGCGATCCGGGATGAAGCCTGGTTTCAGGAAAACCGCGCCAGGATCATGAAGACGCGCGAGCGGGTGTTGGCAAAGCTCAGGGAGCTGGGCTTTAAAGTCATTCCGTCGCAGGCAAACTTTATTTTCATCAGCAACCCGCGCTGTGCCGGACGCGAATTGTTTCGGAAATTAAGGGAGCAGGGCATTCTTGTACGCTATTTTGACAAGCCCAAAATTGACAACTTCCTGCGGGTGAGCATCGGTACGGACGATGAAATGGATCGCTTTCTGATGGTAATAGAGGACATTGGCAGTAAACTTGTCTGATAATCTGTCAGGATCAAAGTCAACGGAATCCGCAATAAAGAATCAGGATGGGCATGTCCGTCCCCAGTGGGGATGAGGCAACCCTCGGGAAAAATATTCAAGACAAGGAGATGATTTATGGCTGACACTCTGTTTGAAGTAAAAGACGGTATTGCGATTGTTACGCTCAACAGACCCGAAAAATTGAATTCGGTAACCATGGCTCAACTGGAGGAACTGGCGCAGAAGGCCAATGAGTTTGAACAGGATGACGCCGTTCGGGCCATCATCATCACCGGGACGGGAAAAGGGTTTTCCACCGGAGCGGACCTGGGTGGGGCCGGCGGCCGGCCGGATATGACAACAGGCCTGGGGATGAAACTGTCCGCCCACGCATACGGCAGGGTGTGCTATGCACTGGCCAACTGCGAAAAACCCATCATTGCCGCCGTCAATGGCGTGGCGGCCGGCGCGGGATTTAATCTGGCATTAAGCTGCGACATCATCATCGCCGCAAAAAGCGCGCGTTTCATTCAGATCTTTGTGCGTCGCGGATTGATCCCGGATCTCGGCGGCACTTATTTTCTGCCCCGTCTGGTCGGTCTGGCCAAAGCCAAAGAACTCATGTTTACCGGCGATCCGATCAGCGCAGACGAAGCTCTGGCGCTGGGCATGATCAACCGGGTCGTTGAGGATGCCGATCTGATGACCGAAGCCACGGCCTTTGCCCGGAAACTTGCCCAGGGGGCAACCCGTTCCATCGGGATGATCAAGCACATGCTCAACCGTTCGCTCAACACGGATCTGGCCACACAACTCGAATTTGAGTCCGCCTACCAGGGGCTGGCCGCCACCACCTCCGATTTCCTGGAGGGGGTGACTTCCTTTCTGGAAAAACGTCCTGCGCGTTTCAGCGGCAAGTAAAATAAGGGGCTGTTCATGATCCGGATGATAAGAAGGAGTCATTGCAATGAACGAAAGTAAAAGGATGTATGAAACGCTGGAATATTCGGAAGAGGAGAAAGGAATAGGAATCCTCTCCCTCAACCGGCCGCAAAAATACAATGCAGTGAACCTGAAAATGCTGGAGGAACTGGAAGATTTCTGGGAGCGGCAAAAAAACAACCTGGATACACATGTCATCGTCCTGAAAGGAAACGGAGAAAAAGGATTCTGCGGAGGACTCGATCTGGCTTCGCTGGCGGAGGCATCCGTGACGATCAGTACGGACCAGTTTTATCGGATGCAGGCGCGCATGAGCAGGCTTCTGCTGGCCATGAGGCTTGTTCCCCAGCCTGTCGTCTGCGCGGTTCACGGCACCGCCGCCGGCCTGGGATTCAGTTTTACCCTTGCATCGGACGTCCGGGTGGTCAGCAAAGACGCCCGCTTCGCCGCATCTTACATTAATGTGGGCTACGGCGGGGCGGACATGGCGTGCAGTTATCTTCTTCCTCGCCTGATCGGCGCAGGCCGGGCCTACGAATACATGCTGACGGGAGCCTTCATGACCTCGGAAGAGTCCATGAGCCTGGGCATGGTAAGCCGGGTTGTCGACCGTGAAAAACTTTTGGATACGGCAATGGAAATCGCGCGCGCCATGAATTCAAAAAATCCGATGGGTCTTCGGCTCACCAAAGAAGCCATCAATATGAATCTTGACGCCGGCGGAATGGAACAGGCGTTGAATATCGAGGACAGAAACCAGACGCTGCTCTTTGCCAGGAGCATGGCGGCTTCAAGGTAGTGTGAGACCGGGGAATGCACGCTGAAGGGAACTGTGTAAAGGGGATTTTGGAAAAAATATTCGTTATCCGGCGATTCCGCGTCGTTTTTCCTGTTAAAGGAATCCGGGAACTTTATCATTTCCGCAGTCGCCGTTTTCTGAAAAAACACAAGAAATGCCCTGCTGCTTCAATGAATCCCGTTCCCTTTCCAGAAATCCCGGGTGTGCAGTCCACAGCAGTTATATTTTAATTCCCAGTATTATAAATGATTTCTTTCTAAGTACGCTTGCAACCTTTTCGATTGTTTTTTGGATACGCGCTTTGGGTACATTGAAGGATTGAAGATCCTTCTCAATCAGGAAGGGCCATCGTTTTTCAAAGTTATCACCGCCTTTATGCACGCATTCTGCGATAAAGCTCAAACGCATCCCGCGAAGGGCGAGGTTTCTGACATAATAATCCTCGTCGGTGAATTTTTTTGTATAGGGTTGAAAAAATTTTTTACCTCTCTCGATGTCCGCTTTTGTCACCTTTTCGCTGATGCGCCATGAGCTGTACACATCAAGAAATGTCTGAGCCACATTGTGGTATTTTGACACGGCTTTTAATTCTACAGCCCTGTTCAGTGCGTATAAGAAAACGGCATCATCATCTTTTACCGCCAGGTTAATATGCTGAATACTTTTCGTGTATACGTCTAAAATAATGGACAGGAAAATGTCCTCTTTATCTTTGAAAAAATGGTAAAGCGTGCTGTTGTTAATGCCGGCGGCTTCAATAATCTGCCGGGTGGTGGTTTTTTGATATCCTTGCTTATCAAAAAGATTGCCGGCGACATTCACGATTTTATCCTTGATTTCTCTGCTTTTTTGCTCTCGTGCCTTCATGGAATACCACCCTTTCCCGGCTGAATCACTGCTTATTATATTAGCGTATTCATGCCATTATATCAAACCTGCATCGTAAAAAGAATTAAAATATGGAGCGTGATCCAATAAATTATTGACAAAGGCAGTGCCTGGTGTTATCTAATGGAGCGTGCTCCAATATAAAGGTGCCTGGCTCGTTGAACTTTGTGTTCTGGAAGAAGGCATCATGAACAATTAAGGGGCGGCCATTAAAGTCGAGTCGGGCAACTTTACCGGAGCGCTCAAAGAATAATGAAGTTCCATTCCTGAAGCATAAATCGATTCAACAAAAGGAGAATCAACATGAGAAGCAAGCAGGATTACATTAAAAGACTCGCAAAAATGAAGCGGAACATTTACTTCGACGGCCGGTTGATCGACCGGACAGACGAACTTCAGATGGACTGTATCAACACCATCGGAACAACGTTTGAAGAAGCGGCCAAGCCGGAAAACCAGGACCTGTGTACGGCAATCTCGCATTTGACGGGTGAACGGATCAATCGCTTTACGCACATTCACCAGAACACGGACGACCTCCACAGGAAGCAGGATATGACGCGCTTGCTCTGCCAGAAGGTGGGTGGCTGCATTCAGCGCTGCATGGGGATCGACGGCACCAATGCCATCTATAACGTTTCCTACGAAGCGGACAAGCAGAATAACGGGGAAACCCAGTACCATGAAAACTTTAAAAATTGGCTTACCCGTTTCCAGACGGAGGATCTGATTGGTTGCTGCGCCCAGACTGACGTGAAGGGCGACCGGATGCTCCGTCCGGCCGAGCAGCCCAATCCCGGCTCTTACGTCTACATCAAAGAGCGCCTCAAGGACGGCATTATCGTGGAAGGCTGCAAACTGCATATTTCCGAGGCTTCCGTGGCGGACGAAGTGCTGGTTCTGCCAACCCGTGCCCTCCGGAAAGAAGACAAGGATTATGCGGTTGCCTTTGCCGTTCCCGCGGACTGGGACGGGTTGAAACAGGTTGTAACTATCCACAATGTTCGTCCCCGCGACCATTATCCCCGTGGCTTCACGATGGGCGCGACGGATTCTTACATGATATTTGAAAATTGTTTTGTTCCCTGGGAAAGGGTCTTCCTGGCCGGCGAGCATATCCACGGCGGGGCCTGCGCCCTGTTGTTCGCCCTTTTCCATCGACATTCCTATTCCGGCTGCAAACCGGCCATCGGCGACGTGGTTCTGGGATTGGCCGCACTGGCCGCGGAAGTCAACAACATACACAAGACCGAACACGTCCGGGCGAAACTGGCGGAGATCATCATGACCTCTGAACTCGGTTATGCCGCTGGTTACACGGCGTCCGATCTGGGTCGCCCCGAACTGTATGTGCCAGGGATGGGGTTTGTTCCCTATGGTCCCGGCTCCTATATTCCTCACTCCATTTATGCCAACGTTGGCCGCTGCCTCACCGGAGAGGCGGTTTATCATGAATCGGAAATTTTATGCGACATTTCGGGCGGTGTTACGGCAACGTTTCCTCATGAAAAAGATTTTGCTAATCCGGCAACGGGCGAACTGCTGCTCAAGTATACGAAGCGCAATCCGAAAATGCCGGTGGAAGACCAGGCGCAGTTCTGGCGATTCCTTGGCGATATTGTGTGTTCGGCCTCCGGCGGCATCATGAACATCGGTAATTACCACGGCGGCGGATCGCCGATCATGGAACAGATTGCCATTACGACCCAGTACGATATCGAATCCCGCAAGAAGCTGGTGAAATATATTGCAGGCATGAGCGGCGGCGACCGTGAAGCGTTAAGCCCTGCGGTGAAAAAGGATAAAAGCAAATGACGGACTCTACTCAGAAAAGGAGAATTCAATGAAGACGGAAGATGTAAAAAAGATAGTAATGATTGGCGCGGGAGATATGGGGCACGGGATTGCCGCCTGTTTCCTTCAGGCTGGCTACACGGTTGTTCTTCGGGATGTTGAACAGAGATTTGTAGATAAAGGAGTGGCGGGCATCAAGGCCAGCTTCGACAAATTCAAGGCCAAGGGAAAAATGACAGCCGAGGCATATGACGATGCGCTGGCGCGGTTGATTCCCATGGTGGATATCAAAGAAGCGGTCAAAGATGCCGACTTCATCATTGAAGCGGTTCCGGAAAAAATGGAAATCAAGAAGAGCGTCTTTGCCGAATTGGATAAATATGCTCCCAAACAGGCCATTCTGGCTTCCAATACTTCAACCATGAGTATTTCGGAAATTGCCACTGCCACAAAGCGGGAAAGTCAGGTTATCGGCTATCATTTCTTCAATCCTGCCATTCTCATGAAGCTGGTCGAAGTCATCAAGGGCAACAAGTCTTCCGATGAAGCCATCCAGATCGGTTACGAACTGGCCAAAAAGATACGGAAGATTCCGGTGATCGTCAAGAAGGATTCTCCGGGATTCATCTACAACCGTGTAAATGTGCCCGCCGGCGCATTGCTCAACAAGATTATAGAAGCCGGGCATCCAACGCCGGAAGAATTTGATGCCGCCTTCAAGCCGTTCATGCCCATGGCGCCGTTTGAACTTTCGGATTATGTGGGAAACGATGTCAATGTCAACGGCTTGCAGTACATGTCTCAGGTTCTTTCTCCCGAGTATAAGCCGTCGGAAGCTTTTCTCAATTTGATCAGAGAAAACAAGCTCGGCAAGAAAACCGGCAAGGGATTTTATGACTGGTCCGCGGGCCGTCCCAGTATTGACCTTTCCAAAGCAACAAAAGAATATGATCTGAATCACATGATCGCCCTGCAGGTGAATGAAGCGACCAAACTGCTGGAAGAAGGCGTGGCGGATGATCCGAAGGAAATCGATCTGGCGATGGCCAACGGCGGCGGTTCGCCTTTCGGGCCTTTTGCGCTGGCCCAGAGCATCGGCTATCCCGTTCTGATTGCCAAGTTGGAAGAACTGTACGCCAAGTTCAAACTGGAAATCTTCAAACCCACCAGGACCATGACGGAAGGAAAGATCAAAGTCTGAGTCCGGGAGGTTTGGGAATTTATAAAATTTACCAAAAACGAAAGGAAAGCATTTTATGAAGGAATGTGTAGTCATCGACGGAGTGAGAAGCGCGAATGCAAGAGCCCATAAGGATAAAGGCTGGTTCCGGAATGTCCGTCCCGAGCAGGTGCTGATTGAAGTTTACAAGGCCCTCTTCAAGCGGAACCCCAAAGTGAAGCCTGAAGAAGTTGAAGCGGTCATCTGCGGCACGGCCAATCAGGCGGGCATGCAGAACGACATCGCCAGGATTGCCTGGCTGGCCGGCGGTTTCCCGGAATGCGTGGCCTCAAACGGCGTCAACCAGCAGTGTCCATCGGGCATGGCGGCAACGGAGCACGCGGCGCGCGCCATTATGTGCGGCGAGGGTGACATTTACATCGCTTCGGGCGTTGAAGACATGGAAAAAGTTCCCATGATGTACGCCATGGATATCACCCCGAAACTTCTGGAGCGATACAACATGGGCGATCTTCCCATGGGAAACACCGCGGAAAAAGTGGCCGAACTCTGGAAAGTCAGCCGGAAAGACGCGGAAGTGATGGCTTACTGGAGCAACAAGAAGGCGGCCGCGGCCCGCGATGCGGGCAAGTTTGCCAAAGAGATTGTTCCGATTGAAGGCGATACGGAAGACGGTAAAAAATTCATGGTGGCGACGGATCAGTGGATTCGCGACAATGTATCGCTTGAAGAGATGGCTACCATGAAAACGCCTTTCAAGGAAAACGGCGCGGTGTCGGCCGGCGTGTCTTCTCCGCTGACGGCAGGCGCGGCGGCGCTTTTGCTCATGAGCCGCGACAAGGCCGATGAACTGGGCCTTGACTATCACATCAAATATGCGGGCGGTGCCATGGCGGGTTGCGATCCGACCGTGATGGGGGTTGGCCCGATTTATGCCGCGCAGAAACTGTTGAAGCGCGCCGGCCTCACGGTGAAAGACATCGGCGTCTGGGAACTCAACGAAGCGTTCGGCAGCCAGGCGTTGGCCTGCCTGCGCGAACTGGGCATTGCCCAGAATGCGCCGTTCGACAACGTGAACGTCTGGGGCGGCGCGCTGGCGCTGGGTCATCCGCTGGGTGAATCGGGATGCCGCATCATCGTTACCCTCAACAACATTATGAAAACCGATTTCAAAGACGCCAAATACGGTGTCGCCATGCTCTGCGGCGGTTTTGGAAACGGCAATGCTTCCCTCTGGCAGAGAGTGGATAAATAACTTCCCCCCTCACTTCTGTCGCGGCCGGGCAAGCTGTTGTTCAGGTTCCCGGCGGCGACGGTTCTGAACGTGATCGGGTGGGCTGCATCTCTCCCGCCCGATCACGCTTTTGATGATTGACATCATTGAACCTGCTTCTTCCTTCTGCATCAAAAGTACGGGTTCAAAACGGTGTTTCCGATTCAATGAAATATTCTTGACTTAAATGAATGACCGGTTAATATGTCCGCCGCAGGATGAAACCACGGGAATCGAAAACCTGAAAACGGAATCTCTGCAAAATTCATAAAGGAAACGCACAGAAAATAGCGGCGTTCATGGAAAGGAAGAAAACGATATGGAACTGAAAGATATCAAAAAAGTACTCATTCTGGGCGCGGGAACCATGGGACAGCAGATTGGTTACGTGTGCGCCATGCATGGTTATGATGTAACGCTTTATGACGTCTCGGACGATATTTTAAGTGCTTCGATGAAGCGGATCGAAAAGCTCGGATCATCCTGGTTTGTTCCCATCGGCCGAGTGACCGCCGAACAACATCAGGCAATCATGGGCCGCATCACCGCGACCTCGGATCCGGCGTCGGCGGCCGGAGACGCCGACATTATCAACGAATCCGTACCGGAGGACCCGGCGCTCAAGGCGAAGGTCTTTGCACAGTTCAATGGTCTGTGTCCGGAACGGACGATCTTCACGACCAACACTTCGCTTCTGATGCCATCTAAAGTTGCCGCGGGCACAGGCAGACCGGAAAAGTTTGTGGCCCTTCATTTCCACGATCTGAGAGTGAACAATGTCGTGGATGTCATGCCTCATCCGGGGACGGACCCCGCCGTGACCGCGCTGGTGCATGACTTTGCCGTCAGCATCGGCCAGATCGTCATCATGCTGAAGCGCGAGAGCACGGGCTATGTCTTTAACGCCATGCTTTCCAACCTTTTTTATACCGCCATGACGCTGGTGACAACCGGTGTAGCCAGTATTGAAGACGTTGACCGGGCCTGGATGGGCACCACGCATATGCCGATGGGACCCTTTGGGCTGATGGATCAGACAGGTTTGAAAACCGTGTGGACCATTCTGGATTACTGGGCTAAAAATCCGCAGGATACCCAGGGCATCCATCTTGACAATCTCCGGTTGAACGCAGACTTTGTAAAGCAATATGTGGACAGGGGCGAACTCGGGGCCAAGACGAAGAAAGGATTTTATACCTATCCGATGCCCGCGTATGGCCAGCCGGGATTTCTTTCGGAAGAGGTCAAGAAGTAAATTCTGAGTCAGCTGCAGACAGACGGGATGGATTGCCTGCTGTTTTCGTAATGCATATCGAAGAAAATAATTAATTTTTAGGGGAGGTTTTTACATCCATGGGAAAAACTGGAAATGGCCGTCTGGAAGGGAAAGTGGCCGTGATTACCGGAGCAGCGGACGGCATTGGCCGCGCGACAGCGGTGCTTTTTGCCCGCGAGGGCGCGAAACTGGTTCTGGCCGACATCAATGAAAAAGGTCTGGAAGAAACCGTGACACTGGCCAGAGAGGAATCGGAAACCGTCATCGGCAAACCGACGAACGTGTCGAAGGAAAGCGATGTGGAAGCGCTGATTAATCTGGCCGTCCGGACATACGGACAGATTGACATTCTGTGCAACAATGCGGGCATCACGGGGCAGTTTCTGGGACTGGAGCAGGAGGAAGGCAGCGACTGGCAGAATGTATACGCGGTGAATGTTCTTGGCGCGGTTTACGCGATCAAGCATGCCGCGAAACATATGCGGGAGAGGAACTCCGGCTCCATCGTCAACACGGCTTCCGTGGCCGGGATACGCGCCGGCGCGGGGCTGAATGCCTACAGCGCAAGCAAGGCGGCTGTGATCAATTTTACCAGGACGGCGGCCTGCGACCTGGGTGGCTTTAACATCCGGGTCAATGCCGTGTGCCCGGGACTGATCGAAACGGGAATGACCCGTCCGATCTTCGATCTGGCGCGGGAAAAAGGCAAGGTGGACAAGCTTGGCAGCCGCTGTGAACTGAGGCGTTACGGTCGCCCCGAAGAAGTGGCCCGGGCGATTTGCTTCCTGGCAAGCGATGAAGCCAGCTACATCACGGGGCAGGCGCTGCCGGTGGACGGCGGCAATACGGCGTCGCTGAACATGCCGGGCATGAAGGTTTGATTTTAAACGATAACGCGAAAATCATGCGGTCATCGCCGGTACAGACATGGAGAAAGACGGCGATGACCGCATGAAATGATGTGAAACACCTTTATTGTTTGCCGGGACTGCTCAGGTTGATGAAGGGCAGGGCCGAACCCGGGATCATCTGCTGCGGCAGATGGCCGTCCCACTTTTCCACCGCTTTTAAATTGACGTATTCCCGGCCGCCCTGCTGGGTAATGGCTTCCGCCTGAATCTTGATGGCCCGCGCCGTGGCTTCCGCGCTGACCACTTTCTGCTGGGCCTCAAACTTGACTTTATCCAGGTTGTTCTTTTCTCTCAGCGCGTTTTGCTCCGCCGTTACTTTCGCTTCCACTGCTTCTTCAAAGGACTTGGAAAATTTAAAATCCGTCATGAAGATGTCGTCCAGGACGATGTGATACTTGGCAAGGCTTTCCGCGAGGACTTTCTTGTATTCGCTTTTGACCTGCTCTCTTTTGGTGATCATTTCCTCCGCGGTAAACATGGCGGTGGTCTTTTTCAGAAATTCTTCCATGGCCGGTTGAATGACGCGGGGCACGTAATCCTGATAAAACTGCTGGTAGACCTTGTTTGCGTTACGCTTATCGACATGGTAGTTGGCCGCCACCTTGGTGGTAACCTCCTGCAGATCTTTGGAGGAGGCGGTTGTTCCTTTTTCCTCCTTGCGGGTGGTGACATCCATTTTAATGACCTTATCCCGGACCGGCATGACCCAGTGAATGCCTTCCTCCAGCGTTTTGTCCGATACGGCGCCCCACTGGAGAACAACGCCGACCTGCCCCGCGCTGATGATTACGATGGGATTAATGATAGTAAACAGAAAGAATGCCACCAGAAAGGCGGCTACAACAAAAATCCACTTCAGGCCTTTGCCGAACCTGCTGTTTTCAAACCTGCCGCTGATCTGGTTCAATCCTTTTCCCGGAACGCTGACAAAAGGTTCCTTATCCATGCTGATCCTCCTTGTTTTCGTCTGATGGTTTAACGGCGGTTTCCTGACACGGGGCGGTTGTCTGTCCGGAATCCAGGAATTTTTTCGAAAGCCACTTGTAAAAAATCAGTGCGATCGCTCCAAAGAAAAAGACAAGAACAATAAACAGTAAAAGCTCAAATAATATTCTCATACGGAGGGCCTCCTTTTATTTACCTAATTCTGAAAGTATTTGTAATTAGTCTTGTAGGGTTGAGATATCCGTTGAATTTCCTCGAAGCATTTCTTCGGGAAAGAAAGATCTTCATAAGCCCGGGTCTTCCATTGGCCGTTTTCCAGCTGGGACACGGACAGTAATTTCCCCCGGTCATAGGTTTTTTTCTTGATCAATGTGCCGGTATTATCAAGATCTTGCCATTCGCCCGTGCGATAGCCGTTTTCATAATAAAATGTGCCCGTGATCCGGCCGTCAAATCCGAAGACGGTTCCCTTTCCGTGGTATCGAAGCGCCTCATCAACCGGACATACGATATTTTTTCTCCCGAAAGCGTGGCGTTCCACGAAAATGACCTCCTTTCCGTTGATCGTTTCCGTTCTCGGCATTTCCCTGTAATTCGACATCACGAAAAGGAAAACAACCAGAATGGACGCCACAAGAAGAACCAGGTAGAGCATCAGCAAAACGGTTTTGGACCATAACCTGGCGGGCACAAACTTGATGGTGTCCACGATCACCGTGAGCTGGTTGAATATTCCCCGATAATTGATCTGGGGGCTGAAAAGTTTGGGATACCTGACCCTGAGCTTATCCACGACAGCCTGCAGGGCGGTTTCATCTTCCAGCAAATCCTTTACCGAAGCCGCCCCGATTCCTTCGGCCTTCAAATCAACGGAGACGCCGTGAAGTTTGAAATTGGCCAGTGCCATGTATACGGTAAACAGGCCCAGGAGGGCGATAAAGATATCCTTTGCCGCGGCGGCGAGGAGAAAGAAAATGATCGCGCCGATGAGGGCAAAAAATAATCGAAAGTACCGCCGGTTGATGAAAAGGACATCAATGTAGCGGCCGCCGTCAAGCGGCATGATGGGAAGGAAATTTAAAGCGTTCAGAACCAGCATGACCTGCGCGGTTTTATACACGTAATAATTCTGGGTCATCAGGAAAAGAAAGTACAGCAGGACGCCGGCCACAATACCCGGAAAGGGTCCCATCAGCGAAACAACACAGCTCTTGGTTGCCGTGTCATTCAGACTTTTTCCGGACACGGCCGCCCCAAGGAAGGGGATAAAAAACATTTTTACGTCGCTGTATTTCAACGATTTCATGGCGACCAGGTGTCCCAGTTCATGAAAAAGTAAAACGCCGATCAGCACGACAATATCCTGCCATCTGGCGGTGACGATGCCCGCGCTGAAGAAAATGACCACGGTTACAAGAAGCAAAGCGAGAGAACTGAGCTTGCTTTCCCCGGCACTGATGGTTTTCAGCTGCGGGATCAGGTCGTTCTTCAAATCCACTGCTACGGCTGGATTATCGTTCATGGTCTTTGTCCTTTCCGTCGATGTCAGGAACGTGTAAATGCGGACTTCCGGTGCAAAATCTTTCTCGGGGTGGGTTGATTTTATACACAAAATTTCAGAGGACAGCAAACGATAATTATTGATGGCAATTCAGTCTGATATTATTTATATTTACGACCATCAAGATTAAGGGAGTTCCACTGATGAAAGATCGTCAATACGGGCGGATTCGGTTCATTCATGGTGAAAACGGCGGCAGGTATCCATTTAATCACTCTCTGTACCTGAAGGGGGATAATGTGCGGGTTGTTCTCGATCCCGCGAGCTCTCTGGAAAAGCTCAAAAAAATTAAAGCCGACGGGGTCGATCAGGTGTGGCTGTCGCACTGGCACGAAGATCACATCCACTATATGAATCTTTTTGATGAAAGCTCCCTGTGGATTTCCCGGCGTGATTTTCCGCCGTTGACCGATCTGAAAATTTTTCTCGACTGGTATGCGATCGAAAGCGCTGAGCAGCGTGCCTACTGGGAAAAAATCATGCTGGAGGAATTCGACTTCCAGCCCCGCGTGGAAGCGTGTTTTCTCGACGACGACCGGGAGATCGATCTCGGAGGTCTGACGGCCCGGGTCATCGCCACGCCCGGCCACACGCCAGGGCATTTGTCTTTCTATTTTCCGGAAGAAGAGCTTTTGTTTTTGGGCGATTATGATTTGACATCCTTCGGCCCCTGGTACGGGGATGTCCTCTCCAGCATTGAAGACACGATCCGTTCCATCCGCAAACTCAAAGGCATCCCCGCGCGCCGCTGGGTGGCGGCTCACAACGCGGGAGTCTATGAAGAGAATCCGGGTACGCTGTGGGATCTTTATGAAGGAGTGATCCATGAGCGCGAAAGAAAACTCCGGGATGCGCTCAGGACGCCCAGAACATTTGACGAAATCTGCGCCTGCTGGATCATCTATGGAAAGCCGCGCCAGCCCAGGGAGTTCTTTGAGTTCAACGAAAGAGTCATGATCGGCAAACATCTGGAATACGGTATCCGGCAGGGCCGCATTGTTCAGGACGGCGGCCTGTACCGTCTTGCGTGAACAGGTTCGCATCGGATCATCCGCACAGGCTGAAGGGTCACGCAAAGAGCGCACCCATTCAATTTTCAGCATATCCCGCGGCCAAGATATTCTTGACAGACCAGCCCGAAATTCGTATCCTGCCTTGCGTAAAAAGCAAATGCCTGTCGAATGTGTTATCGATATGGAAACATTCCCGCGGAATGCCGGTGGTAAACAATAAAAAATAAGGAATGAAATAAAATGCCCATTACAGAAATTCTTGTCCGCAATACAGCCCTGTATGGTGAAGAAATCAGCCTGATTGAAATCAATCCCGAAATCAAGGAGAAGAAAGCAAGCTGGAAGGAATACGAGCTTGTCGAAACGAATCCCGAAAAAAGATACCGGCGGGAGATGACCTGGCGCGAGTTTGACGATAAAGCCAACCGCCTGGCCAACTTTCTTTTGGGAAGGGGGCTGGAAAAAGGCCACAAGGTCGGAATCCTGCTGATGAACTGCCTGGAGTGGCTGCCGATTTATTTCGGAGTCCTGAAAACCGGCGCCATCGCGGTGCCGCTCAATTACCGCTACACGGATGAAGAAATCAAATACTGCCTGGACCTGGCCGACTGTGATGTTCTGATTTTCGGGCCGGAGTTTATCGAGCGTATCGATGCCATCCGTGATCAGATTCCAAAGATCAAGATACGTCTTTTTGTCGGGCAGGAATGTCCGGTGTTTGCCGAAAACTATTATGCGCTGACCGCATGCTGTTCTTCCGTGGATCCGAAAATTCCGCTCACCGAGGATGATGACGCCGCAATCTATTTCTCATCGGGCACCACCGGTTTTCCCAAGGCAATCCTCCATGCGCATCGGGCCCTGACGCTGTCCTGCGAAGTGGAAAAGGATCACCACATGCAGTCGCGCGAGGATAATTTTCTCTGTATTCCGCCGCTGTATCACACGGGCGCGAAGATGCACTGGTTCGGCAGTTTTCTCGCGGGCAGCAAGGCTGTCCTGCTGCGCGGTGTCAAGCCGGAATGGATCATGCGTGCCGTGTCCGAAGAGCGGATTACCATCGTCTGGCTTCTGGTTCCCTGGGCGCAGGATATTCTCGACGCGATGGAAAGCGGAGAGATCAAACCGGAAAATTACAAACTGGATCAGTGGCGGTTGATGCACATCGGCGCGCAGCCGGTTCCGCCCAGTCTGATCAAACGCTGGAAAAAGCATTTCCCGAATCATGAATACGACACCAATTACGGGCTGTCGGAATCCATCGGTCCGGGCTGTGTTCATCTCGGAATCGAAAACATTCACAAGGTCGGCGCGATCGGCATAGCCGGTTACCGGTGGGAAATCCGGATCGTGGATGAAAACGGAAAACCCGTGAAGCAGGGTGATGTGGGCGAACTTTGCGTCAAAGGCGATGGAGTGATGAAGTGCTATTACAATAATCCCGAAGCCACGGCCGAGATTCTGAAAGAAGGCTGGCTGTATACGGGCGACATGGCGAAAATGGATGAAGACGGTTTTGTCTATCTGGTGGATCGCAAGAAAGACGTGATCATCACGGGCGGCGAAAATATTTATCCGGTGCAGATCGAAGATTTTCTGCGTACGCACGAAGCTATCAAGGATGCGGCGGTCATCGGACTTCCCGACCATCGTCTGGGCGAAGTCGTTGCGGCGGTTATTGAATTAAAGCCGGGCTTTTCTTCCACGGAAGACGAGATGGCCCGGTTCTGCAGCGCGCTGCCCCGCTACAAGCGTCCGCGCAAAATCTTTTTTGAGAAGGTGCCGCGCAATCCCACCGGAAAAATCGAGAAGCCGAAGCTCCGCGAAAGATATTTCAGTGGCACTCTGGTCGAGGCGGAAATCGAGAGCTGAGAAAAATCTCGACGAAGCTTTTCTTCAAACAGCCGGAGATTCTGTTTGCACGGGCCGTTGCCTTCGCGATGGAAGTGACTGTTAATAAAATACATCTTTGTTTTGTGAAAAAGAATAATTGACATGCAGGATCGATTTGCATATACTTTCCTCAACTCACAGTAAGTTCTTATCAACACTCTGTTTATTCTGGTAATGCTTCGGGACTAGATCAGGATCGGGTAATAAGGACGGATTGACATATTCCACTCTTGCAAAAGAGTGTTTACATAGAGGAGCTACGGGTAGGCTAAGGTAGCCATAACCCAATCTGTGCGAAAGAGCGGTTTTGCTCTTTTCAACACAAGGAGGTAATTATGACAAGAATAAACCTATTAGTAGCAAAAGTTGTGCTTTTAGGAATTTGCTTTCTGTGTGTTTCTTCCGGCAGTGTATGGGCGGGGGAAATGAATGTAGCGGTGACGGCGTACACATTGAAGGAGTGTTATCACAATAACGGCAAGACAGCATCGGGAGAAATCGTAAGACCCGGCATCGTGGCTGTCTCCCGGGATCTGGAAAAGAAAGGACTGAAACTGGGAACCACAATTCGAATCGGAAATTTGGGAACCTTTATTGTCAAGGATCGGACAGCTTACAAAAACCGTGGTAACGTAGATATTTACATGACGTCGTACACAGAGGCATTGAAGTTTGGAAGACAGAAATACACTTTCGTACAAAGCCAGGAAGAGTTGGATCCCTCGGACGGCACGAAAAAGGTTGTGTATATTCTAAATTAGCGTAAATTGTTTTCGAACCAACCGCCACCCGGGGGTATATGCTCCTCACCCCCGGGTGGCAAAACCCCGCTGGATCATTCAATGCCTTCTTGCCATCATCCTCATTAAAAATCCTGTTGACACATCCTGTCGGCCTTTCTATATTCCAGCTATGAGAAAACAGAATATTCTTGGTCTTGTTGCAATTTCCATGCTGCTTGTCTCCTGCCTCGGCTGGGTCGTGGATAATCCTTCGTTTGCCTTGCGGGGAGTTGACCTTCGGCCGCTCTCCCTCACGGAAATGAAGGTTCTCTTCGATGTGGAGGTCCAAAATCCGAATCGTTTCGACCTGACGCTTAATTCTTTCGAGTACACGATTTACCTGAACAATGAAGAAATCGGGAAGGGAAATCTGGAAATGGAGATCCTGATTCCCTCGTCATCAACTACGCGGGTGCAGGCGCCGGTCGCGGCCAGGTTCAATGACTGGAACAAAACCCTGAAGACGATTATCACCGGCAAAAGCCTGATCTATAAGATAGAAGGCAAGGCCGGCATTAAAGCATTTTTCGGGCACCACAATTTTCCGTTCTCACAGGAAGGGCGCCTAAATATCTGACAACGCCATATCCTTTCCTGACATCCTTTGCTTTCCGTGAATGCAAAGGGCAGAATTTATTCGTTGTAAAACCCTGTAAAACCACATCTGAATTTGCTGAGCTTAAAGGCAAGTTGCTGACGTCCACAATGAATATCTATTGATATTCAATTCCTCTTTGTGCTAGGTGAAAATCATCTCAATGCCAAAATTTTTTATATTACTTTTGAAATAAGAATGTTACGCGAATTAAGTTATATCAAACAACATAAGGGTGAACCGGAGCGCAAATGGTATGAGAGCGAATATTTTGACCTGATTGTTTGGTTTAGTGAGAGTTCTTGTATCATTGGTTTTCAATTATGTTACGATAAAAACAGGAATGAAAGAGCACTGACATGGAAAGCGCCACACAAATACTCACACCATAGAGTAGATGATGGAGAGCATGGAAGTGCTGGTTATAAAAGCAGTCCGGTATTAAAGGCAGATGGTATTTTTGAAAAAGGAGAAATCGCTGGGCGGTTCATCGAAGAAGGCCGGGAATTGGATAAACAAATGATTGATTTTATTCACAAGAAAATCCTGGAGTATCAGAATATTTAAAAGGCAATCGCTGCGTTTCCAGCTGATTGCGTCGCGAACGGTATAAATTGTAAGAATTAAATATGGTTAAAAAAGAATTAGACATTTCAAAAATTGTATTTGTCGGAATACCATTGCTGACAATGATGTGGGGCATTGCATTTATTGTTTTATTAATTATCTCAAGAGATATGAATATTTCAAAATATGGATCAATATTCATTTTACTTATTTCAATTCCAATCTATGGTATTCTCGTAACAAAATATGCAGAACCACTGGGAGCCACAATTGATTCAGCACAACAAAAAGAAGATAGCGGGGCCAATTATTTTCGCCGCCATTTGAAAATATACGATTTAGTCTGTGCAGGAATTTTCGGTATCGCTGCGCCGCTATACTTTATTATCGGGCAAGTTGTTTTGAATATTAACGAAGAACGACTTCAAAGCAATTTTAAATGGGGTATTTTGTTTTTTATATGTTTTGGAATATTTCTCAGGATAATTTTTAGAGAAAGAATAAAATAATTTTTGCTGACCTGTCACTGTCCTCGATAGCGGGGCGCAGGCCCGTTCTGGTTTAACTTTTCTCTGGTGTAAAATTACATGAAAAAAATAATCATAATTTTCTTAATAACAATTGCGATGTTTGCTTATGCAAATGAAAACACCATTTCTGATAAAGCGACAGCAATTAAAATCGCCAAGACACATTGGTATAAAGTTACAGGGGAAGCAATGGATAAAGAATACCCATTAGAGGCGTATTTAAATAATGATGTTTGGCTGGTTACGATAAAATTACCAGATAACATGATTGGTGGGGGAGCCACTGTTGAGATTAACGCTAAAAACGGGAAAATATTGAAGTGTTATGTAGGGCAATAAACTCTAATAAATGCATGCTGACGATCGCAACCTGTTGAGATGCGCCGGTTCAGCTTTTCGCATGAGATTAATTTAATATGAAGACCATCCATCTGTGTTCATTAATAATCCTGATATTGTGGATTGCAGGTTGTGCAGGCACATCCATGAATATTTATCGGGCTGCCGGTACTCCTGGGCTCTGCGTCGGGAAAAGCAACAGTCTTGGATATGTGGGCGTCCTGCCGGAGGCGGCATGGAGAGCGGACCAGAAGGAACCGGACAAGAGAGAATTGATGGCTCTGGAAGAAATTCAAAAAGCATTTCAGAATTTTCCGTGCGGAAGCCTTGCCGCGCCGGGTGGTGTCAGAAATTTTTCCAACTGGTCGAGTAAGCCGGAAGCAGAATTGTTGAAACAATTTTCCGCCAAAGGCGTTGATACCGTTATCCTGCTGCGCATGGAAGAATTGACGCCGCATATTTATTTTACCTTTTCACTACCCGTTCTCTGGGCCGGTTCCAGTGAAGCTGATTTTCGCATCAGGATGCTTTCCGTAAAAAGCGGCGAAGTACTAGCGGATATGCGTGTTAAAAGAACCACCGGCGGTCCCTTTCATATTCGGCCGGCGGATTGGTCAAGAAACGAACTGAGGGCTGCTTTACTTGAAATCATGGGAAACGCAGGAACAAATTAGCAGAGTATTACCGGAAGTCCATTGCGAGAAGATGGCGAGCGGTGCGAAAACCATCCATTTCTAGTCACATTTCCACATCTGTAACATGACTCGGAATGCAGGGAACGGTCGCGACCGTTCCCTGCAAAGCTGCAATATTGTCGTTGATTTGGAATTGTTGTAATGACTGAGAAAAAAACCACCCCCTGAATCTTCTCCGGCATGCGCCGGACCGAGGCGCCCGCGGGGGAGATCAGGATGGGCCATCGGTTGAAATCCTCCCCGGGAAATTTGACGGGGAGATTTGACTTGATTAAATAAGAGAGCGGTTGTAAAAATAGTATCATGGATTGTGTTTCAGCAGCTTGAACATACAGGCATATTCAGATCAGGAGATCAATATGATTGCTTATCAGCTTTCTGTATTTGCGGAGGATAAACCGGGGAAACTGGCCCATGTGACCAGTGTTCTGGCCGGCGCGGGAATCAGCATCCGGGCGACCACCATATCCACTTCCGATACGTTCGGGGTGATTTATCTGATTGTGGATCATCCGAAAAAGGCGGAAACGGCGCTTGCAGATGCCGGCATGACTGTACACCTCAAAAGTGTTCTGGCCGTGCTGATTCCCGATCAGCCGGGCGGACTCGATAAACTGATGCAGCTTCTGTATCAGGAAGGAATCAATATCAACAATGCCTGCGGGTTTGTTCTGGAGCGCGGGCAAAAAGCCGTTTTTGTCGTGGACGTGGATCAGGTTGAAAAAACGGAAAGCCTCCTGGACAGGAATGGCTTCAAGACGCTGGATACGGAAGCGCTATCCAGCCTGTAGGAGAGAGGATAAAATCATGGGACATGAGGACAAGGGAAAATATTTCAAGAAGCATCCGGAAGGGACAAAGGTGAGCGATTCCCTGAAGCAGGAAATTTTAAAACAGACGAAAGACAACAACATATCCTGCCGGGCCGCGGAAAAAATAGGCCAGAATACGAGGATGCCGCTCGGCGAGATCGGCACGGGCATTGATCTGCTCAACATCAACATTGTCCAGTGCCAGCTGGGACTTTTCGGTTTTGACGGCAAGCAAAAGAAGGTGCCCGCCGCCGAATCCGTATCTGCCGATGTGGAAACCGCCATTCGCTCCGCGCTCGTCAACGGCCGCCTTTCCTGTCTCGATGCCTGGAAAATCGCGGATCAACTCAAAATCAAACGGCTGGATGTCTGCGCCGCCTGCGAAAAACTGAAAATCAAAGTAAAACCCTGTCAGCTTGGAGCTTTCTGATGGGAGACACATGGAGGTCATCCGGGTTGGTCCTGCGATGACCTTTCTTTCTTTTGGCTCAATAAAGATGAGACAATCACCATGATTCTCGACTGGCCAAAGATGTATAAGGAAAAAATCACGGATGCGCAAACCGCTCTGTCGCGGATTCGCCGCGGCGCGCGCATCTTCATCGCGTCTGCCTGCGGGGAGCCGCAGCTCCTGGTCAAAACACTTCTGGACATGGCGCCGAATTTCTCCGATGTGGAAGTCATCCATTTTCTCGATCTGGGCCTGACCGACTACACGTCGGACATCTATACCGAACACTTCCGGCATAACGCGCTCTTTATCGGCGCCAATGCCCGTGCAGCGATCAAGGAAGGCCATGCCGACTACACCCCGGTCTTTCTGTCCGAAGTGCCGCTGCTCATGCAGCGGGGTTCCATGCCTGTTGATGTCGCCCTCATCACCGTATCACCGCCGGACATGAACGGCTATGTCAGTCTGGGCATCTCCGTCGATATTACCAAGACTGCGGCGGAAACGGCCCGGTACGTGGTGGCGGAAGTCAACCAGAACATGCCCCGGACGCTGGGCGACAGTTTTCTGCATGTCAGCCAGATTTCCGCGTTTGTGGAAAACGACGTGCCCCTCCTGGAATTTGAACAGGAATCCCCCGGCGACATCGCCCGGTCCATCGGGCAGTGGATTGCCGATCTGATCGACAACGAGTCCACCATTCAGACGGGTGTGGGGAAAATCCCCAATTCGGTTTTTCCTTACCTTAAAAACAAGAAGGACCTGGGAGTGCACACGGAGACTTTCACGGACGGTATGATCGATCTGATTGAAAGCGGCGTCGTGACCTGCCGGAAAAAATCACTGCACCCGGGAAAAGTCGTCGCGGCGTTCTGCATGGGCACCAGACGTTTGTATGAATATATCAACAACAATCCGCTGTTCGAATTCCGCCCCTGCCAGTATGTCAACGATCCCTACGTGATTGCGAAGAACGAACGGATGGTTTCCATTAATTCCGCGCTGACGGTCGATCTGACCGGCCAGGTCTGCTCGGATTCCCTGGGATTCGAATTTTACAGCGGCATCGGCGGGCAGGTGGACTTCGTGCGCGGTTCGGCCATGTCCAATCGCGGCAAATCCATCATGGTGCTCCCTTCCACGACGGAAGATGGAAAGATTTCCCGCATCGTACCGTATCCGTCCGCGGGAAGCGGCGTGGTGGTGACCCGGGGAGATATTCATTATGTCGTGACGGAATACGGCATCGCCTATGTGCATGGGAAATCTATCCGGGACCGGGCCATGAGGCTCATCAACATCGCCCACCCCAAATTCCGCGACGAGCTGCTCGAAGCGGCAAAGCGTCAGGGCTACATCTACCGCGATCAGAAATTGCCCGTAGTGCTGTATCCGAAAGAATATGAGATCAACTGGATCGACAAGAAAGGCACGCCGCTGTTTTTCCGTCCGGTCAGGGCAACCGATGAGCGTGCCATTCAGGAATTGATTTATGACCTCCCCGAGCAGGATGTCTACACAAGGTTCTTTCACACATTGAAATCCTTCTCCCACAAGGTTGCCATGCCGATGGCGGCCATCGATTACGACGACAAAATGGCCATTGTCGCGGTGATCGGCAAGGAGGAACCGGAAGGGCGCGAAAAAATCGTGGCCATCGGGAATTATGTCAATAACCCGAATACGCGATTTGCCGAAGTCGCTTTCACTACGCATCAGGACTGGCAGGACCGGGGCATCGGAACGTTTCTCCTGCAGTATCTGATTCGCATCGCCAGGGAAAAGAATATCTCCGGTTTTACGGCGGACGTTCTGTCGCGCAATAAACCGATGATGAAAGTTTTCTCCAAGGCCGGATTTCCAATGACCACGCATCTGGATACCGGTGTTTACGAACTGAAAATCAATTTTGTCGAGGAAGAAAATCAGGCCTGATCCTTCTTCTGCACGCAAAGGAGTGAAAAAGCATGGAGACGAGACGAGGCTTTATCTGGAAAAGCGCCGTTTTCTGCGCCGCGATGAGCCTGCCGCTTCCCCGGACGGCCGCCGCGCAACTGGTGGAGAGGCCGCTGAAAACACGCGACCCGAAGCGGGCGCTGGTTTTGTGTTACAGCCAGTCGGGCTTCACCGCCCGCTACGGCCGCCTGATGGCCTGCATTCTGAAAGGCAGGGGGCTCACGGTGGAACTGGCCGACATGCGCGGTTTTGACAAAAATCGTCTTCCGGATTACGATCTGATCCTGATCGGTTCAGCGGTTTTCTATTACGATATTCCGGCCAATGTCGCCGACTGGCTGGCCTCGGCGCCCCTCATTCCGGGAACGCCGGTCGCGGCGTTTGTTTCTTTCGGCGGACCGGAAGGCAATCAGCACAACGCCCTGTGCCATGTTCTCCATCTGCTGGCTGAAAAAGAAGCCGTTCCCGTGGGCATGGAGGCCTTCCGCAGTATTCCGGCCTATCCCACGCCGTCCTGGGACAGCGCCAATCAGCGTTCGGGAGAACATCTGCCCGATCAAGCCACGTATGACCGGGTGAGGAATTTTACCGGAAGAATTCTGGAAAACGTCAAACAGGGAAAACCTTTTGCCTATGCCCCCGAAATGGCGCTTCGGGAAATGGTGAGAATGCTGCCGCTGGTCTGGCTGAACAAGAAGACCATCAACAAACACACGGTGGACGCCTCCAAATGCATTTTATGCCGCACCTGCGTTAAAAAGTGTCCGGCGGACGCCATCCATCCGGAAAAGCAGTCGGTGAATCGCGATAGATGCCTGGCCTGTTTCGGCTGCCTGAACAACTGCCCGGCCCAGGCCGTTGTGATGGAATACCGGGGGAAGCCGTTGTACGGTTTTCCGGAATACATCAGGCGCAGAAAGATTACCATTCTGGAACCACCGGAATTTCAGAACTGCCGGTCTGTATGATATACGGCTTGACGAACCCGGGAAAAATCATTAACAATAAGCTTCAGAACGCCCGGACCGGGTCCGGGCGACGATTTAATTTTTCCGGAAAGAAATCATTGTGGAACTTTTGATTATTGCCTTTTTGCTCCTGCTCAACGGCGTCTTTGCCATGTATGAGATCGCTCTGGTTTCCGCGCGGCGTTCCAGCCTGGAAGAAAGCGCAAAAGCGGGGCGGATGGGCGCCAGAACGGCACTGAGTCTTCTGGAAGAGCCGGAGAAGGTGCTGTCCGCCATTCAGGTGGGTATAACGCTGATCGGGATTGTGTCCGGCGCGTATGCCGGTCTGGCTCTGGCGGAAGATATTGCCCCCCTGTTTAAAAATATATCCCTGCTGGCGCCCTATGCGCATACACTGGCCGTAATCATCGTCGTGGGCGTGATCGCCTATCTGTCTCTGATCATCGGCGAGCTGGTGCCGAAAACGATTGCGCTGAACAACGCGGAAATGATTGCCACATATCTTTCACCGCCCATGAAACTGTTCAGCAGCGTGACTTATCCCATTGTCTGGATTCTGAGCATTTCCACCAGATTGATTCTCAAATTGTTCGGAATTGAAAGCCGGCGTGAAGCGCCTGTAACGGAAGAAGAGCTGCGGACGTTGATAAAGAAAGGTTCCGAACACGGCGTGATTGAAAAAGAGGAATCCGACATGATCAACGAAGTCATCCGCTTTGGCGACAAACGGGCCGGAGCGCTCATGACGCCCCGGGTGGACGTTGCCTGGCTTGATCTTTCCCAGGAAACCGATGAAATTCTGTCCGAGGCCCTGAAGTCATCCTTTCCCCGGTTGCCCGTATGCGAAGATGAAATTGACAATGTCAAGGGTGTGGTCAACGTGCGCGATGTGCTGGCCTATTATATCCAACACAAGACCCTTCGGCTTGCCGATATTCTTTTCGAGCCCCTGTATATTCCCGAGCAGGCACCGGCGCTCAAGGTGCTGGAGATGTTCCGCAAGACCAAAAAGCAT
Organism: Smithellaceae bacterium; assembly: GCA_963682015.1. GTDB lineage: Bacteria > Desulfobacterota > Syntrophia > Syntrophales > Smithellaceae > UBA8904. The sequence goes on along the minus strand of OY820932.1, from coordinate 796,079 downwards.
TTCGGTATCGTCATCAACGAATACGGATCAATGGAAGGCATCGTCACGCTGCACGATCTGACGGAAAATATCATGGGCGACCTGCCGGCTCTCGGCGATCTGGATGAGCCGGAGGCATTTCAGCGCGAAGACGGGTCCTACCTGATTGACGGTTCCATGAAGGTAGAAGACGTGGAGGATCTGCTCAAGGTGTATTCGCTGTTTGACGAGGAGGAAGAGCGGCCGGACATCCATACGCTGGGCGGTCTGGCCATGTATCAGCTCAACCGCATTCCCAAAATCGGCGACCGCTTTTCCACCGGCGGGTATCTGTTTGAAATTGTCGACATGGACGGCAACCGCGTTGATAAGTTGCTGGTGAAAACCGCAGTCCCGGAAGAACTGCCTTAATCATTGCTCATTCCTGTGACAGGCTTTCCACGTACCGCTCCAGAAGCTGCGTCATCATATCCGCGTTTCTGCGCGTTCCGGCGATGATTTCCTCCATGCTCAAGGGAGTGTCCATCAGACCGTTCCCGTAATTATCTATCGAGCAGGCGGAAGCATAGGGCATATCCATTTCCAGTGCGATCACCGCCTCGTTGGCCATGGTCATACCGACAACATCGGCAAAACCGGACATCATCCGGATTTCCGCCCGCGTTTCCAGACGGGGGCCCGTTACCTGCCAGTAGGTTCCCTGTTCGACAATTTCCAGATTGCAGCTTCGCCCCGCGGCAATAAGTTTTTGCCGGACGGACTCATGGATGGACGGCGTAATGTGCACGGCCTTGTTTTGATGAATGGTGGGAGTCGCCGTAAGGGTGATGAAGTCGTCGGGAATGACAATCATGCCCGGATGCAGGTTTTTCCTGAGCGAGCCGGTCGAGTTGATGCCGACGACTTCCGTGACGCCGAGGTCTTTCAGCGCCTGGAGGTTGGCATGGTGGTTGATTCTGTGCGGCAGGATATATTCCGCGGGATCGTCGCCGTGCCGGAGAATGAAGATCATCGGATCGGCGATCACCGCCAGCGCATCACCGTAATGGGTCCGGATGCGCTCTTTTTTCCCCTTCCGGATCAGATGGCTTCGTTCCATCATAATGGTCCCGGATAATACTCCTACTCTTGCCATGGCTGCCTCCTTAAGATGCCGTGATTTATAGCAGATTCAAAGGGTACAGTCAAAAGAAGGATGGCGATCAAATAGCATTTGACTTTTTTTGCCGCACTGTGACATATAGGCGGCAAATTAAAAGGAGGGCGTGTTTCATGAGCAGCCAGTTTCTTGGAGTGGCCACTGATGATAATTTTGAAGGGGAAGTTCTGAAAAGCGATAAGCCGGTGCTCATTGATTTCTGGGCGCCCTGGTGCGGGCCATGCAAAGCGATCGGTCCGATTGTGGAAGAAATTGCCGCCGAGTATCAGGGAAAAATCAAGGTCATGAAACTGAATGTTGACGACAGCCAGAAGTCGGCCGTTGCTTACGGCGTCCGCAGTATTCCAACCCTGATCATCTTCAAGGGCGGAAAGGTGGCGGATACCCTGATCGGTCTCGCGCCGAAAGAAAAACTTGAGGCGTTCGTCAACAAGAGCCTTTAGCCTCCCCTGAACGGCTGAAACGGGAAAAGTTCCTCTCCCAATAATTCAGACAGGAATGAATGTGAAACTAAAAAAAGTCAGCGTTCTATTCGCTTTTTTATTGTTGATCAGCGGTTGTTCATTCGACATGCCCAGTTTGTTGAAAGGCAATATTTACGAACTCTTCGCCAAGAAGAAAGAACCTGTTCGGACGACGCCGGAATCCCTTTATGCGCGTGGAACGGAAGCGTATCAGGACGGTTCTTACAAAAAAGCACGGGAAATCTTCACCCGCCTGAAGGAAGAATATCCCCTTCATGAACTGGCCGTTCTGGCTGAGATGGGGATTGCGGATTCCTTTTACAGCGATAAGGAATACGTGGAAGCGGAAGTTGCCTATCGTGATTTTGCCACGCTTTATCCGACCAGCGAAAACGTTCCCTACGCGATCTATCAGATCGGAATGTGTCATTACGTGCAAATTGGAGCGATTGACCGGGACCAGACGGAAACCATCAAGGCTCGCAGGGAGTTTGAAAGACTGATTGCCGGTTACCCGCAGAGCAAATTTTCTCTGCTGGCCGAAAAAATGCTCCGGGAATGCAAGTCGAAACTCGCCGAACATGAATTTTACGTGGGTAATTTTTATTTCAAGCAGAAAATGTATGAAGCCGCCTTGAAGCGTTTTGAAACCATTGCCCGTGATTATTCGGGTGTGGGCATGGATCTGAAGGTGGAATCCTATATCGCAGAAACAAAAGTCCGCCTGGCTGAGGTTGAAAAAGAACGGAAGCTTCTGAAAGAAAAGGAAGAGGCGAAAGCCAAGGCGAAAGAAGAAGCCAAAGCAAAGGAAGAAGCCAAAGCCAGGGCCAAAGCGGAAGAAAAGGCCCGGGCGAAGGAAAAAGCAGCGTCAAAACCCTGAAGTTTTTCTCACCGATTTTCCTGCAGTTCAGCCATTTTAATCCTGTGAATCAACTTCTGCCGGAATAACTCCGGATTGCCCGATGTGTCGACTTTAAAGTGGCAATCCACTGGAAATTCACGGATCTCTTCGTATTGTTTTTTCTGTTCCTGCAGAATTTCCCAGCGGCCGTCGGAAGGATTGTCTTTATCCTGCATCCGTTTTTCCAGACGGACTTTCACCACATTGTCGGGACAGGTGCACTCAATCACATACAGAGGCACGCCGGCCTGCTGTGCCAGTTTGATGGTTATGGCGCGGTCCGAACGGCTTTTGAATGAAGCGTCAATAATGACGGGGCGTCCCTGTTCAAGCAGAGCGGAGGCCAGTTCGACGGCTTTTTCATAGGTTCTCCGGGAAATGTCGCCGGAGTAAATACCCTCTCCAAAGGATTCATAATGTTTTTCGGTGGGCGCGATCTGCAGAAGCTCTTTGCGCAGGACATCCGTACGGATGACCTCGGCCCCCAGGCGCCGGGCCAGACTCCGCGCCTGAAAACTTTTTCCGGAGCCGATCAGCCCCGCGGTCAGAATCAGTACCGGTTTTTCCAGACGGGCCGCATAGGTATAGGCCAGATCAAAATACCGGGAAGCCGTTTTTTGAATATTATCGCGCTCGGAATCCGGCAGTTCTTTCTGGTCCAGACGGAAACTGGTGACTTTTCCCCGGACATAAGCATAATAACAGCGATAGAAATTCAAGAGGGCGTGCATGTCCGTATCGCCGGAATATTTCAGATACGCGTTCTCAAAGGCCATGGCCTGGTCAGGGTATCCGTTATAATCGAGGTCCATGGTCAGAAAGGCCACTTCGGCGGCAACATCACTGCAGCGGAATCGTTCGTTGAATTCAATGCAGTCAAAAACAATGATCTCGTCGGCGATACAGATATGTTCCAGATGGAGATCACCATGGCAGTCCCGGATTTTATGTTCAGTGATCCGCTTCTCCAGGAGATCTTTGTTGACGTCCAGGAATTTTCCCACATACTCTTTCATGAAAGTGTACTGGCAGGCGGGAATGGTCACGTCAATGTATTTTTCAGTTTGCGCGAAATTTTCATCGGTATTGTGACGGATGGTTTTGATGGAACCCATTGCATCAATGGCTCCGCCGGTTTCGGCTTCCCGGTGAAACCGGGCGATTTTTTCAGCCACGGCATCCATGACTTTTGCCTCGGCCCGACCCTGGGCCAGAAGGATTTTAAGCATTTTATCCAGGGGAAGTTTTTTCATGCGGACCGCGTAGTCCACAACCTGTCCCGCGCCGCCGGGAGATAATTGCCCGTGATCGTTCCGGACAATCGGTACAACATCCAGATAGATGCTGGCAGCCAGGCGCTTGTTCAGGCGCAGTTCTTCCTCGCAGTAGAATTTTCTTTTTTCCAGCGTGGTGAAATCCAGGAAACCGAAATTCACCGGTTTTTTTACCTTGTAAACGTAATCGCCGGCGATGAAGACGCAGGAAATGTGCGTTTGCACCAGTTCAACCGACTGTGGCCGGTGCGGATAAAAATCGGGACGGGTCATACTTTCCATGATGCCGGAATCTGTCATTCGTTCCTCCATTTTCGACGGCAGGTTTTTTCGGCGCTGCCCGTCAGTGTCTGATGCACTCTTTAAACAATCATCCGGCGAGAATCAAGATCAATTATTAATGGTTTGAACAACCTGTTTTTATCCTTGCGAAGAAACGCTATCCGTGTTTATTTTACGCGCAAAGATTCAAGGAGACGGAGATGTTTAAAAAGCTGCGCAAAATTGCAACGGTTAAGATGGGCGGAAGCCTTCTTTACTATGTCGCTCTCCTCTATGCGATGACTTTCCGTCTGAAAATCGTCAATGAAGAAGAGTGGCGCAATTATGTGGATCAGGGCGGCAGAGTCCTTCTCGGCTGCTGGCATCAGCAATTTTTTATCGGAGTCCGGTTGTTTAGACGGTACCGGAAATACAAAACCCTTGTCATGATTTCCAGGAGCACGGACGGTGATATCGCGTCGCGCGTGGCGGAGACAGCGGGGACTTATCCAGTCCGGGGATCGTCTTCGCGCGGCGGCAGTCCGGCCCTGAAAGAGATCATCACCAGGTTGCGTTCCGGAAAAGTGGCGGTTCATCTGCTCGACGGCCCGCGTGGTCCGGCGGGTGTGGTGAAGCCGGGGACCATTGCCATCGCCGCGGGCGCGAATGCTGCCATCACGCCTGCTTATATCGAAGTCGACCGCGCCTGGTATGCGCACAGCTGGGACAAGTACATTGTTCCCAAACCCTTTGCCCGTGTCACGGTAACTTTTTGTCCAGTGATCAAGCTTCCGCCGGATCTGGGGGCGCATGAATATGAAAAGCACAGGAAATATCTGGAAGATATCCTCCAGCCTCACCTAAAACGCTGATCAGTAATCTGAACATTATTGTCTTGACAATTTTCTTTTTCTGAATAGACTGACTCACGGTTTTTGGGCGTATCTTTGCAACGATATTGGAAGCGCCGACTGGTTTGGCTCCTGATGTGCTGCTGAGAAAATCGGTATCAGTTGAATACGTTCAGGGCACTTTTTTTTCAGTTCCCTCCGTCATTTACTGAATACATGACCAAGACATTCACTTTACTAAAAAACGCAAAAGTTTGACCATGAGGAAACTGCCTTTTTACAGGTTCGAGCAATCAAATCAGCAGGTTGCATTTAGCATATATTATTTCCCCCCTGCCGGCATGCTTCTGTCGAAAACCGAATATTTATCAATGATATCATTGAAATGGAGAGTCTCATGATACGTACGTTTCGGATGATTTTAACGGGTTTAATACTGATTACCGCCTTTTGTTCATTTGCCGCTCAGAAAGACATAAAAATGCCGGTTCACTTCGATATTGTGAAGTACCAGGTCGAAGGCAGTTCCCTGATTGACCGGTCACAAATGGACGAAATTCTTGCTCCCTACACTGGAAAAGAAAAAGATCTGAAGACAATTCAGAACGCAAAGGAAGCCCTCGAAAAAGCTTATCATGACCGCGGTTATATGGCGGTGGAAGTTCTGCTGCCCGAGCAGGTTCTGGAAAAAGGCGTAGTGCGTCTGCGGGTGAAAGAAGCCGTCATTGGAGACATCAAAATCGAAGGAAACCGGTTTTTCAACGAGGCAAACATTCTTTACGCCCTGCCTTCGGTGCGAATCAATAAAGCACTCAATACAAAAGCGCTTTCTCAAAATATAAAGCTGGCCAATGAAAGCCCGGCCCGGCAGATGAATGTCCAACTGCAAAAAATCACGGAGGCAAACGATGTGCTCGCCACCATCAGCGTCCAGGATCAAAAACCCTGGAAGGTTGGCGTCACCCTGGATAACACAGGCGAGGAGAATACAGGAAAATTTCGACTGGGCGCGCTCTTGCAGCATGCAAACCTGTTCAACCGTGATCACATTGTAAGCCTTCAGTATATTACCTCACCGACGAAAATGGACAAGGTCGGCATTTACGGCGTCGGTTACCACCTTCCCGTTTATCCGCTGGCGGCGTCCGTTGATTTTATGGGGGCGTATTCCGATGTTTCTTCGGGCACCCTGAATCTGGGTACGGCGCCCATGGATATCAAGGGAAAAGGAACGACGCTGGGGTTGCATTACAATCAAACCCTGCCTGTTATCGGATCATATGAGCATAAGCTGATACTCGGTCTGAATTACCGGGCGTACATCAATGATGTGCAATGGTATGGAACGCAGCTGGGCAACGATGTCACCGTGCATCCGTTGTCCTTAACCTATGCGGGCAACTGGACGTTGAACAGGCTGTCGGCGGGCTTTTTTGTGGATGTTTCCTACAATTTGCCGAGCGGCTGGGCGGCAAGGGACAAGCAGGAAGATTTTGAAAAAGTCCGGGCCGGCGCAAGGCAGGATTATACGATTTTCCGTTTTACCGGCAATCTTTTATACCCGTTTTACGGCGACTGGCAGGCGCGAGCTGTTTTTAACAGTCAGTATGCCAACACGCCGCTCATTCCGGGCGAACAGTTCGGGCTGGGGGGCGTCAGTTCCGTCAGAGGGTTTTACCCCAAGGAAATCAGCAACGACAACGGATACACCGGCAGCATGGAAATCATTTCTCCTGATCTCGTGAAGCTTGCCGGATGGAATAAAGTTCAGGGGCGGGCGCTTGCTTTTTACGACCACGGATATGTGTCGCGCATTAATTCATTGCCCGGCGAAATCGATCATGAAACCATCTCCAGCGCGGGTCTGGGCATACGGGTTACGGACGGCAAATATGCAACCGCTTCCGTTGATTACGGATGGGTTATCGATTCCTACGACGGCGGAAGATCCAGAGGCGACGGCATGTGGCATTTTATGATTGGCGTGTATTATTGATCGGCAGGGAGGACTGAAACGTGATGAATACGATAAGTGCAAAGAATAAGAAAATTGTGTCCGGAAATCGGATAATACTTTTCTTCCTCATGATGATACTGCTTCTTGGCGTTCATACCGTCTGGGCGTTGCCGGCGGGCGAGCAGGTGGTGTCCGGAAAGGCGTCATTTACCCGGTCGGGGAACAATCTTACAATTGTCAATACACCCAATGCGATCGTTAACTGGCAGAATTTTTCCATCCAATCCAATGAATCCGTGCGCTTTATTCAGCCCGGCAGTCAGAGCGCCGTCCTGAACCGGATCGTCGGTCAGAATCCTTCGATCATTCTGGGCATGCTGCAGTCCAACGGCAAGGTGTTTCTCATCAATCCCAACGGAATCGTCTTCGGAACCGGGGCCAGAATTGATGTGCAGGGTTTGATCGCATCAACCCTGGATATCAGCAATACGGATTTTCTGGCGGGCCGGTATTTCTTCACTGCCGGTATCCATGCCGCCGATATTCAGAACCAGGGCTCTATTAAAACACCGGCTGGCGGAAGGGTGTACCTGATTGCGCCGAATGTAACCAACAGCGGCATCATCACCACTCCGCAGGGAGAAGTATTGCTGGCGGCGGGAAGCAGTGTAAAGCTGGTTGATTCATCCAATCCCGCCATCGCGGTTGTAGTCAGCGCGCCCCAAAACAGCGCCGTCAATCTGGGCCGCATTATATCGGAGAGTGGTACCGTGGGAATTTACGGCGGGCTGGTTCGGCAGTCAGGCGTTGTTAATGCGGACAGCGCCGCCCGGGATGATCAGGGAAGAATTGTTCTGCGCGCATCGCAATCCGTGGAATTGTCGTCTGACAGCGTCACCAGCGCGAAGAATATTTCGGGCAAGGGCGGCTCCGTTCAAATTCTGGGGGAAACAGTGAAGCTGGAGGGCAATGCCCGGGTGGATGCTTCCGGGTATAGCGGCGGCGGTGAAATTCTCATTGGCGGCGGGTATCAGGGAAGTGATGCAAGTGTTCCCAATGCGCAAAATACATATGTGGGTCGGGACGTTCAAATTGCGGCTGACGCTTTGCAGAAGGGTGATGGCGGCAAGGTGGTTGTCTGGTCTGATAAGGAGACCGCCTTCTCCGGAAAAATAAGCGCTCGCGGCGGCGAGCAAAGCGGCAACGGCGGCAACGTCGAAGTGTCCGGAAAAAAGACGCTGACCTATAATGGTCTGGTTGATCTTTCCGCGCCCCGGGGGCAGGCCGGCAATTTGCTTTTGGATCCGTTGAATTTCACCATCGGAACGGATATCACCGGAGCGGCTCTTGCCGCCCAGCTTGGTTTGTCCAACGTGATTGTCCAGACGGCGGATACCGGCTCGGAAGCCGGAAATATCTATGTCAACGACAGTGTGAGCTGGAGCAACAGCAACACGCTGACCATGAAAGCGCATAACGATATTATCGTCAATAACGTCATCAGAAACAGCGGCGGCGGAAACCTTGTTCTGCGGGCCGACTCCGATGCCAGCGGCGCCGGAACCGTTTCCTTTGCCGGGAGCGGCGCCGTGGTTTTCACCGGAGGAGGCACGGCGTCCATCTACTATAATCCGGCCGGCGGGTATGCGGCGCCGGTTAATTATTCCGGTTACTTCACGGGAGTAACACCAACGGCCTACATGCTGATCAACAATGTGACCGACCTGCAGAACGTGAACAATAATCTGACCGGAAATTATGCCCTGGGCGCGAACATTGATGCAAGCGCGACGACCGGATGGAACGGCGGAAAAGGTTTTGAACCGCTGGGCAATGATTCGCTGGATGATCCCACCAAGGTGTTCAGCGGAATATTCGACGGCAACGGATATACGATTTCCAATCTGTTTATCAGTCGTTCCGGCGAACAGTATGTCGGGATGTTTGCCGCCACCTATCAGGTTTCGACAATCCGCAATGTCTGGCTGGAGAACGTGGATATTACCGGCGGCTATCAGACAGGCGGATTGGCTGCACACATTTGCGGCGGGTCCGGCACTTACGGCACAATCAGCAATTCGTATGTCACGGGATCGGTATCGGGTCACGGCATGATTGTCGGCGGCCTGGTGGGATTGAATGCCGGGATTATTTCGAACAGTTACAGCAAAGCCTCGGTCAACGGCAACGGGAATTCCTGGGTCGGCGGTTTGGTGGGATGCCTCTGGGGTCCGGATGCCCGGATCGTCAATTCTTACAGCACCGGGCTGGTTTCAAACGGCAGCAGTCGCGTAGGCGGCCTGGTAGGCGGAAAGTACAGCACGGCCGCCGGCGCGGTTACCGGCAGTTACTGGAATACGGAGACCTCCGGACAGGCGTCCAGCGACGGCGGAACGGGAGTAACAATTGCGCTGATGAGGGCCAAGGGTACCTTTACCGGATGGGATTTTACGAATATCTGGGGCATCGAAGAGGGTTCGTCCTATCCCTATTTCACCGGCAATCACCTGCTTCCTTCAGGAACAACGGTAGTGATCACCAACGGATCGGTGACGCCTGTTCCTTCCACGCCTAATCCGAACATTGCAAGGCAGATTGCCGCCGACAATACGGCCATCGCGCACACGAACGTGATTAAAAGCTTTTATTTGTCCTGGAATGAAAATGTGCCTCATTACGAGTCGTGGGATGATTATTTCAAGACTCACGTCCGGGCGATTTCGTGGACGGAAAATGTAAAGCGTTATGCTACCATGGAAGATTACATTAAAGACCATCCCCCGACCGCGATTGCCATGAATCGCAGCCTGCAGGTTGACCCTATGGGAAATTTTATCGACGGATTGCTCAACTCGCTGGACTATCTCACCAACACAACCGGCGGCGGCCTCGGTTTTGCCAGCCTGGAGAAAGGCGGGCGCTATGGCGGTTACGATCAGAATTATACCGGAGAGTATTCCGGCTACACGGGCGCCAGAAATGAGATTAAGAGCTCCATCACCCGGACGAAGGAAGATCAGGAACTGGCGGACAAAATCAATGCCGGGAAGAAAACGCCGCTGAATTTTGTCCATGACAAAGCGTCATCGGGGTCGGGCGATGGTGAATCGTCCGATTCGACCGCTCTTGTATTTGACCATTACGATAAGGATGGGATTGCGATCTATCGTAATGGTACAGGCTATGTAAATTCGCGCGGGCAGATTACCGATAAGGACGGCATTGTTCTCATTCAGGAAGCAGCCGATGATTCTGTCCTCGGCGTTCACAAAAACAAAGCTCTTCTGGATGTTGAGGGGACCGATAAGGATTCAACAACCGATTCGAAGCAGGGAAAGGATGATACGGGACGCGGGCTCAGAGCCGACGATATCCAGAGACTCAAAGACAATCCAGGGTTGGTAGAGGACCGGGTGACGAAATTTCGCAACGGTGAGTATGTCGCGAAGCATGAACTGGAATATCTCATGTCGATCGGAGCGATCACAAGCACGAATCCGGCGATAGATCGGATGAATTTACGCCAGGCGAACGAAATCCAGAAGCTGAAGGACGATCCGCTGATGCTCAAGGTTGCGGTGGAGGCATACAACAGCGGCAAGTCCCAGCCGGAGTATATCAAGAAGTACCTGGAATCGAGCGGGGCGGTGACGGCTAAAGCCAAAGTTATGACGAGCAATGTTCTGGAAGGTGACCTGCAGCGTCTGAAGAATGATCCCAAGTATGTGGAGTCGACGGTTGAAAAGTTCCGAAACGGTGAGAGTCTGCCCCGGAAGGTTGTGGATTATTTGTATGAGACAGGCGCCATCACAAACACGAATCCGGCGATAGATCGGATGAATTTGCGCCAGGCGAATGAAATTCAGAAGCTGAAGGACGATCCGCTGATGCTCAAGGTTGCGGTGGAGGCATACAACAGCGGCAAGTCCCAGCCGGAGTATATCAAGAAGTACCTGGAATCGAGCGGGGCGGTGACGGCTAAAGCCAAAGTTATGACGAGCAATGTTCTGGAAGGTGACCTGCAGCGTCTGAAGAATGATCCCAAGTATGTGGAGTCGACGGTTGAAAAGTTCCGAAACGGTGAGAGTCTGCCCCGGAAGGTTGTGGATTATTTGTATGAGACAGGCGCCATCACGAACACGAATCCGGCGATAGACCGGATGAATTTGCGCCAGGTGAATGAAATTCAGAAGCTGAAGGACGATCCGCTGGCGCTCAAGGTTGCGGTGGAGTCATACAACAGCGGTAAGTCTCAGCCGAGGTTTATCAAAGAGTACCTGGAATCCAGCGGTGCGGTGACGCCCAGGCCCGCAGGTAAAACGAACAGCTCCTTGAAAGGAAATTCGCCCTCACCATCAGGATCCGGCAGCGCCATTACACAAGAAGGCGAGGGCTCGGCATCCTCCTCTGATAATTTATCGGAAGCGCAGATGGCGTTCGTGAAGAAGGTCAATGAACTGTCTCAGGATAATAAGGTGAGCGAGTATTCAAAAGAGCGGGTGATGCAATATGTTGAAAACAGCGCGAACTGGACAAACGATCAGGATCCTACAGGCCTTCAGCGGGTTATTGTCGGTCTTCCTACATCGGATTTGATTGACATCATGACCGATGATAAGCTTTCCGAAAAAGGATTCAGAGGCATATCCATGAGGCTAGGTACTTATCTTCCGGCATCACAGATCAGCGAGATTGCCCAGGAGCTGCCCGGTGATAAACTGGCCACCATGATCAATTCGGCTCCGTTTCTTGACGCCAAGCTCGTCACAGCGCTTTCGTCGGAGAATATCTCATCCGCTCAACTTTCGGAAGCCGCGCCATACATGAATATCGGGCAAGTGGCGTTTTTAAAGCAAAATTATCCGGCTGCGTACGCGAAGCTGGCGCCCGGGCTTCCGGAGGGCGTCGAAGGGATTGTGGATCAATATGGCGATCAAGCATATAATATAAAACTTGTATTATCCGGTGACAGAAGTAAAATGGTTCCCGATGTGACCATGAAAGAGATCGCAGATCTTCAGCGGCAGGGGAAAATACCCCCGCCATCGCCCCGAGTGGATACATCAAAATAACGGATGTGTCCGTGGATGTGTAAGTAGATAAAACGCTGCTTTAGCCAGTGAAAACAACAGAAGGAAGATAGAGCACGGGCAGGTTGTTTGAGAATCTTACAAGTGATGTACGGCGGTCCGGGAATGTCCGGACCGCCGTATGCTTTGTCTTGCTTTAAGGCAGATAGTCAGTAGCAATACTAACCGGTTTCTTCAACGTGTACGAAAGAATTACTTTGTTTCTTTAAAAAAATCTTCGACTTTTTTAAAGTTATCGTCCACGACGGCTTTGAAATCTTCACAGCCTTTTTTGTAGGCGGCCATCCAGTCGCTGATCGCCTTCTTTCCTTCTTCAGGGAACATCGGCGTTTTTTCCCAGAATTTACTCACCAGCCTTTCCGTTTGTTCCTGAAGAGCCTGCATGGCTCTGAAATTGTTATCAAAAGCAGTTTTGTTGAAAACGATCATTTGTTTGGCGATTTGTTTCGGGTCCATTTCTACCTCCGTCGGTAAGATTGACTCAGTCTTTTATTTTTTTCCTGATTTTGCCGTTGTCTGTTTTTCCGCCCGGGCAAAATACTCCGTAACTTTCCGATAACCTTCATCGGCGGCGGCTTTAAAATCTTCCCGTCCTTTTTTATAGCTTAAAACCCATTCATTAATTGCTTTTTTCCCTTCTTCCGGAAACCATGGCGCTTTATCCAGAAAGCCGAATACCATCTTCTCCGTTTGATCCTGTAACGCCGACATTGCGCTGAAACTGTTGTCAAAAGCCGCTTTGTTAAATTCCATCATTTGTTTGGCGATCTGATTTTGTTCCATGATGTCGTATTCCCCCTGTATGTTGATTAAGTTTATTATCTATAATGATAAACTTGTTTATATTTTAACGACTTTACCCGATTTGTAAAGTTATTTGTCGCGCTGATGAACACGATAACTGATGTAGTAATCCTCCGTCTTTTCATAATCATCGTCGTCATGAGCGTTAAAGGTGGATTTTCTTTTATGCAGGTTGAGTATGAATTCCTTGATTGCACCTTTCGTGTTGTTACGAAAAAGAGGGTTTTTATCGACGAACCGGAAAAAAAACTCTTCGGACTGTTCGCCTGTTGCAGGCATTCTGGTCATAAGCGGTCTCTTTTGTTTTTTCGCTTTCAATTCCGTTAACGGCTTTTCATTTTTTGTGCGGTTCATGGCATGTCCTCCCCAAAAAAAATTGTTTGGATACACACGATGTCATGTCGCTAAAACATCCACTGCACTCAAGCCTTACTGGAATATGGCAAAACAATCGGAACAGACATTAATTTTAAATAATATCGGCACGGTCTTCAAAAAAGTTTAATAGAGTGGATAAATAATCAGCTGTCTGTGAGAAACAATAACACGAAAAGAGAATGAATACAATTAATATAAGGAATAATTGACTATTTTTCTCAAAAAGATGGTCAGGGGGTGAGAAGCGAAGGGTGAATTTTATTCTCTGCATCTGGCCCTTCAGTATTCACCGCTCATTCTTTCTTCAGCCACCGGGTCAACTGAGACTTTTCTTTTTGAGTCCAGTCGGAGGATAAACGGACATTCAGAAACCATTCATAAAGTTGGTCAACGGTTGCCACTGCCTTTTCAATGACGTAAATACGTTCCAGGAGGCTTGCCGCCGGGTCTTCCGGCGTTTCCTGCCAGTCCGCGATGGGCATCTTTAAAGACTGAAAATAAAACGTATCGGCTTTAAAATTGAATTCCCATTCATTCTGATCGCGCAGGAGCTTGATCCCCGCTTCTTTTACCTTTTTACCCTGGCGGATGGCTTCCTTGCCTTCTTTAAGTTCGGCATGCAGTCCCGAGCACACAACACCCTGCGCGTATTCTCCATCGCCCGCTTCCAGCGCGATCCGCTTGAGCAGGTGCAATTCAACTTCTTCGGTTTGGGTCAGGGCGATATGGCCGTTTCTTTCTTCCGATTTAAACCACAGCCAGGTAAGAAACTCGCGTCCGATCAATGACAGGTCATCCACCGCAACTTCGCCTTTGGTTTTGTTCTTAAGCGCCAGGGGATGCTCCTGCGGAAGAATGCGCTTGAGTCCCAGGGAGAAGGTTTTCTTGAACAAATCCACAAAATCGTCCGCAATCTTGTCGGAAAGGGATGAAAAATAAACTCTGTTTTGTCCCACGGCCCACAGGATGTCATAGAAGGAGGGGATCGGATCGCTTTTGGTCAGGATTTCCAGCTTGACTTTGTCTTTTAGGCCTTCGTTCATGGCTTTGCCGATGCGGGTTTGACCGTGTTCAGCCAGAAATCGTCTCTGCTCTTCCATCAGGCGGATTTTCATCAGTTTGGGAGGAACCTGCTTGCGGTCGATGCGCAGGGAAAAGATCAGGTAATCGCCAAGGGCGTAGTTGGCTTTTTCAAAATCGGCATCCAGGATATCCGTAACGGACACCCAGCCCATCCGTTTCTCTTCCGTGGAATTGCGCGATTCGCGAAAAGAGTTTGCCTTGATCCGGTTATTGATGAATGTTGTAAAAGCCTGAGGTAGCTGGCCTTCCACCTCAAAACGCATAAAAGAGAAATTGCCCTTGATTAAACCCATGTTTTTCACCTCGCTTGCGGCGCACCGTATCTTATCACAGGCGGTCCTGTCAAGAATTTATGATCTTGAAATGCCTTTATAAATCATGGTGTTCTCCTTCTGCGGTGAAAAGTATTTATCCATAGACACCGTCTTTTTTTTGTGTTACGAAACGACGTCCTTTTGGAGATAATCGTCATGAAAATTAAGAAAGTAGGCATCATCGCCAACATCGAAAAGGAAAATATCGCCGGATTTGCCGGAGCGCTCGCGAAATGGCTGGAAAACAGAAAGATTAGAGTGTCGCTGGAGGCGAACATCGCCGCGGCCATCGGCGGAAGAGGCGGATTCAAGCTGGAAGACCTGGCCTCCAAAGTGGACTTGATTGCCGTGCTCGGTGGGGACGGCACCATGCTGCGCACTGCACGCTATGTCGCCCATCTTCCCGTGCCGATCGTCGGCATCAACATGGGGACATTCGGGTATCTCACGGAAGTCAATTTGAACGAGACTTACGCGGCTTTCGAGTTGATCTTGAAAGGCGATTTTCTGACGGAAAAAAGAATGATGCTGGATGTGAAAATCCGGCGGGGCAACAAAATCATCGGTTCGGGCATTGTTCTAAACGACGTGGTGATCAACCGCGGCAATCTTTCCCGGATTGTGGAACTGGAAACATCCATTAATAATCAATATCTGACTACCTACAAGTCCGACGGCCTGATTATCTCCACGCCGACCGGATCAACGGCGTATTCCCTGTCCGCCGGCGGGCCGATCGTGTTTCCGGGCAAAGAGCTGATTATTATCAACCCCATCTGTCCGCATACGTTGACCAACCGGCCGGTCATTTTCCCGGAAGATTCCAATTTACAGATCACCCTGTGGTCGAAGGAAAGCGGCGCAACCGTAACGCTGGACGGTCAGGAATCCTACCGGATCAGCTCCGGCGACGTCATGACAATACGAAAGTCGAAATATTATACGAGACTGGTTCTTTCACCGCACCGAAGTTACGGGGAAATCCTGCGTTCCAAACTGGGCTGGGGAAGTCTACCTTCAGGGGCTGGAAAAAGAAAAAATGCTTCATGATCTGAGCATTACCAACTTTGCCATCATTGATGAACTGCGGGTTTCGTTTGATGAAGGCCTGAACATCATCTCGGGCGAAACCGGCGCGGGAAAATCCATTCTGATCGGCGCCGTGACCCTCCTCTTGGGCGACCGGGCGGCAACGGACATGATCCGGACACAGGCGGATACCGCCACCGTGGAGGCGCTGTTCGATATCAGCGGAAATTCTGCTCTGAAGGAAAAATTGGCGCAGATGGACTTTCCTGTGGCTGATGATCTGATCATCCGCCGGGTGATTTCCCGCACAGGCAAAAACCGGGCACAGATCAACGGGCAGATGGCCACACTGGCCAATCTGGCCGAGGTCAGTGAGTCTCTGATCAATATCTGCGGACAGCATGAACATCAGGTGATCCTCGCAGCGGAAAATCATATTGACATCCTGGATGAATTCGGCGGCTGCATGGATGCCCGCGGGACTTTTGCTTCCGTTTACACCCGGTACGGAGAACTTTCCGACCGGATCGGAAAACTGGAAGATATGCGTCGCAATCGTGCGGAAAAAATCGATCTGATCCAGTTTCAGCTTGCGGAAATCAAAAATATGGATCCCCGTGCAGGCGAAGACGAGGCCCTGGTTGATGAAAAAAAGGTTCTGATGAACGTGCAGAAGCTTTCCGACTGGGCCGGCCGGGCGTACGCACTGCTTTACGCAGATTCCGGATGTGTCAGTGAGCAGCTCAAGGAAGTTCTGGCGCAGGTCCGGGAGATCCGGAAAATCGATCCGGCATTGAAGGTTATTCCCGAAGATCTGGAAAACAGTTATGCCGTTCTGCAGGAGACAGCGCTGGCGCTTCGCGACTATACCCGGAACCTGGTCTTTGATCCCGAGCGCCTTGCCGCCGTTGACGAACGCCTGGATCTGCTGGGAAGGCTCAAACGCAAGCACGGCGGGACGCTGGAAGCGGTGCTCGTCCGCAGACGGGAGATGGAAGAAGAACTGCAGCGGGTCTCCGGCGTAGAAGAAGAACTGGCAGGACTCCTGAAAGAAAAAGAAACGATTGCGGCGGAGTTGCGGAAAGAAGCGAAGGCTCTTTCGCTGCTGCGGCAGCAGGCGGCAAATGCACTGGCGGGGGCGGTGGATCGGGAAATCCATGATCTGAACATGCCGCATGCCTCCTTTTCCGTCAAATTCCTGCGGTGCTGTCCGGAGGACGAAGGAACTTACGGCTTCAGAGGCGGTGACGAGGTTGAATTCTACCTGGCGGCCAACGCAGGGGAAGCGCCAAAGCCGCTTAATAAAATCGCCTCCGGGGGCGAGCTGTCGCGCATTGTGCTGGCGCTTAAAAATGTCTTGTCCCGGACCGGATCAGTGGACACGGTGGTGTTTGATGAAGTGGATTCGGGCATCGGCGGCGCGACGGCGGAAATTGTCGGACGAAAATTAAGAGAAGTATCAAGTCATCATCAGGTGATCTGCATAACGCACCTGCCGCAGATCGCCAGCTTCGGCGGCCTGCATCTGCGGGTTGCCAAGAGCGTGGTTCATGGCCGGACGGTTACGTCCGTTGAAAAAATCGATGATGAACAGAAAATTGAAGAGATCAGCCGGATGCTGGGAGGCGTGAATGTGACGGAAACGGCCAGAGACCATGCCCGCGCCATGCTGAAAGCCGCCGGGAGCAAGTGCATCACGGCTGATACGGGAAGGAGCAGACATGCTGAGAAAAGCGCGCATCGGTGACGTCAAGACCATTCACCGGTTGATCAATATTTCGGCGGGGAAGGGAGAAATGCTGCCCCGGTCGTTGATGGATATTTATAATTCCGTAAGAGACTTTATCGTTTATTATGATGAAGACGAACAGAATATCGTGGGCATCTGCGCCATGAACATTATCTGGGAGAATCTCGCTGAAATCCGCTCTCTGTATGTAGACGACAATTTCCGGAAAAAAGGCATCGGTCGGAAACTGGTGGAGTTCTGCATCTCCGAGGCCATCACACTGGAACTGTTTCGCATTTTCGCCCTGACTTACAAGAAGGAATTTTTTGCCAGGCTCGGGTTTCATGAGGTGGACCGCTCCACCCTTCCTGAAAAGATCTGGTCGGACTGCTTCCGTTGCTCAAAGTATCCCGATTACTGCGATGAAGTCGCGATGATTATCGAATTATGAGACGGCTGTTACCCTTTTTCCTTCTTTTCCTGATTGCAGCCGCTCTCGCGGGCGGCTGTGCCCGACGTGCGGTTTATGTACCGGAAATTCCGCCCCCCGAACGCGCACTCCAACCGGCGGATGCCCTCCGGCTGGAGATGAACGATGATCTGGATGTTGCATCGCTTCTTACGGCGATCGACCGCAGTCTGGCCTTCTATGACGGCACAGGGCGCGCTCAGATCTTCAATGTGGCCGGCCGGCCGATGGACGCGAAGGAAATGAAAAAGACGCTGACCGCGTTTCGCGCGATTATGGCATCCGGCGCAAGCCCGGAGGAAAAGAAAAAACGCGTCGCCGATGAATTTATTCTGCTGCGCGCGGCCGGTCAAACCGGTGCGGGCGACGTGGTCTTTACCGGTTATTACGAACCCTTGCTGGAAGGATCTCTGACGCGGACGGAAAAATATAGATACCCCCTGTACAAACCGCCGCCCGATCTGGTGACGGAAAAAAGTTCGACTCATGATACGCGCGTTGGCCGGAAGGTCAGCGATCAGACCGTTCCCTATTATACGCGCAGGGAAATTGATATCGACGGAGTTCTTGCCGGCAAAGGCCTGGAGCTTATCTGGGTGTCCGATCCCGTCGAACTGAATTCGCTGCATACCCAGGGATCGGGAAAAATTAAACTGGAAGACGGACGAATCCTGACGGTCGGCTATGCGATGAACAACGGGCGTCCGTTCCGTTCCGTTACCCTGAACCTGCTGGGGCAAAATAAAATAGACAAAGGCGAAGCCACCTACCAGGGGTTCAAGACCTGGCTCAAAGGAAGAAGTGAAAAAGAAATTCTGGAAATTTTGAGCTACAATGAAAGATATATTTTCTTTCGCTTTGTCGATCGCGAACCGGTGGGATCGCTGGGCCAGCCGGTGACGCCCCAGCGGACGATTGCCACCGATCCCGCGTATTTTCCGCAGGGAGCGCTGGCTTTTATCCGGCTCAGCAAACCCCTGCTGGATGAAGATTATCGCATCATCGGACGCATCGAATTTTCCCGCTTTGTATTGAACCAGGATAAGGGATCGGCCATCAAGGGACCGGGGCGCGTTGATCTCTTTTGCGGATTCGGGCCACAGGCCCGGGTCACTGCGGGCAGTCTCAAGGAAAAAGGTGAGCTGTATTTTCTGTTGCTTAAATAGCCCCGGCCCGGATCGTCGCCAGTATTGAGACGGGATATGATGCAAGAAGAAACGATTGATGAAATTCTCGACGGCAGCCTGAAGATTCGCCAGAGCAGGCGGGGCTACCGGTTTAATCTGGATTCGCTGATCCTTGCGCATTTCGTGTCCGTCAAGCTCCGTAGCGTAAATCTGGATCTGGGCTGCGGCAACGGGATCATTGCGCTGGTGCTGGCCAATCGCTGCAAAGCATCGCGCTGGCACGGCCTGGAGCTTCAGGAGGGTCTTGCCGCGCTGGCTCGAAAAAATGTTGAGCTCAATGGACTGGGAAGCCGCGTGATCATTGATTCAGGCGATGCACAGGACTGTAAGAAAATCTATCAGCCCCACATGTTCGACAACATTGTTTTTAATCCGCCGTACCGCAAGCTTCATTCCGGGAGGATCAATCCCCTGGAGGAGAAAGCCATTGCCCGCCATGAGGTCAGCGGTTCGCTGGCCCGGTTTCTGACAGCGGCAAAATACGCTCTCAAGCCCGGAGGCCGGGTGTTTACAATTTATCCGGCAACGCGGATGGTGGAGCTGATCAGCCTGCTGCGCAAAAGGGATATTGAACCCAAAAGGATGAAGCTGGTTTTCTCCGACACCTCATCCGATGCGGAGTTTGTGCTGGTGGAAGGGCGGGGTGAATCACGGGAAGAATTAAAGGTGGAGCCGTCGCTTTACATTTACGAAGAGCCTAAAAAATACACGCAGGCCATGAAGCGGATCTTCACCGACCTGGTTTCTCCTCCGGAGAGGGGTTGAAGGCGCCGTTGGCTGGCGTTCACGAAGGAGGCGACCCGTAAATATACGCTGCGGTTTTCGTATCAGGCGGGTTTCGTTTTCTTGATCATGTCCCACAAACGGAATATCTGGTTAAGAATCACGGCAAGCACTGTGCAGAGCGTCAGGGAAGAATCGAAAAGCGGCCGAAGCCACGGATAAACGCTGGCGTAAAACCCCGGGAGGATGTCCAGGCTCAAACCGAACATCAGCGATATGCCGATGACAAATGTTTTCCGCACATCGGCACCGGCGTCCAGAATAATCCTCAGACCGGACATGATCATGAAACTCGTTACAAAAATCAGAATGGCCCCCATGACCGGATAAGGCATGATGGAAAAGAGCAGGCTGATCTTTGGAGAAAAGCCGAGAAGGATGAACAGGATTCCCGCTGCGTACCCGATCCATCGGCTTGTCGCCCGGGAAGCATCACTGAGTGCGACATTGCTGGCCGAAGTGTCCGAGGCCATTCCTCCCAGAACACCGGAAGCCGTGACGCAGAGAGAATCGGCAAACAGGCCGTTGCCCATGCGTTTCATATCCGGTTCCTTCCATTCCTCATCGTTAACTTTTTCCGCCATGATCAGGTTACCGAAAGATTTCAACGCTCCGGTAATGGAAACGATCAGGAAAGCGGGCAGAAGCGACCAGCGGAAGGAGAGCTCAAACATGCCTTCATAAATCGGCAGCGCCACCCATTTTGCATTATTAAAGGAATGAAACTGTTCTTCGGAAATCTGTCCGGTTGCAATAGACAGAGCGTAGCCGAAGACCATGCCGATCAGGACGCTGTACATCTTGAATTTAGGCTTTCCCCACAGATTGATGCAGATCATCATGAAGAGTGTCAGCGCGGCGACCAGCAGGTTCATTGCCTGGATTGGTTCTCCTTCAAAGTTGATTCCCAGAAATTTCGAAACGGCCAGCGGGATCAGCCCCAGGGCAACCATCAAAACGACCAGGCCGGTGATTTCCGGAGGGAAAAGAAATTTCAGGCGGTGAATCACCCGCGAGAACAGCGCCTCAAACAGACCGGCGGCGATGGTCATTCCCCGCATGAGCGGCAGGCCTCCCAGCCAGGCGGCTTCCATGGACGATGTAAAAAAGTTTGGGCCGCAGAGATTCGGGCAGAGATAACCTGATCCGACGATGCCGCACCGTACGGCTTGCAAAATGGTGCCGACGCCGCAAACAATCATGGTCATAGCCACGACGGCTCCAATCTGGCTGAGGCTTCCGCCGATTTCCGTCATCAGGACGACAGGCAGGACCAGTGTGCCCGACATGAGAAAAGTATGCTGTACACCCAGCAGCAGAAGAGCCGGGACCGGGGGCCGGTCGTCTGCACCGTAAATTAAATGAGCGGGTCTTTTGGCCATGGTTACATTTTCATCCAGATCGGGCTGGTTGAAAAGAAGTCCGACCCGATAATAAATACTTTCTCTCCGATGCTGACCTTTCGGATGTAAGCGACTTTCCGGCTGGGGAGAATACCGCCCGGTTTCGGCCACATGTACTGAACCCATGCTTCATCGCTTTTGACAAGCTTCTGAAGCATCTCCCTCACGACATACCGTCCGAGAGCGTCTTGGAACCCCGTAAGATCTCGGTGCATTCCCGGAAAAGCCGGGTCTACCACGGACTGTCCTTTGTTATTCATGACAAAAATGTAGGTTTCCAGAAAATGAAAGGGAGTGGATGCATCCCGGAACCGCGCAAAGGCGATATCTTCCCCTTTCGTTTTCAGCAATTCGCAGGCCAGATCAACCCGCTCTTTGATAAAAGCCTTTTCCATTTTGATTTTATATGAGCCGCATCCTACCGCGTATGTTTTCCCGTCCGGCGCAATCGCCTTCCGGATGTAAGAGCTTTTCCAGAGGGGCAGAAACTGCGTTCGTTCCTCCCAGAGGTAAAATACCCATCCGGATGCCTTTTTCTCGGGCTTCCTGGCGATATCGGTAATCATGCGGATGACCGGCTTCCCGTCCATATCTTTAAGGTCGATCAGATTGCTGCCCACAAGCTGGGGCGTGATCGGATGAAATACACAGGTGCCGTCCGGTTCGTAAATGAAAATGTAGTGGGTTTCATTAAGCCAGGGAGAACCTGCGACCCCGAATTCCCGGAATGCATCCCGACCCCTGGCTTCTACCCGCGCGGCGGCTTTTTCTACAAGGGAAACCAGTTGCCGGGTATCTTCATAGCGGTAAGGGATTTCGCCTTCCGAACAATAACCGCTGAAGGAAGAAATCATGATCCGGTACAGGATCAAGAATGTAATCAAACTTTTGGGCATCACGAGCGATTCACCGGGCTTTTGTTTCTTCGGGACTGATTTTATTAGAATCAGAATAAAAATTCTACTTGCTTTATGACCTCGAACGCCGGTTTTCCAATTGCCGCCGGCGGCCGATTTCCAGCTTCATGACACGCTTGATGATTGTGGCCAGTTCCGGGTCGTTGATGGACCGTGTGCATTCGGTAATCATCCGGGTGTCTCTGTCTTTGAGGTGAATCTCCTTCGAGTCCGGGAGGTGTCGCCCGGTCCTGGAAGATGCGGGCTTGTATCCCACGGTGAAATGGATATCTTTGACAAGTTCTTTTCCGGCAAGTTCATTGACTTTCTGCCGGATGTCTTCCTTCATGAAATGCAATTGCTGCACCCAGACGGAGGAAGTTGTTTTAATAAACAGGGTTCCCGCACGCCATCCGTCTGGCTGAGTCTGGTGGGCAATTTTTTCTCCTACTGCCTTAGGCCAGAGTTTAACAAATGTGTTTTCTTCCAGTCTGACGGCCATGCCTCTCTTTTTCAGAGAAGTGCGCAATATTTCGCCGATCGGTTGCAGACGTTTGTATGAAAAATTTTTTCTCATGTCCTTTTTGTGACACAGTTTGGTCCGATGATCAAGGGGTATCAAAAATCGGCAGGGGAATTTGAGCGGCCGACTTTGTTTTTTGCTGTTCCGGAGTTTGCCCCAGAATCTTCCTCAGTTGCCTGGAAAGATCGGCGAGGGTAAACGGTTTCTGAATGAAGCCGTCGCAGCCGCGGTCGATGATTCTGCTGGCCTGGCCGTTCAGGCTGTAGCCGCTGGACAGGAGCACCTTTGCCTGCGGACTGATTTTTTTGATTTCATCGAAAACTTCCCCGCCGCTCATATCCGGCATGACCATATCGAGGATCACCAGATCTATTTCATCCTGCATCATCCTGTATGTTTCGAGTGCGGCGGGACCGTCCTGCGCCGTGAGGACGGTGTAGCCCAGGGTTTTCAGCATTGCGCCGGCCACATCCAGAATCAGGTTCTCATCATCGATCAGCAGGATGGTTTCCGTGCTTGGCGTGACGGGGAGTTCACCGTCCGCCGTCAAAGAGGCGTCTGTTTCATCTTTTCTGACGGAGGCGGGGAGGTAGATATTGAACGTTGCTCCCTGTCCCTTTTCGGAATAGACACTGATAAAGCCGTTGTGGTTTTTAATGATGCCGTAAACGGAGGCCAGGCCAAGACCCGTGCCTCGCCCCATCTCCTTCGTGGTAAAAAACGGTTCAAAGATTCTTTCCCGGGTTTTTTCGTCCATGCCGACGCCGGTATCGGTTACGGAGATTTTAATATATCGGCCGACCTTGCCGTTATATGATTTGAACCGGTTTTCGTCCAGATGAGTGTTTCTGGTTTCGATGTATAGATCCCCGCCGCCGGGCATTGCCTGCCAGGCGTTGACATAAAGATTCAGGAGCACCTGCTCAATCTGTCCCTGATCAATTTCCGTTGCCCAGAGATTCTCTTCGAGCCTTCGATGGATGCGAATTTCCTTTTTGGTGCGGCCGATGGTCTGGGCTGTTTTGTTGATCAGGGCGTTCAGATCCACCCGTTTAACCTCATATTTGCCGCCCCGGGCGAAGCCAAGCAGTTGCCTGGTCAGGTCGGCCCCGCTGGCTACCAGGTTTTCAATCGTCTTGACATGATCATAGTTGGGATCGGTTTTATCCAGTTTTAAAAGTGCCAGAGAAGTATGCCCCTGGATGCCCATCAGCAGATTGTTGAAATCGTGGGCGATGCCGCCGGCCAGCGTGCCAATGGATTCCATCTTCTGCGCCTGCAGAAGCCTGGTCTCCGTTTTCTTCTGCTTCGTGATATCGCGCATGAAGTTCAGCGTCGCCGGTTCGTTTTCCCAAAAGATCGCCGCACTGTTGGTTTCCACCCAGATGGTGGATCCCTCCTGGTCGATAATGCGGAAACTGTAGTTTCCGGCCGAGTTATCTCCCTGGAGAATGGCTTTCTGCCTGTCAAAGACCATTTCCCGGTCTTCCGATATGACCAGATTAATGAACGAAATCAGCCTCAGATCATTCATCGGATAGCCGAGCATTTTTTCCGTGCGATGGTTGGCAAAGTTGATTTTTCCGCTGGTAAGGATAAAAATGGCTTCGTTGGAATGTTCAATCAGCTGGCGATACTTCTCCTCTGATTTTCTAAGCGCCTCTTCCATTTTTCGTCTATGGGTAATGTCCTTGGAGACAACCGATACGGCAATAATATTTTTGGGATTGACGGGATCCCTCACCGGGCTGAAGGTTCTGAGAAAATAACTGCCGTCCCGGAGGCTCTGATGTTCATCATGAACGGAAATCCCCGTTTCATATACCGTCTTGACTTTGGCTTCAAATTCGTCGGTTTGCTGGGGGGAGTGAAAATCCTGATAGGATAGCTCTGCGACTTGCGATCTGGAAATCTTCAGACGCTGGACGTGATTATTGTTCATGAAAAGGTATCGGGCGTTCATGTCCACCAGATACAGGGAGTCGTTGGTGGAATCGACGAGGTTGCGGTACTGGTTTTCCAACCCGATTTGTTCCCGCACTTTTTCAGATAAGGCGGTAATTTTTTGTTCAAGCTCTGCGTAGGTGGGTTTAGCTTCCATGGACGCACCACATTGTTGGCTAGATGATTTTTTTCAGTTCTCCGGCAAAAATATCAAAAGTTCGTTGATCAAATAAGACGTGGCGGATCAGTTGAATCTCGTCATGCTCCCGGGCGAACTCCATACAGGTTTTAAGCGCCAGATGAGCCGCTTCGGAAACCGGGTAGCCGTAAATGCCGCAACTGATGGCCGGAAAGGAGATGCTGCGCAAATTTTTCCGGCTGGCGAGTTTCAGACTGTTGAGATAGGCCGAAACCAGCAATCCGGCCTCGCCCTTCCCGCCGCCTTGATACACGGGGCCGACGGTGTGAATAACATGACGAGCCCTGAGGTTGCCGCCTGTCGTGATCACGGCCTCGCCGGTGGGGCATCCTCCGATCCGCCGGCACTCGGCCATGATGGCGGGGCCGCCCGCGCGGTGAATGGCTCCGTCAACTCCGGCGCCGCCTGCCAGACGGCTGTTGGCAGCGTTGACAATGGCGTCGGTTGTCTCTTCGGTGATGTCGCCGCATGCCAGCTCAATCAGCGTTTGATTCACTTTTGTCTGCATTGCTTAAACTCCCGCCTGAATTTTATCTCCATCTCCGTAAACAAGCATTCGGTAGGTTTTCTCGATCCGGTCCCAGTTTTCTTCTCGATCCATGGACCAGTAACGACCGATGACGGAAACCACCTGTCCCAGTTGCAGGGACTGGCATTTTTCTTCCACCTGCCGGATGTAGCGGGCGCCGCTTTCGGCCTGCTCGCCGCGACGTCCCAGCATGGCGTGAATATACAATCGGGAAACGCCCTGTTGTCTGGCCATGTCCATCAGGGCGAAAAGGTGTTCGATGGAGCCATGCGAGCTGAAAAAAGAGACAATGCCCATCAGGTGCAGGGCCGTTCCTTTTTGTTTCGCCAGATCCATCCTTCCGGCAAACGCCGGATTCCGGTAAAAACTCTGATCGGCGATGGACTGGGCGATATTGACGCGGTCGGAATAAATCCGGCGGCCTGCGCCAATATGCAGATGGCCTGCTTCGGAATTACCGACGGTTCTGGACGGCAGTCCCACCGCCAGGCCGGAAGCGGCCAGGCGCGCGGAAGGATAGTTTTTAAGCAGCCTGTCCATTACCGGTGTTTCGGCTTTCGCGATCAGATTGCCCCTGAGTTCATCGGAGATACCCCATCCGTCGAGAATGATCAACAGGATACGCGGCACGGGTGCAAAGGCATCCCTGTTTTGACGGAGCAGGGATGCGCCGGTCATCGATGCGGGCACGGGCAAGCCGAACAGATCCAGAATGGTCGGAGCGATGTCCGTCAATTCTCCTTCCGGTTTCAGAGAGAGGGAGGTATCCGGGTGTGCCAGAACAAACGGCACGGGGCTGTTGGTGTGTCCCGTATCAATGCCCCCGTCCGGATAAAGCCATTTTTCCACCGTGCCGTGATCGGCCGTTACAATAACGGCCATGTTTTGTTTTTGTGCTTCAGCGATCAGAATTCCGGCATGCCGGTCTACGGCGCCAACCGCGCGCAGAATGGCCGGTTCGTTTTCAATATGACCAACGACGTCAACATTTGGAAAGTTCACCACGATAAAATTGGAGGAAGGGTCCTGTATCCTGGCAATGGCTGTATGACTGATCTCATCAATGGACATTTCCGGCGCTTCGTCGAACAGCCGGACATCCTTGCGCGTGGGGATGATGATTCTTTCTTCGCCCGGCAGCGGATCTGATTTTTTGCCATTGAAGAAAAAGCTCACGTGAACCGCTTTTTCCGCTTCCGTGATTTTAGCCTGCTTGAAACCGTGCGCGGCAAGCACATCACTCAATGTATCGGTCAGAACTCCCTGAGGCGGAAAAGCCACTTCAACGTTCAGCCCTTTCTGATATTCGATCATCGTCGCAAAGTGCACGGACAGGTCCTGCCGGACGGGAAATGGATGGAAATCTTTTTCGGTGAAGCTGCGGGTCAATTCAATTTCCCGTTCGCCGCGGATGTTATAAAAAATGACGGAATCCCCGGGCTGAATCCGGCCAATCGGGTTGTGACCGGAACCGGTCAGAACCATGGGCAGGAGAGTTTCGTCTTCCTGATTCCTTCCGTAGGCTTCACGGACTGCATCTGACATGGGAAATTGGGGTTGAGGGCACATGAATATTCCAGTCTATCCGGTGGATGAATTTGGAGAGTGTATCTAACGAAATTATTCCAAACTGTAAAGGGAAAATATTTGCGCCCGCGAAGTGAAAAAACCTTTTAAACTTGAAAATTAGGCTCTTAAATGGTAGAGGCGAAAATGATGATTGTGAAAGAATGGACAAGGCAGATTGCCGCAACAACAAAAGAAAATCAGCAGGATGTGTTGGCCAATGAACTTTTGCGGGAGCGGGCGGCGGTTCTGGCCCGGGCGGGTTTTGCCGTGGAAGACGCGCTGGACAAGCTGCAAAAAATCGATCAGCAGATCGATGACAAGATTCAGTGTTTGCGGTCCGTAGTCGATGGTTTATGCAGCAGACGGCCGGTGGAGCTGCAATCCATTTTTAATGAAATTAATCTGTTGATCGATCAATTCAATGCGGCATGCAAGAAAGCTGACATTCAGTTTTATTACTTGATTGTAACGCGTGAAGCCATGGGGCTTCGCCGGCACGAAACGGTTCAGAGACTCTACCAGATTCCTCCGAAAAAGAAAAAAATGCAGGCGATTTGATGGACAGGTACAAAAAGCAGCGCACACGGATGGTGGATTCTCAGATTCGGGCAAGGTCAATCCAGGATGCCCGTTTGCTGAAAGTCATGGAAACCATTCCACGCCATCTTTTTGTGGATGAAGGGTTGATTGATCAGGCCTATAACGACAATCCACTGCCCATTGGCGAGAAGCAAACCATTTCTCAGCCTTATATTGTCGCCTTGATGACGGAAGCCCTGGAGTTAACAGGACGGGAACGGGTGCTGGAAATCGGCACCGGTTCGGGATATCAGACCGCCATTCTGGCAAAACTGGCCGACCGGGTGTTTTCCGTGGAAAGGGTGGCCGTCCTTGCGGCGCGTGCGCGGAAGATTCTGGATCAGCTTAATTGTTACAATGTTGCCATCCGTGTCGGCGATGGTTCCTACGGCTGGAAAGAAGAAGCCCCTTTTGATGCGATCATTACTACCGCCGCCGTGCCCCAGATTCCGCGATATCTGGTGGATCAACTGGTGCCCGGAGGCAGGCTGGTTGTTCCGGTCGGCAGTCGGGATATCCAGACATTGTATAAACTGACCCGCCCGGCGGAAAACCCGGATGAAATAAAGAAGGAAGATTTGGGCGGCTGCCGGTTTGTCAGCCTGATTGGAGAGAGTGGATGGAAAGAATAATCCGTTCCGAGAGCCATGGGAAGAACTCTTCCGGTCACGATTTTCCGACTCTGCGGGGATGGCTTTTCCTTTTCCTTGCATCATTAATGTTATTTGCCTGTGCCGCTCCACAGGTTCAGAAGAGTCCGGCAAAAGGGGTTTACCACATCGTAAAAAAAGGCGAAACGGCCTACAGCATTGCCCGTGCCTATTCCATCAGCCTGCAGGAAATGGCGGAAGTTAATAATATTAATGATGTTGCGAGCATAAAAGAAGGCCAGGTTATCTTTATTCCGGATGCGGATCAGGTGATCGATGATGTGATGGCCGCCGCCAGAAAGTCCGAAACGGAAACGAAGAAAGACGACGGTTTTAAAGATCAAAAGCCGCCGGAACCAGCAAAAACCGATCAACCGGCCAAAGTGGCCCCAACAGTGGAAAAAACTCCTCCGGAGAAGCCGGTTATTCCTGAAGCGACAGTTGCCACGCCGGGAGTAACGCCATTATCGGTTCCTTCTGAAAGAGCGAAGGATAAAGTAGAAGCAAAACAGCCTGTTGCGGAAAAGAAAGAGGAGATTAAACGCGAAAAGGGCAGATTTGCCTGGCCGGTCAAAGGAACTGTAAAAACCCGTTTCGGGATTCAACCGAACAAAACCTATCACAACTGGATCAAGATCATTTGCCCGGCCGGGACTACGGTCAGGGCGGCGGATGGCGGAACGGTTATTTTTTCCGCTAACTTAAAGGATTTCGGTGAAACGATTATTATACGTCATGCCGGTGATTACGCCACAGTATACACCCATCTCCAGAAAAGATACGTCAAAGCGGATCAGAGCATCAGGAAGGGCGAAAAAGTTGCAAGGGCCGGTGAATTGGACGAAGCCCAAGACGCTTACATCAACTTTGAGATCCGCCTGAAGGGGAAGGCCAGAAATCCGTTATTTTACCTGCCGTAGAAGACAATTCTTTGCCCGCAACCCATCTATTCATAACTATTTCGCCACCTTGCGTTAGTCATTGACTAAATGAAGCAAAAATGATAATCTGCTACGTTATTATGGAAAAGCAGGGGAAAGATAAAATGTTTAAAGTAGGTGACTTGGCGGTGTATCCGGCTCAAGGGGTCGGTGTAATCGAAGCTATTGAAAACAGAGAGGTCATGGGTAAAAAACAGCCTTTTTATGTAATGAAAATAATGGGTAACGGCATGAAAATCATGATTCCGACGACGTCCGCCAAAGCAGTCGGACTGCGCGAAGTAATCATGGAAAAGGAAATACCCAAAGTATATGAGATTCTGCGTAACAAAGACGTAACTATCGATAAGCAGACCTGGAACAAACGTTATCGGGAATACCTGGAAAAAATCAAAACCGGCTCCGTTTTTGAAATTGCCAGCGTTTTACGGGATTTGTTCATTCTGAAGAGTGACAAGAATCTTTCTTTCGGAGAACGAAAGATGATGGATACCGCAAAAAACCTGCTGGTGAAGGAAATCTCCGTAGCTACCAACGCACAGGAAGCAAAAGTCGAGCGCGATTTGCAGATGATTTTCACCGTTCAATAGCGAATGCTCATCTACCCGGTTGTTTGATGTTCTTTGATAACTGAAAAAAGCACTGTTTTGCTTTGCTCACGGGAAAAACCTCCGTATTATCGAAGAAGTTGTATCGTTTTATAAATTCTACTGATTCATGGATATCTTAATTAAATTTACTATTTTTATATAAAGGGGGTGAAACGATTGGTCATAAGAGCATTATTGATTTTAGCCTGTTCCATCAGCGGCTATTTTATTGCATACCATACGCTGGCGGAAACCAGCCCGTATGCAGTTTTTCAGGCAATTTTTGGCTTTATTATAGGTTTAGTCGTTGCGCTGCTGGTTATCAGAGTTGAACATGACATCCGCAAATTGTCCGTGCGGATTATCGCTGGCGGCGTGATCGGGATGGTGATCGGTCTGCTGGTTGCCTTGATCTTGGGTTTTGGCCTGAACATGGTCATCAAAATCACGCAGAATCAGCAGGTTGTCCCATGGATTTATTTATTACTGACGGGAATTCTGGGTTACCTTGGACTTGCCCTCGGGTCGAAAAAAGCCGAAGAAATCAATTTCCGCGCTGCTGAAAATAAAAGCGCTGTCGACCATCGGTTGCTGGATACCAGCGTTATTATTGACGGACGCATTGCCGACATATGCGACACGGGTTTTGTGGATGGAGAACTGATTGTTCCGCGCTTCGTGCTCAATGAGCTCCAGTTTATAGCGGATTCGTCAGATTCCATGAAGCGTTCACGTGGCCGACGAGGATTGGACGTTCTTAACCGCATGCAGAAAAGTTCAGCGATTCATATCGAGATTGTTGATCAGGATTTTCCGAAAATAAAAGGTGTGGACGGAAAACTTGTGGCTCTGGCCCAGAAGATGAACGCCAAACTGCTGACTAATGATTATAACCTGAACAAGGTTGCTGAATTACAGGGCGTCCGCGTGTTGAATGTCAACGAACTGGCCAACGCCATGAAACCGGTGGTGTTGCCGGGTGAACAGATGGTTGTAAAAATCATCCGGGAAGGCAAGGAGCCGGGGCAGGGAGTCGGTTACCTGGATGACGGCACGATGATTATTGTAGACAGCGCGCAAAAGATGATCAACATGACGATTGAAGTCGTCGTCACCAGCGTGCTCCAGACAACAGCCGGACGAATGATTTTCACCGAATTGAAGGAAAACGCCGAGAAGAAAAGCAGTCATTCTTAAAAAAATTCCTGTTGTCTTTTTCGGCCGTGAAGGAATACCTTGGACGAACAGGCCCGGGAAAATGAATTTTCCGGGCCTGTTTTATTAGGGATGAACATGAAAACAGTAGCCATCATACCCGCGGGCGGGGCAGGGAAAAGGCTGGGGACGGATATTCCCAAACAATATCTGGAAATCAATACCCTGCCGGTGCTTGTTCATACACTTACCGTTTTTCAGAAATCCGATATCGTGCAGGAAATTGTTCTCGTTGTTCCGGAAAAGGATCTTTTGTCTTTCCGCAGGCAGTTTATCGAACCATATCATCTGACAAAGGTGTCCATGGTGGTACCCGGCGGCAAAGAACGGCAGGATTCCGTCCGTCACGGGCTGCGGAGCGTCGAGCCGCCGTGTGATATCGTCATTGTGCATGACGGTGTGCGTCCTTTTGTGACAGCGGAGATGATCGCCCGGGTCGTGAAGGCGGCCGAGGAGTCCGGCGCAGCCTCTGTCGGCGTCAAGGCCAAAGATACCATCAAGCAGACCACGGAGACGGATGTAGTGATCGCAACGCTGCCGCGAGGCAATTTGTGGCAGACGCAGACTCCCCAGGCTTTTCGGTATGAGATTTTGTGCCGGGCTTATGAGCAGGCGGCAAAGGACAAATATTATGGAACCGACGATGCGTCTTTGGTTGAACGAATCGGAGTAAAGGTGCTCATGATCGCCGGTTCTTATGAAAATATTAAAATTACCACACCGGAAGATTTGCTGATGGCTAAGGCATTCACGAAAGGAAAAGGCCGGGCAAAACTCATGGGCCGCAGCGGGCTGGGGTATGACAGCCACCGGTTTGCCGCCGGCAGGAAGCTGATTCTGGGCGGTGTGGAGATTCCGTTCGATCGCGGGCTGGCCGGTCATTCCGACGCGGATGCGCTCGTGCATGCCGTTTGCGACGCGCTTTTGGGCATGGCCGGAGCGGGAGACATCGGCCGGCATTTTCCGGACAACGATCCCGCTTATAAAGACATTTCCAGCCTGATTCTTCTCGAACGGGTGAAAAAGATCGTTGAGTCGAAACGGATGACTATTCATAATGTAGACGTTACCGTAATGATGGAAAAACCAAGACTTGCTCCCCACGCGGCGGCCATGACCACGAACATTGCGAAGGTCTTGAATATTGAAGAGGCGGCCGTCAACATCAAAGCCAAAACCAATGAGGGGATGGGATTTGTCGGGCGCGAAGAAGGCGTCGCCGTGCTGGCCATCGCCCATGGCGCCGAGAGGGTGAAAAATGGCTGAAACGCCCAGAGTTCGTTTCGCGCCGTCGCCCACCGGAGAACTGCATGTGGGCAATGCGCGCACGGCTTTATTCAACTGGATGTTTGCCCGTCACCGGGGCGGCAAACTCATTTTGCGCATCGAGGACACGGATGAATCCCGCAGCGCTCTTTCCTATCAGGTCAACCTGCTTGCGGATTTGAAATGGCTGGGATTGGACTGGGACGAAGGTCCGGACGCAGGCGGCAATTACGGGCCGTACAGGCAGAGCGAACGTCTGGAAATATACTCGGATCATCTGAAAAAACTGATCGACTGCAATCTGGTTTACCCCTGTTACTGCACCGAAGAGGAACTTGAAGAGGAACGTCAGACCCTGATCCTGAGCAAGCGCATGCCGCGCTACATGGGCAAATGCCGGAACCTGACCGAAAGCGAACGCAAAGCGCGCGAAGCCGAAGGAAGAAAACCATCCTGGCGATTCAGTGTTCCTCGGACGACCATTGAATTTACCGATCTCATCCGCGGACCGATTAAATTTGAAGGTGAATCCATGGGCGACTTCATCATCGTCCGCTCGAACGGCATGCCGGCCTATAACTTTGCCGTAGTCATCGACGATCATCTCATGGCTGTTACACAAGTTATCCGCGGCGAAGACCATCTGTCCAATACGGCCCTGCAGATCATGCTGTACCGGGCTTTCGGCTTTGAGCCGCCTGCTTTTGCGCATCACTGCCTGATTCTGGGCAAGGACCACGCCAAGTTAAGCAAGCGTCACGGCTCCGTATCCGTGGGCGAATTCCGCAAACAGGGATTTTTGCCGGAAGCATTGCTCAATTACCTGGGGCTTCTGGGAAGTTCGTTTGCCGATGCGAAGGAAATATTGTCCCGTGCTGAAATGATTGAAGCGTTTGAGCTGGAACGAGCTTCCAGAAGCGGCGCGGTCTTTGATGAAGACAAGCTTCGCTGGCTCAATGCCATTTACATCCGGAAATGTCCGACGGACGACCTGATCAAAAGACTTGATCCGTTTTTACGCGAAGCAGGTTATGTGACGGATGCACTGGACCCGCGGTGGCTTGAAAATGTCATCGAAACGGTAAAAGATGAATTAACGACACTGTCCGATATCGACGAACATATCCGTTTGTTTTTTGATGACCGGTATGAATTGTCTGACGAAGCCGGGCAGATCCTCCGTGACGAAAACGCGCGAAAAGTTGTGCGCTGTTTCAGCGAAGCGCTTGAAGAAGCAGCCGGGTTGCCGCAGGAAATTTACCGAGCGGCGATCAAACAGACCATAGAAAAATCCGGTGCCAGAGGGAAGGATCTGTTTATGCCTGTCCGGGCGGCTCTGACCGGCAGGGTTCATGGTCCGGAACTGGATCGGGTATTCAGCATTCTGGGCAAAGATTCCGTTTGCAAAAGATTGCAGCGGGTGGAAAAGATGGATTTCAAAAGATGAAAGGACGAGATCGGATATTCGCTTGTTTGCCGTTGATCAGATTTTTTTTCGTAAATTGATATTGCCGTCCGGAAAAACCATTGGTTGTTTTTGCCTGTCCGTCTGGTTATTGCTTGGTCTTTCTCTTTCGCATCCCGGATGGGCGGCCGATTCTTCAAACGGCGAGCTGAAGACATTTCTGCAGATTCTCGACCGTCAGAACGAGCGCTATGGATGGAAGGATATTTCCACGGGTTCTATTACCTGGGAATACCACAGAACCACCCGAAATCATCACCCCCTGATGTTTACCTATTTCGGCAAACCTTCGGGCAATTGCATTTTGTTTTTAGGCGGCGTCCACGGAGATGAACCGCCGACGGTTTACCTGATGTTCAGACTGGCTCAATACCTTCGTGAGCATCCGGAGATCGTGAAAGACAAGTGTATCGTAATTGCGCCGCTGGTTAATCCCGACGGATACCTTGCGCCGACTCCTACACGCGTGAACGCAAGCGGCGTAGATCTTAATCGCAATTTTCCCACAAAAGACTGGAAGTCCGATGCCCATCGGCGATGGGTTACGAAAGGCAGGAAAAATCCGCGGTACTACCCGGGAATGTATGCCGCCTCCGAACAGGAAACATTATTTCAGATCGCTCTCATCAGGCGATTCAAGCCTCAGAAAATACTGAGCGCCCATTCGCCGCTTAATTTTTTCGATTACGATGGGCCCTCATCCGACCTGAATTCTTTCGAGAAGTGGATGGAAAAAATATCCAGGGAAGCCAATCATCCGCTCAAGAAATTCGGCTATTACCCGGGCTCTCTGGGAAATTATGCCGGCCATGAGCGCAACATTTTTACACTCACGCTGGAACTGCCCACATCCGATCCAAGGCGCGGAGGGGAGTATTTCCACAAGTTCCAGGCCGCCTTCGTCAAATTCATCGATCTGCCGGTGGTCGGCACGCCGCCCTATGCAAGGCTGGCAAAGACGGACAACCCGTAAAAAAGGATGTAAAGATGGCGGACCCCAAACGAAACTTTGATCAGGATGCGGCCTCCTGGGATGATAATCCCGGCCGGGTGAAAGTAGCGTCGGATATCTCCCGGGCGATCATATCCGAAATTTCTCTGACGGCCACAATGGATGTTCTGGACTTCGGGTGCGGAACCGGCCTGGTGACGCTGGCCCTGCAGCCGCATGTCCGTTCCATCACCGGTTTAGACAGTTCACGGGGAATGCTGGATGTCTTGAACCGTAAAATTTCCGAACGCAACCTGTCAAATGTCAGTACCCGATATCTGAATCCGGATCAGGGAGGCGCCCTGTCCGGCCTTTACCATCTTGCCGTCAGCAGCATGACGCTTCATCATATTCGGGAAGTCGAGCCGCTCCTGAAGCAGTTTTATCAGATCCTTCAACCTTCCGGAGTATTGTGCATTGCCGATCTGGATGAAGACGGCGGACGGTTTCATGAATCCAACGAAGGCGTTTTTCATTTCGGATTTGACCGCGCTGTGCTGGCCCGGCAATTTGAAAATGCGGGCTTCCGGAACATCACAGCAACACAGGCGGCGCAAGTCGAAAAGCCGGTTGCAGGCGGCGCCAGACAAGTCTTCACTATTTTTCTGATGATCGGAACGCGATAATCAAAATTATTTTATCGTTTCCCGGAAAGAAGGCAATTCCGCCGCAGGCCGTAAGGCAAAGAAAAAAGAGACCATCCTGTTAGCATAGCGGAACGAAATGCATGGCAGTCATAAATGCCAAAAGTATTAATGGCTTATAGTCATATTTACGACTTTTCATCTTCAATTTTTCCAAACATGTATTTTGTCTACACGATTTATCAACGAAAATTAAATAATCGCAATTCTTGACATATGATCTTGTTGCATGTTTACGTACTTACAATTTTGTAGTTTGTCCTATGCCAGTTTAATCAATTTTGTGCGGCAATATATTTTCCAAGCTGTTACTAAAATATTTGTTGGATAATTTAATTAGTTGGATTGATGAGAAATACAAGCAAAAGTGTATGGTTCCTGCGGACGGGAAAGCAGGATTAAACCCTTTCGGGAAAGGAGTTCAACAGAATGTTTTCAAGATTCAGATTCATGCAATTACTGGCGGGGCTGTTGCTGTGTTTGATGCTGCCGGCGCTGGTTTTAGCGGTGCCGCAGATCATGAGCTACCAGGGAAAGCTCAACGACAAAAATGGCGTTCCCGTCACAGGCTCGGTGACAATTGTCTTTTCCATTTATGATGTGCAAACCGGCGGGACTGCCCTCTGGACGGAAACACAGACCGTAACCGTCAAAAGCGGTATTTTTTCCGTCGAGCTTGGTTCGATCAATCCGCTGGCGGCAACGCTATTCGATAAAGACAACCTCTATCTCGGGATCAAGGTCGGCGCCGACAGCGAAATGGCGCCAAGGCAGCGGTTTACCAGTGGGGGGTATGCTTTTAAATCTGCACCGATCTCATCCATTCAACAATACAAAGCTTCATTTACTCCGGCTCCTATTTATAAACTGCACACTCGTGGTGGTCCGATAACCATCGGTTCTGTTGTCGTGCCTGCCGGCGAAGACTGGCAGATATTCAGCGCCTGGGTGTGGCATAGTTATGGAAGCTGGTGGGTAATCAATTCTTTTGGTCTTAAAATAGAAGAAGTGGATAAACCATTCACATATTCCGGAGGTTCTTATACGTATTATAGTTCTCAAGGTTATACATACCAATCTGGTTTGAATATCTTTTATAGCCCGCAATTGATTGTCAGTTCCGGTCAGACAATTACTTTTTACGGGGCAACATCTGCTAACAATGACTCATGCAGTTGTGACGGTTGTGGTTGTGTTTCAAATACAGTAGATGTAGGCTTGTATTATTTAAAAGTATACAAATAATTATCTTTATAGAATTAAAAAATCGAGAACGTATTCAAATCAAGGAGCGATTCGATGAAAATTAAATTAAAGGTAATCTTCCTGGTGGTATTGATAATGACGATATCTTCTATCGCCTATGCTATCGATAAAACATCAACATATCGGGGTATCCTGCTCACAAGTGGCGGCACAATCGTGAATACGTCTATCAACATTACCTTCCGTATCTACGATGTTTCCACCGGCGGCACAGCCATCTGGAGCGAAGTTCAGAATGTTCAGGTTTCGAACGGCGTATTCAATGTTCATCTTGGAGAGATTACGCCTTTCCCGTCAACCCTGTTCGATAAGGAATCGCTCTACATCGGAGTCCAGGTCGGGATCGATTCTGAAATGTCGCCCCGTCAACCCATGACCACGGAGGGTTACGTATTTCATGCGAAACAATAGACTTGCCTTCCTGTCCTTTTTTAAAATGATGATAACTGAATTTGATGGCCTTGTAAAAAGTCGTAAATCACTTTTGTTGTCATTCCCGCGCAGGCGGGAATCCAGTGATTTAAGTTTGCTATGGATTCCTGCCTGCGCGGGAATAGCGAAGGAGTGGACTTTCTACAAGTTCATCAAATTTTCCGCAGTTTGTTTTCTGATCAGCCTTTGCGCTTTGCCTGCCTCTGCCGGAAGCATGTCCAGCTCCGGCTATGAGATGCGCACATTTACGCAAAACCGTGGCGCCGGCGCGGCCTTTTCTGAAAATTATAATATCTCTCAGGGTATGTCCAGCCGCCAGCCCGTGGGCGATGCGGAAAGCGAGACCTATACCCTGCAGGCCGATATACTGGACTCCGGTCTTTCAACAAAACCTTCCTGCTCCATTTTCATCAATCGCGGAAACAGCGCGACAAAACAGAGGAACGTGGAACTGGGCCTTGTCTGCGGTGATCCCGACGGGTGCAGTAAATTCCAGCTTTCGAACAATGGATTTTCCTGGTCGGAAGAGCAAACCTATACAACGATTGTCAACGATTGGCCCCTGTCAATCAATGACGGCGACAAGCAGGTCTTTGTTCGATTCAAAGACGGAGTAAACGAATGGTCCGCCTCATGCAGCGCCGCAATTGTTCTTGATACCAGAGCGCCGACGGTCACGGCAACTCCTCTTGGCGGAACGTACATGGACCCGCAGCCCGTCACGCTGACCGCCAGCGAAACAGCGACAATTTATTACACGACCGATGGCACGGAGCCGACAACAGCTTCAACCGTCTTTAACGGTGCAATCAATGTTGCTTCCAACATGACCATCAGGTTTTTTGCCGTTGATGCGGCGGGCAATGCCGGACCGGTTGCCACGGAAACGTACACGGTTTGCACTGGTACAAACCTGACTATTTCCGGCGCGGTTTGCGACGCCGTTTTAAATCAGTCCATTCCTCTGGCACTTATCACGCTGAGCAACGGCAGTACGGCTGCAACCAGCAGCGCAGGTACTTTCTCATTTACGGGGATGTCCCACGGAGAATATACCATCCAGTCCGTCAAGGTCAGCGCCGCCGGATATTCAACCTATCAAAAGAAGATTCAGCTCTGCCAGTCCAATATAGACGATCTGGAGATCACCCTTACGCGCATCGATACGACTTTCGGCGGCGATACATCGTCCGGTTACGGCAGCGGGCCCGTCAATACATCTACCGGCAATTTTACGCACAAGGTCAAGGATTTTGCCATTCCCGGCCGCGGACTGCCTTTTTCCTTCGAGCGCGGCTATAATTCCCAGGACGACATCAACGGCCCGCTGGGCTATGGCTGGAATCACAACTACAATATCGCCCTGACCACGGGGGCCTCAAACGATGTCACCGTTAAATGGGGCGACGGCCGGACCGAAACATGGGTCTATGACACCGCCAGTGCAAAGTATATCCCGCGTTACGGCGTCTTTAACGTCCTGGTCAAAAACGCGGACAATACGTATGCCGTGACGCTCAAGGATATGTCCCGTTACAATTTCAAAACAGGCGGGCAGCTGACCGGCATTATCGATGAAAACGGCAACTCCCTCACCATGAACTGGACGGGTTCCCTGCTCACCAGTGTGACCGATACGGTAGGCCGTGTGATTACTTTTACGTATGACGGCAGCAACCGGCTGGTCCAGGTGATGGACCCCATCGGCCGGACACAGGCTTTTGCTTATGACGCCGGCGGCAATCTGGTTTCTTCAACGGATTTGGGCGGCCGGACGACCACCTACCAGTATGATGCCAACCACCAGATGACGGCCATCGTCGATCCCAAAGGGAACGCGGCTATCACAAATGTTTATGATGACCTGCGTAAGGTTGTGTCCACGCAGCGCGACGCTCTTGGCGGCCAGACCCTTTACAGTTACGACGAAGAAACAAAAACAACCCAGATCATCGATCCGCTGGGCAATGTCTCCTATCATCATTTTGACGACCTGCTTCGGCTGACCAGAGAGGACGATGCGCGCGGCTTTTCAGCCGTCTACCATTTCAACGATCGGGGCAGCATGGACAGCGTGACGGACAAAAACGGCAACACCACCACGTATGCGTATGACGACCGGGGAAACGTGACAACAAAAACGGAACCTCTCGGACGCATCACCAGCGCTACCTTTGATCAGGCAACAGACAATCCCCTGACCAGGACGGATGCCCGCGGGTATACGACAGTCTTTACCTACGATGCAAAAGGAAATCTGAAGACCGTTACGGACCCGCTGGGCAAGGTGACAACCTATGACTATGACGAGTACGGGCAGCTCTGGAAAGTGACCAACGCCTTGGGCGCCGTTACAACGTACAGTTACGACCTTTACGGAAACCGGGTTGGCATCAGGGACCCGCTAGGGAATGTTAGCACGTTTTCCTTTGACATGGTCGGCCGCACCCAGACGGAAACGATGCCCGCGGGGCGGGGGATGTTTTACGAATACGATCCCATGGATCGCATCCTGTCCATCACCGACGCGCTGGGCGGCACCAGCAACTTCACTTACGATATCAACGGCAACAAGACGGCGCATCTGGATGCCCGGGGTTTTACAACCGCCTACGTTTACGACAAGAAGAACCGCCTGATTTCCAAAACTCTGCCCATGGGCGGTGCGGAAGAATATACCTGGGATTTCCTGGACCGGCGCACGGCGGTGAAGAATCCTAAAGGCGCGGCCAAATCAGTCGTCTATGACGCGCTGGGAAGTGTTCTTCAGGAAGTGGATGCCGCCGGCAACCGTGTTGTTCATACATACGACGGAAACGGCAACCGTCTGTCCACGACCGACGGACGGGGCTATACCACGTATTTCACCTATGATGCCTTAAACAGGCTGGCCAAGAAAACCGATCCATTGAACAATGAGGAACTCTACGAATACGACTTGAACGGCAACCGGACAAAAGTCACCGATCCGCAGGGACATATCACGCAATTTGTCTATGACGAACTGAACCGGTTGACCCGCGTCATCGATCATCTGGGCAATACCGTGATCAATGCCTATGACGATGCAGGAAGGCTGAGCCGGGTGACCGATGCCCGAGGCGGTGTCACGCGTTTTGAGTATGACCTGGCAGGGAGGATGAAAAAAGTGACCGATACGGCGGGCGGCATCGTCGAGGCCGGTTATGACGAACTGGGGAACCGCACGT
This sequence comes from Smithellaceae bacterium, assembly GCA_963682015.1. Lineage (GTDB taxonomy): Bacteria > Desulfobacterota > Syntrophia > Syntrophales > Smithellaceae > UBA8904. The sequence goes on along the minus strand of OY820932.1, from coordinate 756,056 downwards.
CCATGACGGATGCGCACGCCGATGGCACACAGGGCAATACCACGCAATACGAATACGATGTGTTAAACCGTCTGACCGCAGAGGTTGATCCGCTGGGCAACCGCAGGGAGTTGGCCTACGATGCCGTGGGCAACCTGATCCGCAGGACCGATGCTCGCGGGACGGTCAATTACACATTCGATAAGAACAGCCGCCTGACGGGCAGTGCCTACCCGGACAGCACGCTGGTAACGTATGCCTACGATGCCAACGGAAACCGTACCGGCATAGTGGACGGTATGGGCGCCAAAACGTATGCTTACGATGTCCTGGACCGGCTCGCGTCGGTAACAGATCCCTTCAGCCTGAAATTGAACTACACGTACGATCCCAACGGCAACCGTCTTTCCACGCGTTACCCGGGTGCCGGAAGCAAATCCGTCTTCTATACGTATGACGCCCTCAACCGGTTGACGGAAGTCCAGGACTGGAGCGGTGTCACGACAACTTATGAGTATGATTCCGCCGGCCGCCTTGCCGGTCAGGTCATGGGCAACGGTGCAACCGTGGTTTATTCATACGATGATGCCGGCCGCCTTACGGGCAAGAGCGACCTTGCTCCCGGCGGGGCAGTCGTTGCCTCATACAGCCATACGCTTGATGCCAACGGCAACCGCACCTCCGTGACCATGGACCAGCCTCTCGTTCCGAAGCCTTCCGCGGTGCAAACGTCCTTTGCTTATGACAGCGCCAACCGGATTCTCAGCGGCGGCGGCGCGACTTATGCCCACGACGGCAGCGGACGGCGCATCAGCCGCGAAGCGGCCGGTCTGACCACCCAGTACGCCTATAACTATGACGATCGCCTGACCGGCATTACCAGCGGCGGAACCACAACGCAGCAGTACCGGTACGACAGCCTGGGGCATCGCTACGCATCGCTGTATAACGGTGTGGAAACAAGATACCTGCTGGATGCGGCAGGCGGCATGGAAACGGTCCTGGCGGAAATGGATGCCAATAATGCCGTCAGGAAATATTATGTTTACGGCGACGGACTGTTATACAGCGTCAACGCCTCCACGAATGAGCGGTTGTACTATCACTACGATCCGCTGGGCAGTACGGTGGCGGTGACCGATTCCCTGGCCAACATCACCGACAAGTATGCCTACCTGCCTTTCGGCGAACTGAGCGGCAGCGAGACAACCCACAGCAACCCGTTCACTTACGTGGGCAAATTTGGCGTCATGCAGGAACCCAACGGTCTCTACTTCATGCGCGCCCGCTTCTACGACCCGGAAACGCGCAGGTTCATGAGCGTTGATCCGGTGAAGGGGAAAATGGGGAGTACGCAGAGTATTTCGCAGTATGCATATGTTTCGAATAACCCTTTGTTGAACGTTGACCCTAAAGGTACGTTTGGTGTGGAAAGTCTATTGCAGTGGGGTATAACAGAGGTGCTTACGCCTATGTTTGTTTATAGCGTGTGTTCTATACCTGGGAGTGCATGTCACGATGCGGATCGCAAAGCATTAGCTATAAAAAACGGGAAATTAGTTATGGGAATTTCGATTGATGTTATGACTTTTGGAGCAACAAAGTTAGAACGTTTTGTGGCTGATAAAGTTATTGATACATTTCTTACAATGTATAAAGATGAAGTTATTAATGGATTGTTTAGTAATCCCGCACCATATGCACCTAAATATGATGGTTCAGCTGTTCCTGGAAGCGCTAAACAGAATTTTAATTATGATTATGTTGATTTAGGTGACAGTAATAGTGAGCCTTCAATATCAAACAATACAGAGATTGCTCCAGACACCGGTGGTAGCTCCGGAAGCAACAATGGTGTTGCTGTAACCGCAACAGCCGGGCGCACAATATACGATGACACGCAAGACCCGAACTCCTGGTATTCGATAAAAAAACGCGCCCAGGAGCGGAAAGAAATGGACAGGCAGAGAAACCAGGCCAGACTCGAAGAGCGTAAATTGCAGGCCAGAGAACGAGCCCATGCGAAGGCAGAGCGGGAAGAACAGAAGAGGCAGAAGCGCGAAGCGCTGATCCGCGCAGCCACGGACTTCAGCAAATACGCGGTTCTGATCGTGGATATGGAGAAGATGCCGGCCTTTGCCACCGGCAACACCGGTAAAGGCGTTTACGGCAAAAGGTAGAAGGTAGGGTGCGCATGGTTCCATCATGCGCACGCGGATTAAAACGAATATGAAATCGGTGCGCAAACGGAAAATACGTTTGCACACCCTACGGATGGGATGGATGTCACGGTATCGGCGGGATAAAACGATGGGGGCAACGTGGTTTTTCACGGTTGTTACCAATCAACGTCAATACATCCTTTGTGATGAACCGGTGCGTAATGCGCTTCGTGCCGCGATTGCCGATACGCGAATGAACTGGCCGTTTCGCATTGACGCCTGGGTATTGCTGCCGGATCATCTGCATTGCATCTGGACGCTGCCCGGTGGCGACGCGGATTATTCCATGCGCTGGAATCTCATCAAACGCCGGACAAGCAAGGCGCTCAAGGATGAATATTTCAATGAATCCTTGATGAACGAATCCAAAACGTCGCGCCGGGAATTGACGTTCTGGCAACGTCGCTATTGGGAACATATGATTCGTGATGAAAGGGATTTTGAGAAACATGCGGATTATATCCATTACAATCCGGTAAAACATGGGTTGGCAAAATCTCCGGAGGATTGGCCATATTCAACGATCCACCGATATGTGCGCGATGGAATTTACCCGGCAAATTGGGGTGCAGGTAAAATATCCCGATTACCGGAAAATATCGGAAAAGAGTAGGGTGCGCATGGCTTCATCATGCGCACGCGGAAAAATGATTTCATCTTCTTGGTTATGACCGGGAACGATGATGGAATTAACGATGGGCAATTGGTGCGCAAACAAAAAAACCGTTTGCACACCCTACGGATGGGATGGATGTCGCGGTATCGGTAGGGTGCGCATGGCTTCATCATGCGCACGCGGATTAAACAAACATGAAATTACGAAATAAGCGATCCATTTGATTGGATTTATGTCTTAAAGGAGGACGTCCAAAATGAAATCAAGATTCAAATTATTACATTTCGTTCTGACAATTATCCTGATCATGCTGTTGCAGATGCCAGCGCTGGCGGTTCCGCAAATCATGAGCTATCAGGGAAAGCTCAACGACAAAAACGGCGTGCCTGTATCAGGTGTTGTCACCATGACCTTTACAATTTATGACGCCGCCACAGGCGGCAACACGCTCTGGACGGAAACCTGGACCGGGGCAAGCAGCGTCAATGTCACCAACGGCATTTTCAATGTTGCCCTCGGATCGCAGACCGCTTTTCCAGCCACGCTCTTCAGCTCGGATACACTCTACCTCGGGATCACAGTCGGTACGGATGCCGAAATGATTCCCCGACAACAGATTACAAGCGGGTCCTATGCTTTCAAGTCCAAGAACGTGGAATATAATGTTCCTATTGGAACCATCATGGCCTGGGCCAAGAATCTGACCGGTGTGCCTGTGCTGCCTGATGGATGGGTGGAGTGCGATGGGCAAACTTTAAGTGATACCAATAGTTTCCTTAATGGACAGGTAATTCCGAATCTGAACGGTGCAAACAATCAGCCTCAAAGGTTTCTCCGAGGTAATACAACTTCCGGAAGTGTTGGTGGTAACGAAAGCTTCTCTTGGACCCATAGGCATGCTGATGGAGCCTCAACATCAGGGTCTAAGATAACTTTGACTACTGCTCATCCTTACGGTTTAACTGACTATCAGGGCGGTGATCAGGATTTGAAACCACCATACTACGAAATTGTCTGGATCATGAAAGTAAAATAAAAATGAAATTGGCAGGTCCTCTTCATATGATGAAAAAGATCACACACGTTGTTTTATTCTTTACACTGATGTTTTCAGGGGCAATTGCTTTTGGTGCTAGTCAGAGCCAGAATTACCAGATGCCGGCCGGTGCATTCAATTACGGCGGCGCTACCGGCTATTCCACCAACTACCAGATTTCAAACGGTGTGTTCGATGGCCAGCCTGCCGGTATGACCAAGCTTGAATCCGGTAATTATCAATTATTCCCGGACGTGCTGGAAACAAATGAATCGACCCCTTCCTGCGGTCTGATCATCAACGGCGGCAGCGCGAGGACCGGCAGCACGAATGTTACGCTTGGTCTCATCTGCAGCGATCCCGACGGGTGCACTAAAGTACAAATTTCCAACAACGGTGTCAGCTTTGAAGAATTCGATTACACGGCCACAACGAGGGATTGGCAGGTTACCACGACCGACGGCACAAAGCGAGTATATGTGAAATACAAAGACACCGCAGGAAACTGGTCCGGTGTTTGCGCCGCATCGATTATTCTGGATGCCACCGGTTCCGGTGTGACGGCCTCGCCGGTGGGGGGCACGTTCATGTCCGCACAGACGGTTACTCTCACCGCCAGCGAACCGTCCACCATCTATTACACAACGGATGGTTCCGATCCTTCGACTAGCCCGACGAGAATTGCCTATTCCACTCCCATACCGGTTGCCGCTAATGATACGGACCTGAAGTTCTACGGGGTTGACATTACCAGCAATGCAGGATCGGTCAACACCGAACATTATACCATCTGCAACGGGGGGAATTTTACGGTTACGGGTACCATCACGGATGCGGCAACCGGCAAACCGGTGCCTTATGCCAGAGTGAAGCTGACCAATGCCAGTGAAGTGACAACCGATGCAAACGGCGTTTACACCATCTCAGGCCTGGCTACAGGCCATTACGCCATTGACTACGTCAAGGCGGCTGTTGCCGGATATGCCACTTACCAGACAAAACTTACGCTTTGCAATCAGGCAGGGACCATTACCAATAATATCGTTTTGACCAGAAACGACTCCACCTTCGGCACGGACACGCAGTCCGGCTACAGCTGGGGATCGGTGAATACGTCTACGGGTAACTATGTTTACAGGGCAACCGATCTTGCCATTCCCGGACGGGGCATGCCTTTTTCCTTTGAAAGAACCTTCAATTCACTGGACGGCAACAACGGGCCGCTGGGTTATGGCTGGACGCATACATACAACATTACCCTGACCGACAACACAACGGATGTCACGGTCCGCTGGGGTGACGGCAAAACAGCAACATGGACAACCAGCGACGGAACCTATACCCCGCAGTACGGGGTTTTCGATACCCTGACCAAAGACGCAACCTATTACACAGTCAAACTCAAAAACATGACCATGTACCGATTCGACGCCACGACAAAACTGCTGGCGGCGATTGTCGATGAAAACGGCAACACCATGTCGTTTACCGCAAGCGGAAGCAATATCGGCTCCGTGACGGACACCGTGGGCCGGACGATCACTTTTTCCTATGACACAAACAGCCGGATCACCGCGGTGTCTGATCCAACCGGCCGCTCGGCGCTCTTTTCTTACGATGTGAACGGCAATCTGGTGAGTTCGACCAATCTTGCCGGCAACACGACCACCTATACGTACGACGCCAACCATCTGCTGCTGACAATAACGGATCCCAGGGGCAGCGTTGCGATAACCAACACGTACGACAGCGACCGCTGGGTGGTGATTTCGCAAAAAGACGCGCTGGGGGCGGAGACGCTGTACAGCTACGACGCGGCCAACCGGACAACCCAGATCATTGACCCCCTGGGCAACAGCTCCTATCATCAGTTTGATGAACGTTTGCGTCTGACCAGGGAAACGGACGCCCGGGGAAATTCCGCCGTTTATGTTTACAACAGCATAGGCACCATCCAGAGCGTGACGGACAAGAACGGCAATGTGACGTCCTATGAATATGACGCCAGCGGAAACGTTCTCACCAAAACCGAACCACTCGGGAAGGTCAGCAGCGCCCTGTATAACCCGGATAATAATCCGACGGAAAAGACGGATGCCCGGGGCTATAAAACAACGTTTGAGTATTCAGCAGACGGCAAAGGAAATCTTCTCAAGGTCAACAATCCGGCCGAGATCGGCGGATCGACGAGTTACTCCTATGATGTATACGGACAGGTCCAGACGGTCACGGATGCCGAGGGCGGTGTCACGACAAATTACTACGATACATACGGCAACAAGGTGCAGGTCATCGACGCCATGGGCTTCAGGCACACGTTCGATTACGATTACGTGGGAAGGAAAGTTGCGGAACACCATTATCTCGATGCCGCAACCATCACTTCTACGGCCTATGAATATGACGCCAGAGACAATCTGGTGTCCATAACAGATGCTTCAGGAGGCGTCAGCACTTTCAAGTATGACGCCAACGGCAATAAGACGGAGCATGTCGATGCCAGGAAAAACAGGATCAAGTTTGCCTACGATGCGAAGAATCGTCTGGTCAGCAAGACATCGCCTTTAAATGAACTTGAAACCTACACCTACGACGAAATGGACCGGCGCACCGCCGTGAAAAACCCCCGGGGATACACGACCAACGCATATTATGACTCGATGGGGAATGTGACTTATGAATCGGACGCCCTCGGCAATGTGGTGCAGCATGAATATGACGCCAACGGCAAAAGAACGTCCAACACGGATGCCATGGGCAACGTGACGGTGTTTGCCTACGACGCCCTCAACCGGCTTGCATCCAAGACAGGACTGCTGGGGTATTCGGAATCCTATACCTACGACCTCAGCGGCAACCGCCTGACGATGACCAATGCAGAAGGCAAGACAACTTCCTTTGCCTATGATGCGCTGAACCGTCTGGTTTCCACAACGGACGCGCGGTCGAACACAACTGTAAACGAGTATGACAGGCTGGGCAGGCTTAAAAAAGTGACGGATGCAAGAAGCAATCAGACCTCGTTTGTTTATGACGCCCTGGGCAGGCTGACCACGGTGACCGATGCGGCGGGCGGTGTTGTGACGGCAACGTACGACGCGCTGGGCAACCGGCTGACGCTGAAGGACTCCCGCGAAAACACAACGACGTACACTTACGACTTGCTGGGCCGTCTTGTCCGCGAAACCGACCCGCTGGGCAATGCCAAGCTTTTCCATTACGATGCCGTCGGCAATCTGACCACGTTTATCGATGCCTCCGGCACGACAAATTACACGTATGACGCAAACAACCGGCTAACCGACATTGCCTATCCGGATGTGGCGGTATCCTATACGTACGATTCCAACGGAAACCGGCTCAGCACGAAAGACAATATGGGAACAACGTCGTTTGCCTATGACCGGCTCGACCGCGTGTCATCGATTACCGATCCTTTCGGTATGATCGTGGGTTACACGTACGATCCCAACGGCAAGCGGACTTCCACCAAATACCCGGGCAACCGGCCCGTTTTCTATTATTACGATGAGCTGAACAGGCTTGCCTCCGTGGAAGACTGGGGCGGCATTGTAACCAGTTACCGGTATGACAAAGACGGCCGGATGATCGGACAGACCATGGGCAACGGCGCGACCGTGGAATACACGTACGACGAGGCAGGACGTCTGACGGACAAGGTGGATAAAACGTCGGGCGGGGCGGTGATCGCCGCTTACCACTACGAGCTCGATGCGGCAGGCAACAGAACGGGCATGACCATGGACCAGCCGCTGGTGCCCACGCCGAATGCCGAATCGTCTTCTTTCACCCATAATGCAGGCAACCAGGTGACCGCAAGCGGGTCGAAGGCTTACACTTACGACGGCAGGGGTAACAGGGCAACCAGGCAGGAAGGTGCACTGACGACACAGTACATGTATAACTTTGCCAACCGCCTGACCAGGGTAATCAACGGGACGTCCACTCACGAATACAGATACTCGAGCGACGGCAAAAGGCTGTCGGCCGTTATCGACGGCGTGGAGACTCGCTATCTGCTCGATCTCAACGGCGGCATGGAAAATGTACTTGCCGACATGACATCAGCCAATGTCATCCAGAAGTATTATGTATATGGTGACGGCCTTCTCTACAGCGTTGATAAGGCAACGGGTGCGCGGCTCTATTATCATTACGATCCGCTGGGCAGCACGGTGGCAATCACGGATGCCGACGGCAATATCACCGATAAGTATGCCTACCTGCCCTACGGCGAACTGAACCAGAGCGAAACGACCCACACCAACCCGTTTACCTATGTCGGCAAATACGGCGTCATGAAGGAACCCAACGGCCTTTACTTCATGCGAGCCCGCTTCTACGACCCGGAAACGCGCAGATTCATGAGCGTCGACCCGGTGAAGGGAGAGATGAAGGATACGCAGACGTTGAACTTTTTTACTTATGTAGCAAACAGACCGGCCAATGGCATTGATCCAGACGGTAGAGTGTCGAACCTTGGTGATTTAGAGAATATTGTTAATTTAGCAGATGCAATCAAAAGCGGTAATAGTGATAAAATTGAAGAAGCCGTTGACAGTTTTAATCCTATATATATGGCTAATAAAGGTGCTATGGATGCTAATGCTGGCAATGCAAGAGAAGATAATCAAGATATTGCCTATCAGTTTAGCTATACCGCGCAAAAGATATATAATTTTTTTGCTAAGATAGACTATTCTAAGTTTTCTTTTGGGAAAAAGAAAAATACTGAAGTGATTCAGTCATATGGGAATGAATTGACTGAGGAGAGAGTAATTGTTCAATATGAATTTGTTAAATCTGGTCCGCAGAGTTCTTTTGAGTGCAAACTAGAAGCGCAAAGACAAATACTTACCAATCCTGATATCGATAAAGAAACAAAATCCGCCGTCGAAAAACAGATCAATAAGGAAATAAAGAAAAAGAAGAAGAAAGCCAAGGAACAGGCGAAATGGGCGCGGGAACAGGAAGAAAAGCGTCTCAAAGCTCTCTATGAAAATTACATGATCTCGCTCAGCAAGTATGACGTGCTGGTTTATGATCTCAACAAGCTGCCATCGTTCAACTCCGGCAACCGCAGCAGAGCCGGGGCATATGGAAAGTAGAAAGTAGAAAGTAGGGTGCGCATGGCATTATCATGCGCACGCGTAAAATGATTTCATCTTTTCGGTTATGATCGGGCACGATGATGGAATTAATGATGGGAAATCGGTGCGCAACCAAGAAAACCGTTTGCACGAATCGGTGCGCAAACGAAAACACCGTTTGCACACCCTACGGATGGTATGAATGTCACGGTATCGGGTATTATGTCCCCCGCCGGCGGAGGACATAAGAAGGTAGGGTGCGCATGGTTCCATCATGCGCACGCGGATGAAACAAACATGGAATCGGTGAGCAAACAAAAAAGGCGTTTGCACGCCCCTCAAATAAAAAAATATTAGCTCGGGTCAAAGGGAGAAATACAATGATCGTCCATTTCAGAAAACAAGATTTCCAGGGTGTGGGTCTTTTCGCGTTGGTCCTGCTGATGTGCCTTGTGATTTTCTCATCAGCCAATGCCGCCACCCTGACCATCAATTACACCTATGACAGCCTTAACCGCGTCACCGGTGCAGATTATAATAATGGGATGACATCGATCACATACATGTATGACTCCGCCGGCAACATGACGGGCACCAGCACGGTTGTGCCGGGCAGCATTATCATTGACCCCGGTCCCGACAGCCTGAACGCGCCGTGGACACTGACAGGCCCTGCGGGATACAGCCTTTCGGGTACAGGCGACCAGACAATCAACAAACTTGCCGCAGGCGACTACACCGTTACCTGGGGCGCGTCCGGTTCATGGACATCACCGTCCAATGAGACCAAAAGCCTTGCCTCCGGCGGGTCGGTTACCTTCACGGGCAATTACCAGCTGATACCCGTCATTCCCATTCCACCGGCGAACGGATCGGTAGGGAGCACGATTACGATAAGCGGAACCAACTTTGGCGAAGTCCAGGGGAGCAGTTATGTGGACTTTAACGGAGTCCGTGGGAGCATTGTATCGTGGTCGAATACGCAGATTGTCGTCACCGTGCCGTCCGGAGCGACCTCCGGCTGTATGCGGATCGTGACGGATTACGGGACAAGCGGTTGCATGAGTTTTCTCGTTAACGCATCGGCGCTGGACGATGGACTGGTTGCCCATTATCCATACAACGGCAATGCCAACGATGTAAGTGGCTATGGCAATAATGGTATTGTTCATGGTGCGACGCTGACAACAGACCGTTTCGGGAATGCCGACAGCGCATATCTTTTTAATGGGAACAGTAATTATATTGAAGTGCCGAATAGCAATTCTCTGAATATTACTTCCAGCCCGCTCACAATTTCCTACTGGATTAACTGGCAAAACGATGCCGCCTATTGCGCGTTATTCGGCATTTCAAAAGGCGGTTATGATTTGCATGAGGGATATGAATTACAAACAAGAGGAATTTGCGGCACGGAAACGGAAAATGGGTTTTCCGAAATGACGGTGGGCAACACGACAAGTTACAATGTTAGTGTGGCCAACGCAAACAGTTACCGAAATAAGTGGGTGCACATAGTCGGCGTCCTGAAAAACGATAAGGCAACCATGTACATCAATGGCGTGGCAGTGGGCGAGGCATCAGTGCCTGTGCCGCCTAAAGATTCGTCTGATTCGAGTCTTTATATTGGCACCAGGGCCCCCGGCAACCCGTATGTGGGATGGCTGAACGGCAAGATTGATGAAGTCCGCATTTATAACCGTGCCCTGTCCGATTCGGAGATAGAGAGCCTCTATACGGAAGGCGGCTGGACGGGCAATCCGCCGTCGATCACATCGGCGACATCTTCGACGGCGGACGGATCGTACGTAGTGGGGACGGGGATCAACATTACGCTTCAGTTCAGCAAGGCGGTAAGTTCGAGCGGTTTGACGTTAACGCTGAGCACGGGTGCGGTGCTGAGCACGGGGGCCTTCAGCAGCGTAACGAACTGGAGCGGGACCTACACGATCGAAGGGAGCCAGACAACGGGCGACCTGACCATTACATCTGTTGCGGGGACGATCACGGACGCATTATCGAACAGCAGCGTGAACCCGACGATCCCGGCGGGACAGAACATCGGAGACGGGAAGTCGATCGTGATTGCCCTGAACGGGGTATGCGGAGCATCGAACGGGGGCAGCTTCAGCACGGCTCCCAGCTCGGGTTTGTGCAGTTACGGGACGGCATCGTCGGTTGGCGGATCGGGACCGTGGAGCTGGACGTGTACGGGCCAGAACGGCGGCGTGACGGCGGACTGCTCTGCGCAGGCGTCCAGCCAGAGCGGGGCGGTTCAGCTGGCGAAGACGGGCCAGACGGCCTGTTACGATGAAAGCGGCACGGTCACGAGCTGTACGGGCACGGGACAGGACGGAGAGAAACAGGAAGGCGTTGCCTGGCCCGCTCCGCGGTTTACGGACAACGGCGATTCGACCCTGACGGACACGTTGACGGGCCTGATCTGGCCGAAAGACGGGAAGGTTCCGGGTCCCGCGGGCTGCAGTCCTGGAGCGACGAAGACATGGCAGGGGGCGCTGGACTACGTGAAGTGCCTGAACACCAACAGCTACCTGGGGCACGGCGACTGGCGCCTGCCGAACGTCCAGGAACTGAAGAGCGTGGCTCACACGGGTCAGTCCAACCCGGCGACATGGCTGAACAGCCAGGGGTTTGCCGGTGTGCAGTCGTCGCAGTACTGGACCTCGAGCAGCTATGCCGCGAGCGCAAACAGCGCGTGGATCGTATACATGAACTGCAACCGGGACACCAACTACGTCAAGACGAACAGCGGTTATGCGTGGCCGGTTCGCGGCGGGCAGACGGGCGGGGCGGTTCAACTGGCGAAGACGGGCCAGACGGCCTGTTACGATGAACTCGGAGCCGGGACGAGCTGTACGGGCACGGGACAGGACGGAGAGAAACAGGAAGGTGTTGCCTGGCCTGCTCCGCGGTTTACGGACAACGGCGATTCGACCCTGACGGACACTTTGACGGGCCTGATCTGGCCGAAAGACGGGAAGGTTCCGGGTCCCGCGGGCTGCAGTCCTGGAGCGACGAAGACATGGCAGGGGGCGCTGGACTACGTGAAGTGCCTGAACACCAACAGCTACCTGGGGCACAGCGACTGGCGCCTGCCGAACGTGAATGAGCTCAGGAGCCTGGCGCATGCGGGTCAGTCCAACCCGGCGACGTGGCTGAACAGCCAGGGGTTTGCCGGTGTGCAGTCTTCGCAGTACTGGACCTCGAGCAGCTACGCCACGAGTGCAGGCAGTGGATGGATCGTATACATGAACTACGGACGGGGCAGCAACTACGTCAAGACGAACACCGGCTATGCGTGGCCGGTGCGCACGGGACAATCCGGGGGTGCCGCTTCCTCACCGTCGATCACATCGGCGACATCTTCGACGGCGGACGGATCGTACGTAGTGGGGACGGGGATCAACATTACGCTTCAGTTCAGCAAGGCGGTAAGTTCGAGCGGTTTGACGTTAACGCTGAGCACGGGTGCGGTGCTGAGCACGGGGGCCTTCAGCAGCGTAACGAACTGGAGCGGGACCTACACGATCGAAGGGAGCCAGACAACGGGCGACCTGACCATTACATCTGTTGCGGGGACGATCACGGACGCATTATCGAACAGCAGCGTGAACCCGACGATCCCGGCGGGACAGAACATCGGAGACGGGAAGTCGATCGTGATTGCCCTGAACGGGGTATGCGGAGCATCGAACGGGGGCAGCTTCAGCACGGCTCCCAGCTCGGGTTTGTGCAGTTACGGGACGGCATCGTCGGTTGGCGGATCGGGACCGTGGAGCTGGACGTGTACGGGCCAGAACGGCGGCGTGACGGCGGACTGCTCTGCGCAGGCGTCCAGCCAGAGCGGGGCGGTTCAGCTGGCGAAGACGGGCCAGACGGCCTGTTACGATGAAAGCGGCACGGTCACGAGCTGTACGGGCACGGGACAGGACGGAGAGAAACAGGAAGGCGTTGCCTGGCCCGCTCCGCGGTTTACGGACAACGGCGATTCGACCCTGACGGACACGTTGACGGGCCTGATCTGGCCGAAAGACGGGAAGGTTCCGGGTCCCGCGGGCTGCAGTCCTGGAGCGACGAAGACATGGCAGGGGGCGCTGGACTACGTGAAGTGCCTGAACACCAACAGCTACCTGGGGCACGGCGACTGGCGCCTGCCGAACGTCCAGGAACTGAAGAGCGTGGCTCACACGGGTCAGTCCAACCCGGCGACATGGCTGAACAGCCAGGGGTTTGCCGGTGTGCAGTCGTCGCAGTACTGGACCTCGAGCAGCTATGCCGCGAGCGCAAACAGCGCGTGGATCGTATACATGAACTGCAACCGGGACACCAACTACGTCAAGACGAACAGCGGTTATGCGTGGCCGGTTCGCGGCGGGCAGACGGGCGGGGCGGTTCAACTGGCGAAGACGGGCCAGACGGCCTGTTACGATGAACTCGGAGCCGGGACGAGCTGTACGGGCACGGGACAGGACGGAGAGAAACAGGAAGGTGTTGCCTGGCCTGCTCCGCGGTTTACGGACAACGGCGATTCGACCCTGACGGACACTTTGACGGGCCTGATCTGGCCGAAAGACGGGAAGGTTCCGGGTCCCGCGGGCTGCAGTCCTGGAGCGACGAAGACATGGCAGGGGGCGCTGGACTACGTGAAGTGCCTGAACACCAACAGCTACCTGGGGCACAGCGACTGGCGCCTGCCGAACGTGAATGAGCTCAGGAGCCTGGCGCATGCGGGTCAGTCCAACCCGGCGACGTGGCTGAACAGCCAGGGGTTTGCCGGTGTGCAGTCTTCGCAGTACTGGACCTCGAGCAGCTACGCCACGAGTGCAGGCAGTGGATGGATCGTATACATGAACTACGGACGGGGCAGCAACTACGTCAAGACGAACACCGGCTATGCGTGGCCGGTGCGCACGGGACAATCCGGGGGTGCCGCTTCCTCACCGTCGATCACATCGGCGACATCTTCGACGGCGGACGGATCGTACGTAGTGGGGACGGGGATCAACATTACGCTTCAGTTCAGCAAGGCGGTAAGTTCGAGCGGTTTGACGTTAACGCTGAGCACGGGTGCGGTGCTGAGCACGGGGGCCTTCAGCAGCGTAACGAACTGGAGCGGGACCTACACGATCGAAGGGAGCCAGACAACGGGCGACCTGACCATTACATCTGTTGCGGGGACGATCACGGACGCATTATCGAACAGCAGCGTGAACCCGACGATCCCGGCGGGACAGAACATCGGAGACGGGAAGTCGATCGTGATTGCCCTGAACGGGGTATGCGGAGCATCGAACGGGGGCAGCTTCAGCACGGCTCCCAGCTCGGGTTTGTGCAGTTACGGGACGGCATCGTCGGTTGGCGGATCGGGACCGTGGAGCTGGACGTGTACGGGCCAGAACGGCGGCGTGACGGCGGACTGCTCTGCGCAGGCGTCCAGCCAGAGCGGGGCGGTTCAGCTGGCGAAGACGGGCCAGACGGCCTGTTACGATGAAAGCGGCACGGTCACGAGCTGTACGGGCACGGGACAGGACGGAGAGAAACAGGAAGGCGTTGCCTGGCCCGCTCCGCGGTTTACGGACAACGGCGATTCGACCCTGACGGACACGTTGACGGGCCTGATCTGGCCGAAAGACGGGAAGGTTCCGGGTCCCGCGGGCTGCAGTCCTGGAGCGACGAAGACATGGCAGGGGGCGCTGGACTACGTGAAGTGCCTGAACACCAACAGCTACCTGGGGCACGGCGACTGGCGCCTGCCGAACGTCCAGGAACTGAAGAGCGTGGCTCACACGGGTCAGTCCAACCCGGCGACATGGCTGAACAGCCAGGGGTTTGCCGGTGTGCAGTCGTCGCAGTACTGGACCTCGAGCAGCTATGCCGCGAGCGCAAACAGCGCGTGGATCGTATACATGAACTGCAACCGGGACACCAACTACGTCAAGACGAACAGCGGTTATGCGTGGCCGGTTCGCGGCGGGCAGACGGGCGGGGCGGTTCAACTGGCGAAGACGGGCCAGACGGCCTGTTACGATGAACTCGGAGCCGGGACGAGCTGTACGGGCACGGGACAGGACGGAGAGAAACAGGAAGGTGTTGCCTGGCCTGCTCCGCGGTTTACGGACAACGGCGATTCGACCCTGACGGACACTTTGACGGGCCTGATCTGGCCGAAAGACGGGAAGGTTCCGGGTCCCGCGGGCTGCAGTCCTGGAGCGACGAAGACATGGCAGGGGGCGCTGGACTACGTGAAGTGCCTGAACACCAACAGCTACCTGGGGCACAGCGACTGGCGCCTGCCGAACGTGAATGAGCTCAGGAGCCTGGCGCATGCGGGTCAGTCCAACCCGGCGACGTGGCTGAACAGCCAGGGGTTTGCCGGTGTGCAGTCTTCGCAGTACTGGACCTCGAGCAGCTACGCCACGAGTGCAGGCAGTGGATGGATCGTATACATGAACTACGGACGGGGCAGCAACTACGTCAAGACGAACACCGGCTATGCGTGGCCGGTGCGCGGAGGAAAATAAGAGGCCGGATCAAGAATGGCAAACGGATGGCGGATGATGAGAGGACGGGAAAATAACAGCTAAGATAAATATATGCAGTGACGTTATCGCATAGACGCCAAACGCTCCAGGAGCTATTGTGGCTCTCAGAGCGTTTGGCTTACCGATAATTGGATTATTGATCTGCTAAATTAAAAAAGTGCGAAAGATTGTTAACACTCCCAAGATGGTTCATAATCTTAGTAATCTTTGCTTCATTAACCAAGTTCATTCATATGAAATAATTGTAACGGTTAGCTAAATATGTTATCCGAAACAGGTTACTGTACCTGCTGGCTATTTGGGGGTTCTCAAAGATTCCAGTCAAATCAGGGCTCCACTATTTTCTAACGTGATTAAGGTGAATTTAGATAAGTTGGATAAGAGAGATGTCCCTCTTAAAGAAAAACATTGCTGCCAATTTTGCCGGGAGCGTTCTACAAGCAATACTGACATTGGTGTTTGTGCCTGTTTATATCAAATTCATGGGTGTTGAGGCTTATGGTTTGATAGGTATATTCGTGACGCTCCAGGTAATCCTCAGTGTGCTGGATGCCGGTCTGAGCAGTACTTTGACACGTGAAATAGCCCGATTGTCGGTATTGCCTGATAAAACAGAGGTAATGCACAATACCGTCCATACTTTAAAAATTATTTATTGGGGCCTGTCCGTTGCGATGGGAATTGCCATTGTATTATTTTCATCGCTTATTGCCCATCGTTGGATCAATGCCGGGCAAATATCCCTCCAAACCGTTGAACAGTCGTTAGTAATCATGGGATTTATTATTGCCGTCCAGATGCCGGCAGGGTTTTATGCCGGAGGTCTTATGGGGCTGCAAAAACAAGTACAGCTTAATGTAATTAATACCGGCGTGAGCATCCTGCGTGGTGCTGGAGCTGTTTTGCTCCTGTGGCTGGTTTCCCCGAGCATTGTGATTTTCTTTGGGTGGCAATTTATTTGCAGTGCAATGAACACTTTATTACTGGGATTATTGCTTAGAAGAGGATTGCCACCCTGTGAACAAGAGGTTTCTTTCCAAAGGAATATCCTGAAAGACATCTGGCACTTTACCGCGGGAATCAGTGGCATCACGATCATCGGAATTATACTTTCTCAGTTGGATAAGATTATCCTGAGTAAATTAATCTCTCTCGAAAAACTCGGCTATTATATGCTGGCCAGCGTAGTGTCGATGAGCCTCGGCCGTTTGTCTGCACCTGTCTTTGTTAGTATTTATCCTAAGTTTACTCAGCTGGTTTCTCTCGGGAAAACAGACGAATTGAAGGCGCTCTATCATCGAAGCAGCCAGTTGATGTCCGTGTTGATCATTCCCGCCGCAGTTATTCTAGCCCTGTTTTCGTATGAGATTATCTTTCTTTGGACGCAGAATCGGATCATGGCGGGCAATTCTTGTCTCGTGGTCAGTATCCTGATTTGCGGTACGGCTCTGAACGGGCTCATGAGCGCCCCCTATGCCCTTCAAATTGCTTGCGGGTGGACCAGGCTGTCTCTGCTTAAGAATATTATTTCGTTTGTTGTATATATTCCACTAATGATTTATATGGCGACATCTCTTGGTGTTACCGGTGCTGCGATTGTATGGGTAATGTTGAACATGTGTGATGTTTTGTTTGTCATTCCACTGATGCATCAAAAACTGCTGCCTGGAGAAAAGTGGCAATGGTATATACAGGATGTTGGTCTGCCTTTACTGGTAAGTTTCGGAGTTGCAGGTCTTGGCCGGCTCTTACTGGCAGAGGAAATGTCATTGGTTGCCACAGCATTGTGCTTATTGTTTATTGCGACCTTGACTTTTACGACCACGGTAGTTGTGATGCCTGCAACGAGAGCATGGTTGTTCAATCAGGGATTAAGGAAGATCTGAACCAAAGAGGTCGAAAACCAACAAGAGATCTATGGAAGCACTAACAGGAAGACAATACTGGAAATCTCTTTTACGCGGAATGAAAGAATATCCCTCTCTCAAAGAGGGAACGATCTTGAAGGAGTTGGAATTATCCAAGACGGATCCCGGCATCAGAAAAATGCTGGAAGGCCTGTATTTGGATGAGGATCGCAAGGCAAGTTTTCATCGATTCTGTGTGAGCCAGGAATTCAAAACGATGCTCGATGAAATAATCCGTCATGCGGGTTGTGACTGGAATGTGAGGATATGTGAGATAGGTGCCGGTCATGGATTTCTTGCCATGGCATTGGCCAAAGAAGGATTTCACCAAGTCAGCATACTGGAGCCCAGCCAAGAATGGATGACGGGTACCGGTTTTATTGTTGATATGGCGAAGACATACGGCGTGCGGATATGGAACGATTTGGAAAGCTGGTATGAATCTGATGAGCTATATGACATCATTATCACGAAGGCTTGCGTACACCACTTTGATAATGCCTGTAAAGTTGCGGCGGAAATCAAATGTAAAATAAATGACAACGGGAAATGGCTTATGTTTGACGAGTCTTTTGCAAATTCCCCGAAAGAATTATACTCCTCTTTAACGAGTCATCCGCATGTTTATAAATATGGGCAATACGAGTGGCCCTATTCCGCCAAGCTGTATGTAGAATTTATGCGGCTGGCAGGATATCGGCTTGAGGAGGTCATCCCCTTTCGATATAAAAATAATCATATTGCTCGGAATGTCTCGGATGAAGTTAAATTTTCGAAGCCAGTTACGATGATGTCGCGAGTTTTAGTGCGTTTGAAACTTACCGTTTCGGCATTCGCCATAGAAGCGTTAATCGATCACTGTGTCGGTATCGGCACAAAGATGAGATTATTTACGAAACCACAGTTACTTGTATTCAGGGCTCAGAAAATTGATTACCCTGTTTGTTCGAGAAATAATGTTTGAAGTCAGGTTTAAAGCTTTGCATATGAAATGCATCAATCACGTTGCGCGAGGGTCGATAATTTGAAATTACTGTTTCTTGTGCCCAGTTTTCCTTATCCGCCTCGTGCAGGTTATGAGTTGATCACGTATCAGCACGTCAAATTCCTCGCGCAGCATCATTCAATTGATATGATCGCATTCGATCTGGGTGATAAGAAACCAGATATGGACATGCTCAAACCTTATTGCCGTAACATTGAAATGGTTCGTATTACCCCACGCCAATCCCGACTGAACAAGTGCTTGGGTCTTGTTACGGGGGCATCTTTGCATGCGTCAGCATTCAAATCATCGGAAATGTCCAAACGGATACGGAAATATGTTTCCGACTATGGCTACGATGTGATCATATTTCAAACAACGCTAATGGCTCAGTACCTTCCTAAAGGATACCAAGGTGCAACTGTCCTGAATATGATTGATCCTCTTGTTCTCAATTTACGTCGATCTTTGCAGTGGAAGCCATGGCATATTCGCCCTTGGGCGTTGTATAAAATTAATCGGTTGCAGCATTATGAAATGGCTTATTCCGGACGGTTTGATCGAGTTGTTCTTATTAATCAAGCAGACGTGTCCGACTATCAGACTGTCCTGAAGAAAGCGAATTTTGACTGGACGCCGCATACCGTGGATGTGGAATTACTGCCTTCAAAATCGGTGACCAGACACGATGGAGCAATTGTAATATCCGGAATGATGGATCATCCTCCCAATGTAGACGCCGTACAATTCTTTTGCGGAAGGATATTTCCAATCATTCAAAAAGAAATACCGAATGCCACGCTTTCTATTGTCGGCTCGAATCCCGGTGCGACAGTAAAAAAATGGGCGAGTGTTGAGCAAATCCATGTAACGGGAAGCGTTCCTGATATTCGCCCCTATTTGAATGAAGCCATGGTCAGCATTTGCCCTGTGAGGTTGAAAGTCGGTACACAAACTAAAATTCTGGAAGCAATGGCCGCAGGAACACCGGTGGTTACAACGACAGAAGGAAATTATGGTGTGGGTGGAGTATCGGGGGAGCATCTTTATGTGGCTGATGAACCGGTTGAGTTCGCGAAATGTGTGATTGGTTTGCTGCGCGGGGAAAACTGGGAGCGGATTGCAGCCAATGGCCGTCATTTCGTTTGCGATAATTTTTCAGCGGAAAAAAGCGGTGCGAAGTTTGAGAATATTCTCGCTGAGGTAAGCCGGGGAAGGATTCAATAATTTGTTTCGGGAAGTCGGATAATTGCACCGGAGAGTAATTTTTTTGAGAAATTTAACCATTGATTCGATCAGTTTGTGTGAAATCCCTAGCAACTTGTTAAGGGGCATTTCAGTGGAACTTATCACAGCATCTTTAAGGTGAACGTCTTGGACAATGCTTCAGGAAAAAATCTCGTAGTAAGGGAAAGAACTCTTGCGCTCGGATTGATGCTGGTATTGATGATCGTTCACAAACCCTTTATTGAGCTTGGTTTGTTTTCTTTGAAGCCATTCATGATTGGCATGATACTCGTCTTTGGGCTGCTTGTGTTGGATATGTTGGCTAAGGAAGCCGGACCATTGAACTTCAGGATTCCCCCTTTTATATTGCCGATGGCGGCATTTGTTGCTTTGGCCCTCATTTCAGGATTGTTTGCTAAAAACGTGATGAGAAGTCTTGTTTTAACGGTAGCGGTCATGGTTGGCGTTGCTTTCTACTGGCTGCTGTACATACTGGTTTTGTCTGTATCGCACAAAAGGATACTGATCCTTATATGTCTTGCAGGAATCATAACAGGTCTCGTATCCGTTACCTTATATGTGTTCGAATTGATCGGGTTTCTGCCGGGAATTGATTTTGTGTTCTACGGTAATCCTAACATGGGTGAATTTTCCGGTGCGGGGCGTATGATCGGTCTGAACAATGACCCGAATATTTTTGCGGTAAACGTCTCCTTTTATTTCATTATCTCTATGGTTGTCTTGTACTGGCCCGATATTGACTGGAAACTGCGTGTAATGGCACTGCTGGGCAGTTTTCTCACGGGTCTATGCATATTTGCCACTATCTCCCGCGGGGCGATGTTTGGCGCTGTGATCGGTTTCCTCATATCCCTGGTGTTGTCTCCGCGATACGGACAAAGCAAGTTTGCCCGGTATTCTTGGATATCTGCTTTATGGGTGGGAATTATTCTTGTGCTTGTGTTCTATATTGTTCCCCCTGATTCGAGAAATTTTGCCATGGAACGAATCCGGACGGTTTCTTTTTCCGAAGAACTTAGCGCCGGAGGAAGGCCGGCACTCTGGCTGGCAAACATTGATTTATTCATGGATCATCCTCTTCTGGGTGTTGGTTTGGGCAACACGATGCTGTATCCTAAATATTTTGTTTATGGTCATACGGTTCAGTATGCGCATAATACCTTTCTTGAGGTGTTAACGGAAACAGGCTTTATCGGTTTGATCGTATATGCGGGAATTACCGGACTGATCCTCCTTAATATCTGGAGGGTGCGTTTGTTTTGCTTGAATAACTATGATGTTTTACTCGTTACCGCGTTAATCGTTGCCAATATAACCATGCTTATTCAACTGCAGTTTTTGAGTGTGCTGTATGACCCTGTCGTATGGGGATTGTGGGCTGTAACTGCCGGTGTCGTGACACGATTGAAGGAAGGGACTGCCCGGTTATGAAGAAACCCAAATTGCTTTATGTCTCGTCTCATGGAAATATTTTAGGCGGGATTGGAGGTGCCGAGGTTTATTTGATGGATCTGGCACTGCATCTGAAGCGCGAGTTCGATATTCAGTTTGTGGACGCTGGTAAAGAGGTTTTGGAAGATAAGCTGAAGCAGCATGGTTTCCAGGTTGATACGATTGCCTTCCCCCTCCTGAATCTTCGGAAGTCTGTGCGAAAACTCGCCACGCTTTGCCGGGAATTCCAGATAAACATTGTCCATTTTAACAATCGTCATGACCTGCTGATCGCATATTTCTTATCGAAAGAGATTAACATACCCATAGTATTGACCATGCACACGACAATTATTTGCGGCAATATTGGAATGATGGCGAATGTGCGCAACCTTGTTTATGTCGGATTGTATCGCCTATTCGGTCACTGCATTAATCAGTATATAACCATAACCAAATACAACGCCGACCTGATGTCTCGATGGTTTGGCCTCAAACCGGAGAGGGTGAGTGCAATCCATAATGGTGTAACAGCGCAGGCTCCGAACAGGCTGAGTTTATCCTGCTCTGATCCCGCGGAACCGGTCATTGCCGTGGTCTCGCACCTTCATCCTTTGAAGGGCATTGATGTTTTGCTGAGGGCATTAGCCTTATTGAAAGAGTATCCCTGGACTTGCTTGATCATGGGTGAAGGTCTTGAGCATGGCAGATTGTTGGAGCTGTCAAAATTGCTTGGTCTGCAAAACAGAGTGATTTTTACAGGGTTTATCTCCCGCGAAAAAGTTTTAGACCATGTAGCGAAGAGCAGCATGGTTGTTTTGCCATCGTGGTTTGAAGGTTTTCCATACTCCTTATTAGAAGCGATGTCACTGGCCATTCCTGTTATCACAACAAAAGTTCAGGGACTTCCTGAAATGATCCTGGACGGGAAAAACGGTTTGCTGGTTCGGCCTGGTCGTCCCGTGGAACTGGCAGACGCTATCCGGAAACTGCTGTCGGACAGGAATCTGGCCAGGGAGATGGGCCGGGAGGGTTTTCGCCTGGTTGAAATGCAATTCAGCCTTGAAAAGATGGGTTCTGAGACTGCCGGAGTATACAGAAAACTATTGGGATGAATCTTATGAGAATTGGAATTGATGCGCGGTTTGCAGTTCGTAATCGCCGGGGGATCGGTAACTATACTCTTAAGTTGATCCAGGAACTTGCCGGGATAGACTTCCAAAACGAATATGTTCTTTACATCGACCATCCGGATCACGATGGTGTCTTGCCGCAAAAGACAAACTTCAAGGTAAAGAGATTATCACCGTCAAATTACCTGATATGGGAGCAGGTTGTGCTGCCCATACAGACAAAGATGGATGCAATCGATCTTCTGCATTGTACAGGAAATACGGCGCCGATATGGATCGACAAGCGAATTAAACTGGTTTCTTCCATCATGGATGTAATGTATCTGAAGGATTATTCTGAACTGCCGCGGTCGACATCCTGGTACCAAAGGGCAGGCAGGCACTACAGAAAAAATGTTGTTCCAAGGACAGTTCATCGCATATCCAGAGTACTGACCATTTCTGAATTCTCGAAGAACGACATCCTCCGGCATATGCAGGCATTGGAGGCCGATCAGGTAAAAGTTGTCTATCTGTCCTCAAATGCGACTTATCGCCTTATCGATAAGGTTTCGGCTGCACAGGAGATTTTCAAACGGTATGGCATTAAAGACAAGTATGTGTTCGCACTGGGTGGAATGGATCCGCGCAAAAATACTGAAATGGTTATACGAAAATTCATTGAGTTGAAGCGAGAACATTCCATCGAGGAAAAACTGGTTATTGCCGGCATTCCGAACTGGAGAGAAACGCCTTTTATTGACATCCTAAAAGGTTCCGATTACCGGGATGATTTCATTTTTCTGGACTACGTCTCGGAGGAGGACCTGGCCTTATTATATAACGCTGCATCGGTCTTTTTATACCCGTCATTGTATGAAGGATTTGGAATTCCTCCGTTGGAAGCCATGTCATGCGGCGTGCCCGTGATTACATCCAATACGACGTCAATCCCGGAAGTTGTAGGGGATGCTGCCATACAGATAGATCCTGCAAACGGTCAGGAATTGAAAGCTGCGATAATACGATTGACGAATGACTTGCGGTTTCGAGATGTTCTCATCAAGCGTGGATTGGAACAGGCGGGCAAATATTCATGGAAGAGAATGGCTCTGGAAACCCTGACGGTCTATAATGAAGTTTATGGGGAAGGGAAAAAATGAACGTTTTGTTTGTAACGGCAAGGTTTCCTTATCCTCCACTTAAAGGCGATCAGGTTATTCCCTATAACAGACTAAAATTGCTGGGCAGAAAGCACAGGATTACCCTTCTGAGCTTCTATCAGCATGATGCCGAATTAAAGTTTCTGGATAGCCTGCGACCTTACTGTGAAGAAATTATAACCATCAAACAGAGCCAGGCGGAGTCTGTTTTCAATATGTTAAAGGGGCTCTATTTGCGTCTGCCATTTCAGGTTCTGTATTTCAGATCAAAAAAAATGAGACAGGCAATTCAGGCGCTGACCGCGAGGAAGGACTTTGATATTGTTCATGCCTATATGATCAGGATGGCCGACTATGTGCGGAATAGCAATGTGCCCAGAGTATTGGATTTGATCGACCCCATGCATGTAAACTATCAAAGGCGAGCAATAACAGATAGATATTGGTTGCGCCCGGCTTTCAGGATCGAGTCCAGAAGACTCAAACTCTACGAGGAAGATATTACCGGCAGATATGATGCATCCATCCTTGTTTCAGAGAAAGACAGGGATGTCTTTGCCTCGGAGAAGGTTACCGCCGTCTCGTTGGGAGTCGACACTGATCTCTACAGGCATAACGGTGAATTGCCTGATAACAAGACCATTGTTTTTTCAGGTAACATGGGGTATGGACCGAACAATATCGCAATCCATTGGTTCATGAAAAACTGTTTTGATACCATCAGGAAACAGGTTACGGATGCTAAACTTTTGATCGTTGGCGATCGACCGTCATCACAGGTTAGGGCGTTTCACGATGGCATCTCCATTCATGTTACAGGATTTGTGCCATCCATGCCGGATGTGCTGCGTAAAGCCCAGTTGGCTGTCGCACCGATGCAATCCGGTTATGGAATGCACATCAAATTACTGGAAGCGATGGCCTGCGGATTGCCTGTTGTGAGCACGACGGCGGCGATGGGGACGATCAAAGCTGTCAATGGTAAAGAGATTGCCATCGCGGACGATGCAGCAACATTTGCTCAACGGTGCATTGATTTATTAGTGAACCATGATACGGCAAAGAAAATGGGAAGTGCGGCGCGCGAGATTACCGTATCACGGTATAGCTGGGAAACGCATGCTGATCGGATTGATGCTATTTATAGCAGGATAATTAGAAAAACAGAGGGCTGATATGCATTTGATTCATCGCAAGACTTGTCGAGTATGCGGGTCATCTGAACTCACAAAAGTTATTAATCTTGGCGAACAATATTTACAGGGATCCTTTGTAAAACCGGACAAAGAGATGCCGTCAACCAGAAAAATACCTGTCTCTCTTTTTCGCTGCGATCCAACAAAAGATGAAAGAGCCTGCGGCCTGTTGCAAATGGAGCACAGTGTCCCACCGGAAGTGCTCTACTCCGCATACTGGTATCGTTCGGGAATCAATGACACGATGCAGACGCATTTGAAAGGCATCGCCCGGCAGGCGGCCTCGATAATTGGTAAGTCGTCAGCGACAGTGCTCGATGTCGGATGCAATGACGGCACCCTGCTCAATTTTTATCCGCAATCCTATAAAAAATATGGCATTGATCCTTCCGATGTGGCACGCGAAATTGGCGGAGACATAACGGTTGTTCAGGATATTTTCCCTTCCGATGAGTTGAACAAGAAAATGAAAGGTCGGCAATGCGATATCGTGACGTCGATTGCCATGTTCTACGATCTGGAGAACCCTATCGAATTTGTCAGAGAGATTAAAAAAATTCTGGCGGCTGACGGGATTTGGATATTTGAAATGTCCTACATGCCGACGATGCTCAAAATGAATTCTTATGACACGATCTGCCATGAACACCTGGAATATTACAGCCTGGCCGTAATCGAATTTATCATGAAGATGGCGGGAATGAAAATACTCAATGCCGAGCTCAACAGCATAAACGGTGGGAGTCTGCGATGTTTTGCCGTCCATTCAGATAATCATATGTATAAGAGGGATGAATACATCCACAATATCAAGAGATTGCGTCAGGATGAGTTTGATATGGAACTGGATAACGACAAACCTTATAAAAATTTTCAAGATCGCATTAACCTTCACAAGAAGGAATTGAGCAAGTTGTTGAAGCGTTTGAAGAAGGAAGGAAAGAAAATTCATATTTATGGAGCTTCTACAAAGGGCAATACCATCCTGCAATGGTGTGGAATAGATCAAAGCATCATCGATTATGCCGCGGAACGCAGCCTCGAAAAGTATGGCGCGTATACTCTCGGTACCAATATTCCAATCATCAGTGAACTGGAATCGAGGAAAATGAAGCCGGATTACTATCTTGTGCTGCCCTGGCATTTCAAGGAAGAGTTTATTATTAGGGAAAGAGAAATGTTGAACAAAGGGGTTAAATTTATTTTTCCTCTTCCTGCAATTGAGGTGATCGGCAAATAGAACGGAGATAAGCGGGTGGCAAAAAAACGGGCGCTCATTACGGGTATCTTTGGACAGGATGGAAGCTATCTTTCCGAACTTCTTTACTGGAAGGGATATGATGTTCATGGCGTCGAGAAGGATCCATTGACCGATCATGCAGGCGTGCTTTATGAGCACCTGAAGAAGAAAGGTGTTTCTCCTCTTACGATTCATAATTGTGATCTGAATTCTTACGAACAGGTAAGAGAGACGATTTTAAAGGTGAAGCCCGATGAGTGCTATCACCTTGCCGCGACTCACTACTCATCAGAGTATTCCGCTCGGGACATAGACCAGTTGAATCAGGCGTTATTTTACAACAATGTTTCATCGACGTTGAATCTGATCCGTTCAATTAGCGACATCTCCAGTCACACAAGGTTTGTTATGGCCGGTTCCTGCCTGATGTTTGAAGACTCGGACCGGTCACCGCAGACAGAAGGTACTCCTTATGCAGCAAGTTCGGCGTACGCTCTTTCGAAGATAGAAGCATGCAGAAATTTGCGCGATTACCGTGATGAACGCAAATTGCATTTATCAGCGGCCATTCTTTACAATCACGAATCTCCGAGAAGGCAAGCTGCATTCATTTCAAAAAAAATTGTAACCAATCTGGTCAGGGTCAAAAAAAAGGAGATTAAGAACTTCCTGCTCGGTGATTTGAATTCTGTGCGGGATTGGGGATATGCGAAGGATTACGTCTACGGAATGTGGTTGATGGCGCAGTGCGACAAGCCGCAGGATTACATACTGGCAACCGGTGAGCCTCACACGGTCAAAGACTTCGTCCTGTCCGCAGCCCGGATACTCGGGGTGGACTCCAGAGACGTTGTTAAGCAGGACAGCAGCTTAATCCGGCCGTCTCCAAAGGCTGTTTTGGTAGGTGATCCCGCTCGCGCGAAAGAAGTTCTGAACTGGAAGCCCTCCGTAAGTTTTGAAGAATTAGTTGAAATACTGGTTAAAAGCGAATTGAACTATATGCTGGATTAATCGTTTTTCATCAGGGAGTAATGAAATATTAATGATGAAAAAAGCACTGATTACAGGCGTCACCGGACAGGATGGGGCATACCTTTCAAAATTATTGCTTGATCAGGGATATCGTGTTTATGGTCTGTTAACGGACTTTGATCGCCAGTAGCTGGACAAAATGAAGCCCATAAACTACGTGAGTTCATCGAAATCGCCTTTTCATCTTTTGGCACGGATAGGAGAGAACTTCCGATTATCGATAAAGGACTTTTCCGACCATGCGCCATTGACATGCTTTATGGCAATTCCCATAAAGCAAAAGCAAAGCTTGGGTGGGTTTATGAGATGAACTTTGAGGAACTGATCGGAAGGTTGATTGAAGACGAACTGGCCTGCGGAAATACTGCGGATCAATTCGCGCAATTATTGCAGGAGATATCATAAGACAGTGACGATGAAACACGTTTCGGTAAAAAAACTGATGATTCTGATTGGAGATATTGCAATTATTGCCTGTGCCTACTTTTTTGCGCCAATCATCAGGTTCGGTGTTCCCGTTATCGATGTTTCAAGCGGGTATCTGATCGGACTCTTTGTGCTGATGTTTGTCTTTCTGATCTGCTTTTATATTGGTGACCTGTATTCCTTTAAGCCCAGCTTTGGTTCTTTGCCGTATCTTTTCAAGGTTGCTCTTTCCGCCGCATTGGCTTGTATACTATCAATTGCGGCTTTCTATTTCCTGGCCATTACGGCACCCGGCAGAGGTATCCTTGCCATATTATCAATCCTGATAGGGTTTACAGCATACGGCTGGCGTCTGTTCCTGTCCATTTTGTTCAAGAAAGTACTGGCCAAGCCGAAAATAACGCTGATTGTGGGTGCGGGTCGGACCGGAAGGGCATTATACAATCTTTTGAAAGACGATCCCCATTTCAATGTTGTTGGATTTATTGATCGTGATCCCGGATTACAGGAGAATGCAAACTATCCGGAAGTGTTGGGTGGTCACGAAGTTTTGAGGAGGTATTCTTGCGATAAATACCTTGATCAGATTATTGTCGCCATCAAGCAGATTAGTGATGCCGATCTCTTAAGTCTATTGCTTCAATGTAAACTGAATGGGATTGCAGTATATGATGTGCCAAGATTTTATGAGGTTGCTTTTGGCAAGGTGCATATAGAACATTTAACGGACGCATGGCTAATCAATATGTCCGTAGCTGCGGCTCTGCGCAGCGTATACAACACAAAGATAAAGAGAGTTATGGGAGTCGTGATAGCCGTAATTGCGCTGATCGTCAGTTTCCTGATTTGCCTTGTCATTGCTCTGTTCATCAAGCTCGATTCGCCGGGGCCGGTATTCTATATACAAAAAAGGGTTGGATTTAACGGGAAAACCTTTGATTTGGTAAAGTTCCGTTCCATGAAAGTTGATGCGGAAAATGACAAGCCGGTGTGGGCATCGATAGAGGATGAGAGAGTAACAAGAGTTGGCAGAATCATCAGGAGATTGCGCATGGACGAATTGCCGCAATTGTGGAATGTGCTCAAGGGGGAGATGACGTTATTGGGTCCCCGACCGGAGCGTCCGGATTTTGTCGAGATGCTCAATAAGGAAATACCCTACTATTCACTGCGGCATGCGGTCAGACCTGGTCTTTCAGGGTGGGCACAGGTTAATTATGGATATGGCGCATCCAAGGAAGATGCAGTAGAAAAACTTCAATACGACCTTTATTATGTAAAGAATCTGTCAATATTTCTGGATGCTTATATAATGCTGCGTACTCTCCGGGTTGTACTGCTGGGGATAGGCGCGAGATGACAGGAATGTCAAAAAGCTAAGAATGCTTGTGTATGGATGGAAATAACAACAAAAAAATGCAACACTTGATGAATAAAGCTTGCCTACAGAGGAAATATTTGAAAAGGAAAAAAATTGAAATACACGCAGGAAAGACAAACATTGCAAATGATAAAAGAGCTTTGCTGGCGAACCAAATTAATCGGTAAAGGATTATCGTAATGATGAATGAGAGCACATCAAGAGGTTATGCTGAAATAGACCTGCTTTTGTATTGTAGTATTATTAAAAAGCGACGGAAGTTTATCGGTGCTTTTGTGACTGCTGCCGTAATTATCATGCTGATCATATCGTTGTTTTTGACGAATATTTACAAGGCAAACGCAGTCATCATGCCGGTTACTTCCGCGGATGCAGGCAGTATCGGCATTGCTGCTACCATGATGCAGCAGATTGGCGGGTTGCCGGGCGTATCGGCCATTGAAACAGCATCTTCGGGCGAAATTGTTGCGCTTCTCAACTCTAACATTCTGCGGGAAAAAATCATTACCCAATACAATCTGCTGCCCGTTTTATTTCCCGATGAATGGGACTGGAAAGCGAAAACCTGGAAAATCAATGCAGGATTTACCGTTAATCCTCGCGTTCTTGCTGCGCGGTTTGCCCGATGGATAATGCCTGCCGACGAGAAAAAGAATGTAAATGATAACGGTGTTCCAACGGTCTGGGATGGTCTGCGAAGAATGGATGATACCGTTGCCATTATCAGCAATGTGAAAGAAAAAACCATTACGATAACAGCCGAATCGGAAAATCCGATTCTGGCCGCGCAGATTGCCGGATATTTTCTTTCGGCGCTCAACGATCATATGAGCCGAGAAGCTAAAAGGGTGGCCATGACGAACCGCAAATACTTAGGGGAGCAATTGACCCAAACGACTGATCCGTTTATCAAACAGAAAATTTACAATTTGATCGCGCAGCAAATTGAAACGTCCATGATGGCGGAGGTCAAAGAAAATTTTGCTTTCAAAATTATCGATCCTCCAAAAGTTCCAGACAAAAAGTTTAAGCCGAGACGGATGCTTCTGGTCATGATCAGCCTGACGGCCTCATTGATTATCAGTATTTTCTGGGTTTTCTTCTCGGCCTATTTGGATAGACTAAAGGTGCACAATGGCGCGAAGGAATAAAATGAACAGTCAATAACAACCGGACGGTTTCCATTGACTGACTTCACAATATGGAGGGTAGCATTGTATAAGAAAACAACCACAATATTACTGTTTGCTGTTTTGATGATTCTGGTAAACACGGCTTATGCACAGCTTTCAACACCTGTTTCGTCTGGACAGGGTATGCCACCGCAGCCAGCGGCGACGGTAAAGCCGTCGCCGGATACATTGGGGATGAACCAGTTGACGCCGGAGCAGCAACAGGCGGTGCAAAATGCGTTAAATAAAAACGGCGGAACGCTGACACCGCAGGCGATTGAATCCCTCAAGCAGTCTCCGGAATTCAAAAATCTCAAGCCGGAAGAAATTATTAAAGGAAAGGAAATCCTGGATAAGACGAAAAAGGCTGATGTCAGGGAGCGATTGCCGGATTCCCAGCCCAAAATAACCATTGGTGGAAAAGATGATGTTTCTCTGTTTGACCGCTCGCGCTTCATCGGTCAGAGCGACCAGTACCAGAATATTCCTTCTTCTTTGAAGCCTTTCGGCTATGATTTTTTTCAGGATACAGCCATCCGGGCTATTACGGACCGCAAAGACATTCCCGTTCATGCCAAATACATCATCGGACCCGGTGATGAAGTCAAAATCATGCTGTGGGGAAGGGTAAACGCCCAGTATAATCTGGTCGTTGATCGAAACGGCAGCATCACCATTCCCTCTATTGGCCCTCTTTATGTCGCCGGGATGACCTTTGAACAGATGTCCACTTACCTGATCAAGCAATCCGAGCAGATTGTCGGCGCAAATATCGATATCACAATGGGTGCGCTAAAGACGATTCCGGTTTTCATCCTCGGCGAAGTCAAGAGGCCGGGAGCTTTCCTGATCGGTTCTTTTGCCACCATTACCGACGCGCTTCTGCTGGCCGGAGGTCCAACTGCCATCGGGACCATGCGCAATGTACAGCTCAGGCGGAAAGACAAGGTCATTACTGCTTTTGACCTTTATAACCTTCTTTTGAAGGGAGACAAGTCGAACGATGTGATCCTCCAGGCCGGAGATGTTGTTTTTGTTCCCGTATCCGGACCTCAGGTAGGGATCGCGGGCAACGTGAGAAGGCCGGCCATTTACGAACTCAAGGACCGCACGGATCTGCAATATGCATTTGATCTTGCGGGTGGCATCATTCCTGCGGCTTACACTCAACAGATTCAAATCGAACGTATTATAAAGAACGAAAAGGCGGTCATTGTCGACATCAACGATAAAAACCTCGACAAATCGAAAAACATTCAACTCCAGGATGCCGATCTGGTGAAAGTCTTTCCCATTGTGGAAGCCAAAAACAATATTGTACAGTTATACGGACATGTTAAGAAACCCGGGACGTACGAATTAAAACCGGATATGAGACTCAGAGACATCATTAAGGGTGTGGATGATCTGCTGCAAGAGCCATATCTGGAATATGCTTTGATTAAGCGGTTGATTCTGCCCGGCGGCGAAACGGTATTGATACCTTTCAGCTTGCGCAAGCTGATTCTGGCCAGTGATAAGGAAGCCAATATCAAGCTCATGCCGCAGGACAGCATCTATGTGTTCAGCGCCTGGATGTTTCAGGACAGGCCTTCATTTACGATTGCGGGAGAGGTGCGCAGACCCGACAGGTTCGAGTTTTTCAAGCAGACGCGAGTCAAAGATGCCATACTGGCCGCAGGTGGACTAACCAGGGAGGCCTACCTGGAGAAGGGGCAGGTTCTGCGCATCGGTAAAAACCGGCAATACGAGAGCATTATTTATTTCAATGTTGACGGAGCGCTCAGCGGGAAAGCGGAGGATAACATCCTGCTGCAGGATGAAGATGTCATTACCATTCGTTCCATTTCGGAAGTTTTTTATAAAAAGACCGTCACCGCCGGAGGCGCTGTTTCCCGTCCCGGCAGTTTTGAATTTGCCGAGAAAATGACCGTAAAGGATCTGATTTTCGCGGCAGGAAATGTTCTGGAATCCGCCTATCTGGAAGCTGCCGAACTGTCGTCGATGATCGTTGATGAAAAAGCGACGGCAAGAACGGTTACGCGGGTGATCAATTTGAAGAAGGCGCTGGAAGGTGATCCCGAGAATAACGTGGAATTGACCCCCTATGACCGGCTTTTTGTTCGGACGATTACCGATTGGCGTCTGGAACGTTATGTCACGATATCCGGTCAGGTGAAGTTTTCCGGCAAGTATATGATCCGCAAGGGAGAGAAACTGTCATCGCTGATCAAGCGGTCAGGCGGGTATCTGGAAAATGCGTATCTGCGCGGCGCTGTGTTTACCCGTGAACGGGTGAGAATTGCCCAGCAGAAAAGCCTGGAAGAAATGGCGGACCGGATGGAAAAAGATTTTTTGGTGGAAGGTTCAGGGAAAATTTCCACGTCTTTATCTGCGGAAGAAATTCAGGCCCGCCAGCAGGAAATGGTACAAAAGAAAAAATTAATAGAAAATGTCAGGAATGTGAAGGCCAAGGGCAGGATGACGATAAAACTGGCTCAACTTTACGTCTTGAAGGGCAGTGAATATGACATTGAACTTGAAGATGGAGACATACTGTTTATCCCTGAAAAAAGCAGCGTGGTCGGCGTTGTGGGGTCCGTTATGGGGCAGGGGGCGCACATATTTTCGGAGAAAGCCGATTATCAGGACTATATCAACATGAGCGGCGGTTATTCCGAATATGCCGACAAGAGCAGTGTGTTTGTTCTGAAAGTGGATGGTGGAGCGAGAAGAGCGAAACGCGGTCTCATCAACTGGAGATCCAAGTCGGTTCAAAAAGGAGAGGCGTTTTTCTCCGAAGAGGATTCCTACTATATCGAACCCGGTGATGTAATTGTTGTGCCGGAAAAATTCGAGCGTATTGCCTGGTTGAGAGAAATCAAAGACATTACCCAGATTTTAATGAACACGGCAGTAGCGGCGGGTGTCGTTATTGCGTTATTTTAATTTTTTTATGCAGAGAGGAGGTTTTATATGGCCAGGATAAAGTATTTTGCACGGTTGTTTTTATGGGTCTTGCTCATTGGAATTGCCGCGCAGGCACAGGCGTTCCAGGTGCAGGTATCCAATGTTTATTATTCCGACAGCGTTCGAACCGTCAACAATTATGATTTCACTGACGGTACGAAAACAGGAGATATCATCACAATACCGGATGGATTTGTTACCAAGCCTTCCGGTGAAAGCGCCCTTTCCTATACCTATGGACTCTATCCCGGAACAAGGAATATGACATTTTCCTGGACAAAACCATCCCCCTGCGTTCTTGAAGTAACGGCCGGTCACGCAAACGGAGCAGCGATTATCTCGACAACACCTTCTCTTCCTGATTCGTCTTCCGCGCAGACGGCGTTTACCTATACCGCCAAATTACAGAGTTTTGCCGATGTGAGTGCAACCGGTAAGACTTATCAAGCCTCCGCGGGCATGGGATCCGATACAGCGACAAATCAACCCAAAATCAAGGCATCCTGGTTGTCTAACGGTGATCTGCGGTTACAGGCGATGATTGGTGATAACAGCCCGCTCTGGCAGTCCGGTGCAGTGACGCAATCAGGTCTGACGCCCTTATCGACGACCGTGGAAATAAAATTGGAAAATACGGGGTCCGCCATCAACTTTTACTATAATCTGAATTCCGGCGGCTGGACACTCCTTGGAACGTTTGGAAGCGGTGATGGTTACGTGGCGGATAATTTTAAAGGGTTCCCCTCTGCTTACCCCTTTGTCAGTCTTGATGTGAACGATGCGTTTCGTGTCCAGTCTCTTCACGAGGGAACCAACTATTCCGCAATGATTTTCGTGGAAGATTCCGGACAGTCCACATATGATTCTATTTCTGTGGCCAGTTCCGGCACGGCCTGCGGAACGACTCTGCCATCCACCGCACTGGTTTATGACAGCGGCAGAGGGGAGTGGTGGCTAAACAGTGGTGTTGCTATCAGCACCGGTTCCACACCTTCCTGTTTCCCGGAATACACCTTTACGGCCGTGAAAAAAGCCGGTGGGACGGATACGGTCACCAGAACGGTTACCGGGTATGTGGAACTGTTTGCCACTGGTCTTTTGCCAATAGGCAATGTCGGCGGTGCGCCGACCTTCTCCTGGTCCGGTATCAACGGTGCAACAGGTTATTATGTCCAATTGAATGATTCGTCCTACATTTGGCTGTGGGGACAGAGTACAAATGCTCCGGTAACAAGACTGGACTATACGGGCACTGCTCTGACGTCCGGGACCTATTATTATTACGTGAACTCCTTTGTCGACGCCGCCGGACAAACGAACATGTCGGTAGCATCCTCATCATTCACCTATGATTCGACGGCGACCTACGCTTACACATTTCGGGTGAAAGATTCATCCGGCAATCCGTTAGAAGGCGTGGCAGTGGAAATGCTCGGTAATTCGGTTTTGAGCACGGCCACGGGGGCAGACGGAAGGTTCATGCTTGACGGTCTTCCTTTCGGGACGGCTGTTTCAGTCAAAATGAGCAAGACAGGCTATACTCCGGTATACTCACAGGATATCTATTACCTGTCATCACAAAACATCCGTAACGTTACCGGCTACAGACCGATCAATCATGTGATGTACTCCCCGGCAACCGTTGCCGCCTGGGGGGTGACGTCGGGCAACGGTGTGATTAACGGAAGAATCATTGATCAGAATTCGATAGCGAATTTATCGGGCGCCGTTGTGACGTATACAAGCGCTCTGGCCAAGACGTATGCGGTAAAATATGTCAACGACTCCGGCGTGCTGGTGGACGGTCCTTCCACCTTCTCAAACGGCATTTACATGATTTTGAATGTTGTCGATGGCGATACGCTGATTATTACGGCAACCAAGTCCGGCTACAATTTTACTCCGAGGGTTTTCAGAACCCATGCCAATGCCGTGACGCAAAGTTCGATTTTTGGGACCCCGCGCGTCTTTTCGAAGCGTATTTACAGCGACAAAGACTATTATTACATGAATGCCAACTTCGGGGATGCAACGGATGATATTGCCTCGATCACTCTTTCGGGTCCGGGCATTTCATCTCCTGTAAGTCTGGGCCACAACTCATTCAACCGGGTATGGATGGTGTCTCAGTTTTTAAGCAACACCGAGCCAACGCTTTCAACGCCCTATACGCTGACCATTACCTATAAGGCCGGAGGCGGAACGACAGAGAATCATACCGTGTCAGGATTTGTCGGCCTGCCTTCGAATATCCTTCCTGCCGCCGGGTCAACCGTTTATGGCAATCCGACGTTTTCATGGACCGGTTCGGCCGTGAATTACTATTTGAACCTCATGAAAAGCAGTAATTCAAAGCTGTTCTGGGCAAACCACATGTTAACCTCCACATCCGTTACCTATGACGGCTTTTTGCCTCTCAGCGGCAGTTATTCTGCTTCTATCGAATCTTATGATGCGGCAGGAAACTGTTCGCAGTACATTCGTTCTTTCATCTGCTATACGCAGTCACTTTACGTCGATTTTTCAGGCTACGGCATCTGGAAATGGAACGGGGCGGATTGGACACAGACCAATGTTGGAGAGACGACAAAGATGGCGGCCTCGGGGAGCAACCTTTATGCGAACTTCGAAGGCTATGGTCTCTGGCAATGGAACGGGACGGACTGGAGCCAGCTAAATCCCGGCCTGGCGGCCAATATGACGGCATCGGGTTCAAACCTGTACGTGGATTTTACAGGCTACGGCATCTGGGTATGGAATGGCACCACCTGGAGCCAGATCAATTCCGGCAACTCGACAGGGATGACAGCTTCGGGAGCGAATCTGTACGCAAACTTCCCCGGCTACGGCATCTGGAAATGGAACGGGGTGGAGTGGAGCCAGATCAATACGGGAGAAGCAACCGGCATGACAGCCGCGGGAAGCAATCTGTATGCAAACTTTACGGGCTACGGCATCTGGCGCTGGAACGGGACGGACTGGAGCCAAATTAATGCCACCGAAACAACCAGCATGGTCGCCTCGGGTTCAAACCTGTATGCGAACTTCTCCGGTTACGGTCTCTGGCAATGGAACGGGACCACCTGGAGCCAGATCAACACCACCGATGTAGCCGGCATGACGGCGTCAAGTGCAAACCTGTTTGCGAACTTTGCTGGCTATGGTCTCTGGAAGTGGAATGGATCTGCCTGGAGCCAGGTTAATACCACCGAGGCAGCCGTCATGGTGGTAGGAGAATAATCAGCAGAGCAGGCTGAAGATTATCTGAATAAAGTCAAAGCACGTTGATAGTTGCTTATCTTTATCTGTTGGTGGTGGGGGCATGAATTCTCCCCGCCGCCGACAGAAAGAGAGATAATGGCAGATAAGAGCAATATCGGCAGGCCCCTTGTTTGTACCGGTATGGGAGGCAAAAAATTGTCCTTCCCCGGAGGGTTTAGGGGAAGGTTGTCCTCATCCAAAAGCAGGACCAATTTGCCAGATTCTTTTCCACATTTCCTAAAAAATCCATTTATTGCATTCTTGAAATATTTCTATCACCAACATCCGCTGATTCTTGAAGATTTGAGTAAGATCTGATATGTAGCCTTCGACTTTAAAAAGTAACCACAGTTTCAATATGTAATAAAGAGTTAAGATTTACGGAAAAAAGCGGCGACGGCTGGCTATCAGACCAGTGGGCGGGTTAATGTGTGGCTGTGTTTGGCGCGAAGTCATACGAGTCGACTTTCAATTGGAAATTTGACGGAACGCAATGGTGTCAGATCACTACTGGCGCACCGGCCACCATGGTGGGTGGAGTATGAGATTACAGATTGCCTCTCATTAATCAGGTATTATGGGCATTTGTGATTTGGTTTAATATTGCGTACTCGGATATCAGAATAATAACAATCGGAAAGAGAAATCCGTTCCTGACTTTCAATATTATGATTAAGATTGTCTCGACGGATAAAACACAAAACAATGATTTTCCAAAATAAAAACAGATTTTTGATTTTTGCCTGAAAGACAAAAGTCATTTATATATTTAATAATCATTATTTTTTGATCCAAGTTACTATAAATTAGGGAATGAGTAAGAAAATAAAACGGCAGTTGCTTTAATGTTTTCCGGCGGGGAGAAATGCAAAAATGAAAAATGTATTGAAGTTCTTAATGGTCGTTAGCATTCTTTTAAGCAGTATGGTGTTTCCCGTTTTGGGTTTAGCGATCTTTCAGGAAGAGCAGGTAAAGAAGCCTAATCATATACCTGGCGAATTTATAATAAAATTTAAAGATGAAGCAGTTGTTGGCGCAGTTTCCTCGGAACTGGTGCAAAGACGTCAAGCAT
Organism: Smithellaceae bacterium; assembly: GCA_963682015.1. Lineage (GTDB taxonomy): Bacteria > Desulfobacterota > Syntrophia > Syntrophales > Smithellaceae > UBA8904. The sequence continues at coordinate 718,933 of OY820932.1, read as the reverse complement.
TCAGAGAAATCACCGGTGATTCCCACCTCGATGATTTAAACGCACAGTATAAAGTCAAGGCGATGCACAGGCTCTTTGGAAAAAAAGGGCCGTCGGAGACAATAACGGGCAGGATCGACATAGCCACTGCCAAGACACTGCATCGGCAGCAACTTGAGCAGTTCAAGGCGGAAATCGCCGCTTTTCGGGGAAAGCGATTAAAGAAAAAAGGACTACAGAGAGACATCTTAACTGATGAAAAAAATGTTCCTTACTTATCGTCAATCTATCGAGTCGTGGTTGATCCTAAGGCGGATATAGAAGAAACCTGCCGCAATTACGCGCAGGATCGGGATGTGGCTTACTGTCAGCCGAATTATCGGATGGAAGCACAGTGGATGCCCGATGATTCCTATTATTCCTCAGTCGGCAGTTGGGGGCAGAGTTATGATGATATGTGGGGATTGAAAAAACTTCAGACGGAAACAGTGTGGGACACCACAAAAGGTGCCGGCGTGATTGTGGCGGTAGTGGATACAGGTATTGATAACACGCACCCCGATATCGCCGCCAATATCTGGACGAACAGCGACGAAATTGCCGGCAACGGAATCGACGACGACGGCAATGGTTTTATTGATGATGTGCAGGGTTGGAATTTTGTCAGCAGTAATAATACCCCGGTTGACGGGCATGGTCACGGGACACACTGCTCCGGGACGATAGCGGCTATCGGTAATAACGGATCAGGTGTTATAGGTGTGGCGCCGTTGGCCAGGATTATGCCTGTAAAGGTGCTGTCCGATTCCGGAAGCGGTTATAGCAGCAATATAGCCGCCGGCATCAGATACGCGGCAGATAACGGGGCTGATATTATCAGCAACAGCTGGGGATGCAATGGCCCGTGTCCTTCGAATCCCGTGGTTGAAAATGCCGTAAAGTATGCCCATGATCTGGGAGCGGTGGTTGTCGTTGCGGCGGGCAATAACGGCACTGACCTGGGGGATGTGACACAATATTCACCCCAGAATCAGTCCAACAGCGTTATCACGGTGGCGGCGAGCACCGAGCTGGATACCCGGAGTTATTTCAGTACGATCGGCAGTCTTATTGCCGTGACGGCGCCGGGAGGCGGAGCAGATGGCACAAGCAGTAATTATTCAGGAAGAAATATTCTCTCATTGCGGGCAGGTACGACCGATATGTATGGGGGTGGCACATGTATTGTGGGTGGCACTTACTACCGGTCAAGAGGCACATCCATGGCCGCTCCGCACGTTGCCGGAGTTGCCGCTTTGGTATTGGCGAATCATCCGGAATATACACCGGACGATGTCAAGCAGGTCCTGCGGGTGTCAGCGGATGATATCGAGTCGCCCGGTTTTGACCTGTTGTCGGGCGCTGGCAGGGTCAACGCGGCCAAAGCGTTAAATATCGCGTCTGTGCCAAAGGTGCGGATAACCAGTCCTGTTGATCGCCTTGATGTGTCGGGCGGCACCGTAGCGATCAATGGAGATGCCTATGGAACAAATTTCGTAAAATATCAATTGTTCTACGCGACAATTGACAAAACAAACAATAATCCTTATGCCCCCGTGCTAGGTGCTTGGCAGCCGCTGGGAGTTGAAACATCACAAAGCGTGACTAACGGCGTTCTGGGAAGTTTTGCGAGCAGCATATTCCAAGCAGGCCTGATATATCTAATAAAACTGCAGGTCACCACGACGGATAATCTGCAATTCATCGATATCAAGGAAGTTGCAATATACGCACCTGGCACGACGCCTGACCAGTTTACGTTTATCGCTCAGACGGGCGTGACCTTGAGTACGGTGATTACATCCAATACCATAACAGTATCCGGAATCACTGCGGCAGCCCCCATTTCTATCACAGGCGGTGCGTATTCCATCAACGGCGGCGAGTATACCAGTGCCGGCGGCACTGTTGTCAATGGCGATACGGTAACGCTGCAGCAGACTTCATCAGAAAGTTATGCCACCACGACGACGGCAACCTTGACCATTGGCGGAGTATCCGGCGCCTTCAGTGTGACAACGCAGGCTTCGAGCGGTGATACGACGCCCGATCCATTCACCTTCACAGCTCAGACTGGTGTGGAATTGAGTATGTTGATCACATCGAATGCCATAACGGTATCGGGAATAAATATGGCGGCACCCATCTCTATCGAGGGTGGCGGCGCTTACTCAATTAACGGCAGTTCATATTCATACTCCAGCGGTACAGTTAATAATGGCGATACTGTAACGGTACAACTGCCTTCATCATGGAAACATTCCACAACGACTAGTACTATCTTGACGATAGGCACGGTATCCGGTACTTTCAGTGTAACCACTCATCAGTTCCATTTTACCAGTCAGGCAGGTATGGATCTGAGCACGGTGACAACTTCCGATACAATAACTGTATCGTGGATCAGTACAGAAACACCGATCTCGATCACGGGGGGCACTTACTCAATCAATGGCGGTATTTACACCAGCGCCAGCGGCACAGTGGTCAGCGGCAATACTGTAACAGTGCGACAAACTTCGTCGGCCAGCTACGCAACTACGACGGATGCGATATTGACGATAGGTGATCTATCCGCAGTTTACAGTGTGACGACAAAGTCTGAGTTTGGCGATAGATGGACGCAGAAGACCGATTTCGGAGGAGGACCGCGAGATATTGCCGTAGGTTTCTCCATCGGCAGCAAGGGCTACATTGGAACAGGAGCAAATGGCTCCGTAAATTATGCAAAAGATTTCTGGGAGTACGATCCGGTAACCAATAGATGGACGCAGAAGGCAGACTTCGCAGGGGCAGCAAGACAGTCAGCCGTGGGTTTCTCCATCGGCAGCAAGGGTTACATTGGAACTGGACGTAATAGTTCATCCAATATTAAAGACTTCTGGGAGTATGATCCGTCAACAAATATATGGACACAGAAGGCAGACTTCGGAGGAGAAGCGCGATATAGTGCCGTCGGTTTTTCAATTGGCAACAACGGTTACATCGGTACCGGGATTGGTTCGGTTTCATACAAAGATTTTTGGCAGTATGATCCATCCAATAATACATGGACAAAGAAGGCTGATTTCGGAGGAACGGCGCGATATTCTGCAGTCGGATTCGCTATCGGGGATAGAGGCTACATCGGTACGGGTAATAGTAGCTCATCACCATATTATTGTAATGATTTTTGGGAGTACAATCCGGTAACAAATATTTGGATAAAAAAGGCTGACTTCGGCGGAACGGGGCGCGGTCGTGCAATTGGGTTCGCCATTGGCAGTAAGGCGTATATCGGAACGGGAGCCGAACGGGAATCGCCCTATAAGAAGAATGACTTCTGGGAGTATGATCAGGCAATAGATACATGGACAAGGAGAGCCGATTTACGCGGGGCAGGAAGATATTATGCCGACGGTTTCTCCATCGGCAGCAAGGGCTATATCGGAACAGGATATAATAGCTCATCATCATATCTCAAGGATTTCTGGGAGTACGAGCCTGTTTATACACCTGACATGACTCCGGACCAGTTTACGTTTACCCTTCAGACGGGAGTTCCTCTGAGCACGGTGATTACATCCAATACCATCACAGTATCCGGAATCAATGCGGCAGCCGCCATTTCCATCACGGGCGGTAAGTATTCCGTCAACGGGGGCGATTATACCAGTGTCGGCGGTACGGTTGTTAACAACGATAACGTAACGCTGCAGTTGACTTCATCATCAAGCTACTCGTCAACAGCGAGTGCGGTCCTTACCATTGGCGGAATTTCCGGCACTTTCAGCGTGACCACACTTTCAAATGGTGCAACATCGATCAACATGACATTCGAGGGTCTTACAGACTGGGAAATAGTTGGTGACTACTACAATGGTGGGTATGGTTACGATTATAATACAGGACTTTCAATGAGTGGACCGGGACCTGATTATGGTGTGGTTTTTAAAGCGAGTATACAAGCCGCAATAAATACAAACTCTCCAAGTACCGGCATGTGGCGCCGTGAGCCAACGCCTCATACAGCAATTGGATTCCAGCAAGGTGGGGCATGGATAAATGTTGCCAGGGGGTTTACGGGAAGCTTATCATTTTACTATGGTAACCCGAACAACAACTCGAAAATATATATTTATGACGGATTGGACAGAACAGGCAATCTTCTTGCTACCCTTGATCTTCCCAAGACCGGAGTGGATACTGACGGAGCCCTCCTTATGGTTTATGCTTCCGTCAGTTTTTCAGGTACCGCCCGATCTGTAGATTTCAGCGAAGAGGCAAGCTCTTGCTTTATGGATGATATTACCTTGGGAAACCAGAATCGGCCGGTTATCCCGAACCCGCCAACGAGGGGCGTTAAGGGAAGTAACATAACCATTAACGGTTCCAACTTCGGTGATACCCAGGGGAACGGCTATGTGGACTTCAATGGTGTCCGGGGGATCATCGTCTCCTGGTCCAATACACAAATTGTTGTAAAAATACCGGGCGGCGCCACCTCCGGTTGTATGAAAGTGGTGACGGATTACGGAACAAGCGAATGCATAGACTTTACGGTTTCAGGAATCCTTTACACCGACTTCACCGGAGCAGGCATCTGGCAGTATGACGGAAGCAACTGGAGCCAGTTGAATGTTGGTGAGACGTCAAAGATGACGGCATCGGGAAACAACCTGTATGCAAACTTTGAAGGCTATGGCCTGTGGCAGTGGAACGGAACTCAGTGGAGCCAGCTAAATCCCAGCCTGGCAGCGAATATGACGGCATCGGGTTCAAACCTGTACGTGGATTTTGCAGGTTACGGCCTGTGGGCATGGAATGGAACAACCTGGACCCAGATCAATACCAGCAACTCGACAGGGATGACAGCTTCGGGCACGAACCTGTATGCAAACTTTTCGGGCTACGGCATCTGGAAATGGAACGGGGTTGAGTGGAACCAGATCGACTCCGGAGAAGGAACCGGCATGACCGCTTCGGGGAGCAATCTGTATGCGAACTTTACAGGCTACGGCATCTGGCAGTGGAACGGAACCACCTGGAGCCAGATCAATACCGGCACCTCGACGGGCATGACGGTCTCCGGAACAAACCTGTATGTGAACTTTGCAGGTTATGGCCTCTGGCAGTGGAACGGGACCACCTGGACACAGCTTAATGCCGGCAATACAACCGGCATGGCGGCAACGGGAGGCAATCTGTATGGGAACTTTGCGGGCTATGGTTTATGGAAATGGGATGGCAGCACCTGGAGTCAGATCAACACCGGTGAACCGGCCATTATGGTAGGAGGAGAGTAAAAGGGCTCGGGGCAAGGTTGAAGATGGAAATTAAAGCGTTATGAATAATAACGGCGGCGGATGCCGTTGTTGCTATATTTAATTACACAGGGAGGACCATGAGGATGGCTGGGAGAAAATACGGTGTATTGTTTTTATGGTTGTTGCTTTTGGTATTCGCCACGCAGGTGCAGGCGTTTCAGGCGCAGGTATCCAACGTTTATTATTCCGACAGTGTCCGCACCGTGAATAATTTTGATTTTACCGATGGCACAAAATCTGCGGACACCATCACCATCCCGGATTCATTTGTTACAAAACCGTCCGGAGAAAGCACCCTTTCCTATACCTATGGTCTTTATCCCGGGACGAAAAATTTGACCCTGTCCTGGACCAAACCCGATCCCTGCGTTCTGCAAAACAGCATCGGATATTCACGGGGGGCGGCAGTCATCTCGACAACCCCATCTCTTCCTGATTTATCTTCCGCACAGACGGCGTATACCTACAGTGCCAGACTGAAAAATTTCACCGGAATGGGTGAAGCCGGGAAAACCTATATTGCATATGTCGGCATGGGATCTGATGTCGAAGGCAATCAGCCCAATATAGCCGCCAGTTGGCTTCCCAACGGAAATCTGCAGATCATGGCAAGAGTAGGTGATGACGATTCACCGGACTGGACTTCCGGGACAGTCACCCAGACGGGTTTGACGCCCGCCTCCACGACGCTGGAATGCAAGATTGAAAATACGGGATCGGCCATCAACTTTTATTACAACCTAAACAGCGGTGGCTGGACGCTACTGGGGACATTTGGAAGTGGTGAAGGATATGCCGCCGCCTACTATAAGGGATTTCCAAATCTCTACCCCTTCGTCAACCTGGAAGTGAACGACCCTTATAGCGTCCGGTCTGGTCATCAGGATACCAACTATTATTCAATGATTTACGTGGATGATCCGGGCCAGGCTGTCTACGAGTCCGTTTCCGTGGCCAGTTCCGGCACGGCCTGCGGCGATACACTGGCTTCAACCGCACTGGCATACAGTAACGGGCAATGGCGGCTTAACTCAAATGTGAACATCAGCACGGGTTCCACACCTTCCTGTTTTCCGGAATATACGTTTACGGCCGTGAAAAAAGCCGGGGGAACGGATACGGTTACCAGAACCGTTACCGGTTACGTGGTAGCCTTCCCTAGCTATCTCCAACCATCAAACTATTTTATGGGTGCTGATTATAACCTTGTCGGCGGCGCGCCGACCTTTTCATGGTCCGGTATTAACGGTGCAACAAGTTATTACGTTCAACTGCTGGATGCAACATACAATTACGTGTGGAGTCAATCGGTGGATGCGCCTGTCACCAGGCTGGACTATACGGGAGTAGCTTTGACCTCTGGAACATATTATTATTACGTTTATGCCAACATTGAGACCGGCGGGCAATACAATATGTCGGTGGCCAGCGGGTCATTTACTTACGATCCCACTGCAATTTATGCTTACACGTTTTCCGTGAAAGATGCATCGGGCAATCCGCTGGAAGGCGTGAAGGTGGAAATGCTGGGCAATTCTTCTGTAAACACCACCACAAGGTCAGACGGAAGGTTTATGATCGACGGTCTTCCTTTAGGTGCGGCGGTATCGCTGAAGATGAGCAAAACCGGCTATGCACCCACCTATACGCAGGATATGTATTATACGATTGCTGACCAATATAGAAACGTCACCGGTTACAAAACGCTCAGTAATGTTTTATATCCGTCGGCGGCTATTGCCTCCTGGGGAGTGGCGGCGGGATACGGCGTGATTAACGGAAGAGTCCTCGATCAATATTCCCTGTCCAATATGTCCGGCGCCGTTGTAACCTGCACCAGTGCACTCGGCAGGACCTACACTGTAAAGTATCTCAATGATTCCGGCGTGCTGGTCGATGGTCCCTCCACCTTTGCCAATGGCGTCTTCATGATTCTCAATGTGGTTGATGGAGACACGGTCATTGCGACGGCAAGTAAATCCGGCTACACTTTTCCGCCCAAAACATACAGAACCCATGCCGACGCCGTGACGCAAAGCTCCATTTTCGGAGTTTCACCTGTTAGATCTTGTATTGCATTAGGTGGATATCTTTCAAGTCTTACGTTTGCTGATAGTAAGAACGAGATTGCTTCGATTGCCTTTTCTTCTCTGGACCCCACAATCAAGCAATGCTTTGGCATGAACTATGACTCATTCAATAGAAAATGGATCAATACATGCAGCCTGAATTCTTCAGGCGCAAACTTTTCGACGACTGCAACAATAACGATCACTAATAAAACTGGTGAGATGAAAACGGAAGATTACTCGTTTTCCGGATTTGTCGGCATTCCGACTAATATCCTTCCAGCCAGCGGATCGACGGTTTACGGCCGGCCGACGTTTTCCTTGACGGGATCGGCTTTGAGCTATGATCTGGATCTCAGGGATCCAAGTAATTTAAAAAGGATCTGGAGTGACCGCATGATGACCTCCACCTCCGTTACCTATGATGGTTTTTTTCCGCTTAATGGAAGCTACGCTGTTATAATAACATCTTATGATGCTGCCGGGAATTATTCATTGATGTTTCCCGGAACATCATTGATTTGTTACATGTCCTCCCTTTACGCCGACTTCACCGGAGCCGGCATCTGGCAGTACGACGGAAGCAACTGGAGCCGGTTGAATGTTGGTGAGACATCAAAGATGACGGCATCGGGAAACAACCTGTATGCAAACTTTGAAGGCTATGGCCTCTGGCAGTGGAACGGAACTCAGTGGAGCCAGCTCAATCCGGGCCTGGCAGCGAACATGACGGCTTCAGGGACAAACCTGTACGTGGATTTTGCAGGTTACGGCCTGTGGGTATGGAATGGAACAACCTGGACCCAGATCAATACCGGTAATACAAACGGCATGACGGCCTCGGGGAACAATGTATATGCAAACTTTGCCGGTTATGGTCTGTGGCAATGGAACGGCAGCACCTGGAACCAGATCAACTCCGGAGAGGGAACCGGCATGACCGCTTCGGGCACGAACCTGTATGCGAACTTTACAGGCTACGGCATCTGGCAGTGGAACGGAACCACCTGGAACCAGATCAATACCGGCAACTCGACGGGCATGACGGCCTCTGGCACGAACCTGTATGCGAACTTTGCCGGCTATGGTTTGTGGCAGTGGAACGGGACCACCTGGACGCAGCTCAATGCCGGCAATACAACCGGTATGGCGGCAACGGGAGGCAATCTGTATGGGAACTTTGCGGGCTACGGTTTATGGAAATGGGATGGCAGCACCTGGAGCCAGATCAATACCGGTGAACCCGCCATCATGGCGGGAGGAGAGTAAAACGGCAAAACCGGTTATATGATTTTTAAGATTGCCTGTTTTTAAGATGCCTTATGAAAAAAGCAAAATAAATAAACATGACCACCTGTTTTGTAAAAGGGAGGGAAAATTGAAAAAAAGCACCATTATCATTACGATTATTTCTATCTTGTATGTTTTTTGTGTGCATCAAGCAAGCGCCGGTGTTTGGACACAAAAGGCGGACTTTGGTGGAGCTGGACGATTGAGTGCGATAGGTTTTTCCATAGGGGACAAAGGCTATGCTGGTACTGGTTATGATTCAAGCTCTCGCTATTCTGATTTTTGGGAGTATGATCCTGCGGGAAATACGTGGACACAGAAAGCCGATTTCGGAGGAGGTATGCGAGCATCGGCTGTGGGCTTCTCTATAGGGAGTATGGGTTATATCGGTTCCGGGTTGAATAATGAATTCAAACTTACAAAAGATCTCTGGGAATACAATTCTGCTGACAATACATGGACACAAAAGGCAGATTTTGAAGAAGCAGCAGGTTTATATGGTAGCGTTGGTTTCTCGATTGGCAACAAGGGTTATATGGGTGGAGTGAGAACGGGCGCCAACGATCTATACAGAGAGTTCAAAGAATACGATCCAGCTACTAATTCCTGGACGAAGAAAAGTGATTTTGCCGGACCATATCGGGATAGAGCTGTTGGTTTCTCGATTGGTGGTAAAGGCTATATTGGGACCGGGTATAGAGCCCCCGATTATTTGAAAGACTTTTGGGAGTATGATCCAACCACGGATAGCTGGACACAAAAGGCTGATTTTGGAGGAATGGGACGATATATCGCTGCCGGCTTCTCTATCGGAGGTAAAGGTTATATTGGCGCAGGGTATGATGGTTCATCTTTAAAAAAAGATTTCTGGGAATATGACCCTGCTGCGAATACCTGGATACAGAAAGAGGATTTTGGAGGGGGAATAAGAGCGTATCCTTTCTGCTTCTCGGTTAGAGGCAAGGGTTATATCGGAGCAGGTGGTGGTAGTGGTTATAGAAAGGATTTTTGGGAATATGTCCCGGATGCAAAATTAATCTACGCCGACTTCACCGGAGCCGGCATCTGGCAGTATGATGGAAGCACGTGGAGCCGGTTGAATGTTGGCGAGACGTCAAAGATGACGGCATCGGGAAACAACCTGTATGCAAACTTTGAAGGTTATGGCCTGTGGCAATGGAACGGAACTCAGTGGAGCCAGCTCAATCCGGGCCTGGCAGCGAATATGACGGCATCGGGGACAAACCTGTATGTGGATTTTGCAGGTTATGGCCTGTGGGTATGGAATGGAACAACCTGGACCCAGATCAATACCAGCAACTCGACAGGGATGACAGCTTCGGGCACGAACCTGTATGCAAACTTTTCGGGCTACGGCATCTGGAAATGGAACGGGGTTGAGTGGAACCAGATCGACTCCGGAGAAGGAACCGGCATGACCGCTTCGGGGAGCAATCTGTATGCGAACTTTACAGGCTACGGCATCTGGCAGTGGAACGGAACCACCTGGAGCCAGATCAATACCGGCACCTCGACGGGCATGACGGTCTCCGGAACAAACCTGTATGTGAACTTTGCAGGTTATGGCCTCTGGCAGTGGAACGGGACCACCTGGACACAGCTTAATGCCGGCAATACAACCGGCATGGCGGCAACGGGAGGCAATCTGTATGGGAACTTTTCGGGCTATGGTTTATGGAAATGGGATGGCAGCACTTGGAGCCAGATCAATACCGGCGAACCGGCCATCATGGTGGGAGGAGAGTAAAGAAAAGCAGGCTGACAGCCTGTAGACTGCTAGACTATCAGGTTTACAAGAAGCCCCGCATTTGCGGGGCTTCTTGTTATAGTCGGGTGATTTGATGTATCCCGCCTTCTTTTACTTCGGATATTTGTAAATAGATGAACTTTTCGAAAAAACTAAGGTCTCCGATTGTTAATCCTGGCAAGACCTGATTTCCCCCGTTAAGGTTTCTATTCTTCCTTGAATAATTGAATAAAATCTGCTAGTAAACGCGCGACTTAAAAATAACCCGCGTTTTAACATGTGATGAGAAGTTATGGTTTACGGAAAAAGCCACGCCGCCAGGTATTATTCCTCTGTGGGAATGAATATGGGGCGGTTTTTTTATGAATGGATATTTTCAGAACCTTGATGCCTACGGCACACGTGGCTGAGATCATGATGTAAGCAATTGTAGTTAAAGTAATCGCCAATGAAGACATCAATATGGTGCCGAAGGTGGAGACAATGAGCAATGGATTGAGAGTATTTTCAATTGAAATGATAACTTCTGACTCACGCCGTAAGTAATGAAACTGTATTTTAGGAGGAATCGGGCATGCGGAAGAAAATACTGGTCGGGCTCTTTTTGCTATCATGGCTGATTCCGGTAATGGCAATTGCCGGAACCGTGCAACTGCCAAAGACTGGGCAGACAGGCTGCTGGGATATATTACACAACACCATTGATTGCGCAGGCACAGGGCAGGATGGAGAGATACAGGTCGGTGTTGCATGGCCGGACCCCAGATTTACGGACAACGGCGATCAGACCATAACAGATAACCTGACAGGTCTGATGTGGACGAAAGATGCCAATGCGCCCGGACCTGAGGCATGCGAACCCGGCACAGCCAAGACCTGGCAGGAAGCACTGGACTATGTAGCCTGTTTGAACAGTAATAATTATTTAAACCACAGCGACTGGCGTCTGCCTAACATTAATGAACTGGAAAGTTTAGTTAATGCAGATCAAGAAGATCAGGCATCTTGGTTGAACACACAGGGCTTTGTCAATATCTGGTCGGACGGCGGATGGGCGTGGTTAAGTATCTGCTGGTGGTCATCAAGCAGCTATAAAGTTGATGCCAGCCAAGCATGGGTTTTTGATCCATATGAGGGTTGTGTTGTATTTATTCCTAAAACCTTTTACCGATATGCTTGGCCTGTGCGTGCCGGAGATTCTGGGAAAATCCAACTTCCACAGACGGGACAGAAAAATTGCTTTAATGAAGAAGGTAGTATAATCACCTGCGCAGATACCGGACAGGATGGGGATGTCCAGGCAGGCGTGATCTGGCCGCTAACACGCTTTACAGACAATGGTGACCAAACTGTAACGGATAACCTGACTGGATTAATGTGGACGAAAGACGGTAATTTTCCCGGCCCTGCTTTCTGCGCGCCAGATAAGAATAATGTACAATGGTGGTTTGATCTGAATTATATAGCTTGTCTTAATGACAATAATTATCTGAACTATAACGATTGGAGACTTCCAAATCGCAAGGAATTACGCAGTCTCGTAAATTATAACGAAGAAAATTCGGCAAACTGGTTGAATTCTTTGGCCTTTACAAATGCCCAAGATGGATGGTCCTCTACTACTAGGGTTGCAGCAGCGGATTGTGCATGGTTAGTCAGTATAAATGTAGGTGTAGTTTCTCCATTTAATACGAAAGACACTGGTTTAGCTGCATGGCCCGTACGTAGCGGCCCGGTAAATATCACAAAAACCGGTCCAACGCTTGCTTCTCCTGCGGCCGGCGCTACCGTCAACACGGCCAGTCTTACCTTTACTTGGTCAGCCGTTGCCGATACAACGTCCTATGAAATTCTTGTAGATAACAATTCCGGTTTCGGTTCGCCCGAGCTCAATGAAACAATAGCAGCGCCGACAACGAGCAGGACCGTAGTCAATCATCTTCCGGACAATGTCTATTCGTGGAAAGTCCGGGCAAAGTTTGCCGATGGTTCCTATACGGCCTGGTCCGCTGTTCAAACCTTTACCTATCAGCTGCCCGTATCTGCCAGCGCCTTCTGGGTGCCGCTGTACCGGTTGTATAACCCTGTCAGTAAAGATCATTTCTACACAACCATTCCATCCCAGCGTGATACAGCCAGATCGTCAGGGTATACCTATGAGAAAATCGAAGCGTATGTGTCGGATCGAAAATTCAATGATACCAGTGTCGGCTATCTGTTCCGCCTTTATCATCCGACAAGTGATGTTCATTTTTATACATCCAGCGAGTCGGAGAAAGATGCCCGGATCAGTGCCGGCTATACGTATGAGGGGATAGTAGGCTTTGTTTATACGGCGGCAATGCCCGGCATGGCGCCTCTGTATTATCTGGAGCATGCCGCCAATACTGACAACTTTTACACGATCAGCAAGTATGAACGCGATAACGCCATTAACACGTATGGTTTTACCGATCATTCCATCCAGTGTTATGTCTCGTCATCCGCCGTTGCCAACAACCGCCCGCAGGGGATGTTTGCGGGCATCGGCATGTCCAACGGGGCGCTTTCCATTCCGTTTACCGATATCGCCTTAAAAGGTGTCGGACCTGCGCTGACCATGACCCGTTACTATAACTCCTATAACTTTTATGACCTCCCCTTCGGCGGGGGGTGGAGCCACAGCCTGTATAGCTACGCCATTGAACACCCGATCGGCACGGTTAACGATGTTACCGTCAGATGGGGGAATGGAACGGAGGATTTCTTCAAAAACGACGGTTCGAACAATTTCAGCGGCATCAACGGCACATTCAGCAAACTGGTCAGGGTAAATGACGACAAGTATGAACTGACGGCAAAGGATCAGACGGTTTATACCTTTTCCAGGGTAACCGTTAACACCATGGGGGCGTCATTCATTCCTGATCTGCCGTTGATCGGCATTCAGGACAAGTTCGGCAATAAAGTTACCCTGTCTCCCAATGCCGTAAACGGCAGGATTGATCGTGCCGACCGGATGGTCAACGGGACGACGACAGTTCAAAGTATTGCCTTTAATTACGACGGAAATAACCGGCTGGCATCAATAGTCGATAAATCCGTTTCGCCCAATAGAACGGTCACCTATGGTTACAACGAAAACGGTCTTCTGGCTTCGGTTACCGATGCCCGGGGGAATGCCACTTATTATACCTATACCGCCGAGAGACTGCTCAACACCATCACGTATCCGGAAGGAAACACGGTCACGGTTACATACGACCTGTTTCTGAGGGCCGCAAGCTATACCAACGGTACCATCAGTCTCACATTTGACTACAATGAATCCACCGGCACAACGGTTAAAAACGGCGATTCCCCCTTGGTCAACTTCACGCATGATCCTCTGCACCGCGCCGATAAAATTACCTATGCCGGAAACACCGGCGATTATGTAAAGTCGGCCTACCTTCTCGGCAACCAGTTGAATCTCCCGTCGGACACAACAGACCGTAACGGGTATTATACCTATTTTACTTATGATGACAGTGGCAATGTTAAATCCGTCAAGAACGCGAAAAACGAATCAACCCGGTTTGAATACGACGACAAGAACAATCTTACTGCCATTGTTGATCCGAGGAACGAAACCTATCGAACCGTTCTTGCATACGATACGGCGACAAAGACCAAACTGGAGAGCATCACCCTGCCGCTGGGTGAAAAAACATCATTTGAATACTTTGATAACGGTTTGTTGAAAAAACGTACGGACCCGACCGGGCACAAGTTTGCTTATACGTACGATGGCAGCGGCAATCTGACTCAGATCACGGATGAAGCGCTTTCGACCCATGTGGATTTTACGCCTGACGGGGCCGGTCGGGTTTTGTCCAAAACGGATCCCTATGCGGTTTTATCGCCGACCAACCAGCAGAGTGTCGGAACAATTTATGCCTACGATGAAAATGACAATGTCACGTCCGTGAAAGTCGGCTCAAAGCCGGCGTCGATCTATACCTTTGACCGCAACAACCGCATGACCCATGTGACCGACCCGCGCAGTAAGGTCACTCACTTTACGTACAACGCGATGAATTTGCTGGAAAGCCAGACCAGTCCGGACGGCAAAACCTGGAGCTACATTTACAATTCACTGGGAAAAGTTCAGACGGTAAACCGTCCGGACAGCACCGCTATGACCTATGAATATGATGCCAATAACCGACTCTGGAAAACGTATCTCAACGGCAGCCTCAATGTAACTTATGCATACGATGCCAACGGCAACATCAAAACCGTCAGTGAGGACGGCCGGACAACGACCATGAACTATGATGAAGTGAACCGCATCAGCGACGTACAGGATCCTTTCGGCAACACGGTTGGCTATGGTTACGACGAGGCAGGCAACCGCATAAGCATCACCTATCCCGGAGCCAAAAAAGTCATTTACACTTATGATGCCGACAATCGCTTATGCTCGGTTCATGATTGGCTCACCTATGGCAGTGCGGGCTACCAATTTAGCGCTCAGGGGGTTCTTCAATCCATTACCAATATTAACGGCACGGCAAGAACCTTCACGTATGACAGTGCGGACCGCCTGACGGATATTGCCAACAAGAAGGCAGATAATACCGCAATTAATGATTATCATCTGACCCTGAATGCCGTCAATATGCCGACAAGGATTGTCCGCAACGGGGAACCGGCCCTGCCTGTTCCAGCGTCTTCCAGCACCGGTTACGGTTATAACGACGCCAATCAAATCACCTCGGCCGGTGCCGTCAACTATACACATGATTTGCTGGGTAATGTAAACGGAGCCAGCGACGGCCGGAGTCTTACGTTTGATTATGCCAACCGCCTCATCCAGTCAACTATCGCCGGAGAAATGCGCAGTTACGCTTACGATGCGCTGGGCAACCGGATTTCCAGGACAACCGGCGGGACGGATACACGCTATTTACTGGACATCAACGGCGGCATGAGTCAGATCCTGGCGGAAATGGACAGCGCCAATACAGTTAAAAACTACTATATTTACGGCGATGGAAACCTGCTGTTCCGCATTAGCAACACGGGGCAGCGCTTTACTTACCACCATGACCATCTGGGCAATACCACGGCCGTGACAGATGACGGCGGAATCATTACGGAGCAGTATGGCTACGACGAATATGGGAAAGTGCTTGTATCCGGTCCGGCCAGTGCTGAAAATCCTTTCCGTTATGTCGGGCAGTTCGGTGTTATGGATGAAGGCAACGGCCTGCTCTTCATGCGCGCCCGCTACTACGACACATCCAGCGGCCGATTCCTGAGCCGCGACCCGCTGGGATTTGGTGGAGGGGATTTGAATTTGTATGCGTATGTGGGGGCGAATCCGGTAATGCATGTTGATTATTCAGGTCTAGCGGAAGATTCACTGCGAGTTGAATTAATAGGTAATTCTTTATCGCTAGTGAAAGATTTTTCAGTAGAAGCAAGTGGAAGTCCTTCGCTTTCTGTGTTGAGCGATACGGTAACATATACAGATGCATATATTCAAATTACATATGCTCAATGGCGCACATATCAAAATGCGAAAAATCAAATTGATGAACTTTCAAATGCTGTAATTAGTAAAGATATGACTTTAGATGCTGCTATCGACCAATTAATAAATGGACAAGGAATCAAATTGCAATGGTTTAGTAAGGATAGAGAAAATAATTTGAAGGCTATGTTATGTGATGTCATAATGGCCAAACTACGCAAGAATAAAAAAATAAACTAAATTTTTAAATATTGTTGTTTTCTCTTGCTGGAGCAATGTTGCAGATTGTTCCTAAAGGTTTGAAACGGCGTTTGCAACAAGAAATATGAAAGTACAGTGTCAATGTAAAGAGGCAACAGACAAAAGTATTCACTTCCCACATTTGAGAGGTCGTGTAATGATGAAGCGAAACAGTTTAAGAATTCTTGTCATTCTGTTATTTTCAGTTATATTTTTATCCGGCCATCAAGCCCTGGGACTGACTACCGACTACGAATACGACGACCAGTACCGTCTAATTAAAGTTTCTCGCCCTGATGGAACCATTATAAATTACACTTATGATGAAGCGGGGAACCGTACTTCAATGGTTGTTGTCTCCGTTGCGGATAATGGCAGTGTGACCGTCAACCCCAACCCCGACAGCCTCAATGCTCCATGGACACTGACAGGCCCGAATGAATACAGTCTGTCCGGTACGGGAGACCAGACGATCAGTAGCCTTATAGCCGGGGATTACACCATTACCTGGGGAGCTTCCGGTTCATGGACCAAGCCTTCAAATGAAACCAAAGCCCTTACTGCCGGCGGCTCAATTACCTTTACGGGAAACTACCAGCTTATCCCTGTTATCCCGTCACCTCCGACCCTTGGCGCGGTGGGTTCCACGATCACGCTAACCGGCTCCAACTTTGGCGATACCCAGGGGAACGGCTATGTGGATTTCAACGGTGTCCGGGGTATTATCGTTTCCTGGTCCAATACACAGATTGTCGTAAAGGTTCCTGCAGGCGCCGCCTCCGGCTGTATGAAAGTGGTGACGGATTACGGAACAAGCGAATGTATGGACTTTACGGTTTCAGGTATCCTTTACACCGACTTCACCGGAGCGGGCATCTGGCAGTATGATGGAAGCAACTGGAGCCAGTTGAATGTTGGTGAGACGTCAAAGATGACGGCCTCGGGAAACAACCTGTATGCAAACTTTGAAGGCTATGGTCTCTGGCAGTGGAACGGGACTCTGTGGAGCCAGCTCAATCCGGGCCTGGCGGCCAATATGACGGCTTCGGGGACAAACCTGTATGTGGATTTTACAGGTTACGGCCTGTGGGTATGGAATGGAACAACCTGGACGCAGATCAATACCGGTAATACAAACGGCATGACGGCCTCGGGGAACAATGTATATGCAAACTTCTCCGGGTATGGTCTGTGGCAATGGAACGGCAGCACCTGGAACCAGATCAATGCCGGAGAGGGAACCGGCATGACCGCTTCGGGCACGAACCTGTATGCAAACTTTACAGGTTACGGCATCTGGCAGTGGAACGGAACCACCTGGAGCCAGATCAATACCGGTAACTCGACGGGCATGACGGCCTCCGGAACAAACCTGTATGCGAACTTTGCCGGCTATGGTTTGTGGCAGTGGAACGGGACCACCTGGACGCAGCTCAATGCCGGCAATACAAGCGGCATGGCGGCAACGGGAGGCAATCTGTATGGGAACTTTGCGGGCTACGGTTTATGGAAATGGGACGGCAGCACCTGGAGCCAGATCAATACCGGTGAACCGGCCATCATGGTGGGAGGAGAGTAAAGCTGAGAAATGTAAAGAACGGTAAAGTTCGTAGCTGAAAGACAATAGGTTCGTTTATACAAGAAGCCCCGCATTTGCGGGGCTTCTTGTCAGGTGAGAGATGGCCGTAGAAAACCATAATGATTTGATTTCAAACCGGGACAGACGACAGTTGTCTTGACAAACCATAATGAAAATAGTAGTGAAGACCGTACTTTTTTAAACCACTTCGCGAGACCATACATTGAAATTATCCGTGAATCGGCAGAAGGCTAGAGTCAGCTTTTATCCACCATTCAGAATTCACAGAACTTGCATTTTCTATTCAGGACTGATGTTCGGATCAGCTTACAATCACCAACAATCAATAATTGTGAGGATACAATATGGAAAACCGTAAAAAGAAGTTTGTGGCCGTTCTGGCAGTTTCATTTTTATTAGCACTGACATCCGTATATCCGGTTATCTCCGCTTATGCTCAGGAAACAAAAGGGAAGGAAGTCCGGGAAATCAAGGAACAAAAGCCGCCGGTCAAACAGGAAGGCGAAATCAGGAAGCAAAAAAATCCTTACGCCGACGCGGAAATTACCATTCAAATCATTTCATCGGCCAACCAGACATTTGGCTATGACATACAGGTTAACAAGCGGCCTCTGATCCACCAGCCAAACATTCCATGTCTGACTGGAAACGAGGGATTTAAATCGAAGGAAAAAGCGCAGAAGGTTGCCGAATTTGTCGTGAAGAAAATCCGTAAAAACGAGATGCCGCCAACCGTAACGATGGAAGATTTGAAAAGCATGGATGCGTTGAAATGACAAAAGTAATGATCAATACAGAAAAAAACTCGGAATAATATCTGCGGGACGGAAGAGTGGCCATGGGCAGAAAACTCGTAACATATTTTTCTTTTCTGATAGCTGCTGCAATGCTTGTTACAGTCTTTGCTCGGATCGCAACGGCAGTTGACGTGATGCCACCTCAACTTACGGAATTTTCGCTTTCGCCGAAAATCATTGACACCTCGTCTTCTGATCAAACAGTGACACTGACCGTGACGGTGAAGGACGATATGGCAGGCTTTTCCGCGAGTAATGAGGATGTTTATCCGCTTATAAATGGCGGAAGCCATGCCAAACTGGCAGCGGGAAGCCAGCATGTTCATTTTAAAAGTTTTACCCTCAAATCGGGCAACGCCTTCAATGGCACATATGAGTCTACAGCGATCATTGCCAGGGGATCTGAACCCGGTGACTGGGCCATCCAGGAAGTATACCTTTCGGATAGAGCCGGCAATAGCCGTATAGTTAACAAGGATTTGCTGGACGCCCGATTCGGTGCCGGCGCAACTACCATCAACAATTCTGGAACAGCAGCAGATACCACGGCTCCGCAGATAACTGCGTTTTCTCTGTCACCGAAGATAATTGATACGTCGTCGGCGGATCAGACCGTAACACTGACGGTGACCGTGACAGATGATATGGCCGGTTTTTGCACGGGCGGTAATTGCCAGAATGACACATCCATTTCACATGTAGGGTTTCGGACGGAAGGCGGTATTGTTGAATTTGAACATTTTAGCCTGATATCAGGAGACGCTTTGAACGGCACTTACGAGGCAACGGTGGTTATGGCCAGGGGATCAGCAACGGGCGAGTGGAAAGTTTCCGGCGGGACTTTTTGGGATAGAGTCGGCAATGCCGTCTCATTCACTGCTGATGAGCTGGAAGCGAAATTTGGCGCCGGCGCGGCTACCATTACCAATTCTGGAATAACAGCCGATACCACGGCTCCGCAGATAACCGCTTTTTCTCTGTCACCGAAGATAATCGATACATCGTCGGCGGATCAGACCGTGACACTGACCGTAACGGTGACAGACGATATGGCCGGTTTTTTCACAGGCAATACCTGCCACGGTATGTTAAGTTCTCCTCTGCTGATGCTGATGACGAAATGCGAGTTTCTCGATTGCAGATATGTTGATTTTCGAAATTTTACCTTGAAATCGGGCGATGCCTTGAACGGCACTTATGAGGCTACGGCGGTCATTGCCAGGGGATCGGCGGCAGGCTCCTGGAAAGTTGCTTATTCAATTTTTACTGACAGGGTTTGCAATGGCATCAATCTGAATGCCGATGAACTGGAAGCGAAATTTGGCGCCGGTGCGGCCAGTATCATGAATGTTGCGGATACGACGGTCTTATACACTTACTATGAAAGTGCGGGCATCTGGAATTGGAACGGGCTGACCTGGACACAGATCAATACCGGCAATACAACGGGAATGACGGCTTCGGGGAGGGCTTCGGGGAGTAATGTATATGCAAACTTCTCCGGCTATGGCCTGTGGAAATGGAACGGCAGCACCTGGCGCCAGCTTAATCCCGTGGAGGCAACCGGTATGACGGTCTCGGGCATGAACCTGTATGTGAACTTTGCGGGTTACGGTCTCTGGCTATGGGATGAAATCATGTGGAGTCAAATCAATCCCACCGAGGCCGCCGTCATGGTGGCATCAGGGAGCGATCTGTACGCGAATTTTACAGGTTACGGCATCTGGAAGTGGAACGGGACGGGATGGAGTCAGCTCAATCCCACCGAGGCCACCGCTATGACAGCCTCGGGCACGAACCTGTATGCGAACTTTGCGGGTTACGGCATCTGGCAATGGAATGGCAGCACCTGGAGCCAGATCAATCCCGGAGAGGGAACCAGCATGACGGCCTCGGGTACGAACCTGTATGCGAACTTTGCAGGCTATGGTTTGTGGCAATGGAATGGCAGTGCCTGGACCCGGATTAATCCCGGCGAGGGCGCGAACCTGACAGCCTCGGGCGCGAACCTGTATGCAAACTTTGCAGGTTACGGCCTCTGGAAATGGAACGGATCAAAATGGACGCAGATTAATACGGGTGAACCGGCTATCATGGTCGGGGGAGAATAAGAAAGAACATGGAGACGAAGCGGGTGGTATAGTGCCCGGCATGCAGAGATAAAAAATCTGAAGGCGATGCGGAATGCGTCAATATTTTATTCAGTCAACTTTAATCAAGGAGGAAAAGGGAATGATTAAAAATCACAGAGAGAGGGGTTCCACATTTTGCGGATCCCTGTCCGGACGGATCAGATGGTTTGCCATGTTCATTTTGATGGCTGCGTTTTGCATAACGTCCGCACAGTCGGTCTGGGCGGTGGGAAGCGGAAGCATCACGGGCACGATAACCGGTCCTTCCGGTCCCGTATCGGGCACGTATGTGGCCGCTGTCAATGCGGTTACGGGAGCGTATGCAGGCGGCAGCGCCGCATCGGCGGCCGACGGTTCATACACCATTTCAGCGTTGGCGACGGGCACGTACAAGCTGTTCAATAATAACAATTCCACTGCTACAGGGCTGACCCGGCAATGGTATCAGGACTCGTATGATTACAATACGGCCAGGCCTGTCGCGGTTATCGATGGTTCTACAACATCCGGAATAAATTTTGCCCTTACGAGTGCGGGGACCATGACAGGGACGGTTGTCCGCGCTTCCGATTTGACGGCTCTTTCAGGTCTGGTTGTCAATGCCTATGCGCTGAATCCGGACGGAACAACCGTAGGCTGGGCTTACAACGCTACCACTTCGGGCAGCGGAACTTACAGCATCCCCGGATTGCCGCCCGGAAAATACAAGGTTGCTGTAAATCCGGGCAGCACAACTTATGCGCTCCAGTATTATTCCTTAAAAGACAGCCCCGTTACAGCGCAGCATGTTACCATTTCGGCGGGTTCCACCACCTCCGGCATCAATTTCAGCCTGGTCACCGGTGGAAAAATATCCGGAACGATCCGCGGAGCCGACACGCTGAGCGCCCTGTCCGGAGCCGCGGTCGTCATGTTTAGTGAGGACATGCAGGCGCAATTCCCATTCAGTGCCACGACGGCCGCCGATGGATCCTATACCACGTGCGGACTGCCTGCCGGTACATATCGCATTTTAGCCTTTAATAATGTCAATACCGATTATGCCGTGACCTGGTACGGAAATACCATCTTGAACATGGCCTCATCGACGATTACCGTGTCGGCCGGCGCAACGGAATCGGGCAAGGATATTAACATGGCATACGGCGCGGGTAAGATAACCGGTACGGTTACGCGCGCTTCCGACGGTCAACCCGTTGCGGGTATGTTGGTCCGTCTTTTGAGCAGTGGTCCGCTGGGTCAGCAAATGAGAAATGGTACGACGGGTTGGGACGGTTCCTATACGATTATCGGCATTGCTCCCGGCGCTTACCGGTTGTATGCCCAGCCGGTGACCACAAATCTTGCCGGAGTTTATTACAACAATGCAAGCACACAGAATACCGCGTCGCTGTTGAATATCAGCACGCTGGAAACAAAATCCAATGTGAATTTCAGCCTTCCGCCGGGGGGAAGTATTTCAGGTGTAGTCACTGGAGCCGGCGATCTGACCCCGCCCCTGCCGGGTATGCTGGTTCGAGCCTCCGAAGCTTCGGGATCAAGTAACGTGGGGTATTATTTCTTAACCCAGTATGACGGGTCTTACACCATTACGGGATTGCCGGCGGGCACATATTTTGTCAGGGCCTATGCGCCGACCACTGATCCTTCAAACAATTACATTGCTCTGTATTACAACAACGTTGCACAACGCAACAGCGCCACCGGCGTTGCCGTGGTGAGTAACGAGACCACCCCCACGATAAATTTCAGCATGCCTCTTGACGGGAAAGTGTCGGGAACCGTGACCAGCGCCGCGGACGGAAGCCCGATTCCCGGACTGGCGATTCTGGCTTTCGACACCACTTCGGGAAGCCAGATGGCTGCGGTAGCGGCAACCATTCGCGATGGTTCCTATACGCTGACGGGACTTCCGGCTGGAAGTTACTATATTCGAGCCTATGCCGCAGGCACCAGTTATGCCAGCGGATACTACAGCACAACGGGAACGGTGTTGGATATTGCTTCCGCCACGTCTGTCAGTGTTTCCGGGGGAACCGTTACCGGCATTACGATGCAGTTGCCTTCCTACGAGCTGCTTTACGCGGATTTTACCGGCAATGGGATCTGGAAGTGGAACAGTGCATCCTGGAGTCAGGTCAATCCGGGCGAGACGGCTAAAATGGCGGCCTCGGGAAGCAATCTGTATGCAAACTTCTCCGGCTATGGTCTGTGGCAATGGAACGGAACAGCCTGGAGCCAGATCAATCCGGGTCTGGCGGCGAATATGACGGCATCGGGGTCAAACCTCTACGTGGATTTTGCGGGTTACGGCATCTGGGTATGGAATGGAACGACCTGGATCCAGATCAATCCCGGCAATTCTACCGGCATGACCGCTTCGGGGAGCAATGTATATGCAAACTTCTCGGGCTATGGTTTGTGGCAATGGAATGGCAGCACGTGGCGCCAGATCAATCCCGGGGAAGGAACCGGCATGACGGCCTCGGGGAGCAATTTGTATGCGAACTTTGCAGGGTATGGCATCTGGCAGTGGAACGGTTCCACCTGGGGTCAGATTAATCCCACCGAGGCAACTGTCATGACGGCCTCGGGAGGCAATCTGTATGCGAACTTTGCAGGGTATGGCATCTGGCAGTGGAACGGAACGGGCTGGAGCCAGCTTAATCCCACCGAGACCAGCAGAATGACGGCTTCGGGAAACAATCTGTATGCGAACTTTGCGGGTTACGGCCTGTGGAAATGGAATGGCAGTGCATGGAGCCAGATCAATACCGCTGAAGCAGCCGTCATGGTGGGAGCGGAGTAAGAAATGCAGGATGATATCCTGTAAACTTTTAGACGATTAGATTTACAAGGGAGCCCCGCATTGCGGGGCTTCTTTTTCTACGAGAAGTTATCGACCAACATCAGCATGGCTTGACGCCACTCTGTGTGTGCCCGCCTTTGCACACCGGGGGCACAAGCAGGAATGACCAATGTTGATGTGTTTCTCATCGGTAATAATATTATTCCTTGACACCCCGGACCGTTTTTTCTTATAGTTCACCCGCTTCTGGTCAAATCTTATCAATCAAATATTGGTATTTTTTTGGAAACATCTCGAATGAAGGATGAATGTTTATGAAGAAGTCATAGTCACATTGTCCGTGTCGGCAGTGACTATCTTTTTTTATTCCTACAGCGGTTGTGTTTGCAAGCGTTCCGAAAATGATCAACTTTCAAGGAACCCTGACGGATAGTTCGAGTACACCTGTGACCAACGGCAACTGCAGCACTGAATGCAAAATTTATGACGTGTCATCGGGATTGGTGCATAGAGAAATGATGAAAAGAAATGTCTCCAGAGGTGCCGACGTGAAGGTAATAGGCTGGAAGAAGAATTTTGATTAAAGATAATATTAAAAGAAAGAAAGGCTAAAAAATGAAAAGGTATTTTTGCTATCTGTCGAATCCATTATTTTTCATGATACTTTTATTCCTTATTAGCAGCGGATTGAATCCTTCGTTGACTTTTTCAGCTAGCTACTCATTTAAAACGATTGATTACCCAGATTCCGTTCAGACAGAAGCCTATGCTATCAATAATTCAGACAGGATTGTGGGATTTATACGTAATAAAGATTACAGTGATTATGGTTTTTTATATGACGGCAGTGTTTTTAAAACGATTGATTATCCAGGTGCCTATTTTACGGATGCTCGTGGAATAAGCAATTCCGGTATGATCGTTGGGGAATACAGGGATATTAATGGTAATCATGGTTATTCGTATAAAGGAACCAGTTATGCGGCAATTAATGTTCCGGGACATATGTATACGGTGGCATCCGGAGTAAATAATGCAGGAATGATTGTGGGATACTGCCAGGATGAATTTTACGGAGGTGGTCCGGCGCACGGATTCTTATTCAACGGCAGCAGCTTTATTATTCTTGATTTCCCGGGAGCTGCTTCTACTACTGCAACGGGCATTAACGATACCGGGACAGTTGTGGGATATTACGATTTGCCCTCCGGTGATATGAAAGGGTTTTTATACAGTGGTGGCAGCTTTACTTCTTTCGATTTCAATTATCCTGGAGCATTATATTCATTGCCTCTCGCCATCAATAATTCGGGCCTGATTGCAGGAACCGCTTTCTATGGGAGCGGATATACTAATAAAGGTCTTATTTACGACGGTAAAAACTATACCGCAATTGATTATCCGGGTGCGAAAGATACCTGGGTTTCGGGGATTAATGACAAAGGTTCGCTGGCCGGAATATATTGGAATAATGATGATTCCGAGCATGGATTTGTTGCACAAGTCATCACATCGCTCTATGCCAATTATTCTGACACAGGCATCTGGCAGTATGACGGAAGCAACTGGAGCCAGTTGAATGTTGGAGAGACGTCAAAGATGACGGCCTCGGGAAACAACCTGTATGCAAACTTTGAAGGCTATGGTCTGTGGCAGTGGAACGGGACTCAGTGGAGCCAGCTCAATCCCGGCTTGGCGGCGAATATGACGGCATCAGGGACAAACCTGTATGTGGATTTTACAGGTTACGGCCTGTGGGTATGGAATGGAACAACCTGGACACAGATCAATACCGGCAACTCGACAGGGATGACAGCTTCGGGAACGAACCTGTATGCAAACTTTCCGGGCTACGGCATCTGGCAATGGAACGGCAGCACCTGGACCCAGATCAATACCGGAAATTCGACAAGCATGACCGCTTCGGGGAGCAATCTGTATGCAAACTTTCCGGGCTACGGCATCTGGCAGTGGAACGGAACCACCTGGAGCCAGATCAATACCGGCAACTCGACGGGCATGACGGCTTCCGGCACGAACCTGTATGCGAACTTTGCCGGCTATGGTTTGTGGCAGTGGAACGGGACCACCTGGACGCAGCTCAATACCGGCAATACAACCGGTATGGCGGCAACGGGAGGCAATCTTTATACAAACTTTGCGGGCTATGGTTTATGGAAATGGGACGGTAGCACTTGGAGCCAGATCAATACCGGTGAACCGGCCATCATGGTGGGAGGAGAGTAACGAAAAGCATGCTGGTAGCCTGTAGACTGTTAGGCTATTAGATTTACAAGGAAGCCCCGCGATGCGGGCTTTCCTTGTTTGCCAATATGAAATATACACGCAGGGCGAAAATCAATTTTTTACCCACAATAAAAAATGGAATCATTGAAAAGTTTTCCTGCTGCAAATAGATATTTAAAATCCCCGGAGGACGAAGTATGGATCGCAGAGTATTAGGGACTTGCCTGATTGCAATATTGTGTCTGTTTACATTTACAGGATTGAGCGCTGAAACAGGGGTGGCGAGTTCAGTAAAGGAGCCGGCAAGACAGGAAGTTAAGCTTCCTCCCGGCGTTTCCGAGAGCTGGTGGGCGACGGTGAAGAAGAACATCGAGCAGGACTTGAAAGAGGCGGAATACGGCATCAAAGCCACGGACACTGCCTGTAGCTGGGAGGCAAAAAACATAACACATAACTTTGTTATTTTCTTTTCCAGTGAAAGCGTCATGGTTGTCCCCAACACAAAAGAAAAAAAGAAACCCTGGGACTGGGGACTAAAACTTACCGCTTATGGCCCTGAAGGCGCAGTCACACCGGTAGCCAATGCATCCCCCCGGACAAAAGGCACACACATCGAATACGACCGGGGCAACCTCACGGAATGGTATGAAAACGATCAAAAGGGAATCGAGCAGGGCTTTACCATCAAGGCTCCTCCCGCATCTTCTGCTGATTCCAAATCTGCTGCTATAATTATTGAGATGGAAATCCTGGGCAGCCTGAAGGGCACTCTCAGGGAAAAGGAAAATACCCTCATCTTCAGTGACCAAAGCGGAGCGGAGCGAATCCGCTTTGGAAAACTCCAGGTCTATGACGCCAATAAGAAACCTCTTGCAAGCTCCTTTGCCCTGCGCGGGAACCGGCTTCAGATATGTCTGGCGGCGGTCGGTGCACAATATCCCATCACCATTGACCCGCTGGCTACTTCACCCGGATGGACCGGCACCGGGGAGAATGCAAACGATGAGTACGGTCTGGCTGTTGCTTCCGCGGGTGACGTGAACGGCGACGGCTTCAGCGATGTTATCGTGGGAGCTTACGGGTACGGCAGCTATACCGGCCGGGTTTACGTATATCACGGGTCGGCATCGGGTTTGAGCACGAGCGCGGCCACTGTCCTCGGGGAAGGAACGGGAAACTACTTCGGGTATTCCGTGGCATCCGCAGGTGACGTGAACGGCGACGGCTACAGCGATATCATCGTAGGAGCCCCCGGTTACAGCAGTTCTACCGGCCGGGTTTACGTGTATCACGGATCGGCATCAGGGTTGAGCACAAGCGCTGCCACCGTACTTACCGGAGAAGATACAAACAACAATTTTGGCAATTCTTTGGCATCAGCGGGGGATGTAAACGGCGACGGCTACAGCGACATCATTGTCGGAACCCAGAGATACGGCAGTTATATCGGACGTGTCTATATTTATCACGGTTCGGCGTCCGGGTTGAGCACAAGCGCCGCCACCATCCTCACCGGGGAAGAAAAAGACGACCAATTTGGCTGGTCCGTGGCGTCTGCAGGAGATGTGAACGGCGACGGCTACGGCGACGTTATTGTGGGGGCTTACAATTACAAAACTGTTACCGGTCGGGTTTACGTGTATCACGGATCGGCATCGGGATTGAGCACAAGCGCCGCCACCGTCCTCACCGGTGAAGGGACGGGAAACTCCTTCGGAGGTTCCGTGGCATCGGCGGGTGATGTAAATGGCGACGGATACAGCGACGTTGTGGTGGGGGCTATTGGATACAATAACCTGACCGGTCGGGTTTACGTGTATCACGGATCGGCATCGGGATTGAGCACAAGCGCCGCCACTGTTCTCACCGGTGAAGGCGAGAACGACACCTTTGGAACATCCGTGGGATCGGCAGGGGATGTGAACGGCGATGGTTACAGCGATGTTATCGTGAGCGCACCCGGATACAATAGCGGAACGGGCCGGGTTTACGTGTACTACGGATCATCATCGGGATTGAGCACAAGCGCCGCCACCGTACTTACCGGAGAAGATACATACAACAATTTTGGCAATTCTTTGGCATCAGCGGGGGATGTGAACGGCGACGGCTACAGCGATATTATTGTGGGAGCCCACGGGTACAGTAGCTACACCGGCCGCGCCTATACTTATTACGGTTCTGCATCGGGTTTGAGCGAAAGCCCTTCCAACGTCTTTACCGGAGAAGGAACGAGCAATGGATTTGGCTGGTCCGTTGCATCAGCCGGTGACGTGAACGGCGACGGATACAGTGACGTCATCGTGAGCGCAGTCGGCTACAGCAGCTATACCGGCCGGGTCTATGTGTATCATGGTTCGGCATCAGGATTGAGCACGAGCGCCGCCACAGTTCTTACCGGAGAAGGAACGGGTAACAACTTTGGAAGTTCCGTGGCATCGGCAGGGGATGTAAACGGTGACGGCTACAGTGACATCATCGTGAGCGCAGTCGGATACAGCGGCTATACCGGCCGGGTCTATGTTTATCACGGTTCGGCATCGGGGTTGAGCGCGAGCGCCGCCACCGTCGTCACCGGGGAAGGAACGGATAACTACTTCGGGTATTCCGTGGCATCGGCAGGGGATGTAAACGGCGACGGCTACAGTGACGTTATCGTGGGTGCCTACGGGTACAGCAGTTCTACCGGCCGGGTCTATGTTTATCACGGGTCGGCATCGGGTTTGAGCACGAGCGCAGCCGCCATCCGCACCGGAGAAGGAACGGGTAACGACTTCGGTTATTCTGTGGCATCGGCAGGGGATGTGAACGGTGACGGCTACAGTGATGTCATCGTGGGAGCATACGGCTACAGCAGTTTTACCGGCCGTGCCTATGTTTATCATGGTTCGGGATCGGGATTGAGCGAAAGCTCCTCCACCGTTTTTACCGGTGAAGGAGCAGGCGACTACTTCGGTTATTCGGTGGCGTCCGCAGGGGATGTGAATGGTGACGGTTACAGCGATGTCATTGCGGGTGCCCCCTGGAGCAGTTCTACCGGCCGGGCCTATGTTTATCACGGTTCGGCATCGGGGTTGAGTATGAGTGCCGCCACCGTTCTCAATGGGGAAGGTACAAATGCTTCCTTTGGCCTGTCGGTGGCGTCTGCGGGTGATGTGAATGGCGATGGCTACAGCGATATCATCGTGGGGGCCTCAGGGTATAACAGCAATACCGGACGGGTTTATGTGTATCATGGTTCGGCATCGGGATTGAGCACAAGCGCCGCCGCTGTGTTTACCGGGGAAGGATCAAAGAACTACTTCGGCTATTCCGTTGCATCCGCCGGGGATGTAAACGGTGACGGCTACAGCGATGTCATCGTGGGAGCTTACGGTTATGGTACCAATACCGGCCGGGCCTGCATTTATCATGGCGGCGGAGGATCGGGCGTGAGCCTTATTCCTCAGCAGAAACGGTGGAACAGCAACGTTCCGGTAAGCCTTCTGGGCAAATCGGATGTATCCGACGGCATCCGCCTTGGGCTGACGGGGAAAACTCCTTACGGAAGGAACAAGGTTAAACTCCAGTGGGAGATCAAGCCACTGGGGACGCCTTTTGACGGAGTTCCGACCGGCCAGAGCAGTTCCTGGCAGGATTCGGGAACAACGGGTTATGAATTTCTTGAGCAGGTCGGCTCGCTTGCGGCCAATACCCCCTATCACTGGAGAGTAAGACTTTTATACAACCAGGCCACGGCTCCCCTGCAGCTATACAGCAGATGGCTCATGCCGGCACGGAACGGTTTGCAGGAAACCGAGTTCCGCACAAACGACAGGGGTATCCTTTACGCCGACTTCACTGGAGCCGGCATCTGGCAGTATGACGGAAGCAACTGGAACCAGTTGAATGTTGGTGAGACGTCAAAGATGACGGCCTCGGGAAACAACCTGTATGCAAACTTCGAAGGCTATGGTCTGTGGCAGTGGAACGGGACTCTGTGGAGCCAGCTCAATCCGGGCCTGGCGGCGAATATGACGGCCTCGGGCTCAAACCTGTACGTGGATTTTACAGGTTACGGCCTGTGG
Source organism: Smithellaceae bacterium (assembly GCA_963682015.1). GTDB lineage: Bacteria > Desulfobacterota > Syntrophia > Syntrophales > Smithellaceae > UBA8904. The sequence goes on along the minus strand of OY820932.1, from coordinate 689,090 downwards.
GCATGGAATGGAACAACCTGGACCCAGATCAATACCGGTAATACAAACGGCATGACAGCGTCGGGGAACAATGTATATGCAAACTTCTCCGGGTATGGTCTGTGGCAATGGAACGGCAGCACCTGGAACCAGATCAATACCGGTAATTCGACAAGCATGACCGCCTCGGGGAGCAATCTGTATGCGAACTTTGCGGGCTACGGCATCTGGCAGTGGAACGGCAGCACCTGGAGCCAGATCAATACCGGCAACTCTACAAGCATGACAGCTTCCGGAACAAACCTGTATGCGAACTTTGCAGGCTATGGTCTGTGGCAGTGGAACGGGACCACCTGGACGCAGCTAAATACAGGCAATACAAGCGGCATGGCGGCAACGGGAGGAAATCTGTATGCAAACTTTGCGGGCTACGGTTTATGGAAATGGGACGGCAGCACCTGGAGCCAGATCAATACCGGCGAAGCAGCAGTTATGGTGGGAAGAGAGTAAGAAAAGTTCATGGTGTAAGGAACAAGGCGTAAGGCTGAATAATGAGTACGGAAGGTTGATCCCCTCTGTATGGTAGTTTATCCTTTGGGTATGTAAAAGCGCCTCGCAGGGTATGCGCCAAAATGGTGCGCCGGGCCAAACAAAAGTCACCATCAGCCCGCGGCCCTTGTGCCAAGTGAAGACATCAGTGACGCTTGTTCCTGTCCGGAGGAGGTCCGGGGACATGTGCACGACTGACGCTGAATCTGAAAAACATGCGGCTGAGGCGCCGGAAAATCATAACATCAGCGATGAAATATATATCCAATTGCATACAACATTCAATATTCCTTGACTCTATGGAACGATTTTTTTATAGTCCATTCGTCACAGGCACAATCTTATCAATTAAATATAGAAATTTATTTTCAGAAGCATTTTGAATGGAGGAGGAATGATTATGAAGAAGGGATGGCTCATATCGTCCATGTTGGCAGTGTTTATCTTTTTTATTCTGACGGCGGCTGGGTTTGCCGACGTGCCCCAGATGATCAACTACCAGGGAACACTGACGGACAGCTCGGGCACGCCCGTGGCCAACGGGAATTACAGCATTGAATTTAAAATCTATGACGTGGCGTCGGGCGGAACGGCTCTGTGGTCGGAGAAATGGGATACAACCACAACTCAGATTACCGTTGTCAACGGCTTATTTAACGTCATGCTTGGTTTTCAGACGCCCATTCCGGCGTCTTTTTTTGCCAGTCATCCGCTAACCTATCTGGGCATTAAAGTAGGCACGGATTCCGAGATGCTGCCGCGCCAGCAGATCACCAGTGTCGGTTATGCTTTTGCCGCCGGCAATGGCGTTCCCAGAGGCGGAGTCATTATGTGGAGCGGAGCAATTGTCGATATTCCCGCGGGCTGGGCACTATGCGACGGCGTTGAACGAACGCGGGACGACGGGACCAAAGTAACCCCGCCGGATTTAAGGGACAGATTCATTGTCGGTGCGGGAAACGGTTATGCCATAGCGGCGATCGGAGGGGAATCAGCGCATACACTAACGATTGCCGAAATGCCGAGCCATACACATATTCAAAATCCTCACAGGCATACGCAGGCACAGAAAGGTGTGGCGGATGGAAGCTCAACAACAGTTGCCGATAACAGCATCACCGACGAATGGACAACCGCAAGCACGACGGCAACTAATCAGAATACAGGCGGGGGACAAGCACACAGTAATCTGCCGCCCTATTACGCCCTGGCGTTTATCATGAAACTTTAAACGTCTTTTATCCGATGCCTGCACCGGGTTTAGTGGAAGGTCTTCATGGAAGCACTGAATGATCCGACTTATGGTTCTTTTCCCCTTTTCTAAAGGGGGATTCAGGGGGATTTTTCAATCAAGGCGATTCAAAAAAAATCTTCCCTGCGCCCTCTTCACGAAAGAGGAAAATTGGTAATGGTTGTTTTCTTAAACGTTGAACTGAAAATTTGATGGGAACAGCAAATGACTAAATACCTATCTTGTATCGCGTTGATGCTTTGTCTTCTGGTGAGCGCGGCAAACGGTTTTGCCGACACTACGCTCATTAATGTTTATGACGCTAACGGAAACCTGATATCCGGCGACGGGCAGTATTATGAATACAACGACGCCAATCAGCTCGTCCGGGTGCGACAGGGTGATCGGAACGGCACGGTGGTGGCCGAATATTTTTATGATTCAACGGGCCAGCGCGTAAAGAAAATCGAAAATGGTGTGGTCACCTATTATGTGGGCAAACATTTTGAAAAGCAGGTCGGTGGAACCAATGCGGGCAACGCCAGCTATTATTTTGCCGAGGGCGGCGAACGGGTGGCCAAAAAAGACGCGTCGGGTAATGTGAACTACTATCACCTGGACCACCTGGACGGTGTCAATGTGGTGACCAACGCATCGGGAACGGAAGTTGCGCGTTCCGATTATCTGCCTTTTGGCGACACACGATCCGACAGCACCGGTACGGATAAATACGGCTACACTGGAAAAGAAAAAGACAAAACCGAACTCTACTATTTTGAGGCCCGTTACAACAGTCCCGCCAACCGTCATTTCACACAGGCGGACATTGCCGATCCCGACTATGACGACCCGCAGGATTTGAACCGCTACGCTTACGTGGGGAACAATCCTTTGAGTTATGTGGATGAGGATGGATTCAAGAAGAAGAAACTCTCGAAGCGGGAAAAAAGAATAGCGGAGCAAAAAAGAGCAGCAGCTCACGCACAAAAGCAAGCAAATCATAAGCCAAAGCTTTCCAAACGTGAAGAATGGATGATTGCCCACGGCTATGATCCCGATAAAGACAAAACATCACTCAAATCCGCCAAGAAAAGAGAAAAAGAAAAGCAGAAGGCGGCGGCCCTCTGGGCTCAACAGCATCCTGTCAGTAGCGTGCAGAGTGGGGCTGGGCATAGTCTCATGGGTGAGAGATCTAATCCCCATTCACCTTCAGCTATGTCAAGTGGTACAGATATCCAACCTGTAGATATGGCAGATGGTGATAATGGAACAGAAAGTAAATTGACATCTGATGATCAGTGTGGGGGGAGTGATTGGACAGTTGGTGATTGGTGTGGAGGAAGCAATTGGACAAAAATAGTACCAGATAAGAGTTTAGGGATAGACATGCGACATGCTTGTTATAATCATGATCATCATTATTGTCAAAAAAATTATAATAAAATCAAGGCTGATATTCAATTGGGCATGGACATCATAAAAGATAATAAGTCTTATAATCCTGTTAAAGTGTACATTGCCAGTGCTTATACATGGGTTGTAATTCTACTAGGTGGTGAAGCTTACAATAATGCACAAAATAGTTCTGATTAATGACATACAGGATTTCATTCATGGGTGATTTAACTTACGAATAATAATTTAAGATGAGTTATATAAAAAGTAGGAAAGTATCATGAAAAAAAATCAATTTATTATTGTAACTATATTTATATGCTTATCGCTCTTCTTTACAAATTCATATGCTATAGAAACTAATATTTGGAACGATTATCAAACACCTCTTTTCTCCGGCAGCTATTCTCAATATTACCAAATAGAACTGCCTCCAGGAATTCGTGGTTTGATACCACTTTTAAACCTTTCCTATAACAGCTATCTCGCTAAAAATAAATCAGGCTGGGTTGGCGCGGGCTGGGATATACCACATAGTTATATTCAGGCTAATCCTAATGGTACATTTGCTCTTTTTCTCAGTGGCGTTAAGCATGATCTGATTGACCTGACAGCTATTGATGGCCGCTACCACACGACAATTGAGACCTATCTGAAGATCCAGAGGAAAACCGGCGCGGCAAATGAAAAAGGGGAATACTGGACAGTTTATGATCCCAATGGGACCGAATACCGCTTTGGCTATAATCCCGATTCCGAAAACATGATCAACGCAACCGGCGCTTCTTCTGTCTGGCGCTGGAGCCTCGACCGGGTTAAGGATACAAGCGGCAACTGCATTTATTATACCTATGCCGAAAATCCCACCGCCAATGATCTGGGCGCCGTTTATCTCGGCAGGATCGAATACAATAACGAAAAAAAGCGCCTGGTGGAATTTATCCTCGAAGAAACCGACCGGCCGGATATGGCTTCCATCGTTGATCAGGGCTCCACTGTTCAGGAAGCCCGTCGCCTTGCCGCCATCCGTGTTTCGGTGGATGGCCAACTGGTTAAGAAAATATCATTTCAATATGCTTTAAATACGGCAGGCGATACGTCACTTCTTTCATCCGTCACCAAATACGGCAGCGATGGAACCACTGCTTTGCCGCCGGAGCTGTTTGAATACACCGCTTTTGTGGATGGAGCGGGAATCAGAACGGATCTTTTAAGCAAAGTTACGAGCACGCTAGGCGGTATTACCACCATTGGCTACAGCCAATCATCTGCAGCACTCAATACGACGCTGCCGGAAAACTACTGGCTGGTCACGTCCATCGCGCAGGCCAACGGCATGACGGGCGCGCATGCCCTGTCTGCAACTTCTACGCTTGCTTACGAAAACGGGTTGTATGATGCTGCCTCGCAGGAGTTCCGGGGTTTCGGCAAAGTAACGGAAACCAGGCCGGACGGCTCGCAGGCGGTCCATGTCTTTCATCAGGATGACGCGCTGAAAGGCCGGCTGCAGAATTCCACCATTTTTGATGCGGCGGGCGCGCCTTATTCGGGTACGGCCAATGTCTGGACGTCGTCACAGGCCAATGGCGTTTACAAAATTTACCTGACACAAACCGAGCGCTACACCTATGACGGAATGCCGGCTAATCCCAAAACAGTCAGAACCGCATACGGAAATTTTGACGACTACGGAAACGCCCGCATGGAAATTGACCACGGCGATCTGGCCGTGAGCGGCGATGAAACGACATCGGTCAAAGAGTTTGCCTATAATCCCGACCTCTGGATTGTCAACCGGGTGAAGCATTCCACCATCACGGCCGGCGTGGATGGCCTGGGCCAGAAGCTGCGGGAAAAATGGTTTTATTATGACCGCGCTTTCAGCATGGATTCGCCCCCGTTTGCCGGAAACCTGACCAAAGAAGTTCACTGGAACAACGGCGGCGACAATCCCGTAGTTCAGTATAAATACGACACTTACGGCAACCTGACCCGCAAGACCGATCCGCTGGGAAACAGCTCCGAGATTGTCTATGATTCAACCTATCAGACTTTTCCCGTGTACGTCTATAACGCCAAAGGCCATGTGACCACCACGGTCTTCAATCCGGTTATCGGCAAACCCGTATCGGTGACCGATCCCAACGGCAACACGACAACGTATGCCTACGACGAATTCCAGCGGCTGACCAAGATCGTCAAACCCGGTGACAGCGCTGATTTTCCGACTACGGAAATGCAGTATGTCATCGGCAGTGCGCCGCCTCATCTGGTAATTGTCAAAAACCGGGAAACCGCCGGCGGTTCAACCTTTGATTCCGTGCAGGCAATCGACGGCCTGGGAAAGACCATCCAGGCAAAATCGGAGTCCGACAGTTCCGCAAACATGGTGGTCACGGATACCTATTACGATGCGATGGGCCGTGAAGCGAAACATTCCAATGCCTACTTTGCGGCGGGAAGCGATCTGACATATAGCACGCCGGATACAGGCGTACTTTCCACCACAACACAGTATGATGTTCTGGGCCGGCCGACGCGGATTACGCATCCCGACGCCACCTTTACAACCAATTCTTATTCGCACTGGACGGTGACGCAGACGGATGAAAACGGCGTGGTCAAATCCAAAACCTCCGACGCCGACAACAATCTGGTTCAGGTTGTAGAGAACAACCGGGGTGAAACCTATACCACCAATTACCAGTACAGCCTGATGAGTCAGCTGACCGCAGTCATAGATCACCTGGGCAATACGTCGACGCAGGAATATGATTCGCTGGGACGCAAGATCAGAGCCGTTGACGTCGATTACGGCCAGAAGCTTTTCAGCTACGATCTGGCCGGGAACCTGGTGTCGCAGACGGATGCGCGGGGTATAACGATCCGGTACCTCTACGATGCCCTCAATCGCCAGACTCTGATTGATTACCCCAATGACAAAGATGTTCAGTTTGTTTACGACCTGGAGACGAAAGGAACGCTCTCCCGTGTTTACAATAATCTGGGGATGGACAGATACACCTACGATGCGCGTCTGAGAAAAACACGGGAAGACCGGACCATGGATGGTCAGACGTGGACGACAACTTATGCCTACGATTCCATGGATCGCCTTGTGAGCCAGACTTATCCGGATGGGGAAATTGTTCAATATTCGTATAACAGCCGTGACAAGCTTGCTTCTATCCAGCGGGGTTCGCAAACCCTGCTTTCCGGTCTGGCATACAACGCCGCGGGGCAGTTAACGCAAAAAACATACGGGAATAGCTGGATAACCGCCTATACCTATGACGCCGACAATTTGCGTCTGACCAATATCGCTACCACGAAAGCGTCAGCAACCTTGCAGAATCTGAACTATACGCACGATCCGGTCGGCAACGTAAAAACGCTGGGTGATGCCGTTGCCGGCAGAACGGAGACATTTGACTACGATGACCTTTACCGGATGGTGAGAGCCGGCGACAACTTGACGACAGGCGGTTTTGACCGGAGCTATGTTTATAATGCAGTGGGAAATATGACGCTGGAGACCGACAACAAAACAGCCACGGAAATCCGTTATTCTTACGGACAGGGTTCCGCAAAGCCCCATGCGGTAACAGGCAAAACCAGCACGGACGGTCTGCCGATTGTCGGGTCGCTGGTTGTCAACAAGGGCGCAGCTTATTGCACCGGCGCACAGGTAACGCTCGACAATATCAGCATGGGGGTTACGCCGGGCACGCCGACGGATTTTTACATGGCCAGTGAAGACAAGACTTTTACAGGCGCTTCCTGGCAGCCTTTTTCCACGTCACCCTCATTTGCCCTCTCCACTCTGCCGTCAGATTTTAAGACCAGCAAGGATATCATCATCTATTTTAAAGTGAAGAACGTCAAAGGCGAATCGCAGGTCAAGACCGCCGCAATCCAGTGGTTTTCAGACGTTGACGGAGACGGCATTCCGGATATCAACGATTCCGATAATGATAATGACGGCATCCCGGATGATTGGGAAACGGCCAATGGACTGAATCCTTTTGATCCGAATGATGCCTCAAGGAAGCCGGTTGGCGATGAGCTGACCTACCTGCAAAAATATACCTACGGCCTTACCCCCGGTACGCCGGACACGGATGGTGATGGATGGACCGACTTTTATGAAATGAATACGTCCAAAACCAATCCTAAACTGGCGGATACGGATAAGGACGGGATACCGGACCCGACCGATAAAAACCCGAAAAATCCCTACAATGACAGTTTCAGCGCCAATTACTCCGTAAGGCAGTGGGTCTTTAACGCCGGCGGCGGCGTGAAAACCAGCGCGAATTATCAGGCTGCCGATACGCTGGGAAGCGGTTTCAGTAAAAGCGCTCTGATCGATTCCGATGGCGATGGAATTCCGGATAAATGGGAAATTGATCATGGATTAAACCCGGCCAATGCGGCGGATGCAGTGGTGGATGCCGACGGTGACGGCCTGACCAATCTGCAGGAATATCTTTACGGAACGAATCCGAAAGTAAAAGACACCGACGGTGACGGCTGGACGGATTATCAGGAAGTTCTTATTCATCAGACAAACCCGACCGTTAAAGATACGGATAATGACGGTATCGCCGATCCTCAGGACCCGGAGCCGCTCAAACAAACCTATGTCTACGCCATGAGCGAAAACTATTCGGTCCGCAACGGCGGGTTCAACGCCGGCGGCGGCAATCGCAGCAGTGAAAATCATGCGATTGCTTCCGACAGGATCGGCGGTTTCATCAAAGACAATATTGTGCATTATCAGAAATTCTCCATCGCGCCCGAGATGGCTGATTTTGGAAGCACGGAGGTTAATCAATCCAAAACAGTCAGCCTCACTATATTAAACAAGGGGATTGACAATCTCGTCATTGGAACGGTTTCTCTTTCCGGCGGCAGTTACCAGGAATTTTCAATTGCGAGTGAAAACTGTTCGCAATATATTCTTTCACCTTCCGGCAGTTGTACAATTCAGGTATCCTTCGCGCCGGGGTCGGTCGGCGCCAAAGGCACAAGCCTGTTGATTCAATACAATGACGGCGAAATCAAACAGGCGGATGTTCCTGCCCTGGGGATTGCTGCAACGGAAACATTAAAAAGGCTTGCGGTAAGCAGAACAGGCGACGGTTCGGGAACGGTGATAAGCCAGCCGGCCGGTATTGATTGCGGAGCAACATGCACGGCCACTTATTCTTCAGTCACTGAAGTAACTTTGACGGCAACCCCCGGCAACGGGTCTGTCTTTGCAGGATGGACAGGGAGCGGATGCACGGGCATTGGGGTGTGCACAGTTGCAGTGGATGGCGAAAAAGCGGTTGCCGCAGAATTTGTGCTTCTGAAAGGTACAATAACCGTCAATCCCGATCCTGACAGTTTAAATGCTCCGTGGACACTGACAGGCCCTGATGAATACAGCCTGTCGGGAACAGGCGACCAGACCATCAGTGACCTTGCAGCCGGGGATTACACCATTGCCTGGGGAGCGTCCGGTTCATGGACTAAACCGTCTAATGAGACAAAAACCCTTGCCTCTGGCGGTTCGATCACTTTTGCAGGCAATTACCAGTTGACGCCAGTCATTCCCACTCCTCCGACCCTTGGCGTAGTAGGTAGCACCATCACGCTTACCGGCTCCAACTTTGGTGATACCCAGGGGAGCGGCTATGTGGACTTCAACGGTGTTCGGGGGATCATCGTCTCCTGGTCGAATACACAGATTGTCGTAAAAATACCGGGCGGAGCCGCTTCCGGCTGTATGAAAGTGGTGACGGATTACGGAACAAGCGAATGCATAGACTTTACGGTTTCAGGTATTCTTTACACCGACTTCACCGGAGCCGGCATCTGGCAGTATGACGGAAGCAACTGGAGCCGGTTGAATGTTGGTGAGACGTCAAAGATGACGGCCTCGGGAAACAACCTGTATGCAAACTTTGAAGGCTATGGCCTGTGGCAGTGGAACGGAACTCAGTGGAGCCAGCTCAATCCGGGCCTGGCGGCGAATATGACGGCTTCGGGTTCAAACCTGTACGTGGATTTTGCAGGTTACGGCCTGTGGGTATGGAATGGAACAACCTGGACACAGATTAATACCGGTAATACAAACGGCATGACCGCCTCGGGGAACAATGTATATGCAAACTTCTCCGGGTATGGTCTGTGGCAATGGAACGGCAGCACCTGGAACCAGATCAACTCCGGAGAAGGAACCGGCATGACCGCTTCGGGCACGAACCTGTTTGCGAACTTTACAGGCTACGGCATCTGGCAGTGGAACGGCAGCACCTGGAGCCAGATCAATACCGGCAACTCGACAGGCATGACGGCCTCCGGAGCAAACCTGTATGCGAACTTTGCAGGTTATGGTCTGTGGCAGTGGAACGGGACCACCTGGACGCAGCTCAATGCCGGCAATACAACGGGCATGGCGGCAACGGGAGGCAATCTGTATGCAAACTTTGCAGGTTACGGTTTATGGAAATGGGATGGCAGCACCTGGAGCCAGATCAATACCGGTGAACCGGCCATCATGGTAGGAGGAGAGTAAAGAAATGCAGGCTGATAGCCTGTAGCCTGTTAGACTACTATATTTACAAGGGAGCCCCGCAATTGCGGGGCTCCCTTTTTTGGAGGAATTCTAAACCGCATTAATCTGCATAGGGTCGCATGGCCTGAACCTGAGAGGTCTTGCGTGCTCTTCGAAGCATCAGGGAGGAAGAGTATCCTGTCCGTACATGGCTGTTATTGTTCTATGATTATTGTCCTGTCGGACGATTTCTTTTCGATAAATTCATGTTTCGCATGGCCATAATCTGTCTTGCAATCCCCTGAAGATTACTGTAAAACGATGCCGAATTTATCAAGCGCCTGTTATTGCTGATTAAACAAATAAGAATGTTTGTTTTCGGACCTTCATGAGTCCGGCATGTTTTTGAAAGGAACCGCCATGTTCAAATTCTTACACAACCGGAGCACGGAAAATAAAGGTTTTACCCTGATTGAAATTCTGGTTGTCATGGTAATGATCGCCATGCTGGCCGCACTGGTTGCGCCCCGGCTGTTTCCCAAACTGGGCAAAGGCAAGCAGTCCACCGCCAAGGCGCAAATCGAACTGTTGGAGCAGGCACTGGATCAGTTCCGCCTGGATGTGGGAAGGTATCCCACCACGCAGGAATCCCTTACGGTGCTCGTTACCAATAATAATATCGAAAAGTGGGACGGTCCCTATTTGAAGAAAGGCCTGCCCAGCGACCCGTGGGGGCATCCGTATCATTATCAATGCCCGGGAACACACGGCGAATACGATCTTTTTTCCTACGGGCGGGACGGCGCGCAGGGAGGAGAAGGCGAAGACAAAGATATAGGAAGCTGGGAGTAAATCAAAAGCAATATGCGAAAAATTACAGCTCTTATTTTTGTGCTTTTGTTCATGTGTCCCTCGCTGCTTCCGGCAAGTTCCCTGGATGCGGGAGCGCCGACTATTCCTTCCGTTTCAACGGACGCGAAAAGCACCAAATCAGATACAACCGCAAATCCGCCGGCCGTTACCACTCCCGGCAAAAATGACACTGCAAATACAGCGGCTGATTCTCAGCCTGCTGTTCAGAAGCCGGACATCGCTCCGCCGGCGGCACAACCATCAAACATTATTCCTCCGGGCAAACCGAAAAGTTTGAACTTGCCCGTCTCGCAACAGATAAAAGCATCGGATGCAGATAAATCCAGGGGCACAGTGGATGCAAAGGTGTCCGGAAATCAGCCGGGACAGCCCGGCATACCCCCGTCTGGACCAAAAAAGTTCTTGCCGCCGGGCACGGTTTTCCCGCCGCAAACTAAACAGGATGGGCCAAAACCGCCGGTTGCTCCAGGCTCTGTAAAACCGGGAGAAACGCCCGTAGCGCGCGAGTTCATGCCGCCCAATCCCCCCGCGGTTCAACCACCGCCGCAAAACAGGGCTACGGTCGTTTCCAGGGGAACCGTCAGCCTGAACTTTGACGATGCCGATATTTATTCTGTCATCCAGACCGTATTCGGCGAAATCCTGAAATACAACTACATTATCGACGCCCGGGTGAAGGGCCGCGTGACGTTTCGCTCCGTCGCACCCGTTGCCCGCGAAAAAGTTCTGCCGCTCATGGAGGTGATTCTGCGCCTGAACGGTGTTGCGGTTATCGAAGAAAGTGAACTCTATAGAATCATCCCGATCAGCGATCTTTCCCGGGAACCTTCGGAAATCAAAATCGGGCGGAAAATCATCGAAAGCGAACTCAAGGGCAAGGCCGTCTTGCAGATTGTGCCGCTCAACTACGTGCAGTCGTCGGAAATCGTCAAGCTGATCAATCCCTTCGTGTCGGCCAATGCCGTGGTTGTGGACGTGCCCAAGGCCAATCACATTATCATCGCCGATACGGATGCCAACGTGAAGCGCGTTCTGCAGCTAATTGAGTATTTTGACGCCGAAGTGAAAGACAAGAAGGGCGTCCGGGTTTTTGTTTATCACGTCCAGAACACCAAGGCCAAAGACCTGGTAACCATGCTGCAGCAGATTTTCCTGAGTGGAAAAGCGCAAACGACATCAACGGACAAAACACCGGTAAAAACGTCGCGTGACGCAAATCCCGCTCAAACAACGGCGCCTCAGCCGCAAACGCAGGCGCAGACGGTTGTCGTCAGCACGCGATCCGGCGGGTCTGACGGCGTGGTATCGGAAACCACCAAGATATTCGCCGATGAAAGACTGAACGCCGTGGTGGTTCTGGGCACGCGTGAAGATTACGACATTATCAAGCAGACCATCATCGAGCTTGATCTGGTGCCCAGGCAGGTGCTCATTGAAGGCATGATTGCCTCGGTGCAGTTGACCGATAACTTAAGTCTGGGACTGGCCTGGTCGTTCCAGACCAATCTTGGCGCGGGGCTCAACCCGATTAATGTATCTTTCAACCCCAGTTCTCTGAGTTCCGATACATCCAAGACATCGGGTCTGAGTATTATCGGCATTGACTCGGGCGCCAATGTCCGGGCGGTGATCAACACACTGGCTTCCGAATCCAGGGCCAAGCTTCTGGCATCGCCGCACATCATGGTTTCCGACAACAACGAAGCCAGAATTCAGGTCGGCCAGCAGGTGCCCATCACCACATCGGAAACGTATGGATCATCCACCATCGCGCCGCAGAGAACCATCCAGTACAAAGACATCGGCATCATTCTGAAGGTCAAGCCCCTGATCAACGACAGCGGATTGATCAATCTGCAACTGTCCCAGGAGGTTTCAACCTATACGACGGAAATACTGTATGCCGATGAAAAACAGATTATCCTCAACAAGACGGAAGCCACGACCAACCTTGTTGTGAAGAACGGTCAGACTATCGTCATTGGCGGGTTGATCCGCGAGGACGATTCCGATGCGCGCCAGGGCTTTCCCTGGCTGATCAAAATACCTTTCTTCCGGTATATCTTTGGCAACACGTCAAAAGAAAAAAAGAGAACGGAGCTGGTTATTTTATTGACGCCGCACATCGTCAAGGATCAGCAGCAGGCCACCGCGGTCACCCGGGGTATCACGGATAAATTCACGGATCCGGGAGTGAAAAGAGAACTGAAAAGAAACATTCAGCAAAAATAGAATGGATCCAATGAATCAGCGCGAAGAAACTGGTTTAGTCTCTACAGCGTAATTCCCACGGCAAACCGCATCACCCACCCGGCTTTGTCATCACGAAATGACAAGGCGATTTCATCCAAAAAAATACTTCTATTGCGTAATCCCGGTTTATTGATTTGCGGGGTTTAACCACGATAGTTTTCATCTCATGGACTTTCCTCAAACGGAAACGCATCCTGAATTTAAAAAAATCTTGACACGATCTTTGAACTGAGATAATCGTCTGCCCGACTAAATCTTTACGATTCTTTACAAAAGTCACATAAAATTTTGGTTTAAAAACTATTTGCAACTGTTTCGGTTGCGGACCGGCGAAAGCCGTGGTCCGGTCGAATTTGCGGCAATGGAAGGAATCACGGTTAAAATCCCTGAAATTGCCTTTAAAAACGGATGATCAAAGATCCCTTGTGTTCGGCGGTTTGATCCCGCGGCAGCGCTTCTGCCTGACGGGAAAGAAATCCGCACCCGGCAGGGGATTTGCGCATTTTCATAAAACGATCTCATGGAGGACGACTTGAAGGCGGCTGTTTTAAAGAAGAGTGACCAGGACCGGAGTTTTGCCGGAAGATATTACAAAAACATTATCAAAATCACCATTGCACTTTCTATTTTTCTTTCCCCGCCGCCGGTCAAGGCCGCGGATGTCTCCCTGGAAAAGGACATCCACCATCAACTGGAAACCTGTCTTCGTCTTGCCGGTGATGCCATAGACAAGTGTTCTGCCGGCAAATCGTGCAGCGGCGAAATCGCCCGGATCAAGACAATCGGCAGCGATTTGAAAGCATCTTTCCTTTTGCTTGATGAGGGTTTCAGGGAAAGAGAAAAATCCATGACCGCCCTGGGAAAGACGGCGTTGAAAAGACATCAGACGATGGCGGAAGAATTCCGGAAGTCTCTGGATGAGTATTTATCCCTGATTGACGGCCTTTCGCCGGAGGGCGACGGACGCAGCCAGATGTCCACCCTGACTCAACTCAAAACCCTTCTCGACAAAACCCTTCATAAAAGAAAAAGACCCGTAACCGGCAGCCTTCCATACAGAAATCTGAACTATCCCGTTTTGGAGCCGTCGGCGGCGGCAGTGATTGCTCCCGCTTACAGGGGCGGTAGTACAACCGTTGTTCCCGAGGATCTAAAGGGATCGCCCGAAGCGCCGGTGGACAGGGAAATCGCCGCGCTGGCCCAGTCGCTGAACTGGAGCCCGGTGGAAATATATGAATACGTCAAGAACAACATAGAAACCGAGTGGTACTGGGGCGCCATGAAAGGCGCGCTGGAAACCCTGCGCCAGAAAAGCGGCAACGATGCCGACCAGGCCGCGCTCCTGGTGGCCCTGCTGCGGGCCGCGGGATTCCCGGCGCGGTATGTGCGCGGGACTATCGAGTTCTTTCCGGGGATAGAGAAAGTTAAAAATCTGACCGGCATCGATGATCCGAATAAAATCGCCGTTTTTTTCCAGAAATCGGGCATTCCCTTTAAACCCGTGATTTCCGGCGGCCGGATTATCAATTTTCAAATTGAACACATCTGGGTGGAGGCCCAGATTCCCTACAGCAATTACCGCGGCGCCCTCATTGACGAGCACGGCAAGACCTGGCTGGGACTGGACACCAGCCTCAAAGTCAGGGATTACCAGTACGGCGGCAAATACGATATTACCGCCAATATGTCCATGACCGGCCTGCGGGATGAATATCTCGGACAGGGCGATCGTCAGGAGCCGCTGTCTTTTATCAGGACCCGGATACAAACGCATTTACAGAGCCGTCCGGAGTTGTTTTACAACGATCTGCTCCGGAAAAGGACCCTGCCCGCGGAAGAGATGAATTTTCTTCCCGCCAGCCTGCAATTCGACCAGAAGCGCATCACGAATGAATACACCGCTCTGCCGGATGACCTTAAACACAAAATCAAATTGACGGCGACCGACAAAAACAACGCCGAACTGCTGAACATCACGTTGAATGTCCTGGCTGTCTCCAATCAGAAGGTGGAATTGTTTTATGAGCCGGAAACCGTTGAAGACCAGCAGATCATCAACAGCTACGGCGGGCTGGACAACACGCCTTCTTACCTGGTGCGGCTGCGCCCCGCGATCAGAGTCAATGGTGAAAGAATGATCGTCGCCCGGGACGGCCTGCCGATGGGCGAAGAATTCAACCTGAAGATCGATCTGATTTCGCCCGATGGAACGGAAAGTTTCAAAGGTGTTCATATTGCGGGAAACCTCTCGATTCTGGGTATTGTGGCGCAAAAAAGCGTGACGCCGGCAGCCGTTGCCGATGAAAGCAAAGACGCCGCGCAGCTGCTGTATGAAGAGGCAATCAACTACATCGGTCGCTGGAACCAGGCGGAAGACGAACTGGCCGCCCTGCTGCAGCTGAACGCCGTCCGGCCCACACCCACGGTGGCCGTTGTCGGCGGCGTGGTGGATGTCGCCTATTTGCTGGACACGCCGCATGATTATGCGTGGAAGGGCGTTTACCTGGATGCCGGATGGCGGACCATCAACGTCCAGCCGGCGTCGGGCGCGGACGACCGTCAAAAACTGTTTATGCAATTGTCCGCCCTGCAGGGATCGGTGCTGGAAAACAAAATCTTTGAAGACGATTTCAAAGTGGATGCCGTGTCCGCCGCCAAATTAATGCAAATCGCCGGAGAGCAGTCCGTGCCGGTTTTCAACATCACCAGAGACAATGCCGCCGATGTTCTTCCCGGCCTTTCGTTTGACGACAATATTAAACAGGACATTGCCAACGCGGTAAACCGGAACTGCACCGTCAGGATCCCAGGCCGGGAAATCACCTGGCAGGACTGGACGGGAATCGGCTACATCAAGGAAAATCCGGAAACCGGCGAAGCGGGCTACATGTTAAGCGGCATGATCGCCGGCGGCATGACCGCCTGGTCCGCCGACAAATGGCCGGGAGACTATGCCCTGAGACTGGCTAATCCTAATACCAAACTCTATGACGAACCGTCCGCATACAGCCCGTCCGGAGATATTTATATCCAGAAAATCAGCGTCGGTGATTTACAGAGAGGCACGGTGGGCATGCAACTGCCCAAGTTCATGCAGGTGAAAGTGTATACGATCAGCAAGAAAGATGGTACAAAAAACCCGGCCTTCGATAAGGATGTGATCTTCAAGGTCGTTGCGGGAGGAGGAACGTTTACCGACGGTTCGACAACCAAAACAGTCAGAACGGATAAAAATGGCATTGCCTGGGTCAGCCTGGTTCTGGGGCAAAAAACGTCAGACAACCGGGCCTACGCGAAAATGAATCCCAAGGACATGTATACCCAGCAGGTGGGTGAAAACATCGTTTCGGCGTCTCTCGCATCGGGATTGAGCACGGAAAAGCCGTTCACGGCATGGGGGTTTCCGGATGTCGCCCATCATCTCAGAAAAACAAACGGTGACGGGTATACCGGCACAATCCTGAATTATTCAGGGTTTCTGGCCGTGATCGTGGAAGATCAATACGATAATCCCGTATCCAACAAGGTTGTCACGTTTACGGTCGGAGGAATGAGCGATGATAAGAGAATCCCGATAAATTGTTCCAATGCAAATATCGATGTGCGGCCGGCGGAACTGATTGAGGAAGGCGATCCATGCGTCCAAACCCTGCCGACGCTGGACCAATGCAAAAGCAGAAAAAAATCCATCCCCGTGACGTCGTCCGCCAGCGGTGCGGCTGTCGGCGTGATCCTGGGTGGTGCTCCTTATACCAAATACAATTTTACGGCCAGCGTGGAAGGGATAGAGAAGCCAGTTGATTTCAATCAATACACCCTGGCATTTGGCGCGTGCGAGGCGTCCAGAGATCCTCAGGTGGATTTGTATGTGACGTATTTGTACCCGTCGGACGAGTATGGACATAACATCAATGCCGGGCAAGCGGGCAGTAAAATCCCCGTGCAGGCCTTCATGTATTTTCTGAAGGAGAACGAAACCACTGCTAAGGTAAAAGTCTGTGATCCGGAATTTGAGTGCACCAAGGTATCGGGTGGCAGAGAGTACGAATTTATTTATACGAATAAAGATCATTCGCCGGAAATTTCCTTTGGGGGTCAGACAAATGACATCTCCATCAAGCAAAATGGTTTATACGAGACAACGTATACGCTGCAGCCGGGAGTCAACCGGATAACGGTCAGCGGCAGCGCGACCCTCAAACAGCAAAACCGGACAGAACTCTGCCCGTCCTGCCAGCCGACGAAGAAGGATATTACCCGGCGCGACAGTGTTGAAATGAAACTGTACGGCGTCAATATCGCCGTTGACCCGATCCCGGCGGTTCTGGTGGATGATAAAGGCTATGCCAGGAACGACTGCGAAATCAGATACACCATTACTCCCGCTGAATACAAGGCGGCATCTGCCACAATATTTATTTACAAGGATGGAGAAATCATTGTCGCCATCCCCACGGAAGCACAGAGCGCTGGTTCCGGAAAGATATCAGCTGGTTTTCAAATGGATTTAGAAAGTATCTTTGAGGCGGAAGTCGTTTTGAATTACGGCAGTTCCATAGCCATTTCCAGCGGCAAGAAGAGAATTGTCGTGGCACGTCTTTCAACCGAAAGCAATGACGACGAAGTTGTCAATCCTGATAAGGATGAAAGAATCGGGTACGGCGACGGAAAGTTTAAGCAGAAGCTGTATCACATTCATCTAAAGTCGAAGATAGTGAATGAAAACTGCAATAACGACAAGATAAAAGGAAAAATACGCATTATCAATAAAGACGGGCAAAAAATAGAGCAACCCGGCGAGACATATTGTCCGGTGGAATACGATCTGGATTTTACCCTGGCTGGCATTACATGTCAGGTGAAAATCAAGGACGGTGAGAAAACGAAGGACAAGTTTATTGTTTCAAACCGGACAAAAGAGGATTTTGTGGCAAGCGAGACAGACCTTGGCCAAACGGTAGTGCTCTATGGAGGCAATCGCAACTATCTTGAAGAAGCAATTACCATTACTAGTAATTCAGAGACAAAGGAAATAAAGCAGCAATACGCGATTGAACCGTTACAGGTCATTGTAATCGGAATTGACGGATTACGCCAGGATGTGCTCAGCGTGATGAACAATGTCAATGACGGTAACAAATACTATACGCCGATTAGCGACCTTCCCGGCCTTAAACAAATCCTTAAGGGGTATGAAAAACCCTTGCCGGAGAAACAGTATATTGAACTCGAAAAAGTGACCGCCATCTTCCCATCCATCACCCTGGCAAGTTGGGCGAGTATCTTCACGGGTAAAATGCCGAAGGACACGGGGATTACCGGCAATGAATTCTTTGCAAGAGATTTATCATATGGTGTGCCGAGTTCATTTTTTCGCCCGCCAGTGGGCATGATAACTTTTGATGGCGGTGCGTTTCCCGGGTATAGTGAGTGCGGTATTGCTGATAAGATTCTAGGAGAAAGATATATTGTGCCATTCAGGAAGTATTGGTTTGATAAAGCGAACCCTATGGATATCCCACAGAATGTCATTTTAAAGACAGGCTCGCCCACGATTTTTGAAACACTAACAAAAGATGAGAACATAAAAGGATATTATGAAAAGAACGGTGGTGACGCCGTGGTCGTCGCTTATTCTCATTATGCCCGTGGGGCGAGTCGCTGGCTGACACACGGTTCTTTTGAGGCAACGCCATGGCCGTTGCCCGTCAAAAGTATTTCTTCGAAAGCATTGGATAGTGCAAGTTGGACCAGATTTCAAGAATATCTCAATAACTGGTACATGACAGACATACTATTAAACAAGAGAAACAAAGTGCCTTTTTCAGCTCTGACGGTTTGGTATCTGCCAGGATTGGATCATGAAGCCCATATAAATGGTATGGGCTCTTACAAAACCTATTTTAAAAGCAATACAGATTCCTTCATCAAGAAATTCGTCGAGAAACTAAAAGATATGGGTGAATTTTACAACAAGGTATTCATTATTGTTGCGGATCATGGAACGACGGCGATGCCGGAATCGTCAGCAATGAAATATATTCAAGTAAAGAAAGATGAAGATGGAAATATTACGAGCACGAGGCCTTGGTATGGCTATGATGCCTGTGAACTTCAACTGGAAAAAATGGACAAAGATAAATTCAAATACACCGAGCAAGCCAACAACAACCTGCATATCTGGGAACTGGGGGAAATGCTGAAGAATGCAAAAAAGAATAAATTGGGTGACTATTTAATATTGGCACCAAAAGAAATATCAGTTTTGTATGAAGTCGACGATGATGGGGATTTGCTTTATGGAGCAACAGAAGTGCGCGACAAGGCAAATGTCATTGTGGCAATGAACGGTCCAATGGCACATATATATATTAAAAGTGGAAACAGTTGGGCTAATGCTAGTTCCGACATAAATAAGCTGAAATTATTTGCCGGGTTATTAAAAGCATATTTCATGGATGGTGGTGTCAAATTAAGAAAGAAAGACAAAGATAAATTTACCAAATTACTATCGTCTGTAAACAAAATCCTTATAAGAGATAATGGCGTATATAAAGAATTCATCGGATACAATGCTTCATTAAGTGAATTATCTTTGGGTAATGAATATGTCAATGGCGGAACAAGAATAGCAGGAATGAATGATCTGAACCGCAGTGGTGATCTTGTTTTAATAATGAACGATTTTAAAGGGGGCGACGCTATATATAGATATACAACAGGCGTTGCCTGCAAAGCCTGGCACGGTAGTCTTAACGCTTCAGATTCTTATGTGCCAATGATTGTTGCCTATCCCGGAGGCAAACAATCAGAGATTAAAAGCTTTGTGGATATAGCATGTCCGAGTAATACATGTGAAGGAAATTGGAAGATGCCTGATATAATCCAAGAAATATTAAAGAAACAATACCCAGTAGAATAAAAGTGGAGGTTTAAATGCAGAATATTAAATTGGCAGTGATATTATTATTTTCATTATTCTATTCAACCATATCTTACGCACAGAATGTCACAAATTATTTGATTTTGCAGGATATAGGCAGCTACAAATTCAGCACACAATCTGTAAATCCGATCACAGATGAAGTAAGTCAAGTACCAGGTTATATAATTTTGAAAAACGCTGGTGTTCTTATAGGCACTGGTCATTTTAGATTAGATCATAAAGATATTTCTTATGAGACGGATTACGAAAGTGATGTTGCTGATCTTGGTGTTGAAGTTCAAGTCACCCAGCATGCCGGTGTCGATTCAGATAAATGGTTGCTGCATGAGGTGGAGGATAATTATCGTGATGATGAAACGGAAACATTGGGGCAATTAACGGATGGGGTGGTCATGAGAAGGGTAGATAATAAAAGAGTGCTTTGGCTTGGCATTGGCGGCGGTACTTTTAGATGGGTCAGCAACAATGTTGTTATCAGTGTTTCATATACTGACTTGCAAGGTACTAAGCCTGAACCTATCGAAGTTGTTAAGGCCTATCTTTCTAAGTATCCATCAACAATTACCGTCACCGATGCTGAATTTAAAAGCAAAGCCTATAATGTAAAATGGATCAAAGACGAAATGGAACGCCGTCTGTGGCTGTGCGACAAGTGGCTGATGCAACTGCAACTGGGGAAGGTGAGCCAAAAGGATACGCTGGATGCAATGGTCAAGCACATGAACGTCTTTTTGAACTACCGGCAGAAGTATTACAGCGTAACGGCAACGGAAGATATCTCCGCCCTGAATACCGCCCTGCGCGCCAGCGACGGCACAACGATTAAAAACAAACTGGCAACATACAAAACCTGGTGGAGTGCGAATAAAACGAAAAGCATCTCGTTGTAAGAAAGGGGCACGTTGTAAGAAAGGGGCAAGGGGGTCAAGTCTCTTCATGGCTCATTAGAGGCATGTTAGATCGTTGGGTGGGTGTAGTTGAAGATCGGTATCTTTGGTTATTAGGCTGTTAAAGAAAGACGCGGGTTAAGGTTAACTAAAATGGTTCGGCCATTGAGAATATTATATCCGGATGCCTGGTATCACGTCATGAACCGTGGACGGAGCCGAATACAGATCTATCGTGAGCCGGGCGATTACACCACATTTATCGAGTTGCTGAAAGATGCGTCGTTTATGTGGAAAGTGAAAATTGCGGCCTATTGCCTGATGTCGAATCATTACCATCTGCTTGTGCAGACGCCACAGGCCAATTTATCCCGGTTTATGCGTCATATCAATGGTGTTTACACACAGTATTTCAACAGAACCCATAAAAGCGACGGTCCGTTATTCCGTGGGCGGTATAAAAGCATTGTCGTGGAAAGCGACAGTTATTTATTGGAGCTGGTGAGATATATCCATCGAAATCCATTACAGGCCGGTTTGGTCAGCAAGCTTGAAGACCATCGATGGAATTCACACCGGCTATACATGGTCAAAGGCAATGAAGGCAATTGGCTTTATAAAGATTTTGTTTTGAACATGCTGACAGAGGATAAAACGAAGCAACGGCAGGCTTATCTCAACTTCATGAAACAGGAAGAATCGGAAGCGATCCAGGATTTATACAAAAAAGGGAAATTACCGTTGTTGCTGGGTACGCAGGAGTTTATCGATGACATCCGGCAGAGATATTTGGGGAAGACCGATAAGAAGGAAACACCGCAGGTGAGAGAGTTATTTCTTGATCCGTCAAGCATAGAGAAAGCAGTTGAAAAGGTCTATCAGGTTACGGGCGACGATCTTTTGAAGTCACAACGGGGAACAAATAACGAAGCACGTAATGCAGCGATTTATCTGACAAGGAAACATACGGGTTTATCGCTTTCGGAAATTGGGGTCCGATACGGTATGAGCAGTTACAGCAGCGTCAGCAGTGCTGTATTACGGATGCGGGAGGCCTTGCGTAACAATAACAAGTTGCGGCAAAGGTTGGAAGAAGCAGAACGGATGTTGAAATGAGCCAAGAGGAGACTTGACCCCCGGTCTTCCTCCTATATCCGGTTCAATAAAGGAGAAAATAATGAGGAAAAGAATCTATATCTTATTATCAATGTTTTTACTGCAAAGTATCAATATAGAATCGTATGCTGATGACATTTCCAATTACATCATCTTAGGAGACATCGCACCTTATCAGAGGTTAACAAAAACGATAGATCCGGACACTGAGGAGTTAAAAACGATTCCCGGATACTGGCTTTATGGAAATGCCGGTGTTCTTGCCGGATCTGATCATTTCCAAGAAGATCACTATGATATTACTTATAAGACAAAGTACCAGAGTAAAATAATAGGAATAGGCATCGTTGTCGAAGTTACCCAGCACGCCGGTGCGGATTCAGATAAATGGCTATTGCATGAGGTGGAGGATAATTATCGTGATGATGAAACGGATACATTGGGGCAATTGACAGATGGGGCGGTCATGAGAAGGGTAGATAATAAAAGAGTTCTTTGGCTTGGTATTGGTGGTGGTACTTTTAGATGGGTCAGTAATAATGTCGTTATTAGTGTTTCATATACTGACTTGCTAGGTACTAAGCCTGAACCGATCGAAATTGTTAGAGCCTATCTTTCCAAGTTTCCATCAACCATTACAATCACGGATGCTGAATTGAAAAGCAAAACCTATAATGTAAAATGGATCAAAGACGAAATGGAACGAAGGCTATGGCTGTGCGACAAGTGGCTGATGCAACTGCAACTGGGCAAAGCAACCCAGACGGATACGCTGGAAGCGCTGGTGAAGCACATGACTGTCTTTCTGAACTACCGGCAGAAGTATTACGGTGACAAGGCAGCAGATGACATAGCCGACATGAATACCGCCCTGCGCGCCAGCGACGGCGCAACAATCAAAAACAAGCTGGCAGCATACAAAACCTGGTGGAGTGCGAATAAGGGAAAAAGGATAAGGCTGAAAATTTAACCACCTCCGTCATTGCATGACACCTCCGCCAGCGGAGGATAAAAAACGTGGAACGATTGTCCCCCTTTGGAGGGGGCAGGGGGAGGTGAGAATGGTTTTTTATTACGCGTCAAGTGAGTTGGGAATATCCCATGCTGAAATATCGAAACGCATCGGGATCAGTGCCCCTGGAATTGGCTGCAGCGTTGAAAGAGGCAGGTTGATCGCGCTGGAAAATGGTTATCAGTTGAAGGAATGAAGGGAATCTTATGATTTCACCGGTGTCTCTTCAGAAAGGAATCAAAGTGAACATAATCTTAAGAATCATCGTTGTCAGTTTGAATTTGCTGCTTTTTGCTCTGGCATCCGCGCCGGCGGTATGCGCGGATTCACTTGACAGGATTCAGATCATCAAGATTTCCGCGCGCGACAAGCAGGCCATTGTGAAAATGGACGACGGCAAAATGCGGATTATCAAGGTGGGCGAGGACATTGCCGTCCAACCCGATGATCAGGCTGTTCCGGACGCGAAAGACCAGAAGCAAAGCCCGGCGGAAAAGCAGACTCCCGAAAAAGATCAGAAGGCCGCAGTCAACACAAAAGAATCCAAAGCCCGGCTGAAAGCAGGCAAGACCAAAGCCGATCAGGAAAAGACCGTCAAAGCGGAAGATCGGGCGGCCGGTGTTAAGAAAGAAGCGGCAGCCGGCCGCAAAGCCACCGTAACGGAAATTTCGGCCGGCCTGATTGTGCTGGAAGAGAAAACAAAATCCGGCCCGGAAACAATCATCTTAAGGCTGGAGCAGAAAGAGGAAAAAACGGCGAAAAACACTCTGCAAAAAGACAGGGGGCAGGTTCCGGAAAACAAAACAATCGTTGAAAGGATCAGAAAAAGGCCGGACACGCAGGGAACGGGTTTACTCAAAAAGCAGGAATCGGGCAAGCCCGATGTAAAACTGCCGGACAAGGGAATGACAGGCAAAGATGATAAGCAGAAAAAAGAATAAACGGCATTTCAGTATTTCCGTTTTATTAACGGTCTCATAACAGCATTCCCGGGACGAATCGGCGCATCTGCGCTTCAGACATGCGACGGGCGGCGGATTTTCGCCTGCACGGGAATGGCAAAGGCAAAACCATTATCAGACCGTTCATAAAACGCTGTCTCATTATAAACATGATTTTATATGGCAGCTCGTCAGAACGCATGAGGCAAAATGCTTCAATGACGGATCATTTGCGCCGGGACCAGGATTATTCTGCGCCCGAAACGCTTATCGGCCATGGCGGGATGAACAATATGCTTGTGAGAATCCATTACAACGATACAAGGGAGGAGCTTCATGGAAGGGGTTAATCGTTCAATCAGCGGATTTCTGCAGGGTTTATGGATGGCGTTTCTTGTTTTACTGTGTTTCCCCTCCATGAGTTTTTCAGACGATTTCACCGCTAAAACCATCGGGAGCTACGGCCATATCGCCGTCATGGAAGTATCGGGCAATTATGACGCGAAGAATGCCGATGCGACGGCAAATAAGATTCCCCGCCAGATCATCGCCAAAGAATTTTATAAAACGCATAAAGACGAATATGATTTCATCGTCATCTTCTCCAATTTCGATTACCTGATGCCCAAACCGGCCACGCTGGCTTTTTATACCGGTGTGAAAAACGATACGAAAGGCATCGGCGCGGAGCTGTTTGATTATTCCGCATTTTACGGCAGCGGCGGGAAACTGCAGGGCACGGTGGACATGGGCAATGCCGCCGCTCTGGCTTCCGATACGCTCAATCCGAAATTTGAAAATTCCCTCGATACGCTGTCCCATGAACTGATGCACCGCTGGGCCGCTTTTGTCAGGTTCCGGGGCGCCGACGGCAATCCCGGTGCGGCTCTTCTGGGAGAAGATGCCATGCACTGGAGCTTCCTGCTCGATTCCCGCGCGTCGCTCATGTACGGGAATCAATGGCAGGACAATAGCGACGGCACGTTCACGTCCGTGGCGATCCGGAAGTATTACAGTCCGCTTGATCTCTACCTGATGGGCTTTATCGACAAAACGCAGGTGCCGCCGATGCTGCTGATCGAGAATCAGGAAATCAATCCGTCCCGGATGCCCGAACTGAACGCCCGGATCACCGGCACCGCGCGCTATGTCACCATAGACGATATCATTGCCGTGGAAGGCGAGCGCGTGCCTTCTTCGGCAGATTCCCAAAAATCGTTCAAGATCGCCTTTATTCTGGTTACCCGCCCCGGCACGTTTACCGGTAATGAACTGGCCGGCGTGGAAGCCATGCGGACCGAATGGATCAAACGCTATTCCATCCTGACGGACGGACGGGGATTGATCGACGTTGTTTTGAATCCAAAGGAAGAAATCCCGGTCAGCGGCGGTTTTCCGGACCCGGTTGTCACGCCCAGGCCGCTGCCCGCCAATATTGATGACGGCGTTCAGTGGCTGATGACCAGTCAAAAGGCGGAAGGCAACTGGGTGGATCTGTCCCGCACGGCAGCGCGGGATACAACGGAAACCCTGCTGGCGTTGAAGAACTTTTCCGCCGCTCAACCAAATTACACCCGCGGCCTCCAGTGGCTGGCCGATAATGAGATCACCGTCACGGATTACCTTGCCCGGAAAATCGAAGCCCTTCATGCGGCGGGCAGGGATGTCGGTAATCTGCTGACCGATCTGGTTTCCAGGCAAAACACGGACGGCGGCTGGGGCGGCAATAAAACCTACATGAGCAGCCCGGTGGACACCTCCTTTGCGCTCGGGGCGCTTGCGGCAGCGGGATATGCCGGTCAGGATGTCATTGCGCCGGCGATTGCCTATTTGAAATCCAGGCAAAATGCGGACGGCGGCTGGGGCAACGAGGCCGGCAGTAATATTGAGAGCACGGCCAATGTGCTGCGCGCCTTCAATAAGTATCGCGGGCAGTATGTTCTGGATGAAACGATGAAAAGCGGCCAGGCGTATCTGACGGCCCGGCAAAACCCGGACGGCGGTTTCGGCAACAGTCCCAGCACGGTTTATGATACGGCGACGGCCGTGATCGCCTTGCAGGAACTGAACGGGCTGACCACCGGCGTCGGGCAGGGCGTTAATTTCATCCTGGGGCTTCAGTCGGC
The DNA here is from genome assembly GCA_963682015.1 of Smithellaceae bacterium. Classification (GTDB taxonomy): domain Bacteria; phylum Desulfobacterota; class Syntrophia; order Syntrophales; family Smithellaceae; genus UBA8904. Next base: position 663,238 of record OY820932.1, on the reverse strand, counting down.
GGATGGAAGCTGGTACGGCAGCGCGCATCAAACCGCCATGGCCGTGAGCGCCGTCTGGAACGCAACGGTAACGCCGGATCTGGCCATCGATCCGCAGGACATCACATTTACGCCCAATGTCATTACAGGTCTTCCCGCTTCGATAACCGTCAATGTGAAAATATCGAATCTCGGCAGGACGAATGTGCCGGAAGCAAGGGTTGTTCTCTACGACGGGTCGGTTTCCGATGCGGCAAAGATCGCGGAGCAGAAAGTCGCTTTCCCGGGACAGTCGACGGTCAGCCTTTCTTTTCCGGTGGTGATCAGCGACGGGAATACGCATAAATTTTACATATCCGTTGACGCGGACAATGCCGTGGTCGAATCGAATAAAAACAACAATACAGCGTATAATATTCTCAGCCCTTCCACGACGTATGATTTTGAAGTGCTTTCTTCCGATATCAGCTTTTCTCAAAATCCCGTGGATATTACGAAAGAGGTGGCCATTACCGCCAGAATCAGCAACAAGGGCACCCGGAACGCCTACAATGTCCAGGTAAAATATTACATTGACGAAGTTTCGGGGAAAATCGACATTGCCACCGCAACCGTTGACATTCCCGCCAATACAACCATTTCCAGCCGGGTTGTCTGGAAAACCAGCCGGGCGGGCGGCAATCTTCCGATTACGGTGGAAGTCGATCCGGGAAACACATTTACGGAAACATCCAAAACGAATAATAAGGCCGTGGCGGCGCTTGCCGTCAACGGCTCGGTGCAGCCGAATCTGGCGACGTCGTATACGGACATCGTGATTACGCCCGCCGTAATCCATGAAGCGAGCGGCGTCAATATCAGGACAACCGTCAGGAATGAGGGATTTGCTCCGGTTGCCGGCGTTACGGTCAATTTCTATGTGGGAGTTCCGGGAGTGGACGGAGTATTGATCGGCAGCCAGACCATTCCCGCCCTGGATGCGGGGGCAGGCGCACAGGTGTCCTTTGACTGGCAGAATATCGCCGTCAGCGGTGAAAAAATTCTCTATGTTCAGGTCGATCCGAATAACCTTTTTTCGGAAATTACCAGGGACGACAACGATGCCTTTACAACCATCACCATCCTGAGCATTCCGGATCTGGCCATATCCGCCAATTCCATTACGTTTAATCCTTCCGCGCCCAGGGATGGCGATACGGTAGCCATCAGTGTTGCCGTTAAAAACCTGGGCCAGCAGCCGGTAAACAGCGTTGCCGTAAGACTGTCGGAAAACGGCGCCGTGATCGGCAGTGCGGTGATTCCTGCCATTGCCGGCAACGGCCAGGGGACAGCCACGATTTCCTACAGCACGGCGGGAAAGAAAGGCGCGCATGAAATAACCGCCGAGGTTGATCCGGATCATCTGATCGCGGAGCGCAGCAGGGACAACAACGTTGCTTCACGTACCTTCGGCGTGCAGGATGCCAACCTGTGGCTGACGGAGCGATACATATCGCCAAACGGCGACGCCATCAAGGACAGCACGGACTTTTTCTTCCGGCTGAGCCTGACGCAAACCGTCAAAATCAAGGTGATCAATGAGCGCGGCGAGGTTGTCCGGTTGTTCAGCGACGACACACTGGCCAATACCTCCGGAGGCAATATCACCTGGAACGGTTTCAATGACGAAGGCATGGTTGTGGCGGACGGGGATTATCAAATTACGATCATCGATGCCGGCGGCAACAGCATCGGCAGCCTGACGGTAACCGTGGATAACAACCAGTCCCCGCTGGTGAAAGCCATCGGGACGAAGTATCTGTTGAACAGCAATCTTACCTGCATGCTGCCGGATGTAAGCTGGCAGTGGTTTCCGGATGAAAGCGGCATTCTGGCCAAGGTCAGCATGACGAATCAGAATGCGCCTGAATATCCGGCCGGACTGTATTTTGTATCGGCCGACGGGCAGGATGTTGTGCGCATCATCCCGTGGGGAGCGCCCTGGGATCTGGTGACGTATCAGAGCAACGGTTACTATATTCGTCATGACATCAGCAGTCACGGCGTATCGCCGGACGGAAATCAGATATTCATCGTTCTGGAACAGAAGAAAAAAAGTGTTCAGTGGAACCTATACTGGGAGCTTGTCGTGAGCCAGTTATGGGTGGTGGACAGAGACGGCCGCAATCTAAAGATGGTTCATTCTTCCGACGGCGTCTCCATCAATAATCCGCAATGGTCGCCGGACAGCAATTACCTGGTTTATACGATTGGTGAAAATGATTTATGGCTGATCAAGTCTGACGGATCAGGAGACAGAAAAATCGATTCGGCCGACAATTTCTATAATCTCAAGTGGGCGCCCGGCGGAACGAAGTTCGCGTACATGAGAACGTACGATGATAATTCCTTAACCGTGACAGGCATCAACGGCGATAAACAGGTTATTGCGTGGAGCAGCTCCGACCGATGGAATGAGTATGAATGGCTCAACGATCAGAAGATTGTCGGTTTGTCCCTCATGTATGCGCCTTACTATCCTGTGTGGATTGTCGATGCGACGGGCGCCGGCAATCACATTCAATTAACGGATCGTTCCAGTCAGTTTGCAATCAGTCCCGATAAAACAAAGATTGCTTTCACGGAATACGCGGCAGATAAAACATATCTGAAGATTGCCGATGGAGCCGGAAATGTTCTTTCCGTATACGAATCGGCTAAGTCCATGCCGTACGGCGCGTCCGCGAACCCCACGGAACTCTACAGCACTTATGGAACGCAAACCATCCATGATATCAGGTGGTCGCCGGACGCCGCAAAACTTGCATTTTATGACAATGCTTATGAAAAAATCGACGACTGTCATTACAGACAGTATCGTGTTCTGTTCGATGTGAAGAAGAAAGCCATCCGGGCATTTCCTTCGTCGACCTGCATGGATCTCTGTTATGTGCCGGAACCTGAATCGTATCATGTTCAAATCATGGAGGCGGATGGCTGGTCGGAAAAGGGTGTTTTGCATTTTGGCGCGCAGTTTGAAACCAGAAAGCTGAATTTGACTCCTTACCTGAAGGGAGGAAACGGTCCCGTCCGGATCCGGCTTACCCAGAAGGGGAAGGATGCCGCCCATATCGATTATGCCGCTCTTGCCATAGACGGCGTGCATTACAGGCCTTCAAAAGCGGTTCGCGTATCGGATGGAGAGGATGTCCTCGCCAGGGTTGCCGCCCCGGATCAGGATACGCTCGATGCCCATGGGGCCACCGTAGATCTGGAGTGGGAGACTCTTCCGTCCGGGGATCAGATATCGCTTGTACTGAATGCCAACGAAGAAGCCAAACCGGACAAAAAGCGCTTCAAGCAGGTCAGGAAGTCAAACCGGGCAAATGCCGTTCATGGCAATATTAGCGCGGGCTACATGGCATGCAGTACCATTGATGACGGATCCTGCGCCAATGACGGCGGCTACGACAACATGCAATGGCTCTCCGACAATATTTCGCTTCTCAGCTCGGATAATGGCGGACCATTCATCACCAATTCCGAAAATGGAAACAGAACCTATCTCCCCGTCGGCAGCGTTACAACCGTATCGCCTTTCGGCCGGTATTTTACATATGACCAGACTGTTGATTCTTCGAGTGTATGCTATGGCCGGGGATACCAGGATACCTGGGCCATGAGTTCGCTGCTTAACCTGACGGCGGACCTGCTGGTGAAAAAAGAAAAATCGGCGGTTATCCTGCGTGGAATCGCCACGGATCTGAATTTTGAAGGGTATCAGCTTGAGTATGCGGATGCCAAAAATCCAACTGTCTGGAATCTGGTGAAACCGCCTTCAAATGTGCCCGTTGTCAATGATGTGTTCACAACCTGGGTTCCTCCATATGAAGGTGTATTCTACATAAAACTGACCGTCTGGGACAAGGCGGGCAACATCCGATGGGACCGCAAAAGAGTGACCTGGGGACTGACCGCCAGCATCACCAATCTTTATAAAACACAGGATATATTTTCACCCAACGGCGATAGCGTGAAAGATTCCGTGGAACTGCACTATACCGTACTGGAGCCCGTGCACCTGGAATTCAGTGTTCTGGATGAAAATAATAATGTGATCCGCACCTATTTGAAAGATCACAGCACTCCCGGAGAAGATTTTATTTCCTGGGACGGCCGGGACGCGGGCGGCAAGACCGTTCCGGACGGCAAGTATATCCTGAAGGTGTTCGATTATGAATTCTTCGTGGAAATCGACAATACGCCGCCCTTTATAAATTTATCCCTTGGCATGGGCCAGAAAAAATACAAAGTGGACGGCGCTTTGGTTTATGGTCCGGTATATGGTTTCTTATCCGCTTGGGCTACTGATAATAATATTCTTAGTGCTTTTCTTGAGCGTGGCGCAGGAGACAACCCCCTGGAATGGGAGTTCCGCGGTTATTTGCCTATTGATGGGCCTGCTTACTTCGAATTCGGTATATCGCAAATTTCGGAGGTAACAGGCAAGAAGTTCAAGGTGACCGCAGAAGATTATGCGGGAAATAAAAAAGCAGTCGTCAGCGAGTATCTCGAAGAACGATTGATGCTGTATCAATGGGATACATGGACACACGCAAGTGGAGAAGTTGCTCCTTATTATTTGGGAGTAAAATCAACATGCAGAGATGATTTTAACCTTAAAGATGATTTTAGTAACTTATCTAAATGTTCCCGAGAAGAGGACATACCTTATCAATCGTATGAAGAGTTTTTAGCACACATCGCAGGCCTTCCCGCCAATTTGAGCCGGCCGGGAATTCATGCTCTCTCTGTCATGGAAACCATTAGAACGCCGCTTACCTCTGTAACTCTCCAATACTGGAACGGCAGCAAATGGATTGACCATATGATCACGCCGGCGCCGCCGGATGGCAATATCAATTTATCTTGGGATAATTCCGGGATTAATCCGGAAGAATTAATTTTAGTCCGTGTCAAAGCATTTGGTGAGACCGGGATTGAATATTATTCAAATATCGTTCGCATAAAACCGTTGTTCTACCTATACGCACCCACTTGTGAAGACAATCAGAATGTTTATGCACAAAACAATCTGTATGAGAAACTTGATGTGCTCAAGGTTCAGGCAATCAGCGGCAAAGATCCGCAATATCTGACCTGGACGGATCTGGTGGTTTATCGGCGGACTGGCGGCGATACCGTGCCGGAAGGAAAATTTACCGTTACCAATCTGCCTTCTGTTAAAACGGGAATGTCTTACAGATTAAGAATGGTGGGCACTGTTGGGGAAGGCGCCGGCGCCACAGAGATTGTATCAAACGAAATATCCTATCCGAGCAATTGCCAGGATATAAATTTATGGGTATCGTATCCTGAAGCTGCCGCCTGTAACGCGTTTTCAGTGGGCAAAGTTGAACTATCTCCAACAATCAAAGTTTCTTCAATAAAATATGGCACCAGGTTGATCAGCCTTGACTACTATATTCAGAAACCGGAAGGACAGCAGCTTCTTCGACATTTTGATATTTCCAGTGAGCTGCAGACGGAAATCATGAGGGGCGGGTCATCGATGTTGGCAACATCACTTGATACGTCAGCCATGGCGGCCGGGTCGTATCCGGTAAAAGCCATTCTAAAATATTTTGACAGCCAGGAGAGAGAAATCAGTGCTACAAATGCAGTAATAGTGGATCGAACTTTACCGGTTGCACAAATTACCTATCCGGGTAAAGCCCAAAAGCTGTGCCGGATTCAACAGACAACCACCAAAGGCAACTGGTTCAGCATACCGGTGGAAGCCGTTGCCACGGATAATACCTTTATCCGGGGATGTGATCCGCTCGATTTCCGAACGTGCGGCATTCATCTGTATTACGGGGCCGGGGAGAATGCCGAAGCCGAAATTCAAGCGTTAAGCCAGGATAAAAAATTTGCCGGTCCAATAGCAACGGATGATCCGGTTAAAGGTCAACTGGCTAACTGGGACGTGACCGGGCTGGCGGGAAAGGACTATACTCTCAAGCTTAAGGTCACGGATATTGTCGGCAATACAAGTTGCAGCACGGTGAGTTTTTCCATTGACAGTGAAGTGGACATATCCGTTATCAGTGACAAACGTTATTTCTCGCCCAACAACGACGGCGTTCTGGACGATGTTAATATCAGCTATGAAATCAGTGAATACGCGACGGTCGATGTGAAGGTCTACAGGTTGATCGACCAGGGAGATCATAATTACACGCTCGACCAGACAACGGTCCGGACTCTTGCCATCGGCAAGACTCACCTTGACGGCACGGATTTTGAGACCTGGAACGGCAGGGATGACGCCGCTGCGGTTGTGCCGGACGGCCTGTATGGCGTTGCCGTCCACGCCAAAGACTCCTGCGGCAATATCAATACCAGGTGGGTGGCGGTGGAAGTGGACAATACGCCGCCTGCCGTAAATATTACCTATCCCCGGCCGTCGGATCCGCTGGGAAATATCGTTGAAATCAAAGGAACGGCGGATGATCTTCATTTCCAGAGTTATACCCTGGAAGTGGGGCAGGGTGAAAATCCGGACAGCTGGATGCCGGTCGCGGCGGCTGCCAATCCGGTGAAAGAAGAAGCGGTTCTCGGGCAATGGAATACTTTTGGCCTGGAGGGTATCTGGACCATCAGGCTGACAGGGAAAGATATTGTCGGCAATCAACGCACGGCAAGCGTAACCGTTAATCTGACGCAGCGCAAAACCCTGATCAAAGATTTGAACGCATCGCCAAAACTGTTTTCTCCCAATAACGACGGTGTTCTCGACACGACGGGTATTAAGTACGAGCTGACGGACGCCTGCCAGGTCAGGATTGAATTTCTCGATTCCACGGGGGCGGTAAGAAGAACGCACACGACATCGGTGCCGTCGGCGGGTGTTTATACCTATGTGTGGGATGGCGCCGGTGATGCCGGCAGCGTTTTGCCCGACGGCCTTTATACAGTAAGGATTACCGCCGCGCTTTCGTCGAATACATCCGTAACGCAAACGGAGATTGTAACGGTATTGCTGGATGTGACGGCTCCGACCATTGATCTCAAACAACCGCTGAATGATTTGTATCTGAAAATCAGGACCATTCCCGTTTTCGGAACGATCAGCGACAGGAATATCAGGGAATATGCAAGCGTTTACACCGGCGACGGCGGCTCCGGAACCGTTGACGCGGGAAACCAGAACCGGGAAAATTATACGTTTGGTACGCTCAATGAGCTTGCGGAAGGGAAATATACCCTGAACGTTAAAGCAACGGACAACGCGGGCAACACGGCGCAGCGCGACATTGCCTTTACAATCGACACGACGCCTCCCAAAGTTACCCTGGATTCAGTGAAGGACGGTGAATACTACGGCGGCGATAAGAATCTTGTCAGTATCACGGGCGGCATCGTTGAAAAAAATCTCGATGAGTATTCTTTGCGTTACGGACGGGCGGAGGATTATCCTCCTCAATGGACAAGTCTTCTCGCGGGCAATACGGTTACGGCCGCGTCGCAGCTGTATGCGTGGAAAGTGGGCAAAAATGACGGTGTGCCGGACGGAGTGTACACAGTATCGCTTTATGCCCGGGACAAGGCCCAATGGACCGGCGAGGCCAGGGTGCGGATTATCATCGATAACACGCTGCCCGAGGCGTCCATCACGTCCCTGAAGGACGGGGATTACGTCAGGTCGGCGGTAAATATCAATGGAACGGCTTTTGACGCCAATCTGGATAATTATCTGCTGGAAATGTCGGAAGGACAGTGTGCCGGAGCATACAAATGGGTCGCGTTCAGGAAATCGACATCTCCGGTAAAAGCCGGGCTGCTGGGATTGTGGCAAATCATTCCGGCGGACGGAGACTATTGCATTCGCCTTGCGGCAACCGACAAAGTCGGACTCCGGGCGGAAGCAAAAGTTCAGGTAAAAGTGGATACGACACCGCCTGCGGCGCCGGCGCTTTCCGGCAGGGTTGAGAATAAGGCGGATGCCTCGATCAGCTGGACGAAAAATACGGAGGCGGATCTGGCCGGCTATAATCTTTACCGAAACGGCGTGAAGCTGAACACGTCGCTTCTGGCGGACATTGTCTATGCCGATAAAGGCCTCGGCGAAGGACAATTCAAATACACGGTTACGGCGCTGGATGCGGCGGGCAATGAAAGCAAACCTTCCAATGAAATAACCCTGAAAGTGGATATTACGCCGCCGACGGTGAGAATTACTTCGCCGCTGGACGGCGCCAGGGTCAGCGGTCTGGTCGATATCAAGGGAACCGCCTTCAGTTCGGACGATTTCAGGCAGTATCGCGTATCGATAGGCCGGGGAGCGGCTCCCGCCGCCTGGAACGTTATCAGAACATCGCCCGTGCCGGAAACATTCGGCTCCCTGGCGCAATGGGATACGATCGGTCTGACAAACGGCGTTTACGCGATCAGGCTGGAGGGAGAAGATATCAGCGGCAATGTCGGCACATACCAGATCAATATTACGGTCGACAATACGCCTCCGGCGGCAACCGTCCTTCTGACAGCCGTGCCGACGGGTTCGGACGTGGCTTTGACCTGGCAGGCCGTTACGGCGGACGATCTTGCCGGTTATCTGGTTTATCGAAACGACCAGTTGGCCAATGTCGCGGGGCTTGTAGTCGGCAATCTCAAGCCGTACCTGATAACAGGCACATCCTATGTCGATCGGGCTCTTCCCGACGGCAAGATGAAATATTACATCGTGGTCATGGATCAGGCGGGAAACATCAGCGATGCGTCCAATACGCTGGAAGTGAACATTGACACGCATGCGCCGCATATCACGATTACCGATCCGCAGGACAAGTCGAAGTTCCAGGGCAAAACATCGCTACGCGGCGAATCACCCGACCTGGATATCGCCGCTGTTCAGTTCCAGTATAAAAAAGCGCAGGATGCAGCCTGGATAAACCTGGGCGCCGCTCTGACCAAAACACCGTTTATTGCCGGACTGGATCCGGTTGCCCTCGGCTTAACCTACGGCGATTACAACGTGCGTGCTATAGCCACGGACAAGGCCAACAATGTCGATCCGGCCCCCGCGTCGATCACGCTGAAATATACCGACATCACCGCTCCTTCCGCGCCTGTTGATCTGAAAGCGTTGGTGAACGGGAAAAATGTCACGCTGACGTGGAAAGCAAATCAGGAAGTTGATTTAAACGGGTACAATGTTTACAGGACATCCGCCGGCGGATCGAAAACCAGGTTGAACGGTTCCGTCGTCAAAGACGCAACCTATCAGGACAGCGGTCTGGCGGATGATACATATACCTATACAATCACCGCGCTGGACAACTATGAAAATGAAAGTCCGGCTTCCGGCGGCGTTTCCGCAACAATATTTGCTCCGAAGCTGGCGCAGCCCTATACGCCTGCCGGCAATAAAACGATTTTGGTGTCCGGCGGCAACGGAGGCAACGGCAATGCTGTCGAGATTTTTGTGGATTCGGGAACCGGGCCGGTATCGCAGGGCACGTCTGCTGCCGATGCACGGGGCGCTTTTGCTCTTTCCACGGCCAATCTGACACTGGGTGAAAATCGGATTACGGCGATCGCAAAGGACGGCTCCGGTAATGTGAGCAGGTCTTCGGATGTGGTCTATGTCGTGTATAATGAAGCGCCGGCATCTCCATCGGGCTTGAATGCATCCGTGCTGGATCACAATGTGACGCTTTCCTGGACGCCTAACGGCGAATCCGATATGGCCGGGTACAACCTGTATAAGAACGGGGCCAAGGTCAATGAAGCGGTATCTCAGACATCCGGCATCGCAACGGCTTCATCTTCCAATTCCTACTATCCGCCGGCCAATGCGTTTGACGGCAACGGCGCTACGCAATGGATTGCCGGCACGGATTCAGTCAGTCCGGACAGCCCGGTCTGGCTGGAAATAGACCTGCCTTCGGCGGAATTGATCAATCGCCTGGAAGTCAACTGGTATGCGGTGGATGACGGATACGGAAATGAGACGGTTCTTGGTGGAGCAAATTATGAGATCCAATTCTGGTCCGGTCATGCCTGGATTACTCAGACCGCGGTAACCGCGAATACGTCGAAACAGAATATTCATGCTTTCCATCCCTCCTACCGGACGGATAAAATCAGAATCCATATCACCGGTCTCAACGGTTATTACTACGCCGGTATTACCGATGTGAAAATCAGTAAAGATTCTCTGATTACTCAGACCGGTTACAGCGACCCCGGTCTTTCCGACGGCCGCTACAGGTATAAACTGACGGCAGTGGACTATGATGGTTTTGAAAGCGCGTCGGCGGAGGAAAAGGAGGCAGCCATCGGAGACGTGACATCGCCCGACGCACCGGTGAATCTGTCGGCCGGTGTTTCCGGAGCGACGGTCACACTGAATTGGAATGCCGCAACGGAAATTGATCTGGCGGGGTATATCGTCTACAAAAAGAACGCGGAGAGCTGGGTTCGACTCAACGTTTTCCCGGTTGCAACCAATAATTTTACGGATGCCGGGCTGGCGAACGGAAGCTATATCTACCGTGTGACGGCGGTTGACGCCGTCGGGAATGAAAGCTTGCCGTCCAACGAAGCGCAGGCTGCGGTGAACATCACCCCGCCGCAGGCTCCTGTCTCGCTGTCCGTCACTTCTGCCGCACAGGGTGGTTCCTTGAATGCGGCGTGGAGCTATGGCGGTGATACTCCGGCAGGATACAATCTGTATCGGGGCTCGACGGCCGGCGGTCCTTATTCAAAGGTAAACGGCGCTCTCATCGGAACAAACGTTTTCCTGGATCAGAATTTAATCAACGGGATACGTTATTATTATGTGGCAGTCGCGGTTGACGCTTTTGGTAATGAGAGTGCTTATTCCAATGAGGCCGCGGGTATGCCGTTAAACAGCACGCTGGCCAGGCCTGCTATCCATTACCCGACGGTGGCCGGTATTCCCGTCACGGTGAGCGACAATATTACGGAGCTGTTTGGACATGCGGAGCCGAACACCACGGTGGAATTGTTCAGAAACGGTGCATCACTGGGCAAATCGACCGCCTCCGCGGCGGATGAGGCCGGAAGTATTTCCCTGCCGTCTTCTTTTTATCCCGCTGTGTCTCCGGACGGCAGAATGCTGGTTTATGACCAGAATAATCAGGTCTGGACCATGGACTTAACCAGCCGTAATGCGCAGCAGATCGGCGAAGGGTATCCGCCATTTTCCTGGTCGCCGGATGCCACGCGATTTACATATTTGAACTACAACGATAACCGCATCATGATCCATGACCGGAAAACCGGCGCAAGCAGTGCGTTAACATCAGATCCTGATGTTTCCGAGGATTCGGTTTCCTGGTCGCTGGATGGAACGAAGGTATCGCTGGTACGGACAAAATGGTCGGATGGAACTTATGATGTCTGGGTCAAGAACTTGCAAAGCGGCGAACTCAGGCAAATGACCAGTTCGGGAATTGCATGGCCGGCGGCGATTTCGCCGGATGGGACCCGGGTTGCTTATTTCGAAGATTATAATTTGTATGTGGTGAACATCAATACGCTGGAAGTAATCAAGATCGATACGGAGACCGACGGCAACATTGTAAACTGGTCTCCGGACGGTCAAAAAGTAGCCTATGTTTCTATGAAGAATTCTCCCGCAGGGATTCTGATTGTCAGTGTTGAGGCGAATCAGGTCATAAAAACCATCGCTTCCTCGGGCAACGCATCCAGCCCGGTCTGGTCGCCCGACGGACAGAGCATGCTCTTCCGGCAGGAAAACAGCGATGGCAAATATTCCATATTAGCTGCGCTCCTGAATACAGACCAGACAAGCGTCTTATGTTCCAGTCTCAGCGTCAACTGGAGTTATCTGGATTGGACAAGGTCCGGGGATATCGGCTACTTTGATTATGCCCGGCGTCAGTTGAATATTCTTGTCCCGAAAGGGAAATTCCATTTTGCGGATGTGGCGCTCAATGACGGAGCCAATATATTTTATGCCGTATCCACGGATGCGGCGGGCACCGCCAGTGCGCCATCCGATGAAATTACCGTAACCTGTTCAAACAAGAAACCGGATTTGAAGGTAACCGCGGATGACATTGCCGTCTATCCGCCGTATCCAAAGCCCGGTGAAAAAGTGTCCATTTATGCAAATATCGGCAACGCCGGAGCAGCGGATGCCAGAAATGTAAACGTTGAAATATACATCCTCACCGGCGGCACATGGTCGCTGTTGAAAAATGAAAGCATTCCGCTGATAACCGCCGGGGCTTCTCAAGCGGTTCATCTGGAATGGAGCGGCAAGGCGGGAACCGGTGTAAACATGCTTTACGTGGCGGTTGATCCCGATGATGCCATCCCGGAGGCGTCCGAAGACAATAATTCGGCGTTTAAGGACATTGTCGTGATGGATCAGACCGGAGTCGAGATGACGACAGCGCTGGATGCCGTCCAGTACGGAGCCATGCAGGATGTGAATATCGGCGTGGATATCAGGAATTCCGGCGAAAGTCAAAAGGTTACGCTGACCGCGGCCGTTGAGGATTCAAACGGAGTCCCGGTTGCGTCACTGACGCCTGTTGATCTCCGGATGGATTATGCGTCCGATCAAAAAATTCCTTTTGTCTGGAATACGGCGTCTATCCTGGGCGGCCGGTATCGAGTTCATGCCGTATTGAAGTCGGATCAGGGAACCATTGTGGAAAATATCGTGAATTTTAAAATCGTCTCCGAGATTAAAGTGGACCCCGTAATGATTACAACGGACAAGGCCGTCTACCTGGCTGATGAAAACGCCGAGATAAGCATCAACATTACCAATGCCAGCAGGAATTACATCCTTCCGGAATTGACGGCAAAAATCAGGATTGCAAATGCAGCGGGCGTTGTTGTGTTTGCGGATGAAAAGAAGGTGACGAATCTTCTTGTCGGTTCGATATGCAACGTAAAGGATTTATGGAATACGGCTGCTTCCGTGCCGGGGACATATCAGGTTACCCTCGAAGTTTATTCCGGAGAAGATCTGGTTGCAACAAAACTCACAACATTCAGCCTTGCCGCCCGCACTGCGGTCACGGGGGGGATTGCCGCTCCGGGCTTCGTACTGTACGGGAACGATGTTAAACTGGATTACACAGTCAGGAATATTGGCGGCGCCGATGTCAGCAACCTTCCCGTCAGGGTGTTGATCGTCGATCCCGATTCACAGGAAGTGTTGAATTCATTTGAATCCGTCGTTGATCTTCCGCTGAACGTGGAGAAGTCCGGAAACTGCCAGTTATCGACGCAGGGATACAAACTGAAATCCTACTGGGCTGTTTTACAGGCCTTATATCAGGGCGACTATAAGAAGATATCCAGCGCCGCTTTCATGGTTAAGGATGGAACACCCCCGGTGGTTACGATTCTGAAGCCGTTTGCGGGGACCGCCTATGCGTCCGCGATAGACCTTGCCGTTACCGCGGCGGATGATCTTTCGGGCGTGGCAAAAGTTGAATATCAGATTGACGCCGGCGAATGGAAATATCTGCCGGTTGCGGACGCGGGGACGGGTCGTTATTCCGTTATCTGGAATCCGGTGCAGACGGATGAAGGCGCTCACACCATCAGTTTCCGGGCTACGGATCAGGCCATGAATACGAGCCTTGCCGTCTCGACAGGCATCACGATCAATCTGAAGCCGCTTAATCCGCCGGTGATCAATTCGCCTTCGACCGGGTCGACCGGTGTATCGGATACGGTTGATATTCAGGGCACGGCCGCACCGGGCCTTGCGGTGATCATGGAAATTCAGGGAGCCGCCAGAACCGTGCAGGCGGATGCATCAACCGGTTCTTTTGTATTTACCTCCGTTGCTTTATCGCCCGGATCGAACAGTATTACATTCTTTGCCCGGGATCAGGCGGGTAAGTGCAGTGATAAAGTTTCCCATACATTGATTTATCTGCCTTTGAAAACAACGGTCGCAGTGAACAAGCCGGCATACAGCATCAATGAGAATGTTGAAGTGACGGCGGTAATCGCGAATATCGGAGCGTCGTACACGATAAATAATGTAACGGCAAAACTGACGCTGTTTGACGCAGGCGGCAAGACGCTGTTTACGGAGGAGAAAAATATTGCGGCTCTGGCGTCGGGCGCAGTTCAGGAAATAAAGAAGATATGGAATACCTCCGTCAATCCCAGGGGAATTTATTCGGTTAAACTGCAAACCTACAGCGGCGCCGGACTGTTGAGCACCGTGACGGCAACGTTTGAAATACTGGGTACGTCCGTTACGGGTGACGGCATTACGGGTTCGATTACCGCATCACCCGGACAGGTATTCCAGGGAGAAAACGAAGTCCTGAACTATTCCGTCGGCAATGCCGGAAATGAGGATCTGGCAACCGTTACCTTAAAAACGAAGGTTTATCATTCGGGTACTCTGGCGCTGGTCGGAGAGTTTGCCGATCAGGCTTCGATACCCGGGGCGGGCGCCATTGCGGGATCGCATAATGTATCTACGTCGTCGCTTTTACCCGCTGTCTACAGAGCGGAACTGACGGCTGTCCTGCCGTCTCTTGCCGCTCCCAAAAAACTTGCCACAGTCGAGTTTGAGGTTAAAACCGGTGTCAAAATTTCCAAAACGATCAATACCGACACCGCCAATTTGCTGGTCTGGATCAACAATCGTTGTTTGCATGACGATTCAAAAGTCAAAGCGAAATGCGATGAACCGGACTCCGATAAGCCATGTCTTCGTCGGGATCTCCTGGAGAAGATATTGCGGGAATCGGAAGCCAATTATCATTTTGTTTATGATCGAAATGATTTTGAAGCTGCGATGAGGAATCCTTTCTACACGGACTTTATCATCCTTGGCGACCATGAACCGCTGGAAGGTCATCATGCCGAAGAATTGAGGGAACAGGTGTACTCCGGCAAAGGGTTGATCTCTTCACTGTATCTCAAACATGGAAATTCCAATGACGGCGATTATGAGACTGTGTTCGGCTACCGGTATCGCGGCAGCCTGCCCGATGAATATCATTTTATTCAGATACCGGCGGGAAGTCTTTTTGATGCCGCAACACTGCAGGCGAGAGGGGATGCCGCCAGAGTGGATGCTGAAAAGCCTGAAAATGTCCAGGCATGGATAAAATGGAAAAGCAGCTACAGGTGTCATCCTTCGCCGGGCGAATATCCGGGGATCATCACCAATGTCTATGGCCTTGGCAAAACGGTGTTTTTCGCGTTCGATTACGGCGCTTCCCTGACGGCCGGCAATTACGACGTTATGGCCGGGATTTTGAAAAAAGCCATTGCTTATGTCCATAACAGCGCGGCACCCGGTCATTATTCGTCTCAGAAGTATGTCCCCGTCAGGGTCAGACTGGATAATCCCGGCGATGCCGTGGATTTGAGGGTAACGGAGAAGTATCCTGCCGGCATGGAGGTTTATGACGCTGCGGCCGGACAATGGATTCAGGATAATCCATGGATATTCAACGTTCACCTGGCGAAAGATGAAACGAAGGATATTCAGTATTTTGTATTTACACCCGATGCACCGGGCGTCTATACGCTGCAGACGGATGTCGACATCATGGAAAACGGAGCGTACCGTTTTTATAGGAGTGTCAGTGTGACCGTGAGCGTGGAAAATGAAAATGCCGGTCTTGCCGCCGATATTATTACAAAACTCAATGCCCTCAAGGCGGCATCGATCAGCGATAAGAAATTAATAAAGAGCGCCGTCGAGTTTATCCGGAATGTGCAAACCAGAAGAGTGGATTCTGAACATGATGTTGAAAAAAATATTATGGATGTTCTTTCTGCCGTGGAAAAAATAACGAAGGTGAGAACCGTTGACGTTCATAACATTCGTTTGCTGATGGATCAGTTGCTGCAAATCTGGGAGGCGCGATCACTGGATCAAAGTCAAAGGGAACAGCGGTAAAGCCGCAACTTTTCGGAACTAGAAGCGGTAATTCAAGGGGGCTGGATACCGTGGCAGTCAGACCGGATGCCTCCGGAAGCAGAGTACGCGAGCGCCGGGTTATCGTGTTGCATCAAGATCAGTGCAACGGTAGCCGGCTACAGCGCCAAGAGAGGCAGGCGCATGGCCCGGGAGAATGGATATCAGTTGCTGAGATGATGAGAAACTTATATTTTACGGGCGTTCCCGTGGTTGCCCTTGTCCCCCTCTGGAGGGGGCAGGGGGAGGAAGAAAAGAAGAGAATGGTAACGGCTCCTCATATCCGTCATTCTTATGGAGGCAGCGAAGCCTGGTGCATGTCGGGAGAATCCAGACAAAGGAAGACAAATGAAGAAAATATTGATTATTGCATTTTTGTTCGTTTCTTTATGTTTTTCTAATGCAATAGCTTCAGGTTTTAACAGTCTGAGTGACTGTTTGGTTGCAAGTGATATTGGAATATTCATTTACGATGCGGAAAGTTCATTTCTTCTGAATAGAGGTTCAGGTGTGGTGGGACATGCTGATCATTTTGATTTAGATCACACAGACAGGTTTTGCGAAGGTGATTATTCAAAAAATATTGATGTCAGCGGACTGTCAAGAAAAGAACGATTCAAAAGACTTCTTAATGTTAAGGTTGAAGTTACCCAGCACACCGGTGCGGATTCGGACAAATGGCTGCTGCATGAATTGGATATGGAGTTTCGGAATTATTATGGAATACCTGATTTGACTTACACTGTTAGATCAACCAACGGAAATACGATACTTGTTGATGCTACAGGCGGCCGGGATTATCGGTGGTTGAGTGGAAATAAAGTAATTAAAATAGAATACACTGCCCTGAAAAATTTAAGCACTAAACCTGAACCCCTGGAAATAGTAAATGCATATCTGGCCAAACATCCATCCACGATAACACCATTCACTTTGCAGCAATTGAGGAGCACATCTAGTGTCACCAAATGGATCAAAGACGAGATGGAACGCCGTCTATGGCTGTGCGACAAGTGGCTGATGCAACTACAACTGGGGAAGGTGAGCCAAAAGGATACGCTGGATGCAATGGTCAAGCACATGACCGTTTTTTTAAGCTACCGGCAGAAGTATTACAGTGTATCAGCAGATAATGAAATCATGGCCCTGAATACCGCCCTGCGTGCCAGCAACGGCACCACAATCAAAAACAAGCTGACGGCATGCAAAACCTGGTGGAGTGCGAATAAGGGAAAAAGGATAAGACTGTAACTTGAACCACCTCCGTCATTGCATGACACCTCCGCCAGCGGAGGATAGCATCGCAGAGTTCTAGAGAGCATTGTCCCCCTCTGGAGGGGGCAGGGGGAGGTGAGAATGGTTTTGTGTTACGCGTCAAGTGAGTTGGGAGTTGCCCCTGCCGAGTTATCAAAGTGTATTGGGATCAGTGAACCGGGTGTTGGTTACAGCGCCGAAAGAGGCAGACAGATCGTGCGGGAATACGGATATCAGTTGCTGGAATGATGAGAAACTCACAATTTACGGGAGATCCACAAGGTCCATTAAGATGAATAAAATATTGGCTGTAATAGTGATTTGCTTATTATTCTTCTTTTCAATAGCTTCCTATGCGCAGAATGTATCAAATTATCTAATTCTTCAGGATATCGGTAGTTATAGATTTATTACTCAAGTTAAGAATCCATCAACAAAAGAAGTAATTCAAACACCTGGTTATTCAATTTTGAAAAACGCAGGTATCCTCAGCAGCACAGGACATTTCAGATTAGATCATAAAGATATTGCTTATGAAACAGACTGCGAAAGTGATGTTACTGATCTTGGTGTTGAAGTTCAGGTTACCCAGCATGCAGGAGTGGATTCGGACAAATGGTTGCTGCATGAATTGGATATGGAGTTTCGTAATTATTATGGAATACCTGATTTGACTTATACAGTAAGAGCGATCAACGGAAATACAATACTTGTTGATGCTACAGGCGGCCGGGATTATCGCTGGTTGAGTGGAAATAAAGTAATTAAAATAGAATACACTGCACTAAAAAACTTAAGCACCATTCCAGAACCACTGGAGATAGTTCAAGCTTACCTGTCAAAACATCCATCTTCAATCATACCCTTCACGTTGCAGGAGTTAAGAGTCAGCTCCAGTGTTAGCAAATGGATCAAAGACGAGATGGAACGTCGCTTGTGGCTGTGCGACAAATGGCTGATGCAACTGCAACTGGGCAAAGCAACCCAGGCAGATACACTGGAAGAGCTGGTCAAGCACATGACCGTTTTTCTGAATTACCGTCAGAAGTATTACGGTGTGGCGGCAACGGAAGACATCGCGGCATTGAATACAGCCCTGCGCACCAGCGACGGAACAACGATCAAAAATAAACTAGCATCATACAAAACCTGGTGGAGTGCGAATAAGGGGAAAAGCATCTCCCTGCCATAAGAAAGTGAATAATTGAAGGAAGAATACCCTCACTGTTGTACTCAAGTTTTTAGGGGGGATGTTGCAATAGGAAAAGCACGGTTAATGAAGATGAAAAAAGCATTCCTGATATTAATAATGTTATGCATGCTTCCATGGATGTCGGCAGATGCGGCAACTTCTGATTATTTGATTTTGCAGGATATTGGTATTTATAAACTGAGTAAACCAGAAAAGTTTTTTCCCGGGGAACCCCCAATGGGCGGCCCCGTCACATCTGATGATGCAGGTGTACTATCGGGAGCAAGTCATTTTCTG
Source organism: Smithellaceae bacterium (assembly GCA_963682015.1). Taxonomy (GTDB): domain Bacteria; phylum Desulfobacterota; class Syntrophia; order Syntrophales; family Smithellaceae; genus UBA8904. Next base: position 644,561 of record OY820932.1, on the reverse strand, counting down.
GATCATGCAGATAAGACATATACAGTAATGTATTTGGGTGGCGGTTCGTATCCGTCACCAACTGTCAAGGTTACTCGGCATGCCGGAGTGGATTCGGACACATGGCTGCTGCACGAGGTGGAAACTAGTTTTAGAGACAGCGAAAATCTAGAGGTGCGGCCAGATGAAGATGCAAGGATCAGAATCATAAACAATAACAAAATATTTTTCTATAGCGGTGGTGTTGTCGGGTATAGATGGCTTAGGAATAATGTTGTTGTAGACATTGAATATTCAAACCTTAGCGGGCCTAAATCCGAACCAATAGGAGTTGTCCATGCTTATCTTGCAAAGTTTCCTTCCACCATTACAATTACCGATGCTGAACTAAAAGCCAGTGCTCATAATGTGCAATGGATCAAAGACGAGATGGAGCGCCGTCTGTGGCTGTGCGACAAGTGGCTGATGCAACTGCAACTGGGCAAAGCAACCCAGACGGATACGCTGGAAGAGCTGGTCAAGCACATGACCGTCTTTTTGAACTACCGGCAGAAGTATTACGGTGACAAGGCAGCAGATGACATAGCCGCCCTGAATACCGCCCTGCGCGCCAGTGACGGCACAACGATCAAAAACAAACTGACGGCATACAAAACCTGGTGGAGTGCGTATAAGGGAAAAAGGATAAGGCTGTAACTTGAACCACCTCCGTCATTGCATGACATCCGGCATACGCCGGGCTGGCTGCCGGACTAACGCACCGGAAGAGAAAACCTCCCCCTAGCCCCCTCCAGAGGGGGACAAACGGTGTGGGTAAGAATACTCCGTTCTTGGTTGTCAAGCGATTTGGGGTTACAAAAGCGGGTGATGATAGGGACGGCGCGGGAATTCCAGGTTTCTAAAAGGCAAAGTTTTTCAGAATCTCAATTTGCGCCGTCACAGTTCGGGTTCCGCTCGTCCGGTTCTTATTTCTTTGATGCCAGCTCCATCATTTTGTGCGCGACTTCGGCTCCGGCATTCTGGTTCTGGCCGGTGACGATGGTTCCGTCATCAACGACATGATTGGCAAAAGTGTCCTGAAAGGCGGTTTTGCTTTCAAAAAGAGCCCCGGCCGCGCGAAGCTCCCTTTCCGGGTGCTGGGGCGTCATGGTGATTCCCAGTTCCTTTACCTGTTTGTCCGTGACGGCGGTCATGTGACGTCCCCTGATCAGCGGGTTGCCGTTTTGATCTATTGCCTTTAAAAACCCCAGCGCTCCGTGGCAGACGCTGCCCAGGATCACGCCCGCGGCATAGGCTTCACTGATCTTTTTACCCAGCGTGTCTGAGTTGCCCAGGTCATAGGCCGCTCCCCAGCCGCCCGCCATGTAAACGATGCTGTATTTGGTGAAATCAAGATTATCGATTTTCAGAGAATTTCCGGTTTTTGCCTGAAACGCGGCATCCATAAGAAACCGCCTGTCCGCTGGAGTTGTGAGCGGCCATCTCAGCGACATCGCTTCAACGGGGATTTCTCCACCCCGGATGCTGGCCACGTCCACCTCCATGCCGGCGTCAAGGAATGCGTAACAGGGGACGGTCATTTCGGAGGCATAGACGCCGGTCTTTTTTCCGGTATCGCCCAGAACTCCGTGGCTGGTTGTGATGATGAGGGCTTTTTTGCCCTTCAGCGTGACTTGCTGTCCGCTGTATTGCGGATGAAGGCCAAGACGGTTGAGCAGAACGGGCAGAAGGAAATATATGATTAACACCACGGCGACCAGGGAAACGACGACGATCATGAATTTGTTTTTGCTCATAAGCATCCTTTCGGTTGTCTGAAGGATCATGGCGGATCCAATGTCCAGGAAGCATTATAGCAAATTGTCTTTTAATAGTCAGGCTTTGATCATGGCCTGATGATGCGGCATGCCAGCTTATAAAAATGATTTGCTTTTTTGGCTATTTTCAATTAGTGGAGCCTACTGACCATGTCTAGGCGGTTGCCTGGAAAATGAAATCCGGCTCTTAAAATAAGAGCCATGAAAATAAGGACAAAGGAGATAGTGAATGAACGACAGTAGTATGACCAAAAACAAGAAGCTCGTCCAGTGGGTAGATGACATGGCCAAAATGTGTAAACCCGACAAGATTTACTGGTGCGACGGCACCCAGAATGAATATGATTCCATGATCAAGATTATGGTCGATTCGGGGCTCGCCACACCGTTGAACAAAAGCAAGCGACCGAATTGCTTCCTTTTCCGATCCGATCCTTCCGACGTGGCGCGCGTGGAAGACCGTACCTATATCGCCTCGAAAAGCAAAGATGAAGCCGGTCCCACCAACAACTGGATTGATCCCGAAGAATTGAAGAAAACCATGACAGGCTTTTACGACGGCTGCATGAAAGGCCGGACGATGTACGTGATTCCGTTCAGCATGGGTCCGGTGGGATCGCCTATCGCGCAGATCGGCATCGAAATTACCGATTCGCCTTACGTTGTCGTGAACATGCACATTATGACCCGCGTGGGCCAGAAGGTTCTGGATGTTCTGGGCGCGGACGGCGTGTTTATTCCCTGCCTGCACTCGGTGGGCAAGCCTCTGGCCGAAGGAGAAACCGACGGCTCCAAGTGGCCCTGCGCCCCGATCGAGAAAAAATACATCTCCCATTTCCCGGAAGAAAAAACGATCTGGTCCTACGGTTCCGGCTACGGCGGAAACGCGCTTCTGGGCAAGAAGTGCTTCGCACTGCGCATCGCGTCGGTGATGGCCCGCGAACAGGGCTGGCTGGCCGAGCATATGCTGATTCTGGGCATCACCAATCCCCAGGGAGAAAAAAGATACGTGGCCGCCGCTTTTCCGTCGGCCTGCGGCAAGACCAACCTGGCCATGCTGATTCCGACGGTTCCCGGCTGGAAAGTTGAAACCGTGGGCGACGACATCGCCTGGATGAAGTTTGGCGCCGATGGCCGTCTGTACGCCATCAACCCGGAAGCCGGCTTCTTCGGTGTTGCCCCCGGAACGTCGGAGGATTCCAATTTCAACGCCATGAAATCCATTGAAAAAAACACCATCTTCACCAACGTTGCGTTGACGGAAGACAAAGATGTGTGGTGGGAAGGCATCGGATACGATGCACCGGCCGGCAAGATCATCGACTGGACCGGCCAGGAATGGACCAAAGACAGCGGTAAAGTGGCCGCCCATGCCAATGCGAGATTTACGGCGCCGGCCAGACAGTGCCCGGCCATCGACCCCGCCTGGGAAGATCCCAAAGGCGTGCCCATCAGCGCATTCTTATTCGGCGGTCGCCGCCCCTCCACCATTCCACTGGTGCATCAGTCGTTCAGCTGGAACCACGGCGTGTTCCTGGGCTCGATTGTCGGCTCCGAAATTACCGCCGCGGCCATTTCCGCAAACATCGGCCAGGTAAGGCGCGACCCGTTCGCCATGCTGCCGTTCTGCGGCTACAACATGGGCGATTATTTCAAACACTGGATCAATATCGGCGCGAAATCAACGGAAGACAAACTGCCAAAGATCTTTTACGTCAACTGGTTCCGCAAAACGGCGGACGGCAAATGGCTGTGGCCCGGTTACGGCGAAAACAGCCGCGTGTTGAAGTGGGTCTTCGAACGCTGCGCCGGAACGGGCAAAGCCAATGAAACCGTGATCGGCTACATGCCCACGGAAGACGCCATCGATACGACCGGCCTAAAGGTCACCGCAGCCGACATGAAAGAACTGCTGGGTGTCAATAAAGAAGAGTGGAAGAAAGAAGTTGAAGGCATTCGCGAACATTACAAGAAGTTCGGCGATCGCCTGCCGGCGGAACTGGCCAAGGAACTCGAAGCCCTGGAAAAACGTCTGGGTTAATAAAGAAAAAGTTGAACGTCATTCGTAATTGACAAAAATACAAGAGGCAGGGCGCATTCAAATGTGTCCTGCCTTTTCTCATTGTGTTGATGGTGATGACGCGGCCGTCTCTCCGCTTTTGAATGAATTGGTTCATATGCTCGTCTACGCAAAACATATTGAATGTTAGGAAATTTTCGCATAATCTCAATTTATCAGGTCAGTATATTTTGATTCATGAATCATCCTGATAATTATTTCATACATGTGCAGGTGGTTATGAAACGGAAAATCATGAAAACAATTCTAACTGTTTTTGTAACGTTAACCATTATTTTCCTCTCTTTCAGTAATGTGTTGTCCGAAGAGCAGAAACCGGAAATTTTTATTCAGTTAGGACATCCCTCTAATGTTACATCCGTCGCCTTCTCTCCGGACGGTCACCGTATTGTTTCTTCAGGATTTTGGGATGGTATTGTAAAGATATGGGACACGGAAAGCGGCCGAGAAATCAGAACGTTCTTGGGGATCAATGGTATGGGGAAAGTTGCCTTTTCTCGTGACAGACGAAGTATCATTACAGGAGGTGTGGATGGTAGTATAAAACTATGGGATACGAACAGTGGGCAGGAAATAAGGTCATTCAAAGGTCATTCTGCTAATGTTACTTCTGTTGCCTTTTTGCCAGATGGTTGTCGTATCCTTACCGGAAGTGAAGATGGTATTATTAAACTGTGGAAGACGGAAAATGGAAGCGAAATCCGGTCGTTTAAGGGTCATAGTGATTCAGTACTCCATGTAACTTTTTCGCCTGACAGTCGCTATATTCTTTCCAGGGGCGCTCGAAATGGTATTGTAGATATCTGGGATATGGATAGCGGACAGAAAATCCGGACATTCCGAGTTAGTAACCTCTCTTCCGTTGTCTTTTCACCTGATGGCCGCAGCGTCCTTTCAGGCAGTCGGGATGGAACTATAAAGCTCTGTGATGTGGTCACTGGTCAAGAATTGCGAACATTTTCTGGGCATTCCAATATAGTCCTTTATATGATGTTTTCACCTGATGGCCATCGTATCCTTTCAGGAAGTACCGATAAGACCACAAAACTCTGGGATTCTGACAGTGGACATGAAATCCGAACATTCCCTGGGCTTGCAAGTATGTATAGCGTAGCCTTTTCGTCTGACGGACGTGTCCTCGCCGAAAGTATTGATGGTACTATTAAACTTTGGGATACCGGTGTTGGTTCGAAAATACAAACATTCTCAGGGTATTTCTCTAATGTCATATCAGTTGCCTTTTCACCAGATGACCATAGTGTCCTTTCCGGCAGTAGTGATGGTATTATAAAGTTATGGGATGTAAAAAGCGGACAGGAAATACGAACATTCACAGGGTATTTTAGAGGCGTCGATTCTGTGGCATATTCACCAGATGGTCGCTATGTCATTTCTGGAAGCACGGATACAACAATCAAACTCTGGAACGCAGAAATGGGGCATGAAAAATTAACATTCCGTGGTCATTCCATGCCTGTGCGTTCCGTATCCATTTCACCTGATGGCCGATCAGTCCTTTCCGGCAGTAGCGATGCAACTGTAAAACTCTGGGATATGGAAAGTGGACAGGAACTCCGAACATTCAAGGGACATACGGGTTCTGTCTCCTCTGTAGCATTTTCACCTGATGGTCACCGTTTTCTTTCCGCAAGTAGTGATAATACTTTAAGACTCTGGGATGTTGACAGTGGTCGGGAACTCTTCACATTCACAGAGTTCCCAAATTTGATTTCATCTATAGCCTTTTCGCCTGATGGACGTTTTGTTGTTGCTGGAAGACAGGATAAGACTTTGAAACTATGGGACGCGCTCAGCGGTCGAGGAATAAGGACCTTCTCGGAGCATGCTGCGCCTGTCATCTCTGTGGCTTTTTCGCCTGATGGCCGTTTCCTCCTTTCTGGAAGTGGTGATAAGACTTTAAAACTCTGGGATATAGATAGTGGTCGAGTTCTCCGGACATTTTCGGGGCATTCCTCCATTGTCACCTCTGTGGCCTTTTCTCCTAATGGGCAACACATCCTTTCTGGAAGTGCGGACAGGAGTGTAAAACTTTGGGATATATACAACGGACTGGAGCTTCGGACATTTTCGGGGATTTCCGGATTTGTCAGCTCTTTAGTATTTTCGCCTGACGGACGCCATGTCCTTTCTGGCAGTAGAGATTATGGTGCAAAACTCTGGGATGTCAATTCCGGCAAGGAGATTGCCCAATTTGTTTCTTTCAGTAACGGCGAATGGGTTTCTATCACTTCGGAAGGATACTTCAACGCTTCTAAGAACGGCCCGTCGCACATAAACGTTCGCATGAGTGGAAACCGTGTTTTCGGTCTCGATCAGTTCTACGATGTTTTTTATCGGCCGGATATTGTTGAAGCCAAGCTCAAAGGCGAAGATATCACGTCTCTGGCTTCAACCAACTTAGAAGAAGCGCTCAGAAATCCGCCGCCGATGGTTGAATTTCTCGATGTTCCATCAAAGACGGGTGATCAGAAAGTTACCATCAAATACAGAGTAACCGGCGCCGGCGGAGGTATTGGTGAAATCAGACTCTTTCATAATGGCAAGTTGATCCGGTCCGATGGTTATTACCGACTGGCAAAGACTGCTCCCGCGGAAAAACCGGCAACGCTTCTTGCCTATAATGCAAGGGCGATCAAGGACGATCTGCGCGGCCTGAACCTTGTTTCTAAAAAGGAAGATCATTTGAGCCTGATTGAATCCGCACCGAAAGGTGATGTTTATGAGGGGACCATCATTGTCGATGCCATGGCCGGAGAAAACGATATCGGCCTTGCTGCCTTCAACAAAAATAATTCCGTCCAGAGTATTTTAAAAACGGCAACCTTCCATTCAACGATGAGTCCGGAAGAACCTCATCTGTACATCTTGGCTGTCGGCATCGACGAATACAAGGCAAAAGAAAACAATCTCAAGTATGCGGTCAAGGATGCGGAAATCATTGTTCAGAAACTCAGGGAGCAATCCCAAACGCAATACAGGCCGGAAAACATCCATGTCGTCACAATCAAGAACCATGATGCCTCAAAAGCAAACATTCTGCGCAAGATCAGCGAACTTTCCAGCACAGTCAAACCCAACGATATTTTCATGCTCTTTTTCGCCAGTCACGGTGTTCTGCAATCCGGTCTCTATTCCATTGTCACTTCCGACTACAATGGCAATCTCGATAGCGGCAATCTCATTAATTCCAACGAAATCATGGACATCTCAAAAAAAATCAAAGCATTGTCCCAGATATTCATTTTCGATACATGTCATGCCGGAGGGATCGATACCTTTATAAGTGGTCTTTATGATGCGAGAATGACCGTCATGGCAAGAAATATGGGACTGCATATGTTCGCATCGGCCAGTTCCACTCAGGAGGCGCTGGACGGTTACCAGGGGAAGAACGGGATGTTCACCTACGCTCTCGTTGAAGGATTGAGCAATAACAGAAATACCGATGCGAACAAGGACGGCAAGGTGAGTATCAACGAACTTGGATCCTATTCGAAAGAAAAGACTGTCAAGTACTCAAAGGAATCCGGCCATAGTCAAACACCGGTGATTAAAAGTTTCGGCAAGGATATATCGGTCTATGTGATCAGGGAGTAGTAAAAATTCAGGTGATCGGAGTTATCTGAATTTTCATACGCGATCTTTGCTGTTTTTTCAATTTTCTCATGGAATCAGTTTCAACTCCCTGGCGCCCTTGAGCCAGATGGGGTCTTTCCTGGCATTGTCGAGCACGGCTTCGGCGGCGGGTGACAGTTTTTTATGTCCGCCCGGCGAATGCATGGCTCTCAGCAAATCGATCATTTCATGCCCTTTCAGCGTTAGGCTCCGGCCCGTGGCCAGGACAATTTCGATGTTCGGCTGCAGCATCCAGTGTGTGCCGAAACTGCCCGACTGGCGCAGGCAAAGCGGCATCGGCAGATAGATGAACTGAAAGTCGTCCGGCTGTTTTTTCATTTTGTACAGGGTCCTGATCGTTTGAATCTGTTCTTCCACCAGGAGGCTTGCGTATTGCGTGCCTGCGCCCATGATTGTTCCCACGCCGCGATCCTGGGAATATTTGTTGGAGAAAGCCGAGGCGTCCAGAATGACAATGGTGACTGCCGGAAGCCTGGCTGCACGATTTTCATATTTCTCGTCCTGCAGCGCTTCCATGAGCGCGTAAAGCGGCATTTCAATTCCCCGGTTGTCTATGGCGCCGCCGTCGGTCACCCAGTATCGATCTCTGTTTCCGATGTCGATGGCGGCATTGGAGAACACGGGCGGGAAGTTGGCGTTGAGCGCCGCGGCCACTTCCAGCCTGGTTGCGGGATCGTGAACCACTACCGGCAGGCCCGCCGGTCCTCCTGTTTCCTCCACGGAAGGAACAAAGTCGTCTCCCAGGTGGAGGTTGGTGAGAATCAGTCGCCCGCCGGCCATTTCCGTTCGTGTCAGATCGTCCCGAAGACGCCGTTCCGCCGCGACCAGCGGCAGGTCCGAACATGATTCAAACCGCCCGGCAATGGCCGTGTTCAGAATCAAGCCGAAATCCTTGACGTCACCCAGTTTGTTGAAATTTGTTGCAAGCTGCCAGCGTCCTTCAAAACTTTCGGAAAGCAGAACGCCGAGGCGCGCTCCGGAAACGGTTCGCCATTGCACGGCGCCGTTGATGACGTCCTGGATAAACGGCATGCTCATGATCTTAAAGTAGTTGTTCCAATCCTGCTCGGCGTTGCTCACCAGCCAGGGTCTTCGTCCCGCAAAATACGCCAGCGCGGCGCCGCCGCCGGAGACGCCGCTTCCCAGCGCTACGTCCTTAATCCGGCCGCTTCTGGCAAGCCCTTCCAGTACGGCTGCCGTGTAGAGCGCGGCCCGCGTTCCGCCTCCGGATGCCGCGATAATCAAAGCAGGTTCCCGGCCCCCCGTGTTGCTGTGATTTTCAAGCAGCTCAACCAGTTTCAACTCCGGCTGCTTTTGATTTTCGACAATAAGCTGCGCTTGCTGTGTTCCCGAGGAAATATACAGCCCCGCTGCAACGGAAAGGACGATCAGAACGGCCGCGGTGATGTATTTGAAGTCCAGGATGCGTTCGCTGACATGCGCCGGGCTTAATTTTGCCTTGCCGCCGGGAAAAGCGCTGGAAGCCATCAAGTCGAACATTTCTTCAAAATCGTGGGCCTGAAACCGTGGTTCGTCATCTTTATTCGATGAACCGATGACGATAAATCGTGATGAACCATGGATCTGCAGGACACGATTCTCCGGCAGGACGCTTGTCCTGATGAAGTTCGGGTCAATGGGGTAGGAGATCTTCGCGTCGCAGACGGCTCCGGGATTGAGCAGCTTGAGCAGTTCTTGCGCCAGCAGGCGATTGACCCAGTAATCGTACCACCACAGCAGGACATAGGCGCTGAAAAGCAGAATGAAGATAACAACGCGTTCCGCCGTGTCCAGGAGCGTGGTGACGTAGGAAACGCCCAGCAGGCGGCAAACGGCCAGAACGATGATGATCAGAGATACAATGAGTGCTCCGCCGCGAAAGAAGATATTCTGCAGGATACTCCACATGTAGTTGAGCCTTGCGTCAAATCCACTCATCAGCAGGATGCCATAGGAAATCGCCAGAGCAAAAATGGCCAGACCGGTCAGCAGGTTTTCCGGCGCAAGAAGAACAAGGATGGAGGGAATGATCAGCAGTTGCAGAGGGGCGCCCGGAGCGACCGTTACAAAAGCGCGAATCAGGCCGCCCAGGTTTGGTGTAATGACGGTTCCGCGGCTGATGAAAAGTTCCGTTCTTTTTAAAGCATCCTGATAAGTGTTTCTATAGCGGAGGCCTTTCCAGATGCAGAAGCTGACCAGACCGGCGAAAAGCAGCGCTGCGGCAACGATAACGGCGGCCAGGATAAAGAAGTGGCGGTAAACGTAAATGCCGGCGCGATAGGAGTCGCCTCCGGTAGCCCAGATTGCTCCGGCAACGGCCAGCACCACAAAGATCTGAAGCATGAGATCGGCGTAAACGCTCCATTTACGGCGCATGGATAATCGTGACAGCCAGATCATCAGAAAGAAAACGGCGATGAACGCCAGAACCGCCATCAGGAGACGTGCGCAGCATTCCGGTATGCCAAGGACGATAATCGCCGCAACGAGTGATGGGAGCAGCAGGTAAGGATAAGAATGGCGGCGAATGCCGAAATAGTGGTCCAGTTGCCCGCCCGCTGTCCGGTTCCACTTGAAATCGCTGAAACGCAATTTGTCGTCAATACACGTGGCAAGCTTTGACAGACACTGAAAGAAACCGGATTTCACCTTCTGTGCGTTTGTATCCATACGTTCCTCCTGAATCGTAAAGATTTAATTTTTGCCCGTAATGACGGCAATCGAACCAAAAACCGCATATGAAACCGTAAGATGGATCAACAGAATGTGCGAGTTAATGAAATTATACAGGAGTATGACTGAAACGGCAAATACTTTGCTTTGTTTCATTTGTCCCGGCAGATCAAGGTTGAAAATGCCGCAAGAGGATGAATGCTTATTTTATCCGATCCCGGGAATTTTCATAAGCTGCTCGGCGCTTTGCTGGTTACCGTCTGGTTTCTTCCGGCGTGTTTTGCTTCATACATGGCATGGTCCGCTTCCCAGACCAGGTCTTCCGGGTTTCTTCCTTCTTCGGGGATAGCGGTGGCCACCCCCAGGCTGACGGTGATTTTATTACCCGAATGAAGGACTCCCCCTGCTTCCGTCTGGCTTACATCGTTGCGGATTTTTTCCGCTACGGCAAATGCGCTTGCCGAGTTCAGATGAGGGAGCAGCAGGACAAATTCTTCGCCTCCGTAGCGCACCGCCAGATCTCCGGTTCTCCTGGTGTGGTTCGCCAGGACTGCGGCAATTCTGCATAAACACTGGTCTCCGGCCCTGTGGCCGAAGGCATCATTATATTCTTTGAAATGGTCCACATCCGCCATGATCACGGACAGAGGCGCGCCGAGTCGCCGGCAGCGGTCCCATTCCTCCTGGAGGGTTTCATTGAGTTTCCGCCGGTTGGCAAGGTGCGTGAGCGGGTCGGTTTGCGCCATGCGATGATCGACGGTGTTTTGCCGGATCAGCGCAATCGATAAAAAGAACAGGGCAATGGAAAGGGAGATCGGGATCGGCCATTCTCCAAAAGGCTGATAGGGAATGATCCCGTGGATCCGGAAGAAATCGTACACGGCGACAAAGTGCGGAACAATCCACCCGATGGCAAACCAGCCGGCGTTCGATACGCCTTTGCGCCAGAAATAGACGGCCAGGCAAATCGAGAAAATCGGATTGATGACGATCAGAATCAGGGTAATAATGATAATGACGGGCATGGGAAAGAATACAATCACAAGAAATGTCAGACTCAGGTACTGAAAAAACGCCATGATCCGATCGAGAGATTTTGAATGATTTTTCAGGGAAAGGAACAAACGGAAAAACCTGGCGCCGGTGAAGAATAACCCCGCGACAACCACAAGCTGAAGGAAGCCGGTAATCTCGATCAGTTGATCCGGCAGGAAAAGACGGACGAAGCCGCCGCGGATGGCCGTGTGCAGGCCGAAAAAAATACTGTAAAGGGCCAGCCAGACAGGAGTTCCTTTATATAAAAATGGTCCCACGGAAAGGAAATACAGAATGACCAGCCCAAGCAGCCCGAAGAGCGCTCCATACAGTGTGTAATCGCGGATTACTTTTTTGAAAAGAGCCTGATCGGTCAATATCCGGATGGGAAGGGTCATTCGGGATGTGGACTGTACCTTCAGGTAAAACGCCTTTGTTTCACCGGGACCAAGGGTGACGGGAAACAGAAAGTGCCGGTCGGGAACTACATTTGAGGATGAAACCGTGCTGATCCCGGTATGCTCTTCCAGAACTGCGCCCTGCGGGCCCTGCGTATAAAAAGTAACGGAATTGATTACCGGATACTCAAAGGAAATATAAAACTTTTGGGACGTGTCCGCCCGACCGGTCAGTGAAAAGCGCACCCATATCGCCGCGCTCGTGAAATTGAGATTGGGAACCTGGCCCCGGATCGTTCTCTGCCATTCGTTACGGCCGGCAACTTGCTGCACCGTCAGGCTGTTGGTCGGATCGGACAGGATCTCCATATATCCGGACAAATCATAGGAAGGTTTATTATCAAGACTGAGGGTTTCGGCGGAGGCGGAAAATGCCGCAGCAAGGATTGCGGCAAACAATATCCAGCGTGTCAGTGTCCATCGGGGGAATGATCCTGTCATCTTCCCGCTCCTGTTTGTATTTTGTTGTCCGTCATTATATCAAATATGCCGGAATCACTATAGAAAACTTGGAATTAGCTGTCAAGAAAATCATGGCGAATTTTCCGGAATGTGTTGAGGTTATTTACCTGCCCGTATTCTTAACGATTGTGAGAATAACCGGCGGTATAATTGAACTTGACAATTAGGCGAAGGATTGACTCTATAGAAAAACATTCGCTGTTACGGAAAATATCAAATTGCAAAATGAGGGATGGGGATATGATGTTCAACAATCTGTTGCTCGGTATTGCCGCTGTTTTCTGTTTTGTCTCAACATCCGTTGCCGGTGAGCTCGGCTCGATAAAACTGCCGCCTCCGGATACCAGGGGCGGAAAACCTCTGATGCAGTGCCTGAAAGATCGAAAAACCGACCGGACTTTCAGCACGAAAAAACTGCCGGCGGAAGTGATCTCCAATCTGATGTGGGCGGCGTTCGGCATCAATCGGGCGGACAGCGGAAAACGCACGGCGCCTTCGGCCCTCAACTGGCAGGAGATGGATGTCTATGTGGCGATGGAGGAGGGACTTTATGTTTACAATGCCAGGACCCATGTGCTCGATTTCGTGATGAAGGCTGATCTGCGAAAAAATACGGCTCACCTGCTGCAGCCGTCGCGTGCGTCTATCGTTGGTGCACCGCTGCAGTTGATTTATGTCGCGGATGATTCCAGAACCGGCCTGACTGCAAGCGATGAGGATAAAATGTTTTATTCCGCTGCGGATGCTGCTTTCATTGCCCAGAATGTTTATCTTTACTGCGCATCCGAAGGTCTGGCGACAGGCGTGCGCGCTTTTGTCGATCGGAATGCCCTGGGCAAAGAGATGAAACTTCGGGGCAAACAGAAAGTTATTCTGGTGCAGGCGGTGGGCTACCCGCAGTAACCCGCAATGGTTATTTTTACGCTCACGGGCATATCAACTGTAATTCATTTGGTCTGACAGGAGGTCACATGCGCAAACTCATCGTTTTACTCATCTCTTTTTCAGTTCTTGTTTCACTGGCTGCGGCGGCTTACGGACAAAGCAATTTACTTCCCAAGTATGGCTCCACGCCCAAAAATGCAGCTCAGTTGAAGGCAGACAGGGAATTTCTGGCCATGATGGACCAGCGGTACGGGGGAGACCGGAAAAAAGCGGCGGAAGATGCCGCAAGACGCGGCTGGCAGCATTTCCAGCAGGGAGACACGGATACTTCGATGAAACGTTTCAATCAGGCCTGGCTTCTTGATCACAAAAACGCATCGGCGCTCTGGGGAATGGCATCGGTTCAGGGAAGTGCGGGAAAGATGAAAACGTGTCTGGAATTATTTTCCGAGGCGGAACTTTATGCGGGCGGAGATATCGATTTTGCGGTAGACCATGCCCGGGCAATCGGATTTGCGGCAGTGGCAACCAGAGATGAGAAACTTCTTCAAGACGCCTTCAAGCGCTATGAAACACTTTATCAGAAAGCTCCGCAGCATTTGCTGAATTTGCAGAACTGGGCGATTGTTTTGTATTCAGTCGGTCGATATGCCGAAGCATGGCAAAAGATCAAACTGGCGGAACAAACCCCGCGTTCCGGTGAACTGGATAAGAGATTTATTGCCGATCTGCAAAGCAGGATGCCGCGTCCGAAATAATGACACGCAATGGAATAAAAACCTCCGGTGAGTGTGCCCGATAAGATGATACGGAAAACGTCCGGGCCGGATAAACCGAACAAACAGCGAAAAGAAAGGATGGATCATCATGCAATTTACTTTCGCCCACAACAACTTTAATGTATTGAACATGGATAAGAGTCTGGCCTTTTACAGGGATGCGCTGGGACTTCAGGAAGTGCGCCGGTATGAACCTCCGGACGGCAGTTTTATTCTGGTTTTTCTGGGTGATGGCGCCACACCTCATCAGCTGGAGCTGACCTGGATGAGAGACCGGAAAGAACCTTACAATCTCGGAGATAATGAATTTCATCTGGCCTTCAAAGTGGACGACTTCGCCGCCGCGCATGCCCGGCATGAGAAAATGGGCTGCATCTGTTTTGAAAACAAGGCAATGGGTATTTATTTCATCAATGATCCGGACGATTATTGGATTGAAATCATTCCGGCAAAGAGGTAACTTCGTTGCATTGGGCAGGGTTATCGTGAACCGGTTAGAAATGGCTCTTTGCGAAGAAAGGAGGTAATTGAATGAAAAAGGTTCCTGTTAAGATATTTTTTCTGGCGTTGCTGGTTTTCATGCCCGCGCTGGTCATGGCCGAGGTCGATGTCAAAGTCAACGTGAATATTCCCTTGCCGCCGCCGATTGTTTTTCCGGCGCCGCCCGAGGTGGTGGTCATCCCGGAGACGTATGTTTATGTGGTTCCTGATGTGAACGCGGACATCTTTTTTTACGGTGGCTGGTGGTGGCGTCCCTGGCAGGGACGATGGTATCGTTCCCACTATTACGACAGAGGGTGGGTGTACTATGATCGGGTGCCCGCTTTCTACAGGGCGGTTCCCCCCGGCTGGCGCAACGATTACCGGGATCGCCGCTGGCATGAATATGAGTGGGAACATCGGCGTATTCCGCACCGCGATGCCGAGAAGAACTGGCGCAGCTGGGAAAAAGATAAGCACTGGGAGAAAGAACAATACTGGGGTGTGAAAAAATCAGATCGGCTTCCACCCGGTCAGGCCAAGAAACTCCGTCGATACGATGATGGACCGCCGAAAGCGGATGGATTCGGGCATCAGGACGGACCGGGAAAAGGTCACGGCAAAGGGCATGATCGCGGTGATCGTTAATATTTAAAATAAATTGTTGCGGTAAAACGCAAAGAAATGAAAAGCCCCGTGGTATGACGGGGCTTTTCATTTAAGTTGGTTATATCGCCGTGTTCATCCGCTCTGCAGGCACTGCTAAAACCTATGGTCTGAAAGGCTGCGGCCTTTCTATTCATGGTTTGAGCTTTTGTTTCACTTCCGGCCTTTCGGCCAGGTCCGTTGTGTAGCCGCCGTTTACAAAGTCGTCTTCCCGGAGAATAACGTGGTGGAACGGCAGCGTTGTTCTGGGACCCTGGAGTTCAATTTCTCCAAGCGCGCGCCGCATGCGGGCGATGGCATCCACACGTGTTTTTCCCACGCTCATCATTTTCATCATCAGGGAATCGTAATGGTAGGGTAAATTGTAACCTTCGAAAATGCCTTCGTCGATGCGAATGCCGGGTCCGTGAGGCAGGAGGAGCTTCCGGATTACGCCGGGTGACGGAATAAAGTTGCGCAGGGCATCCTCTGCGTTAATGCGGCATTCGATGGCATGAACATTCATGCGGATGTCGTCCTGGCTGAAACTGAGTTCTTCTCCTTCGGCAATGCGGATCTGTTCGCGGATGATATCGATGCCGGTGACCATTTCGGTGACACAGTGTTCCACCTGCAAACGAGAGTTGATTTCATTGAAGTAAAATTTCCGTTCCTCCGGAAAATAAAAAAACTCGACGGTCAGCGCTCCTACATAATCCAGCGCCAGCGCGACATCAATTGCCGCCGCGCCCATTTTCATCCGCCAGAAAGGACTGACAATGGGACAGGGGGCTTCCTCGACCAGTTTTTGAAAGCGGCGCTGTATCGAGCAATCACGTTCTCCCAGATGAACGACATTGCCGTGCTGATCGGCAAGAACCTGGAATTCGACATGCTTCATGCCGCGCAGAAATTTTTCAATATAGAAGGAAGAGGTGCCGAATGCCTTGCGTCCTCTTGTTTCGGCTCCGGCAATGGCGCGGCCCAGCTCTTCTTCATCACGGGCGATCATGATTCCAATGCCGCCGCCGCCACCGGATGGTTTTACGATTATGGGATAGCCGATTTCCCGGGCAACTTCTCTTGCCCGTTGCATGCCTTCTGCGGTGCCGTTGCTTATGGCGTCATCACAACCCGGTGTGACGGGGATATTGATCATCTTCATCAACTGCCGTGCACGGTTTTTGGGCTTGGCTTTGAACATGCACTGACTCGACGGTCCGATGAAAATGACTTTTTCTCTTTCACACAATTCCACGAATTCCGGGTTTTCCGACAAAAAGCCATAGCCGGGATGAATGGCGTCGGCGCCACTCTGTTTGGCGACGGCAACGATCTTCTCGAAATTCAGATAACTTTCCGCCGCTTCCGGCTGGCCTATTTCATAGGTTTCATCCGCCAGTTTTACGTGCAGCGCCTCTTTATCCGCCTGTGAATAAACCGCTATGGCGCCGATGCCCATGTCTTTACAGGTGCGGATAACCCTCACGGCGATTTCTCCCCGGTTGGCGATCAGAATCTTTTTGAATTTCATATCTTCAGGCTCCTGTATGGTCTTTGCAACATCATTTTACGCAAGTTCAAGCAGCTATCATGCCATCGAATGTTCGGGAAATGATCCGAAGTAAATATTGAAAATCAGAAGATATAAAAAAGGAGGATGATCGAGTCCGTGAAAAAAAGACACGATCTCGCTGCATAATGTTTTTCACAGGAGAAAACCGTTACGCACCGGCTGCCGTTCAGAGCAGCCGGTATGAGCTCTGTTTTGCCTTCACAGGGTTCAGCAATGACGGAGGGAGATTTATGATTTTTACGTTTGTCTTTTGTCCAGCACCTTTATGATGGCGCCGTTGTGACGGGGAATGCTCTTCGCCTCAACCAGTTTTACGGAGGCGTTGATTCCCGTAATCGTATGAATTCGTTTTTTTACGGACTCCAGGAAAGAACGCTGTTTTTGCAGTTCCAGGGCGAATATTTTATCGGTTACTTCCACGGTCACTTCCATATGATCCATGGCGTCTGTCCGGTCTATGACGATTTGACACGGAGCAACGCCCTGCGCCGCGCTGTAGACGGCCTCTTCGATTTGCGAAGGATAAACGTTGACGCCGCGGATGATCAGCATGTCGTCGGAACGTCTGTTGACCCGTTTCATCCGGGCCATTGTTCTGCCGCAGGAGCAGGGAGCGTAATCAAGACTGGTAATGTCCCCGGTCCGGTAACGGATGAGCGGAAACGCTTCCTTGGTCAGTGTGGTCAGCACGAGCTCGCCTTCCGAGCCCCGGGGCAGTACTTTGTCCGTTTGCGGATCGATGATTTCAGGAATGAAGGCATCTTCGTAAATATGCAGACCGTTTTTACAGGAACACTCGCCGGCGATGCCGGGGCCGATGACTTCGGAGAGCCCATAGTTATCCGTGGCATTCAGGGCCAGTCCCTGTTCTATCCGGGTTCGAATTGCCTCCGACCAGGGTTCTCCGCCGAACAGTCCGACTTTGAGTGACAGAGATTTGGGGTTGATGCTCATCTGTTCCAGATGGGCGGCAAGTTCAAGGGCGTAACTGGGTGTGCTGACCAGCACGGTGGATTTATAATCCTGCATCAGCATGATTTGCCTTTCCGTGTTGCCGGTGCCCATGGGAATGACGGATGCGCCGATCGTTTCCGCTCCGTAGTGCAGACCGAATGCACCCGTAAACAGACCGTACTGAAAAGTGACCTGGACCAGATCATCGTGCGTGACGCCTGCGGCCGTCATGAGCCGCGCCACCAGATTGGACCAGTTGCGGATGTCGTTTTTTGTGTATCCCGCCACGACCGGTTTGCTGCCGGTGCCGGAGGAAGAATGAATGCGGACAACTTCCCGAAGCGGCACGGCAAACATGCCGTAAGGGTAGTTGTTGTTGAGATCGTCTTTGGAGGTCAGAGGAAGACTGGCCAGATCCGAAAGGGAGACGATGTCTTCAGGAATGATTCCCAGTTCGTTGAACTTTTTGCGGTAGTGAACGACATTTTTGTGAACTCTGTTGATGGTGGCCTGCATGCGCTCAAGCTGCATCTGCTCGAGCTCATCCCGCGACATGCTTTCATGAGTCGGGTCCCAAATGTTCATAAAATGCCTCCTTGCCCAAAGTATATGACATCGATAAAAGTTATAACAGATTTATCTTTCCCAAATTTCTTTTTTGTCTCTGCCCAGATAGGCCCGCTGGACGTCTTTGTTTTCGAGGAGTTCCGCGGCTTCTCCTTCCAGAATAAGCCTTCCTGTTTCCAGCACGTAGCCGCGATGCGCGATTTTGAGGGCGGCGCGGGCATTTTGTTCCACAAGCAAAATGGTTGTTTTCTTTTCTTTCGACAGATTGTTAATGACGTTTAAAATTTCCTGGACGATCATCGGTGCAAGTCCCATGGAAGGTTCATCCAGGAGCATCAACACAGGCCTGGCCATCAGCGCCCGGCCGATTGCCAGCATCTGCTGTTCACCGCCGGAGAGGGTTCCGGCAAGCTGTTTTCGTCTTTGCCTCAAGATGGGAAACAGATCATAGATCATTTCCATGTCTTTTTTCGCTTCCGCTTTGCCGCTTCTGGTCTTGTAATTCAGATAGGCGCCCAGTTCCAGGTTGTCTTCCACGGACAGAGGTTTGAAAACCTGCCTGCCTTCCGGCACCTGCGAGATGCCCAGGCGGACGATGCTGTGAGGCGCCAGCCGGCTGATTTCCCTGTCCTTAAAAAGGATTTCACCGCTTTTGGGCGGCACGATTCCCGACAGTGAATTGAGCAGCGTCGTCTTTCCCGCGCCGTTGGCTCCGATCAGAGTTACAATTTCTCCTTCCGCCAGATGCAGGGACACATTCTTGATGGCGTGGACCTGACCGTAGTAGGTGTTGATGTTTTTCAGTCTCAACATGGCTGTCAATCCTCGCCAAGATAAGCGGCGATCACCGCGGGATTCTCCTGAATCTCCCGTGGCGTGCCTTCCGCCAGTTTCTTGCCCAGGTTCAGGACTACGATGGATTCGCAGACATCCATCACCAGTTCCATGTCATGCTCAACCAGTACAATGGTGATGCCCAGATCACGGATTTTGCGGATCAGTCCGGCAAGGCCGGCGGTTTCGCGGCTGTTTAAACCGGCTGCCGGTTCATCCATCAGGATGATCTGTGGTTCCAGCGCCATGGCCCGGGAGATTTCCAGAAGCCGTCCTTTGCCGAAAGGAAGATTGCAGGCGGCCACATCGGCCAGATCGGTTAAGCCCGTGAAATTCAGCCACTGCATCGCCTTTTCACGGATCGTTCTTTCTTCGCGGATTTGATGGGGCAGTCTGAATGAACAGGATAAAATGCCGCTTTTGCTTTTGGTATGCAGGCCGACCATGACGTTTTCCAGCACGGACATCTGGCCGAAGAGCTCGATATTCTGAAAGGTGCGCACCAGGCCCAGTCTGGCCAGAGTTTCCGGCTCAAAAAAGGAGATGTTTTTTTCTCCGAGATATACGGTACCCTTCGTCTGTGTATAAAGTCCGGTTACGATGTTGAACAGCGTCGTTTTGCCGGCGCCGTTGGGTCCGATCACGCCGGTGATGGATTTCGGCGCCATCGAGAAGGATACATCTTCCAGTGCCGTCAGCCCGCCGAAAATCTGGGTTATGCCTTCGACCCTAAGCATTTTTATTCGCGCTTCCTGAAAATTTGTTTTGTGCAAATTCCGCCAGCATCTCCAGGCCGCTGATCAATCCACCCGGCATGAAGATCGTCATCAATATCAGCATCAGACCGTAGATCACGATGTCGAAATCGCGGAAAACGCGCAGGATTTCGGGCAGCATCGTCAGGATGGCCGCGCCCAGAAATGAGCCGTAGATGCTTCCCAACCCGCCGATAATCACCATGGTCACGAGTTCAACGGAGAAATTGAATCCAAAAGACGTAGGGGAGATAAACGTAATGGTATGGGCGTAAAGGCTGCCGGCAATGGCTGAAATGAACGCCGAAACCGTGAAGATCTGTACTTTAAGAATGCGGGCGTTGACGCCCATGACACGGGCGGCTACTTCGGAGTCGTTAATGGCTCGCAGCGCCCGGCCGATCCGGGATTGGGAAAGATTGATCGACAGCAGCATGACGCCCAGCGTGACGATCCAGACCAGGTAGTAATTGTTCCGGTCATTGTCAAAGATCAGAGGGCCCAGCTTTAGATTGGGAATGCCGGACAAACCGGAGGGGCCGCCGGTCCAGTCAACGGTTTCGTTGAAAATGATATAGAGAATGATGCCGAAACCCAGCGTAGCCATGGCCAGATAATGCCCTTTAAGTTTGAGAATCGGAAAACCCATGACAAACGCAAGCGCTGCCGCGCACAGGGCGGCAATGACAATGGCCAGCCACGGATCAACGGGATAACGGGTGGTTAGAATGCCGGAGATGTAAGCACCCACGCCAAAAAAGGCTGCATGGCCGAGCGATATCTGGCCCGCGTAGCCCAGAAGCAGGTTCAGCGCCACCGCCAGAAGCGTGTTGATTCCAATAAACACCAGAACATTTAAGAAGTAACTGCCCTTCAGAAACAGCGGCGCCAGGAGAATGAAAATGGCGAAGAGTAAAAAAATCAAAATCCGGCGTTTTTCTTTCAGCATAACTTGAAAACTACACCCTTTGCGTTTCTTTTTGTTTGAACAAACCTTCCGGACGAATAAAAAGAATCAGAAGCAGAATAATAAAGGCCACGGCGTCCTTGTAACTCGCGGAGATGTAGCCCGCGCCCAGTGATTCAAGCAGGCCGATCAACAGACCGCCCAGAACCGTTCCCAGTCCGCTGGACATGCCGCCGATGATCACCGCGCAGAATCCTTTGATCCCAAGCATGACGCCAACATCATAGGCGGTCATCGTCAGCGGTGCGATGATAATGCCGGCCATCGACCCGATGGCGGCACTGACCACAAAAGACAGCAGAACCATGATCTTCACGTCAATACCGACCAGGCTGGCGGCGTGTGCATTATAGGCGCAGGCGCGCATGGCTTTGCCGACGATACTGTAACTGAAGAAAAGTTTGTTGGCGATGATAATCAGCAGGGTAATGCCGAAAATCCAGAGATGCTGAGGCATGATGGTTGCGCCGTAAATATACAGCGGGGTGCTTCCGGAGAAAGCGGGGAGGGCGTGCGTGTCTTTTCCCCAGATCAGCATGGAGGCGCCCCGGATAAAAATACTGGCTCCGATGGTGATGATGATCAGACTCAAAGGTTTGGCGTTTTTCAGCGGCCGTATCGCCAGGCGTTCAAAGATGACGCCGACCAGCGTGGAAAAAAGGATGGCCACGATAATAGCCGGAATCAACGGCAGATTTAAAAAAGACAGGATAAAAATTGTAAACATGCCGCCCAGCATCACAAACTCGCCCTGGGCAAAGTTGATGATTCCGGTGGCGTTATGAATGATGGCAAAGCCAAACCCGATCAGCGCGTAAATAGCGCCGTTGGAAAGCCCGGACAAGATATACTGAACAAGTTGGCTGGAGTTGTCCATTTTTTGTTTTATTCATCCATTCCATGATCAGGACAGCGGCACAGGTTATTTCTCCCCGTGCCGCTGTCTGATTTTATCCATATACTTCTATTTGACCAATTTCCAGTTATGATTTTTAATCTCAACCAGGACAAAGGCATCTTTGGTCAATCCCGCATGATCATGAGTGCTGTAACTGAATATTCCGCCGATTCCCGAGAACTTTTCAATTTTTTCCAGTTGATCGCGAATGGTCGAAGGAGTATCTCCTCCCTTTTCGATGGCGGTTTTCAGCAGCATCATGGCATCCCAGGCATGCCCGCCGAAATGGTCTCCCTCAACTTTGTAGTGATTTTTATAGTCTTTTATGTAGCTGAGCAACGCCTTTTTTTGCGGATCGGAACCCGGCAACTGTTCGGCGACAATGACTCGTCCGGAAGGCAGCATGATTCCTTCAGAAGCATCACCGGCCAGTTCTATGAATTTCTTCGAGGATACGCCATGACTCATGATCAGGGGAAGCTTTATTCCCAACTGCTTGACGTTGCGGGCAACTACGGCGGGTCCGGGATTGGTGCCCCAGCAAATGATGGCCTGAGCGTTGCCGGCTCGAATCTTCGTCAGCTGTGCCGTCATGTCCGTATCCTTCGGCCCGTAAGTTTCATTGGAAGTGATTTCCATTCCGAAGGATTTGGAATGGGCGACAAGCTGTTCCCGTCCTGAAGAGCCGAAGCCGTCCGATACCGTCAGGATGGCCACTTTGTTGATTTTCTGCTTTTTCAGGTGCTCATAAATTCTTTGCACGGCCAGGGCGTCGTTCTGTGCGGTTTTGAAGACCCACTTCTTCACCGGATCGGTGATCTTCATGCCGGCGGCGCAAGCGATCATCGGGATTGCGGACTTTTCAATTACCGGGATCACTGCCATGGTATCACCCGTTGTGCTGGGGCCGATAATCGCGACAACTTTATCATCTTTAATTAGTTTGTTGGCACCCTGAACGGCTTTTGCCGGATCTCCCTGGGTGTCGAATACCACCAGTTCCAACTGCTGTCCGCGGACGCCGCCTGCCTTGTTAATTTCATCCACCAGCATTACGGCCGTGTTGCGCTCAGGCTCGCCCAGGAATGCTGCCGGGCCGGAAACGGAAAACAGGGCGCCGATTTTGATTGGCGAGGCGGCGAATACTTGTATCTGCGCAATGAAAAGAAATAAAATGGTGAAAAAAAATGTTAAAAAACTCCCTTTTTTCATTTGATCTACTCCTCCCTTTTTTAAATGTTACACGTAAAACTGACAAATTTTGATTGTTTTGTGTGGTGTTGCTTTTGGAATAAGCCTGCTTACCTGATTGAACGCGGGCAAGCAGGCATTAATACATATAGAAATAGCAAGGCGAGAATTTGCTTATGGAAAAATTTTGCATACCTTCATCCATAACGATTTATGGTTGAGGGTAATATGTGATTTGAAAGGTTGTGTCAAGATGTATTTATGGTTTTGATCAAGGACGTTATGTCTGTTTTCTTTCGTCCTTCAGTTTGTCCAGTGCTTCCCGGTAGCGTTCCACTTCGGCTTTTGCCGATTCAATCTCTTCCTTGGCTCTTTCCAGCTCTTCATCATGACGCTGTCTTTCTTGCCGGATTTTGTCCTGCATCTCGTCGAAGCCGACATAAACAGCCAGAAGGCCGCCCAGGAGCATGAAAATCGGCAGCGCTCCCTGAATGAGATTCAGAAATTCCTCAAAAAAGTAAATTAACCCCAGCAGTCCCAATACGGCTGCAATAACTCCTCCTGTCAGCAACGACATAACCTGAACCTCCGAATCGCGGCTTAAATTATTGAACCTGTCAATGTCTGCGATTTTTATCATGAAAGATATGGTTAGGCAAGACGGAAATAGATGAATATCCAGATAAAATATTTCTTGATTTAATGGATTTCATCATTTAAATAACATAGTTTCTGAATGCTATAGAATAATTATGAATTGAAGGATAATATGATCGAACCAAATTTTGATAAAACGGATGGACTGATTCCGGCTATCGTTCAAGATGCTGAAACCAAAGACATATTGATGCTGGCATACATGAACCGGGAATCCTGGGAAATGACGTTAAAAACGGGCCAAGCGACTTTCTGGAGCAGGTCGCGGAAAAAGCTGTGGCTGAAAGGCGAGAGCTCCGGTCACGTTCAGGTTGTGAAAGACATTTACATCGATTGCGATGAGGATGCGATTGTGCTGCAGGTGGAACAGCTGGGAGGCGCCGCATGCCATACCGGACACCGGTCGTGTTTCTTCCGCAGGCGCGTGGGTGACGATTTTATCGTCGTGGGCGAAAAGGTCTTTGATCCGAAGGATGTATATAAATGAGTATATTGAAATTGGGCATACCCAAAGGAAGCCTTGAAAATAGTACTGTTGAACTGTTCAAAAAAGCCGGCTGGCGGATTACGTATGACAGTCGCAGCTATTTCCCCGATATCGATGACCCGGAGATTTCCTGCACGCTGGTGCGGGCGCAGGAGATGTCCCGTTATGTCGAAGACGGACATCTGGATCTGGGATTGACCGGCATTGACTGGATTCTGGAAAACGATTCGGATGTCGTGGCGGTGCAGGACCTGATCTATTCCAAGGTATCCACGCGCCAGGCGCGCTGGGTGCTGGTGGTGCGCGATGATTCGCCGATTCGCTCCCTGGAAGACATGGAAGGTAAACACATTTCGACGGAACTGGTTGCATTTACCAAACGATATTTTGCCGAAAAGAAAATCAATGTCAGCGTGGAATTTTCCTGGGGGGCCACCGAGGCGAAAGTTGTGGATGGCCTGGTGGATGCGGTTGTGGAAGTGACGGAAACAGGATCGACCATCCGTGCCAATAAGCTGCGGATCGTGCATGAACTGATGAAAACCAACACGCAGTTGATTGCCAACCGGGAGGCCTGGGAGGATTCCTGGAAACGAAAAAAAATAGAACAGATTCGAACCCTGCTGACCGGATCGCTTCTGGCGATGGGTAAAGTCGGTTTAAAACTCAATGTGGCAAAAGAGAATCTGGATCGTGTGATGAAACTTTTGCCTTCGTTGAAGGCGCCGACCATTTCCAGTCTTTATTCGGAAGAATGGTTTGCCATAGAAACCGTTATTGATACCGGTGTAGTGCGCGATCTGATCCCGAAGCTTCTGGAAGCCGGGGCGCAGGGGATTATTGAATATCCGCTCAATAAAGTTATCTGATCCGGAGGCAGATATGGCCAGAAAAGCAAAAGTTGTCCGCAAAACAACGGAAACGGATATCACTTTGGAAATCGATCTGGATAAGTCCGCAGGCAGCAAGATCGATACGACGATTCCTTTTTTTAATCACATGCTGGACCTTTTTGTCCGCCATGGTCTTTTTAAGCTGGTTGTGAAAAGCACGGGTGACACGGAAATTGATGATCATCATCTGGTGGAGGACCTCGGTATCTGTCTGGGAAAAGCCGTCGCGGAGGCGCTGGGTGACAAGAAGGGCATCCAGCGGTACGGTTCAGCAACCGTTCCGATGGACGAATCGCTGTGCCGCGTGGACATGGATATTTCCGGTCGTCCCTATCTGATTTACAAGGTCCGTTATGAGCGCCGGAAAATCGGTGGATTTGATCCTGCACTGGTCAAAGAGTTTTTCAAGGCTTTTACGGATCAAAGCGGCATCACGCTGCACATTAATCTGGAATATGGCAGCAACAGTCATCACATTATCGAGGCTGTCTTTAAAGCTTTCGCGCGGGCGTTGAGGCAGGCGGTGAACATCAATCCGCAAATTTCAGGCGTTCTTTCCACTAAAGGCATGCTGTAAAAGAAAGGTTTGTTTTTTTATGACGAAAGCCAGAAAAATGAATTGGCTGTTGATTCTGCTGGGGCTCATGGTTCTGGCGCCCTTTGCGCTTCAGGCCGAGGAAACGGCAAAATCTCTTGATAGAGCCAGAGTTCGTATTGCTGTAATTCCTTTTCAGGCGGTGTCTGCCGAGGATGCATCTTCGACCGTCCGGTGTCCGATCTGCAGCAGCGTCAATTCCAGCGGAGGCATCGTCAAAGGCGCGGAAAAAATTGTTGAGGCGGTTTTCTCCGATCAATTGAAGGAGTTAAAAAGCGCCGAAATTCTTCCTTCCGAACGAGTGACGGGCGTCTACCAGAGAATTTCCAGCGACTCCCTCAAGCAGCCCCTGATCCAGGTCATCCGAAAAGTCGGGATTGAACTGCACGCGGATGTGGTTGCCGTCGGCTTTGTTTACCGTTACAAGGATCGGGTGGGCTATGACTATTCCGTCGAGCATCCCGCGTCCGTGGCTTTTGAAATTCACCTGATTTCCGTTAAGGATGGCAGTTCGCTGTGGCGCGGCATATTTGATGAAACACAAAGATCCCTGATGGAAAACGTTTTCCAGGTCAAGTCCTTTGTTAAAGGCGGCGCAAAATGGCTGACGGCAAGGGAATTGACGAAACTGGGAGTTGACGAAGTGTTCAAAACATTTTCCGGGTTTGAGCGTTAAGGCGGGCTTTCCCGCGCCGGACGGCCAACCACATCGTGAACGATTTCCATAAAGGAGTTAACCATTGTTCATTATCCCGGCGGTTGATATTAAAGATGGCCAGTGTGTTCGTCTGGCGCAGGGAGATTTTGACCGTGTGACGGTTTACGCCGAAAATCCGGCGGATATGGCGCGTCTGTGGGCGCAAAAAGGCGCCCGGCGGATTCATATTGTAGATCTGGACGGTTCGGTCGCCGGTTTGCCGAAAAACGCGCCCATTATTCTCGATATAGCGAAATCGGTTTCCGTGCCGATCGAAGTAGGCGGGGGAATCCGCAGCATGGAGACGATAAACCACTATCTGGAAAACGGAGTGGGGAGCGTGATCCTGGGAACGGCCGCCATTCAGAACGAAGATTTCGTTAAGACCGCTGCTCAAATGCATCCCGGAAAAATCATCCTGGGTATTGATGCGCTGGGTGGCGAGGTTGCCGTCCGGGGATGGACGCAAAAGACCAGTGTAAAGGCGGTCGATCTTGCCAGGCGTTATGATAATTGCGGCATTCAGGCGATCGTTTATACGGATATTCAGCGCGACGGCATGGAAACAGGTGTTAACGTGCAGCAAACCAGAGCGCTGGCTAAAGCCGTCAACATCCCTGTGATTGCCTCCGGCGGCGTGGCGACGCTTGCGGACATTGATGCGCTGCTTGCCGTTGACGATTGTTCCTTTTATGGCGTGATTGTAGGGCGCGCCCTCTACACGGGAGCGATTGCCCTGGAAGATGCACTGACCAGAGCCCTGCCGGCCTCATAGGATTCAGGAGGAAAAAAACATGTCTGATTGTATCTTTTGCGAAATCATTAAAGGGGATATCCCCTGCACGAAAGTTTATGAAGATGAGGCGGTCCTGGCTTTTGACGACATTCATCCGATGGCCCCCGTGCATGTGGTGATCATTCCGAAAAAGCACGTTGCAACATTGATGGACATCGATGCCGGAGCGGATATTACCGGCCGTTTGATCGCAGCCGCGCAAAAGGTCGCCAAAATAAAAAATGTGGCCGACGGAGGATTCCGTACGGTTGTAAACTGCAATGCTGATGGAGGGCAGGTGGTGTTTCATCTGCACATGCATCTCCTGGGCGGCAGAAAACTGGAAGATCAGTTAGGTTAAGAGGTAGAAAAAATGGATATTAATGCCAGGTTAAATGAGCAGATGGTGACGGCGGCAAAAGCCAAGGACAAAATCAGGCTTTCCTCTGTCCGGATGTTGAAAACAGCGCTGCACAACAAGGAAATCGATCTGATGAGGCCGCTGAACGATACGGAAATCATGCAGACCTTGTCGGGTCTCGTAAAGCAGCGGAAAGATTCCATCGAACAGTTTGCCAAAGGCGGAAGGCAGGATCTGGTAGACAAGGAAGAAGCGGAATTGAAGGTTCTCCAGGAATTCATGCCCGCGCAAATGTCTGATGAGGAAGTGGAAGCTCTGATTAAAAAGGCGATTGCGGAAGCAGGTGCCGTGTCGGTAAAGGATATGGGTAAAGTAATGAAAGTACTCATGCCGCTGATTACCGGCAAGGCGGATGGAAAAGCCGCCGGTGAGAAAGTAAAGGCGCTCTTGTCTCAATAAAATCTGCTGGAAAAGAAATTGATGCAAACAAAATAAAACGGGCAAGGCAATCATTCGTGCGTTTTGATGACAGCAAGATCGAAGAAATTAAAAGCAGGGTGGACATTGTCGAACTGGTCTCGGAATATTTAACGCTGAGAAAGGCGGGACGTAATTATCTGGGGCTTTGCCCTTTTCATCAGGAGAAAACACCCTCCTTTACCGTCAACCGTGAAAAGCAGATATTTTACTGTTTCGGTTGCGGAGAAGGCGGAAATGCCATCACGTTCCTGATGAAGATTGCCAGCAAAAGCTTTCCCGAGGCCATTAAAACTCTGGCGGAAAAAACCGGCGTCATTCTGCCGGCGCGGACGTTCGGCAGGGATGGCCGTGACAAAGGAACCGAGCACGATGAGATGGTTCAACTGAACCTGAGGGCGGCCCAGCATTTCTCACGCAGCCTGTCGTCTCCGGGAGGAAAAATTGCCAGGGATTATTTGCAGAAAAGATCTGTTACCGAAGAAACCGTCAAACAATTTCGGCTTGGATACGCGCCGGACACCTGGCGTTCTTTGACGGATTATATGGACGGCAGCGGGTTATCGCTGAAACTGGCCGAGCAAACGGGGCTGATTATTGCCGGAAAGGAAGGGGGATACTATGACCGCTTCCGGGGGCGGCTGATTTTCCCGATTGAAAATGTTTTCGGGGAAATCATTGCCTTTGGCGGCAGAATTCTGGGGGAAGGGGAACCGAAATACCTCAATTCTCCGGAATCACCCGTCTATATCAAGGGTAAAAATTTATATGGACTGAACAAGGCCCGCGAAGCGATTCGGCAGAGCGGTTTTTGCCTGATTGTCGAAGGATATTTTGACGCCATATCGCTTTCGAACGCGGGCGTTTGCAATGTGGTCGCCACGCTGGGTACGGCGCTGACACGGGATCATCTGGAGCTTTTGCGCCGTTACACGCAGGATGTTGTGGCACTGTTTGATCCCGACGTAGCGGGACGGAAAGCCCTGGATCGCTCACTGGAGCTCTTTCTGGGAGCGAACATGCATGCCCGGGCTTTGATTTTGCCCGGAGGAGATGACCCTGATGATTTCATCAAAAAACACGGCAGGGAAAAACTCCAGGAACTGATAGCCGATGCGCCGGCGATCAGTGATTATTATATTAACGGTGTTTTAGGTGCCGGAAAAACGATTGAAGAAAAGATTGACCTGGCGAAGACGGCTATTGAGTTTGTCAGTAAGGTCGGCAGCGTTATTGAAAAAAATCTTTTCGTTAAACGTATTTCGGAAAAACTGGGCATTGACCAGTCACTTCTAAAGCAGGAGGTTCACCGCAGGGAAGGTCAGGGCAGGTCGACAATCGGGGTGGCGGATGTTAAATTGAATGTCAACCCGCTGGAAATGAATCTGATCTGTCTGATGCTGGAGTATCCGCAGAAAACGGAACTGATCGAACAGGAAAAAATCCTGGATTTATTTATGGATATCCGGCTTAAAAGCCTGGGTGAAAAGATTATCCAGGACTATAAACTGCTGGGATATATTGATATTAATGTGATTTTACCATCCGATGCGGACAAAAAGCTTCGGGAAGGTATTTATAAGTTAAGTATTGAGGCACCTCCGACCGATGACAGTATGGTAGAGCGCAGTGTAGCCGATAATATTAAAAGAATTAAGGAAAAATGGTTTAAAGAGCAGCACCGGCAGTTGAAACTGAAATTAACACAGGCGCAGGTGAGTGGCAACGACGAACTCCTGCAGCAACTGATGTTGGAAAAACAGAGCTTGATGAAAGCCGAACGAGAATTACGCTAGCGTAAAGCTGGCAAAAATATTTTATTGGGGGACGCCAGATGGCTAAGGAAATTCAATCCGACGAATTTAAAAAATTACTTTCCCTGGGGGAAGAAAAAGGATTTTTAACGTATGATGACGTCAACGACATGTTGCCGCCGGATGTGAATTCTTCTGATCAAATAGATGATATTATTATGTTATTTGGTGAAAAAAACATCGATATCATCGATACGGAACAGGGTGAGAAACTGGTCGTCAAAAAACAGGTGGAAGACACCCTGCCTTCAAAATTTACTGAGGCCCTTGCCCTGGTGCCCGGAGCGGGCAAGACGGGTGACCCGGTAAAAATGTATTTGCGGGAAATGGGCCTGGTTTCCCTTTTGAGTCGGGAAGGGGAAGTGGAAATCGCCAAAAAAATTGAGGAAGGCGCCCGTGAAACCATGTGGGCGATTTTCAGCCTGTCTGTTTCCATTGCCGAAGTTCTCAGCATTGGTGAAAAACTGGAATCCGGTGAAATTCGCGTTAAGAATGTGGTCGACAACATTGAGGACGAAGAAGGTTTCATGGAAGAAGACGAGCACAAAGAAAGAGTGCTCCGGTTGATTGCCAGAATTCGCTTATTTAATGACCGCAATGAGGTTTTACGCGAGAAGCTCAAATCAAAAAGCATGAAACCGAAACCAAGAGAAACTTTAACGACTGAACTGGAAAAGAACACCAAAAACATCATTACGCTTTGCCGTAAAATCCGGTTCAGCAAAAAACAGATGCACCGCTTTATTGCCCGCTTGAGATTCTTCACGGATGAAATTGAGCGGTCCGAGCGCGTTATTAATCAATGTAAAAAAGAATCCGGTTTGACGCTCACGCAGATGGAAAAAGCCTGGTCGCGAATGAGAAAGTCCAAACAGGACGAAAAACAGGCGGCGAAAGAGGCCAGGGTGTCCATCGATTGGTTGCACAGGAGTCATGATGCCATAACGGAAGCCCAGAAGCGGATAAAACATATCGCCAAAGAAGTGGGCATTCCGACCGCCACGCTGAAAACGGTTGTGGAATCCATTGAAGACGGCGAGGCCAAAGCGGAAATTGCCAAGCGGAAACTGGTGGAAGCCAATTTGCGACTTGTGGTGAGCATTGCCAAGAAATATACCAATCGCGGGCTGCAGTTTCTGGATCTGATTCAGGAAGGCAACATCGGTCTCATGAAGGCGGTGGACAAATTCGAGTATCAGCGCGGGTATAAATTCTCCACCTATGCGACGTGGTGGATCCGGCAGGCCATCACGCGGGCCATTGCCGATCAGGCGCGCACCATCCGCATTCCCGTTCATATGATTGAAACCATCAATAAACTGATCCGGACGTCTCGTTATCTGGTTCAGGAGCTGGGACGCGAACCGACCCCGGAGGAAATCGCCAACAAGATGGAATATCCGCTGGAAAAAGTGCGCAAGGTTCTGAAGATCGCCAAAGAACCGATTTCTCTGGAAACGCCGATTGGCGAGGAAGAGGACAGCCATCTGGGCGACTTTATCGAAGATAAAAAGATTATGTCACCATCGGAAGCGACCATCAGCATGGATCTGGCTGACCAGACGCGTAAAATTCTGGCTACACTCACGCCCAGGGAAGAAAAAGTTTTGCGCATGCGCTTCGGTATCAGCGACCGTCTGGGGATGATTGGACCGGATGAAAGCGCGCCCGCGGATATCGTGGAAGACGACATGGAAGAATCGGAAATAAGCGAAGAGGAGCCGGTAAAAAAAGCAAAGCATTCCTCGAAGAAGCGTGCAGCAAAATAATATTGACAACCGCCGGGATTGGGTATATTTCAACGAACCTTATTGCCGGTTCGATCCGCACAGGTTCTGGATTTATTGACGGTGAATTATCCTGTTTGCCGTTTATGCAAGGCGCTGGGTAATAAGTAAAACCGGATAATCGATGAATGAGGGCGGGCCTATAGCTCAATTGGTAGAGCCACCGGCTCATAACCGGTAGGTCCCTGGTTCGATCCCAGGTGGGCCCACCAAATTTTTACGATAATGGAATCTCGATCATGAATCGAAAACCACATTTTTCACAGGCAAGGAGTTGTTGCGACACTGCCATTGATTTCATGGCCGTGAATCGACAATTCACATCGTCATGTCACGGCACACAGAGTAGAATGGACGAAGAGTCTTTCTGATAATGCACCTTAACAGGTGCATTTTTTTTATATTAAATTTGCAAAGGAGAAAAGGTTGAAAGAGAATTTATCGTTGTTGATCAGTATTCAGGAGTGTGATTCGCAATTGGTTAAACTTTCCGCCAGGAAGACAAAACTCCCGGAAATCATATCCCGGCTGGAAGAAGAGTTTCGCGCCTACAAGGAGAAAATCGAAGTAAATAAAAGAAAGTTTGACGAGCTTAAAGCCAGAAGGGCGGAGTCGGAAACCAAGGTCAAAAGACTCAACGAAGGGATGGTCAAAACAAGGGAACGACTCCTGGAGGTGAAGAATAACAAGGAATACCAGGCCATGCTGAAGGAAATCGAAACGGCCGAAAAAAATAAAAGTGATATCGAAACCGGGATCATCGCGCTTATGGATGAAATGGATCAATTGTCCGTTCTGGTGAAGCAGGATGAAGCAACGTTGAGTCAGGCCGCGGACCGGCATGAGGCGGAGAAGAAGAGCATGCAGAAAGATCTGAGCGATGTGGATGCGGATACGGCCAGCTGGGCGGAGAAACGTGAAGGTCTGCAAAAGAGTCTTCCCGCCGAACTATTAGCCTGGTATGAAAAAGTTAAAAAACGTAATAACGGCATCGGCGTGATTTCCGTATGGAAGGCCACCTGCAATGGCTGCCATATGAATATCCCGCCACAACTATATATTGATCTTCAGCGCTCCAATGAATTGCTGAGTTGTCCGAATTGCAACCGGATCATGTATTTCGAAGATCAGGAAAAGAACGCTTGAATCGTTATGGAAAGTAAAACGGCAAAACTGTTCAGTGACGGCGCCTGCCGCGGCAACCCCGGTATTGGAGGCGCTGGCGCGGTGATCACCGATGAAACAGACCATATTCTCTGGGAAGGAAAAGAATATCTCGGCCACTGTACGAATAATATCGCGGAGTACAAGGCGCTGATTCTGGGCCTCAAGGGAGCGGCGGCGGAAGGTTATCAGAATCTGGAGATCTATCTGGATTCGGAACTGCTGGCTAACCAGATTAACGGTACCTACAGGGTAAAAAATGAAAATCTGAAAATTTTAATGCTGGAAGTCCGCGCCTTGCTGTCTTCCTTCCCCTCTGCCCGGGTGAAGCATGTTCTGCGCTGTCACAATGCCCGGGCGGACAAACTGGCTAATCTGGCCATCGACGAATACAAAGGTTAGAGGTTTACGGAAAAAGGACAAGGTCAAAGGATTTTGACGAAAAATCTGTTGTTTAGTTTCCTTGAAAGATAATCCATTCAGATGTAAACTCCTGAACAAGGCCGGAGAAGATCAGATGATCGCTGGCGGATCTAACCCATCCGCTGGAGGAAAGTCCGAGCTCCGCAGGGCAGGATGGTCGCTAACGGCGACCGGGGGCGACCCCAGGGAAAGTGCCACAGAAAAAATACCGCTTGGGCGAAAGCTCAAGTAAGGGTGAAAAGGCGAGGTAAGAGCTCACCGCTTTTCCGGTGACGGAAAAGGCATGGTAAACCCCATCCGGAGCAAGACCAAATAGGAGAACGTTTAAGGGCGGCCCGCCTGATGTTCTCGGGTAGTGTCGCTAGAGGCGCAAGGCAACTTGCGTCCCAGATGAATGATCATCATTGCGCATCGCGGGTAACCGCAGCGCAAAACAGAACTCGGCTTATGATCTTCTCCAGTGCCTTTCAGATTTTGCAAATAAAAAGGCCGGCTTTTTCAAGTCGGCCTTTTTCAGTACTGAAAAGAATTTTTTACTTATTTGTCATCATCATCGTCGTCGTTGAGTCCGGCCAGATCACCTTCTGATCCTTCCGGGACTTCCGACTGAATGGAACGGCTAATGCCGCGAATCAGAAGGACCATGATGAAGAAGAGAATGATCATCGAAATGATGATAATGAGGACAACCGTTGCCGTCCAAGCCTTTGCTTCTTTCTGAATCTTCTGCGTTACCTTTGCCGCGGCGTCATTGTATTTTTCAACATCCACACCTAAGCCCACCCAGCCGAAGCCTGCCGGCTGCGTCAGGTTTGCAGCGTAGAATTTAATGGGCGCGTAGGCAACGAACTTGGTGCTGCCCGCAAACTTATAAGTAATAATTCCCGACTTGCCGGCCGCCGCTTCCTGGGCTACCTTCTGCAGATTCGGATCCATGAAGCCCAACTGATTGAGGTTCAGTACTTCCATGCCTTTTTTGGTCAAATCCGCAGAATTCTCTTTGGTGAGCGCGGGGACCATATTGCCGCTTGCATCCAGGCCGGCAACATGGAAGTCGTTGGGATGGGAGATCACGTAGCCGCGGTTATCAACCATGTATGCATAGTTGCCCGTTGCGGCGTCGGTTTCATAAACTCTTTCATTCTGAGTCGGAATAAGCTGATCGGTAAACTTAGCAAGTTGACGATAGTCCGCTGCCAGGCTAATGACGCCGGCAAATCCGTCTTTGGAGAAAACGGGTGTTGAAAGACGGACAATTCCCGAAAATCTCTGCCCTTTCTCAAACGCTGCCTTATCGACATAACTTCCTGTTACCGGGGAAACAAAAACTTCGCCTTTGTTCAGACTCTTCGCTTTGGCGAAGTATGCTTCGGCCGAACCTGCGACACTGCCCAGCTTGTCCGCCGCAACCGCCTGACCATCGACGATTTTGATTTGCTCTTTACCGTTTTTATCGATCAGAACGATCTCTTTATACAGAGGGCTTAAAACCTGCTGTACTTTGCCGCTTTCTTTGACCCAGAGTGGTTTCTTGTTTTCAACGATGAACTGTTTGTATGCAGCTTCGGTTGTCGGGATAATGGTCGCAACAAGCAAATCTTTTTTGCATTCCATTAAGAAGTTGGCAACTTCATCTGCAGTATTGATGGCACGCATTTTAATTTCGTCCTGAGATTCAAGAACGCTAACTGTTCTTTCTTTGATTGTATCCCCCAGCTTGAACATGCCATTGGCAATCAAGAATGCCATCAGTGACAAGGGGATGACGATGAGCAGGAAGAACACACCTCCTACAGCAAGATACTGCTTCTTTTTCTTAGATTCTGCCATTACTATTCCCCCTAGCCTTGGTTAATTTTTTTTATGAATTTTACTTAAGCATTAACCGACGAACATGGCTGCAAAGGGGTTGGCGTATATTAAAATCAAAGCAATAACCAAAGCGTAAATGGCGCAGGATTCGGCCATGGCCATACCGACCAGCATGACCATCATGATCTTGCCCTGAACACCGGGGTTTCTGCCCACTGCCTGGCAGGCGCCGTTTGCTGCATTACCAATGCCCGCACCGGCTCCGATTGCGCCCAATCCCATGGACAGGCCCGCGCCGATCATTGCGCCTACAGCAAAAATGACTTTAATGTAAGACACACCACCTACCGGGGTTGCATCCGCGGCAAACGCGAACGTGCTCGTCAACAGCATTGCTGCGACCAATGTTAAAACTGTTAAAACGGTTTTTCCAATTTTCTGTGACATTTTTTGTCTCCTTTCCTGACAAGTTGTTTATTATTATCCTTCGGTTGCGCATAGCATAATTTTTACACACGCGCAAAGAAGAATTAACACCTGCCTTAATCGGGTCGACGTTATTGCATGAGATATGCCATGGTCCTGATCCGGAAAAGTGAATTTCAAAAAAGAACCGGTGAAACTTGAAAAGTAAAAAATTAAAACCGCCTAATTCGTTGAGATGACTGTGATTCATTTTTTCTGAATAAAGCATGAAAAGACAAAGAAGATTGTAAAATCCTCTGAGCATTCTTCACAATGTTCAACGAGCATGAATCGGCGATTTAATGTTTTGTTCAATCACCCGTCATAAAACATTCAATGAATCTTGCAATGACAGATGAATGTTTCGCGATAAACAGAACGCGCCGATTTTATATTTCTGTTGAAATTTTACGTCAATGTCGTTACGATCACGGGTATTAATTTAAGATGTAAATACTTGAAAGTCACTACATATATAAAAGGATCATCATGCAGGAACTTTTAACCGCCATTACTTATCCGATCGTCTGGGTCATTTGTGCTTATCTTTTAAACATCGAAAGTGGTCTGGCAAAGCTGCTGATCTCCCTAACGGCGGCAATCCTGGTCTATGTTTTAGTTGGTATTCAGCGCTCTAAAAAAGAACATCATAAGGAAAATGAAGATTAAGTGACTTTGCTAGGAAAGGCATACAAGTTTCTTCATCAAGCATTAAGTTTCCGCATCTGGCTGGCCAGCATCATTGTTATTTTGCTGATTCTCCTTCTTGCCTTGACGGTGAACAATGCCCGTGAAAAGGAAATGGCTGATTTGTTCAGCCGTCAGCAACTGGCATCCGCTCAAAATGCGGCCACGCGTTTGACGGAAATTATTTCTCAGGCCGAAAGAAACTTTGCCCTGCTTTCCTATTTCGATCCTGACGGGAAGAAACTGACGAAAAACCATTATCGCGAACTGGATGCGCTATATTCCATATGGGGGAAGACCATTGATGCGGTGTGGGTATACGATGCCAATGAGCACATCCGGCACATCATGCCGCTGGAAGGCCGACCGGGCGTCGATCTGACCACCCACTACCGTGTCCTGAAACGCACTCAGAGACAATATCTGAACGTTGCCGTATCCGATCGCCTGTCCGGCAAGGCGATAAACCAGCCGCGGGAGCGGTATCTGGTATGGGGGTACCCCGTCTGGCGTGCGAACAATGTCTTTGCCGGTGCATGGATGGTTTCCTTTTCTCTTGCCGCGCTGATGGATGCCTGCGAAAAACAAATAAAGGATAATCAGCTGGGAGACTTGTGGCTGGTGAATGAACAGGGGACTTTATTGCTGCATCCCGACCCGTCCTTTATAGGAAAGCATATTGGAGATCTGGCGCAGGATTCTCGTGGAAACATCATCCTCTTTCCGTCGGAAAAAGGAAGGCATCTGGATGCAAGGATTCTTATCAACGACAACCAGCGGCAGAAAAGCGTGATTGCATACGCTCCGCTTCCGATTGCGGGACATACCTGGTATGTTCTGGTGACGGCGCCGTACAGCCGGGTCATTGCTCCCGTTCGCACGACCTTTATTTATACCACGTTCAGCGCCCTGGTTCTGATCATGGTCCTGGTAATCGTCGGGATTTATTTTGCTTTCCGCGAAGGAAAAAGATTACGCATGCGGGAAGAGTATCACAGACTCAAGGAACGCGAAGCCTGGCAGGAAAAGCTGCTCAGGGAAAAGAAGACAATCGACGGTATTATCGAAGGATCTCCCATTCCCAGTTTTGTGATCAACCGGGACCATCAGGTCATCCTGTGGAACCGGGCCTGCATGGAGCTGACCGGTTACTCTGCGGAGGACATGGTCAGCACGAACCGGCATTACATCCCGTTTTATTCCGTAAGCCGCCCGATGATCGCCGATCTGATCGTCGATAGCGATGTGGATGGACTGGGAAAATATTACGGCAGTAAAAACGTCAAGAAGTCTCACAAGGTTATCGGAGCTTACGAGGCGACGGATTATTATGAAAACCTCGGCGGGCAGAGTCGCTATCTGTATTTTCTGGCGGCACCCATCTACGACGAAGAAGGCAACATTATCGCGGCCATCGAAACGCTTCAGGATGTTTCGCGCGAACAGGAACTCACGCGCAGCTTGCGGGAATACGCCGAAACGCTGCAGAATGAACTGGCCGAAAATATTGAGCTGCGGAGAGAAATCGAGGATCTCTATAATTACCTGCAATCCATTGTCCAGAGTCTGCCGGATAAAATTTACGAGTTGGACAGTGACGGCATCATTAATTTCGTCAGCCGGAGCCGGAAAATTGAAAGCGGCCGGTCGCAGCGCGAATTCAAAGGAAAACACTTTCTGGAATTTGTCGCACCGGAAGATGAGCAGTTTGTCATATCCAAGTGGGAGGATGCCAAGAAGGGAATCTTCATCCCTTATGAAATTGAGACAACTGCCGCAGACAGCCGCAAAGTCAATCTTCTGGTAACCCTGGCGCCCGTCAGCGGCACGGATCATTACATCCTGGTCCAGCGGGATATCACGGAATTCAAGAATCTGGAAAAGAAACTCTACAACAGCCAGAAGCTGGCCGCCCTGGGACAGCTTTCCGCCGGCATTGCCCATGAAGTCCGCAATCCTCTGTCTTCCATTAAAATGAGCCTGCAGATTCTGGAAAAACGGATGAATCCGGAAGGCAATGATCTCAAACGATTTAAAATCGCGCAAAAGGAAGTGGAACACCTGGAGGAGCTGGTCAATAACGTGCTGGTTTTTGCCAAACCGGTCGATCCGAAAATTGTTTCCGTCGATCTGGCCAAGATATTGGAACAGGCCATATCCATGGCGGAAAAGGTCCTGCATGACAAGCAAATCGACATCAAACTGGATGTGTACGATATCCCGCAGGTCAATGCGGATGCGGCCATGATTACGGATGCCTTTTTAAATATTATCCGCAACGCGGCGGAAGCAGTTGAAGCTAAGGGTTTCATTCGCATCTATGCCCGCAGTATCGGGAGCAAACCGCCGTCCGTGCTGGTGGTTGTGGAAGATGACGGCTGCGGAATCGATGCGGAAGACATGCCTCATTTATTCAACCCGTTTTTTACCCGAAAAAAATACGGTACGGGCCTTGGCCTTTCGCAGGTGTCTAAAATCGTGGAACTGCATCAGGGGAAAATTGAAATTATCAGCGAAAAGGATAAGGGAACAAAAGTTTGTGTGACGCTGCCCTGCTCGGAGAGGCGTCGCGTCCCGAGGGATTAAAAACGAATAACGGATATTATTTATGTTAAAATCCTCCAATGGCGAAGGGTAAGATTATGGCGAGCATTCTGGTGATTGACGACGATGCATCGATTGTGGAAACGCTGGATTTGTACTTGACGGAAGAGGGATATGACGTAAGGACGGCCCTGACCGGTACGGATGGTTTGAATAAATATGTACAGGAATCTTCCGACGTGGTTATTTTGGACATCCGCCTGCCGGATGTGGATGGCTTTTCCGTTCTGGAGGACCTCAAAGAAGAAAACGAAAATGTTAAAGTCATCATGATCACCGCCTTTCACGACATGGAAACCACCATCAACGCCATGAAAGGCGGGGCTTTCGATTACATTCACAAGCCGGTCAACGTGGATGAACTGGATCTGGCGATCAAGAAGGCGCTCAAATCTCTGGAAATGGAGAAGAAAATAGACGGCCTGCTGATGGAGCCTTCCCGGAGCTTCCGCGTTGGGGACATTATCGGCACCGGCAATGAGATGCGCGAAATTTTCAAGACGATCGGCACGGTTTCCAAAAGCCGCACCACCGTTCTCATTCAGGGGGAAAGCGGAACGGGCAAGGAGTTGATCGCCAAAGTCATCCATAATAATACATCACCGGATGAGCCGTTTATCGCGGTCAACTGTTCCGCCATCGTGGAGACGCTTCTGGAATCGGAGCTGTTTGGCCACGAAAAGGGTTCCTTTACCGGAGCGGTGGCCCGAAAACTGGGCAAATTCGAGCTGGCCAGATTCGGCTCGGTTTTTCTCGATGAAATCAGTGAAATGTCCGTCAACCTGCAGGCCAAACTGCTGCGGGTCCTGCAGGAAATGGAATTCGAGCGTGTCGGCGGCAAAGACCGCGTGAAGGTTCATGCCCGGATTATGGCGGCGACCAATAAAGATTTGAAATTGATGGTCAAAGAGGGCAGGTTCCGCGATGATTTATATTACCGGTTGAACATCGTTTCAATCAATCTGCCCCCTCTGCGCACGCGCCGTCAGGACATCCCGCCTTTGATTGATTACCTACTGTCCAAGATTAATCTTGATTTGCATAAAAAAATCATCGGTGTTTCCGGTGAGATGATGGAAAAGTTTATGGCGTATGCCTGGCCGGGGAATATTCGTGAGTTGGAAAACCTGCTGGTGAGGGCCTGCGTTGTGGCCAAGGGCCAGGTGCTGGGTGTCGGCGATTTTCCGGAACTGGGCAAGGACGAACAGTCCGTGATTGCGGCAAAGGATCAAACCACGGACATCTTCACGCCGGAAGAACCGGGCAAATTCCTGACCCTCGACCAGGTCGAGGAACGCTACATCCGGAAGATCATCAAGGAAACGAATAAAAACAAGGGCGAAATCTGCGATATTCTGGGCGTGTCCAGGCCGACCTTGGAGCGGAAGCTGGAGAAGTATGGCATTACTTTCGAACGCGAGTGAATGTGGGGAGGGCTGTTGAAAAACGCCCATCTGCGGCGTTGCTCTGCGCCTTTCGTCACTGCGGCGTATGTAAATATACGCCTCATTCCTCAATGCTTGAGCGCCTGGCATCTGAGCATTTTTGAACAGCCCAAATGTTATTACGCGATAATAGTCCTACAATCGTTATGCAGAATTGGTGAAGAAAAAATCGAGAATTTACTTCTTAGTAATAAAATAAACAAAGCTCAAACAGAGAAATAAGTTCTTGATTTATTATGATAAAAAAATATAAATATCGCGCAATGTTTCTAATTATTGTTTAATTTCTCTTGCAAATTGTTAAATTATAGCTTAACAAAATTATGAAAAAAGCCGATAAGAAAGAAAAAGAAGCGAATATTCAATTTAAACTTCAGCCTATTCGTCCGGAACATGGATTAGTTATAAATAAAATCTATTATGTTGTAGAAAATAAACGGTGCCCGGTCCTAGAAAAATTCAATGAATTAGACTCGAATACGAAGGACAGAATAAAAACTTTAACAATAAAAATGGCTACATATAAAGATTTTAAATCTCCCATTATCATAAACCACTTAAAGGGTGGGAAAAATTACGGTGAAATACGTCCATTGCCCCATCGCTTTTTCTTCTTTCAAAAATTTGGATCAAATATTATTTTTTTCGATTATGTCTTGAAGAAAAAAGATTCATTTAACGATTCATTTTATGAAAACTTGAATAGAAAGAAAGATAGATATGAAAAAGCCTTCGAAGAATATATTAAAAGAAATGGATGACTTCTTTAGTCAACCTCTCACTGTAAACCAAAAAGCATGGTCGATTATCAATGAGTTTTATCATGTGATTCTTACTCATATGGAAAAACATAATA
This sequence comes from Smithellaceae bacterium, assembly GCA_963682015.1. Classification (GTDB taxonomy): domain Bacteria; phylum Desulfobacterota; class Syntrophia; order Syntrophales; family Smithellaceae; genus UBA8904. Next base: position 603,870 of record OY820932.1, on the reverse strand, counting down.
TCAAGCAATCGGAGTTAGCCAGTAGGTTAGGAAGGTCGCGATCGTCAGTATCTCAAATGTTTAAAAAAACCCCCAATATTACTGTTCGAAAAATGGTTGAGATTGCTGATGCTCTTGGATTAGATATTGATGTAGTGCCGAGCAGTTTAAAGAAGGAAATTGAGAAAAAAGCAGAAGAAAAATATATCATTATGCCCGTCAGCAATGAATATTTTTCAAAAGAGGTTACTGAAAAACCGATGATAAGAATTAGAGGTGATGAGAGTTTTAGCTATATCGCCTGCAATGATATATTATCTGAAAAAAATTTAGAATTACCTCATTAAGGGTGATGTTCAGTGGAAAACGAAGATAAAAAAAATCTCCAAGAGAAAATAGAATTTAAACTTATTGATCTTAATATAAAACAGTTTTTGGAAATGAATTACTCTGATTATGAATTAACATCATCTGATATGAAGGCAGGTGGCAAATGCCATATTGGATTAAATATCAAGATTGATAATAAAAAGGGAATGATAGAGTTGGGGATGCTGGCGGAGTTCTTTCATAAAATGAATCCAGAAAAATTCAAATTGCTATCGATCGAAACTGTTCATAAATTTAAAATAAAAAGATTCGTGGAGCTTTTTAAGGAAAATGATGAGCTATACGATATACCTGATGGGTTCCTTGGGCATCTTTTAGGAATTGCAATTGGAGGCACGCGTGGAATGCTTGCAGCATCAATAAAAATCCCTGAGTATAAAAAAATCATCTTACCTCTGGTTAGTACGTCTGAATTACTAAAGTCAGTCAAACAAAAGATGCAAACAAAAAAAATCCCCGAGACATTGCCTTAATACACTAATATAGTGCGTTGAAATTTTCTGTCACAGAGTTAGCGCACACATTGAGCGGCGGCGTTCGCAGCGCAACAACGCAGATCGGCGCTTTTCAACAGCCCAAAGGAAACCATGAAGATTACCAGTGCAGAATTTGTAAAGAGCGCCGTCTGGCCCAATCAGTATCCTCCCGCAACCATGCCGGAGGTGGCCTTTGTCGGGCGGTCCAACGTAGGCAAGTCATCGCTCATGAATACGCTGGTCAACCGGAAGAATCTGGCCAAGACGAGTAATACGCCTGGGCGGACGCAGCTCATCAATTTTTTTTCCGTGAACGATAAAATGTTCTTTGTCGATTTGCCGGGATACGGTTTTGCCAAAGTGCCTCAATCCGTTAAAAAGGACTGGGGGCTTATGATGGAAGCCTACCTGAAAGAGAGGAGAAATCTGGCCCTGGTGATTTTTATTCTGGATATCCGCCGCGAGCCGAGCAACGACGATCTTTCGCTGCGCGAATGGCTGGAACATTACCGCATTCCCCACGTGTTCGTTCTGACCAAATCGGACAAGCTTTCCAACAATCAGGCAATCGGCCGTAGAAAGATTATTGAAAAAGCGCTGGGAGCAAACGCACAGGGCCGGACGATACTTTTCTCGGCAAAAACGCAAAAGGGGAGGGAAGACCTCTTGCAGTTTCTTGAAAATCATCTGGCTACACTGGAAAGTTGTTAGATAAAAAATGCAGTAAAACAAGGATTTGCCATTTAACGAATCGTTAAATTTTTTAACATCTTAATTTTTTACATAAAATGACAAAAAAGGGGCTGATAAATAAAACAGAGCAGAAGAACGCTGCATTCATTATATGAACGATAGTCAAATATTTATATTCGTCATTTCCAGTACTTAAGTAATAAAATTCAATTAAATCAATCTTCTGCGCTTGACATGATCCATAAAGTATGTTAGCCGACGGACGCTGGTTTGACGGATTGTCAGGCAGGTTTTACAAGGCTTCTTTACATATAATTACGAGGTGTAATCACGTGGTAAAAGATAACGAAAAAGTTGGCGCTGTAATGGTGGTTGGTTCGGGTATCGCCGGGATTCAGGCGTCCCTTGATTTAGCCAATTCCGGAATGAAAGTCTACCTGGTGGAAAACGGGATCAGCATCGGCGGCGTCATGGCGCAGCTGGACAAGACCTTTCCCACGAACGACTGTTCAGCATGTATCCTGTCACCGAAACTGGTTGAAGTTGGCCGTCATCCCAATGTTACCATTAAGACACGGCGAACCGTTGAATCCGTGGAAGGTGAGCCGGGGAAATTCAAAGTCAAACTGACCTCCGCTCCGCGTTACGTCAATCTGGACAAGTGTACGGGCTGCGGCGACTGTGCTAAAGTCTGTCCCATCAATGTCAAAGCCGAATTTAACGGCAACTTGAGTGAGAGACAGGCCATTTATCGTCATTTCCCGCAGGCGATTCCCAGCGGTTTTGCGATCGATAAACTGGGAACATCTCCCTGTAAGGCAACCTGTCCCACGCATATCAGCGTCCAGGGATATGTGGCGCTCATCGCCCAGGGAAAATACAAAGAAGCTCTTAAACTCATCAAACAGGACAACCCTTTCCCCATCGTCTGCGGTCGTGTTTGTAACCATCCCTGTGAAACGGCCTGTATGCGCGGCAAAGTGGAAGATCCTATCGATATCATGCATCTGAAGCAGTTTGTTGCGGATCTCGATATGAACAGCGAGACTCGCTATATGCCGGAGAAAAAACCGAGCAAGGGCAAGAAAGTTGCCGTGGTCGGCGCCGGTCCTTCCGGCTTGACCTGTGCTTACTACCTGGCCAGTGAAGGTTACGATGTGGAAGTTTTCGAAGCGCTGCCGGTGGCCGGTGGCTGGATGGCTGTCGGCATTCCCGAATACCGCCTCCCCAAGAAAGTTCTGAATGCGGAAATTAAAGTCATCGAAGATCTGGGCGTAAAAATTCACCTCAATACAAAAATCGGGAAAGATATTTCCTTCGACAAACTGAAAAGCGATTTCAGCGCAATATTCATTGGCTGCGGCACCATGAAGAGCAGCAAGCTCAATATTCCCGATGAAGATATGCAGGGGGTTATCCACGGCGTGGATTATCTGATGCAGATCAATCTGGGCCAAAAAGTCTCTCTGGGCGACCGGGTCGCCGTCATCGGTGGCGGTAACGTGGCCATGGACGCCGTTCGGACAGCCGTCCGCACCGGTTCCAAGAATGTTTTCATCCTCTATCGCCGGACCCGTGCGGAAATGCCTGCAGCACCCGAAGAAATTGAAGAGGCCATTGAAGAAGGAGTGGAAATGAAATTCCTCGTTGCCCCGAAGCGCGTGGTGGGCAAGGATGGAAAAGTAACCGGTATTGAATGCACACGTATGGAACTGGGCGAGCCTGATAAGAGCGGCCGCCGCCGTCCCATTGAAATCAAGGGGTCCGAATTTATCGTCGAATGCGACTCCATCGTTCCCGCGATCGGCCAGGAAGCGGATCTTTCCTTCATCACGAAGGAAAGCGGTGTTTCGATCAACAAGTGGAATAATGTCGATTACGATGAAGTCACTTACGCAACCAATGTTGCCGGTGTCTTCTCCGGCGGTGACGTGGTCACCGGGCCGCAGACCGTTGTAAAGGCCGTTTTTGCCGGTAAAGAAGCAGCTAAATCCATCGATCGCTATTTACGTGGCGAGGACATGAAAGCGGGCCGTGAAAAAGACTGGACCAAAGATCTGGCGGATAAAGCGGACCTCTCCAATGTGCCCAAGGCTCCCCGGGGAAAATATCCCCTCATGAAACCGGCAGATCGTAAAACAAATTTTCAGGAAGTCGGCCTTGGCTTCTCCGAGGCCCAGGCGATAGCGGAAGCAAATCGCTGCCTGGCGTGCGGTATCTGTTCCGAATGCTATCAGTGCGTGGACGCCTGTATCGCGAAAGCCATTGACCATGACATGAAACAGGAAGAAGAAACCATCGAAGTCGGCGCCGTCATCGCTTCGGCCGGATTTGAAATTTTCGATGCCAGCAAGCGCGGCGAATACGGTTACGGCATATACAAAAACGTGGTGACCGCGCTGCAGTTTGAACGCATTCTGTCGGCATCCGGTCCGTTCTTCGGCCATGTGCAGAGAATTTCCGACGGCAAGGAGCCCAAGAAGGTCGCCTTCATCCAGTGCGTCGGTTCCCGCGATGTTTCCTGCGACAACAGCTGGTGTTCGTCGGTTTGCTGTATGTACGCCACCAAGGAAGCCATCATCGGCAAGGAGCACGCCAAAGGGCTGGAACCCACCATCTTCTATATGGACATCCGCGCCCACGGCAAGGACTTCGACCGTTTTGTCAACCGTGCAAAAGACGAATACGGCATTCGTTATATCCGTTCGATGCCGTCTGCGATCAAGGAATTACAGCAGACCAATAACCTGCTCATTAAATACGTCAACCAGGACGGCAGCTTTACCGAGGAAGAATTCGACATGGTGGTTCTGTCGGTCGGCCTCATGCCGCCCAAAGAAGCCAAAAAGCTTTCCGCGAGCCTCGGCATTGAGCTCGAAGAGCACGGCTTCTGCAAGACCCAGCTGGAAAATCCCGTTCAGACGTCGCGTCCGGGCGTGTTTGTCTGCGGCGCTTTCGGCGGACCTAAAGACATTCCGGAAACCGTTATGGAAGCCTCGGCTGCCGCCGCCTGTGCGGAAGGGTTGCTTGCTTCACAGCGCGGCACGATGATTACCCCGGCGGATAATCCCGAAGAAAAAGATCTGCGCGGTCAGGGCGTGCGCACCGGCGTATTTGTCTGCCACTGCGGCATCAATATCGGCGGTGTGGTCAATGTTCCTGAAGTTCGCGACTTTGCCGCGACGCTGCCCACTGTCGTTTACACGGCGGATAACCTTTTCACCTGTTCTCAGGATACGGCGGTGAAGATGGCCGAAGTCATCAAAGATCAGAATCTCACCCGCGTGGTCGTTGCCTCCTGTTCGCCCCGAACGCACGAAGGGCTGTTCCAGGAAAACTGCGAAAAGGCCGGTTTGAACCGTTACCTGTTTGAGATGGCCAACATCCGCGATCAGAACTCCTGGGTGCACATGCACGAACCGGAGAAAGCCACGGAGAAGGCCAAAGACCTGCTCCGCATGGCTGTCGCCAAGGCCCAGTATCTGAAACCCTTGAAACCCGGACAACTGTCCGTTAACCATCAGGCATTGGTCATCGGCGGTGGTTTGGCCGGTATGACCGCGGCTCTGTCGCTGGCCGATCAGGGTTTTGCTTCCACTATCATTGAAAAGGAAGATCGCCTGGGTGGTAATTATAATCACCTGTATAAGACTCTCGAAGGTCTGGATGCGCAGGCGCACCTGAAGGGACTTCTGGAAAAAGTATACAAGAATCCGTTAATCACGGTTGTCACCGGCGCCCGCATTGAAAAGATTGACGGGTTTATCGGTAATTACAAAACCACGGTCAAGGCTAAAGACGGCGAGAAAGTTTTTGAGCACGGCATCGTGCTGGTGGCCACCGGCGCTTATGAAAACAAACCCAAAGAGTACCTCTACGGGCAAAATGCGAAAGTCAAAAGCCAGCGCGAGCTGGAGACGATGATCTATGAGAAAGATGCGAAGCTGGCCTCTGTAAAAAATATCGTCATGATTCAATGCGTGGGCAGCCGCGACAAGGAAAGACCATACTGCAGCCGATACTGCTGTGGCGAGGCGATCAAGAACGCGTTGGAATTGAAAGCGGCCGATCCGTCCCGCGATATTACCATTCTTTACCGCGATATCCGCACCTTCGCCTTCAAGGAAGACTATTACAAGAAAGCACGGGAAGCGAATATTAAATTCATTTCCTACGAAGAGAACCGCAAACCGGAAGTCGTAGCGGCAGGCGATAAAGTGGAAGTGAAAGCATTTGACCCGATTCTCAATGAGGCGGTCAATCTGCCCGCGGATGTCGTAGCCCTGAGTATTGGCGTCGTGCCGAATCCGGAAAACGCGGCCATCGGCCAGATGCTGAAAATTCCCACCAATCAGGACGGTTTCTTCCTGGAAGCGCACGTCAAATTGCGCCCGGTGGATTTCGCCACCGACGGCGTGTTCATGTGCGGTATGTCGCATTCGCCCAAGTATAGCGACGAGACCGTTACATCGGCCAACGCCGCCGTTTCACGGGCCTGCCTGGTCTTAAGTCTTGATTTCATCGAGGCGGAAGGCAAGACCGCTTACGTCAACAAAGATCGCTGCGCGGCCTGCGGTCTTTGCGAAATCAACTGTCCCTACAGCGCGATTCGCGTGAATGCCGCTGAAGGCGTGGCGGAAGTCAACGCGGTGCTTTGCAAGGGCTGCGGGGTCTGCACGGCATCGTGTCGGATGAACGCCGCCGACCTTAACGGATTCAACAACGAAGAAGTTCTGGCGCAGATATTTAATTTAAACTAAGGTAACCGGCTGAAAAGCCCATTGCCGCTGGAAGGAGAATATATGGCTGAAAGTTTAGCAAACAAGGAATGGGAACCGAAATTCGTTGCCATTGTCTGCAACTGGTGTACTTACGCGGGAGCCGATCTGGCGGGTATCAGCAGAATTCAGTATCCGACAAATGTGCGCATCATCCGCGTTCCCTGCACGGGAAGAATAAATCCCTTTTATATCGTGAAAGCCCTGCAGACCGGAGCCGACGGCGTTCTGGTTTCGGGTTGACACCCGGGTGAATGCCACTATATCTCAGGAAATCTGGTGGCGCGACGCAAGTTTGCGGCGTTAAAAAGTTTCCTGAACTACATCGGTGTGGAAGGCGACAGAACCATCTTTACATGGGTTTCCGCATCCGAAGGCGACAGATGGGCACAGGTCATCAAAGGCGCTACGGAGAAAATAAAGGCACTGGGACCGGCCAAGAAGTTAATCAAACAGATTGGTTAGTCTGATAAGAGATAATAATAAATAAACGGGGAAATCAACACTGTGGAAAACATCGAAACAAAATTGCGGGAAGAAGCAAAAAGGCTGCTTTTGGAAAAGAAGGCCGATGTGATTGTCGGCTATGAGAAAGGCACGCTTCCGTTAACGGCCACACCTTGTTTCATTACTCAGCCGGAAGAAGCCGACAAGCTGGTCTGGAACAACCTCTGTACGCAGAATCTGGCCAAGTTTGTACACGATCTGATCACGGCTCACAAAAATTCGCAAAAGCGCGTGAAACCCGAAGACCGGAAGAAAAAGGTTGTGGGAGTTATCGCCCGGGGTTGCACAACAAGATCGCTGATCATTCACCTGCAGGAAAGACAGTATGAACGCGAAGATGTGTGCATTATCGGCGTTCCCTGCGACGGTTACGTGGACGGCAAAAGCCTGAAAGTGAAGATCGGCGGCGCGGACATTATTGACGGTTCACTAGACGGCGGCCAGATCAAGATGAATACATCCGACGGCGATAAAACCGTCGCCCTTAAGGATGTGCTGGCGGATTGCTGTGTGACCTGCCGTTTCAACAACCCGATTATTTCCGATATGATGATCGGATCAGCCGCTCCGGCGATGAACCCGGATGCGGAATACAATGACGTCAAAGAATTCGAAGCCAAAACGATTGAAGAACGCTGGGCGTATTTCATCAAGGAAATGGAAAAATGCATGCGCTGCAACGCCTGCCGTCAGGCTTGTCCATCCTGCTACTGTCCGGTCTGTTTTGTGGAGCAGAGCCAGCCGCAATGGGTGGGCATCGGCGAAGACAAAACGGACACCCAGGTGTTCCAGTTCATGCGCCTGTATCATATGGTAGGCCGTTGTGTGGATTGCGGTTCCTGCGTCTCCGTTTGTCCGATGGGCGTGGACCTGCGCAAGTTCCTCAAGAAGATCGACAAGGACTGCTTCGAGTTCTTCGGCAACCGCGCCGGCTCCAGCATGGAAGACATGCCGCCGCTGGGCAAGTACGATGAACATCACGATAAAGGAGACTTTGTCTTCAACCCATAATTCGTTTGAGATGATGGAGTTTACATGGAAACTTTTTTGGAAGAAGTAAACAAAAAGATTCACGGCGAGCCGCTGCAGGCCTGTTATCACTGCCGGAAGTGCACCGCTGGCTGTCCCGCCGCGAAGTACATGGAGTATAACCCCAACAAGGTTATCAAAATGATTCAGAACGGGCAGAAAGACAAGGTGCTTTCGAGTTCAACGATCTGGCTTTGCATGTCCTGCGAAACCTGCATCACCCGCTGCCCCAATAAGGTGGACATTGCGCGAATGATGGACGTTCTGCGGCAGATGGCTATTGAGACCGGTGTGGCTGCGAAAGAAGCCAATATCCTGAAATTCCATGAGGCGTTTCTGTCCAGTATTAAGTTCGGCGGTCGCGTCCATGAAATGATGATGACGGTCCATTACAAAATCAAATCCGGCGATTTCTTCTCGGATATGGATATTGCTCCGAGCATGTTCCTGAAAGGAAAGCTGGCGCTTCTGCCGCCGCGGACCAAGGATATGAAATCCGTTAAAAATATTTTTGAGAAGACACAAGGTAAATGATGAAATATTGCGCATTGTGCCGTAAAAAGCCCGACGCGTTGAAGTAAACAGTATAAAAGGAGGCTACTCTCTTGAAAGTTTCATATTATCCGGGCTGCTCACTGCATGGGATGGGAAAAGAATATGATCAGTCTATGAAGGCCGTCAGCCGAGCCCTCAACATCGAACTTAAAGAAGTTGAAGATTGGTCATGCTGCGGAGCATCCGCCGCGCACAACACAAACTTTGATTTGTCCGTGGCCCTGCCGGCGCGCAACCTGATCTCCGCGGAAAAGAATGCAATGGATGTCATGGTGCCCTGTGCCGCCTGTTTCAATCGCTTTAAAATGACCGAGCATCATTTAAAATCCGATAAAGATCTTAAAGCCAGAATTGAAGGCGTCCTGGGCGCAAAATATCAAGGCGGCATTGCCATCCGCAATCCGATTGATGTCATTTACACGGAGATCGGCATTGATGCGCTGGCGGCAAAGGTTGTCAAACCGCTTGCCGGTCTGAAGCCGGTTTCCTATTACGGTTGCCTTCTGCTCCGTCCGCCGGAGGTCTGTGAATTTGAAAATTATGAAAATCCGTTCATGCTGGACAAGATGATGAATGCGATCGGTGCCGATGTGAAGAACTGGTCATACAAGACGGATTGCTGCGGAGGTTCGTTATCGGTCAGCAAAACCGCCATTGTTGTGGATATGTGCGACAAATTGATGAGTGCCGCCAAAGAGGCCGGGGCCAATTGTGTGGTTACCGCCTGTCCGATGTGTATGGCCAATCTGGAAATGCGGCCCAGCTCCAACATGAAACTGCCGACATTTTATTTCACGGAATTGATTTCGCTGGCCATGGGACTGGACGGATCAAAAGAAACATTTAAATCGCATTTGACGGATCCTCAGCCACTCTTAACTCAGCTGCGGTTGATTTAGAAACGTACGTTAATAATACCTGAACTTTTTGAAGCTGGAAAGTTGGATAAAATAATAAATTAGGGACAATTATGGAAAAACGTTTGATCAAAAAAGATGCACTGGCAGGCATTGCCAAGAAAATGGCCGGAGATCTCCTGGTTTGGGCGCCGGTAAAAAGAGAAGACAACGTTCTTTTTGATACCCTGGGAAAAACGGATGAGCCTTTTTTTGCTTATCTGAATTCCAAAAACGCGCCGAAAAATGTTTTCTTCCCGCACACGGAAACCCTGATGAAATATACACGCACGCCTAAGGGCATGGTGTTTTCGTCAGAGATCAACAAATCCGATCAGTCGGTTTTGTTCGGTGTGCGCCCCTGTGACGCGCATAGTTTCGCGCTCCTGGACAAACTTTTCGATCAGGAAAAATATAAAGACGGGTATTACATTGCCAAAAGACAGAACACGATGGTCATTTCCATCGCCTGCGTGAAACCGCCTTACGCGAGTTGCTTCTGCACCTCGGTAGACGGAGAGCCCGTGGCGTCAGAAGGTGCGGATATTCTACTGACCGATATCGGCGGCGACTACCTGGTCGAATTTGCAACCGCCAAGGGAGAGAAACTGGCCACGTATTTCGGTGACACCAAGGCCGATGCGGCAGCCGATACAAAGAAAGCCGAAGTGGCGGCCAAATCAAAAGAAGCGGTTAAATCCAAGATTCCCGCGCATGAAATCAAGCCGATTCTGGATAAGAATTTCGACAATCCCTTCTGGAACACCATTTACGGCAAATGCCTGGCCTGTGGCACCTGCACCTATCTGTGCCCGACATGCCATTGCTTTGACATCAGCGATGAAGTGAAAGGAGAGGACGGCATCCGTCTTCGTTCCTGGGATTCCTGTATGTTCCCGCTCTTCACCAAGGAAACGTCGGGACATAATCCCCGTTCGTCGCAGAAGGAAAGATGGCGTCAGCGCGCCATGCACAAATTTAAATATTATGTCGATATGTTCAATGCCATTGCCTGTGTGGGTTGCGGACGGTGCGTCATGTCCTGTCCGGTGAATATTGATATTCGAAAAATTGTTGAAGATATTTCAAAATTATAATCAGGGAGTTCGTAATGCAAAACCCGTATATTCCTTATCCCGTTATTGTGGATAAAATCATTACTGAAGTCGATACCAAAGACATCAAAACGTTTCGGTTCAAGTTTATCAACCCGGAAGACGAACAGAAATACGCGTACATTCCCGGTCAGTTCGGCGAACTTTCCATTTTTGGCAAAGGCGAATCGCCGATCGGTATCGCTTCTTCCCCGACACAGAAAGGCTATGTCGAATTCACCGTGCAGAAAGCCGGCGTCGTGACTTCCGCGCTTCATGAAATGGAAGAAGGCGAAGTGATGGGACTCCGCGGACCGCTGGGCAACTCCTGGCCGCTGGAATTTCTGGAAGGAAAAAATATCGTCATCGTCGGTGGTGGTTTTGCATTCACCACCCTTCGGTCTCTGATTAATTACATGATTACGGACGACAACCGCAAACGCTTCGGCAACATCACCGTGATTTACGGTGCAAGGAATCCCGGCCTGCTGCTTTACAAGGATGAGTTAATTGAATGGCAGAAGCGAAGTGATTTGAATATCAATGTTACCGTCGATAAAGGCGACGCAACTTGGAAAGGCAGAGAAGGATTTGTCCCGGCAGTATGCAAGGATGTGGCTCCCAGCAAAGAAAACGCCGTGGCGGTGATCTGCGGTCCTCCCGTGATGATCCGGTTTACGCTGCCGGTCTTCTTTGATCTGGGCTTCTCCAAGGAGAACATCATTACCTCTCTGGAAATGCGTATGAAGTGCGGTATCGGGAAGTGCGGGCGTTGCAACGTAGGCAGCAAGTATGTCTGCAAGGACGGCCCGGTCTTTTCTCTGGCAGAACTGGATAAACTGACACCGGAATATTAGAAAAAACCCGGTTCTTGAAAAATACGTTTGAAAGGGAGCCTCAGGGTTCCCTTTTTTTTGAAGAAAAAAGAAGTGCTATCGGAAGTATGAGTATAAAAGTTTGAAATTGCTGTTTGCATTTTTGTATGCTAGCAGAAGCATAAACTGATTTATCAGTACAGGAGATATTGAATGTCACAAACAGTTACACCTTATCTGGAGATGTCTCAGGCGATTATGGATGCGGGAGGCGAGGCGCTGAAAAAATGTTATCAGTGCGGCACCTGCTCCGGCACCTGCCCCTGGACTCCGATCACCCATTTCAATATCCGCAAACTGGTGCGGTTCGGCCAGTTGGGTCTGGACGGCATTGAGGAGTTCATGTGGGGCTGTTCCACCTGCAAGTTCTGCGTGGACCGTTGTCCCCGGGGCGTGGAAATTATCGATGTGGTAACGGCCATCCGCAATGTATACAGCGGCGGCGGCATGCTGCCGCAGAGCCTGCGCGCGTTTGTCGGTTCCCAGTCCGCCCGTGGCAACCCCTGGTCGGGCGACCAGGCCAAACGCAACGACTGGGCGAAGGAAAAATACCCTTTACATACCGCGGACAAGGAATATCTGTTCTGGACCTGTTGCACGGTCTGTTACGATCCGCGCAATATCCGCCTTGCGAAAGCCACGGCCGAAGTGCTGAACGCGTCGGGCTTAAGCTGGGGTCTGCCGTCCGTGGATGTCAACTGCTGTGGTGAGAGCGTGAAAAAAGTCGGCGATCTGGAGCTTTTCGAACGGCTCAAAGCGAAAAACCTGGACTATTTTAAATCCAACAAAGTATCTAAAATCATTACCGTTTCTCCTCATTGTCTGGCATCCTTCAAAAAAGATTACGGCGAGGATTATGAGGTCCTCCACTTCAGCGAGATTATGGATAGAATGTTGAAAGAGGGGAAACTTGCTCCTAAAAAAGATTTTGGCGGAATCAAGGTTACCTACCATGATCCGTGCTATCTGGGACGTCACAGTGGTGTTTACGATGCACCGCGCGATGTGCTCCGATCCCTTCCCGGCGTTGAATTTGTCGAGATGGGCCGCAGCCGGGAGCAGAGCATGTGCTGCGGCGGGGGCGGGGGCGGATTGTGGATGGAAAAACTCAAAGGAGAGCGGTTGAGCGACCTGCGCATTGAGGAAGCGCTGTCCACCGGCGCATCCGTGCTGGCGACATCCTGTCCCTATTGCATCACCATGTTTGAGGATAGTAGCCGAACTCTGAACGTGGATGATCAGATTAAGATCAAAGATGTGACCGAGCTGTTCCTGGAGAGCCTGGAGATTAACATTGATGAACCTGTCGGGGACGCATGTGCGGTTTAGATGCCTGGGCTGTTCATGGAACGTGCAACCAGTGGTTCATGTTCGGTATATAAGATACAGGGCAAGGGGTTGCAGCCTCTCGCTCTAAAGAATATCGTAAATTATAGAGAAGTGTAATGGAGAAAGTATGAGCAGAATTGGTGTTTTTGTTTGCCACTGCGGTTTGAATATAGCCAAGACGGTTCGCGTCAGCGAACTGGCAGAGTTTGCGTCCACACTGCCGGGAGTGGTAGTCGCCAGGGATTACAAATTTATGTGTTCCACGCCCGGTCAGGAGATGATTGCCAACGACATCAGAGAATACAACCTGGACCGGGTCATTGTGACCGCCTGTTCCCCGCTGATGCATGAGCAGACCTTCCGCAAGGTGCTGGCGGCATCGGGCCTCAATCAGTACCTTTTGACCATTGTCAATATCCGCGAACAGGTTTCCTGGGTCACGCATGACATTGAAGAAGGAACAGCCAAGGCCAAGGCGCTTTTGAACGGTGCTGTATACCGTTCCAGACTGCTGGCACCGCTTACCTCCCGCGTCATTAACGTTAATCCCGATGTCATGGTTGTGGGCGGGGGCATCGCCGGCATCCAGGCAGCCCTCGAACTGGCCAACACCGGCAAGAAAGTGTATCTGGTCGAAAAGAATTCCACCATCGGCGGCCATATGGCGCAGTTTGACAAGACTTTTCCCACGCTGGACTGCTCCGCCTGTATTCTGACGCCCAAGATGGACAGCGTGCTTCAGCACAAAAATATTACCATGATGACCTCCTGCGAAGTGAGCGAGGTGAAAGGGTACGTCGGCAACTTCGATATCACGATCAAGCAGAAAGCGCGCTATGTCGATCACGACAAGTGCAATGCCTGCCTGGCCTGTACGGAAAAATGCCCCGGCAAGGGAATCTCCGAATGGGATGAAGGACTGGTCAAGAGAAAAGCCATCTACATTCCTTTCCCGCAGGCCGTTCCGCAGAAACCGATTATCGACCGGGAATCCTGCACCTACTTCATCAAGGGCAAATGTAAAGTCTGTCAGAAGATCTGCGAACAGAAAGCCATTGATTATGAACAGCAGGACACCTTTACCACCGTGAAGGTTGGCGCCGTGATTGTCGCCACAGGCTATGACCTGATGGATACCAAACCCCTGGTGCAATACGGCTACGGCAAATACCCCGGCGTCTATAATGCACTGGAAGTGGAAAGACTCTTCAACTCCGCCGGTCCCACGAGCGGAAAGGTAACGATGCGCGACGGGAAAGAGCCGCAGGCGATCGCCATTCTGCACTGCATCGGCAGCCGTGATAAAAACAACTATGAGCACTGCAGCCGGGTGTGCTGCATGTATTCTCTGAAGTTTGCGCACCTGTTCAAGGAAAAAACTTCCGCCGACGTTTATCAGTTTTATATTGACATGCGGGCTGCCGGAAAAGGGTATGAAGAATTCTACAACCGCATCATCGAAGAAGATGTGAAGTTTATCCGCGGCAAGGGAGCACGGGTTGCGGAGAGCGTCGATGAACCGGGCCGCCTGATTGTCGAGGCGGAAGACACGATTACCGGGAAGTTCGTTAAATTACCCGTGGACATGGTTGTGCTTTCGCCGGCCATCAAACCCCGCGGGGATTCCAGAGATATTGCCCGCCTCTTTAATCTGAGCTCGGACAAGTACGGCTTCTTCATGGAACGGCACCCGAAACTGGCGCCGGTATCCACCATGTCGGAAGGCGTGTTCATCGCCGGCGTCTGCCAGAGCCCGAAAGACATTCCGGATACAGTTTCGCAGGCCAATGGTGCGGCGGCAGAAGCCCTGACCATTGTGGTAAAAGATAAGATGGAGCTGGAAGCCACGACCGCCATGGTGAATCCGGCATCGTGCTGCGGCTGCCAGAACTGTGTGCGGGTCTGCCCCTATAGTGCTCCGTTCTTTAAAGCAGACAAAGGTGTATCGGAAATCAATGAAGCCTTGTGTAAAGGATGCGGTCTTTGCGCGTCCGTCTGTCCGTGTTCGGCGATTATGGCGAGACATTTCACGAATGATCAGATTCTTGCCGAGATGGAAGGCCTCATGGAGTTCTAGTTATGGCATCATTAAAAGGCCAGATACGGCGTTGCACTTCGTCTCGCATCGCTGCGGCGTATGAAAATATACGCCTCGCTTTGCGATACTCGTGCGCCTTGTCTCTGGCGCTTTTTCTGATGCCATAAATATTATGAATGTGGAATATCACGAAGTGGAGTGAATTTTTCTTAACGTCATAAAAAGTTGTAAGAGAGGAACAAAATAGCATGTCACTCCTCAGGCTTCGCGCGCCGCGCATCTGGGACACTTTTGAACGACATGGATTAAATAGTGTTCTTTTTCCCTCTCCCTTGATGGGAGAGGGTCAGGGTGAGGGTGAAAACCAAGGCAACCCCTCCCCAAAATCCCCTCCCACAAGGGACGGGGAAGATTCATAATGGAACATGAAGCTCTGCAATAGTAAGAGTTTTTTAGAAAGGGTGTTTTTATGTCATTTGAACCTAAGATACTGGGCATAGCCTGCAACTGGTGTACGTATACCGGGGCGGACCTGGCGGGAACGACGAGATTGCAGTATCCGCAGAACACGCGGGTGGTGCGGGTAATGTGTTCGAGCCGGATCAATCCGTCGTTTATATTCCGGGCGTTTCAACTGGGCGCGGACGGCGTGCTGGTGGGCGGGTGCCATCCGGGCGACTGCCATTACAATACGGGCAATCTCTATGCGCGCCGGAGACTGGCCGTTACCAAAAAGATTCTGGAGTTTTCCGGCATGGAACCGGGCCGATTCCGCGTGGAGTGGATTTCCGCATCCGAAGGAAACCGTTTTGCAGAAGTAGTTCGGGAATTTACCGAACAGATTCGCAGCCTGGGTCCCCAGACCAGTTTCAAGATATCACAATAGCGCTTTGGAGAAGATATGGCAGCAAGCTTTGAACAGATAGAAGGAAAATTGAAAACCGAAGCCAGACGGCTTCTGGAGGAAAGCAAGGTAAGCCTGGTTCTGGCCTACGGCAGAGGATACGATGAAAATCATCCTGCGCCCTATGTAGCCAAACAACCGGCCGATGCGGAAAATATCGTCTTTAACGAATACTGCACATACAATCTGGCCCGTTATCTGGTTCGTTATCCGCGGGGAACAAAAATTGCCATTGCCGTGAAAGCGGCGGACAGCCGCGCCGTGATTCAACTGATCCAGGAGGAAAAGGTATTCCGTGATGATCTGGTCGTGCTGGGCATTCCCGTTTACGGCATGAAAAATCCCCGGACCGGGGAACCGATAGACGCCCGGACCACCTGCGGTCTGTATAACCCTGTTGTGTATGATATCCTGCTGGATGAAGAAGTGCACGGGCAGCCCGTCCTCTCGCCTTATGATGTTCTTTCGGAATACGAAGCCATGGACCAGGAGGCACGCTTTGCGTTCTGGAAAAGGGAATTTGATAAATGCATCCGGTGCTATGCCTGCCGCAAGGCCTGCCCGATGTGCTATTGTGATCCCTGTTTTATCGACCAGAACAAACCGAAATGGGGCGATAAATCACCTCAATCCCACGGCAATCAGATGTACCACCTGACCCGGTTTCACCATCTGGCCGGCCGGTGCATCGACTGCGGCGAATGTTCAAGGGCCTGCCCCGTGAATATTCCTCTGTACCTGTTCCACAAAAAAGTGGCCAAAGAGTGCGAAGAAATGTTCGGCCAGGCCGCGGGCATGCGCATCGAAGACAAACCTGTTCTGGTTAATTTCCGTGTGGAAGATTCCGACAAAATTCTGGAATAAATAAGGAGCTCTCCAGTGTTAAAGAAAATAGCAATTGATAAATTATCCGACCTGACGGCGCACCTGATGGAGAAGGGAACGCTTGTCGCCCCGGTCAAGGAAGACGGCGGCTTCAACTTCCGGACCATCATCGACCCCGGCCAGGTGGATTTGATTTTTCACAATACCATCATAAGTCCGAAATCGGCTTTTTTCCCGCCGATGGAGGATTTTGTGCAATATTCAACCGGCAAGTCCGTTCTGGAAGCCCGGCCGGTTGAACTCAGTATCAAGCCGACGTTTCTTTTCGGCGTCCGTCCCTGTGATGTGAAGAGTTTTGCCATCATGGATATCCATTTCACGCAGACAGGGTTGATGGACCCCTACTGGGAGAAAAGAAGGGAAGCCACGACGATTTTCGGTTTTGCTTTTGATACGAGCGAGGCGGCTGATCCGACGGAGTTTTACCATACTCTGGGTATTGGCGCCGCCGATCCGGAAGGCAGCGATATCTTCATGCTCCGGAAAGACAACACCCTGTACCTGAGAGCCATCAGTCCCCGGGGGGAAAACCTGATGGATGATATTCTAACCGTATTGGCGGATACGTCGGAAGAAGAACGAAAGTGCTTCGATGACTATATCGCCGCGGGCCATGAATATAAAACCCGCTTTACCTGCGTGGATGAAAAGGCCATCGCCGGTGAATTTGAAACCCTTTTTCACAATACGGATTTCTGGACCCGGATATCCAATGCCTGCCTGAGTTGCGGTGTGTGCACGTTTGTCTGTCCGACCTGTTACTGTTTCGATATCTGCGATGAAACCCTTTTCGGCCAGGGAACCCGCCGGAGGGTCTGGGATGCCTGCATGTTTACGGATTTCACCCTGGAAGCCAGCGGTCATAATCCCCGGACAAACGTTTATCAGCGGCTGCGCCAGAAAGTCTGCCATAAATATTCATTCCATATCCGCAAATACGGCGTGATATCCTGCGTTGGCTGCGGCCGCTGCACGCGCTACTGCCCGGTCAGCATTGATATCTTTTCCATCGTCGAACAAGCGGTGAAGGAAAAGTGGCAGAAACGGGTGTAAAGCACAAAAATAGATTTGAAGGAACAAAAGAGGACTTAGATCAATATGACGAATAGTAATCCCTACATTCCCATGCCGGTGGAAATATCCAAAATCATAGACGAAGTGGATACCCACGACATTAAAACGTTCCGTTTCACTTTTCTGAACAAGGAAGATGAACAGAAATTTACCTATATGCCGGGACAGTTTGCCGAGTTATCCATTTACGGCAAAGGAGAGTCGCCCATCGGGATCGCCTCGTCACCGACCGAACCCGGCTACGTTGAATTCACGGTACAGAGAGCCGGTACGGTTATCCCGGGTCTGGTCACCGCCGCGCTGCACGATATGGAGGAAGGCGATCAGATCGGTTTGCGGGGACCTCTGGGGCATCCCTGGCCCATCGAGTTTCTGGAGGGGAAAAATATTGTTGTGGTCGGCGGTGGATTCGCATTCACAACCCTGCGGTCGCTCATCAATTATATGCTCAATAAGAAGAACCGCTCGCGCTTTGGCGAGATTACCGTTATCTACGGTGCCCGAACCCCCGGCCTGCTTCTGTATAAGGATGAACTGGCCGCGTGGGAAAAACGCCATGACATCAAACCGGTCATTACCGTTGATAAGGGTGATGAGACCTGGAAGGGCAGGGAAGGCTTCGTTCCGGCGGTCTGCAAGGACGTTGCGCCTTCTCCGGAAAATGCCGTGGCGGTAATCTGCGGTCCGCCTGTCATGATCAAGTTTACACTGCCCGTCTTTTTCGAGCTGGGATTTTCGAAAGAAAACATTCTGACGTCGCTGGAAATGCGCATGAAATGCGGCATCGGCAAGTGCGGCCGCTGCAATGTCGGATACAAGTATGTGTGCTCGGACGGGCCTGTGTTTTCGCTGGCGGAGCTGGAAGAGCTGCCACGCGACTTCTGATGACTGCGTATAATGTCCCCGGCATGCGCCGGGCTTCGCATATGCGGAGTGAATCCGGCGTATGCCGGATGCACTTCCTCGGCGGATGTTCATATACGCCTGCGGAGCCTCCTCCTTGCCGCCTCGTTATGCTTTGACGGCAACCGGGGATAAGAGTTTAAAATAATTGAGGCAGGCCTCACTCCGCAAATCTCTCTCGCCTTGCCTCTGAAAAATTTTGCAAAGTCGTTAAAGGCGCGATGGCTTTTTTGTCCTGCTTCGCAGGGAACGGTTTGAAACCGTTCCCTACAGTTCGCAGACGCGTTATGTTTTGACTTTAACCGGGTAGGAAAGGTAAAAGATGAAAAAATATTTTACAGTCCTGATCATTCTCACTTTCATCACATCCCTGGCTTTTGCCGCGGATGATCCGTTTTCCAAACTAGACAAAAATCAAGACGGCAAGATAAGCAAGCAGGAATACATGGATGCGGTTCGCCAAAACTTTGATTGGCTCGATAAGAACCATGATGGTGTTCTCACACCTGACGAGCTTGCCCACATGAGTAAGAAAGACCTGGAACTGCTCATGAAAGAAGCTGATGCGAACCATGATGGCAAAATAATGAAAGAAGAATATGAACAGGCCGCCGAGAAGCAGTTTTCCACTCTGGATAAGAACAGGGACGGCAGTATCGACAAAAAAGAATGGAAGACCTTTCGAACATCTCAAAAGAAGCCCGGGCTGATTCTTTTTACTTTTTAGAAGATCCATCCTCTGAAAGTAACTTGTTATCAAGACATCATAAGGGCGGTGCGGCAGAGAAAATAAATACCAAACCCGATAAGAAAAATGCCAGCGACCAGAGATATCACGCCGGTTATTTTTTCGGTGATCAATCTTTTTACCCAGTGCAATGCGCACGCCAGAAAAAATACCCAGATAAAACATCCCAGTAAAATCGAGAGACAGGAGCAAAAAGCGGAAATGCCCGACTGCAAAGGCGTCTGTGACGAAAGCAACGCGCCGAAAACGCCGGTCCACCAGACAATGGTCATCGGGGAGGAGATGGCCAGTGCAAGTCCGGCGATAAAGGGGCTTTTAAACAAACGCCGGGGAGGCTCAAAGCGGGATGTTGTTTTGCCAAAGAAATCTTTTACACTGAGGATGCCCAGATACATCAGTATGAAACTGCCGGCCACACCCAGAAAAATTTTCATGGCAGCGTTATTCAGAAAAGCGGTCAGCCCGAAAAAGATCAGTGTCAGGTATGTGGCATCTGCGCACATTGCACCGGCGCCTGTGAGGATGGCCTGGCGGAAACCGGAATTCAGGCCCCGCCTGATGATTTCCACATTAACCGGTCCAATGGGCGCAGCCAGCGTGAGTCCCAGCAGAATATTTTGTATGAACGTAAAATTTTCCAAAGCCTGTTCAAATAAATGTCTACTCGGGGGATTTGTCCGCTTTTGCTTTCGGAAAGACAAAAACGATGATCAGAATCAACCCCAGGGATAATAAACCCAGTACAGCATACAGTCCCCAATTATTCCTGGCAAAAAAATCAACGATTTGATTTTTGACGGGCAGGTTCTTCAGGGGTTGAGGTTCCGATAAGAAAGCCTCAGTATGCTCCTTTTGGCGCAGTTGGTTCTGTATCAGCTGCATATCGTACGAAGGCGCTGAAGCTTCCTTGTTGCCCCCGTAAAGTTCATAGCCTTCTGCCGCATCAGCCAGAAAATGAATCGCAGGTGCATCGTAAATTGCTTTTGCTTTTACGATTTTAATCGGTTTGTTGTCGCCGTGCTTCATGACCAGGCGGATTTTTGTTTCTTCCCGAGGGAAACCGGCAAGCGAAATGCTCAAGTCTGATGGCGCCGGGGATGAATTGCTCCACGACAGTGTGCGCCAGGCCAATCCCTGCACCGGCTTCGGTTGATCGCGTTCAATCTTGATCGTTCGTTGAAAAATACCGCCGGATGTTAAAATCAAATGTTCCCAGTGCGAAGACGGCTGAGGCAATTCCAGATACCAGGTTGTTGTATTTGTGGATGGATCGTGGGATTCGCGAATCGCCAGATCACATTCTTTTTTTACACCTTTTTCAAAGAAGTAGGGATATTGAAGGCCATTGCGTACAATGCGTAGCGATTTTATATGATCCTCCAGGCTTGCCTGCTGATGGAGAATCAACCGGTAGTAGCCCGGACCGGATAATTTAATGTCTGACTTCCACGAATAACCATCGACTTTAAACGGCGCCCCGCCGGGAATGTATTGATCAGCTGGCGTGGCAGTGGGCAACCTTTCCATAGATTTCGGCATACTGAAATTAACCATCAAAGGCATTTCCTGACGCCCGGAGCTGGGAAATTCCAGAATATTTGTCTTATAGTTCAAGCCGGTTCGCACAGAATAGGTGCCGCTGGTATCGGCAAGAAAAACCAGGCTGGGAACGCGAACTTTCAATGTGAAATTCTTGACGGTGCTCAAAGCTTCATCGGAAGCACTGAGCTTGAGATTTAAAACATGGCCGGTCCAGACCTGGTTGACATTGATCTTCAGGGTGGCGGTTCCGCTGTCCACGCCGGAGCAACTTCCGCGTATTTCCGAAATCCATGATTTCCGGCCGTTTGCCATAACCTGTTTTTCCAGGCTCCAGTTGCCGTTAAACTGGGCGGTTGTCGACAATTCAATTTCACGAATATAGAGTCCGGAACCGGGCAACGCGGCTGTTAATTCCGTTACCGACCGGGAATCGGATTCTTTTTTATCAAGTCGCTCGGGATTCAACGGGACGGACCATTCGGTATAATCTTTTCCCGGCCTTTCTCCCGCAACAATGACCTGACCGATCGGGACGGGTATTTTGGCCTTTGCCGTAAATTCCAAACGGAAACCTTCATAGGTATCAGCTGCGATGGGGATATCCCCTCTGGTTATTCCTTCTGCGGCATAAAGGGCGGATTTCCTGGCCAGGTTCATCCATGATCCGCGCTTCAGGCCATAGATATCAACAGTACCGATATAATTGCCGGACAAGACATTGATCCGGATGGATTTGACTTTCAGGCGGTCCTGGGTCGGGATCGAGGATTCCCATATGAAAATGTTGTTTTCAAGCCTAGCCGATTTTTCGGCCAGATTCATGGACGTTTCACGCTTATCTTCATGCCAGTAAAGCTCAAAGGATCGTGCTTTTCCGTCTGGACCGAGCACCTTCAGATCCAGTCCATCTTCAAACTGACGGTGCAACTCCGGCAATAATGCTGCTTCTACAAGTCCCAGCCTGGAAACGGTCAGCGTCGCCTCCTGGGTGTAATCCTGAGCCTGCGAGAAAGAAGATATCAAAATCATCAGACTCAGAGAGATGACGGAACCTCTAATTTTTTTCATGGATCTTCTCCTTTACTTTCGTGCCGCTTCCAAGATAGCGCTGGTAAATGAAGGAAACGAGAATTAACGTTATGGCCAGTCCGATAAAGGAAAAGACTCGGTAGAGCTGCCCCAATGCCCATAAATCCTTAATAAAGACCTTCAGCGAGGTGATCACCAGGAGCGCAAGGGCCACCCATCGGATATGAATCAATTGCCAGCGAATACCGATGATCAGCAAAATAATGGCAAAGATCAGCCAGCTGATGCTGTAAGCAAGCTGCTGCGAGAGACGGCCATGCGTATAAAAAGTGAAACGCCCGGCCTCCGCCTGCGCATGAAACGTTCCGAAGACGGAAGCAACTTCAACATTGGTCACATAGAAGGTAAACGCAATAAGAACGGCTCCCCAAAGATAACGCGGGCTGAAAATCATGTCATTAAACGATAAATCCTGATCATAGGATTTAAGAGTTAAAATGCCCAGTCCGGCAATCAAGATCAGGAATATCAAAGAAGGAATATTGAGAATCGGTGTGACTGCGCCAAAGTCCCGGGCATAGGCTAACGGATAATAGATTGACCGGGCCAGGCTGATGAAAATCAGGACGGCTCCGGCCAGCCGGAAATAGTCATGCAGGAGTCTGGGCCACAAAAGCAGACCAAGCCCGAAAATAAACCAGGACAAAATCAACGCAAGCGCCATGGCCGAGGAATGACCATAGAACAAATGGAATGGCGACATATGATTAAAGATTGTCGAAAATTCGGTCGTGATGGCCAGAAGCCCCGCAATGATCCCCAGTGCGATATAGAGATTCTTCAATTGACTTCCGTCACCGTCTTCATCATTTTGCGCGACAGAGAGGTAGATTAAAACCGCCAGCACCGGGCCAAAAAGAATCAAAAGGGGATTGAAAAGCGGTGTCATGGTCGCAACCTGCCGGCAGAAATAAAAGGGCGCATAAAAAGCCGCCGCCAGACCCATCAAGAAGATAATCAGGCCCGCCATTTTCAGGCCTCGGGGAATAAGCCTGAGTCTGAGCATCAGGGCCGCGAAAACAATCCATAGCAAGGTGTGACTGATGTATTGATGAATGTTCAGATAGAAGTCAAGCTTGAATCCTCCTCCCGTGCCGCCGAATATATCCGTAACTATCAGATTGAGGAGGAAAAAAGCCGAGCCGCAGGAGAGCCATAAAAAATATTGCGGCAATGAAAAATCAGCGATGAGTTCTTCTTGGGGATAATCCGCCAGTTTAACGGCGATAAAAAGCGCAAGAACGCAAATGGCACAGCTGCCAACCGCGAGATTCAGCACCGGCATGTCCGCAGCCGATTTTAATGCGCCCAGGTGAGCAATTACCAGCGCCAAACCGACAGGCGCCAGGGCCAGCGACACCCAGCGCAGACCGGGATGCTCAATTCTGCGATTCAGCCATAAAAGCAATGTGGCTTCGATAACGAAAGAAACGCCAATCCACGAATTGCCCAGAAGGAGAACGGAAATCGAAGAAACATAAAATAAAAGAACGCCGCCATGGAAGGCCAGTATGGCGTTTCGCGCTTCATCGCCTTCCAGTCTTTTCAGAAGAAGGACGATAACGGGAAGTTTTAATATGGCAAGCGCAAGAGGAATCCAGCCGGCAATCTCTCTTTTCCAGAGGCTGTCTACTGTAAAAACGATCACGCAGGCCATGATCAGTTCAAAGACGGCCCATGCATACCAGCCGATCTTCCATTCTTTTTCGGGACGGAACAAAAAATTGGGTAAAATGACGGCCAGCGCCCATAAGCAAGCGCTCCAGGCCAGAAGGAATAGATGAATCTGTGTTCCCGCATCCGGTCGGGAGCCCCAACTCAATAAAGTGACCATCATGGCCGTGAGCGCTACGGTCAATATTTCTTGCGAGGCAAAATATCGGGCCAGGAAAATTGCGACAGCAAAAAAACAAAGTCCTGCAGCCATGGCCGGGTTGGGCGATAACGGAACCTGGCGCATCAGCACGATGGATAGAAGAATAAAAGGTCCCAGAACCGGAAGCGCCGTAATCCAGGCCGAAGGAATGGAAAAAGGCCCGGAGGCAGATCGGGCGGATGCGTCCGTCGAAGAAACCAGACTCCATTGATCGGCTTTTTTCAAAAACAGAACGGTCAGAAAACAGATCAGCAAACCGGCCACCAGAATGAAAATAAAAAATTCATTTCCGATTTGCAGGACGGGAGTTTTGAAAATCCATCCTACCCCGCCCGCCAGGAGCAGCAGGATAAGAGCGCCCACAGAAAGAAGGCTGCCGACCAGCATACCGACAAAGATGCCGATGACTCCAATGCCCATCAACATCGGCCAGAAGAAAAATGAAGTCGTTTCATTTTTCAGGAAGATAACCAATGCCAGAGCCGTAAGCAGGGCCGGAAAGATTTTCAGCCAGGTGAGGTTGCCTGCTTCAAAGCCATGTTTGCGGATGACAAAAACGGGTCCAAGACCGGCGATGATCGCATAGATAAAGAAGATCAACATTTCCCAGGACGGCTTGCCGAGATCGAATTTCAGGAAAGACCAGACACCGATAATGCAGAACCCCGTAAATGCATAAACGACAAAACCTGTTCCCCAGGTTCTTTCAGCATAAGCCAGAATCAAAGCCAGGCATGTTGCTGCGGTGATCAGAAGGAGCGGCAGATAATTGAAACCTGCCGGTGTGTCAATCAGAAGAACAGCAACCGGCAAGGCGCTGGTAAATAATGTCCGTACAGAATACATGATAAATCGATTGTCTGCGTCGTCTCCGCGATAGATCCAGAAAAACAAACTGAAAACCATCAAATTGGCTATGGCAATCAGCGCAATCAGATAAGGTTCGGCCGGAGGATGTGTACCCCAGGCTCCGGCTGAAAGTGTCAGCAGTGTGCCTGCCGTAACCAGAATGGACAATGGCAACCAGCCGGTTCGGCGGATCACTTCAAACAGGCCGACGTTAACGACCGTCAGATAAATGAAAAGACCGATCAGATTGGGGTGGCCTGTCTGAATCAGAAGGGGAGTGGCATAGGCGCCGACAGCGCCCAGAACGGAGATAAAGCGGCCCTGATGGAAAACAGCCAGGACAAACGCAGCGGTGGATATTAAAGCAAATAACCCAAAACCAATCATTTTGGGAATAAATCCATAATAGACGCAAGCCGTAAAAGAGACGGCATACAAAACGGCGATTCCCCCGGCAGCCATGGTATGAACGGTTGTGTTATATCGATCCCGATTGATGAAAAGTGAAGAGGTAACCATTATCAATCCGACCAGCGTGCCTATGGCCAACCGCAATTGAGGGGGAATAAGATTGTTGTCAATGGAGTATTTTACAAAGAAAATAGCGCCGATAAACAAAGCCAGCCCACCCAGCCAGGCAAACAGTTTGACGCCGGTAAACTGTTCCCAGTCGACATTCTTTTTGAAATCCTCCCATTTTTCTTCCAGGGCGGAAGGCGCAGGGGGTTCAAATTCAAGTTTGGGTTTAGTTTCTTTCTTGATTTGTTGTTGCTCTAAAGATGCCTGAGATGCCGTAGTGTCTTGTTGTTCTGATAATGATGAGGATGTGGCATCCATTCTTTGGGATGATGATAAGGAAGGTTGCTCTATGATTGGTGGCGGAGGCACTGGCGATGCAGGCGGTATCTCACTTGCCGGAGGAATCTCTACAGGTTTGTAAATATAGCTTGTGATTTCCGGGACAGCTATGAGTTCATCAATTTCTGAGGCGGTGCCCGTTGTGTTCTCCCCATCTGGAGATATGATTGTCGGTTTATCAGTGGCCATTGTGGCAGGGATGTCTTCAGCAGGAACCGTTGCAGATGTTTTGCTGTATCTTAGACGGGATATTTCGTTTTTGAGTGTGCGGATTTGTTCTTCAAGGATATCAACCCGATCTTTCAGTTGAGTGAATTTGAGGAACACAAAGAAGAGAGCAATGAAGATAAACAAAGTGAGCGCTGCCAGCATAAACTCCTCCAGAGAACATTTGTGTTGGTGTAAAAATCATTAGGATGATCGGAATATACGTGAAGCGTTTCAGAAATGTCAATAAAATTCCGTGCGGGTGCCACTTGCCTGGAACAGAGATTGTTTAAGTATTCTTGATTGAGGTGGAGAAAAAATCGTGCTGTCTCACTTTTGCGGGAGCCGCGGATGGCGGCGAGGAGCAATGTTTCAAACAGTCCGGCTGTCTGACACTCCGCCGCGTCAAGCGCCAGAATGTCTCAGCCATGATTCGCTAAGTCACGCCCCGGTGTAACTGCGGGTTTTTCATATGAATGCCTGGGATCCATAGAGGATCTGCGGCGAATTTGAAAATTCGTTAGTCTGATGTCTCGCTGGCCCCCCTAATCACTTCTCAATCCTTTTTTATTATTGATTTTTTCTGAAGTTTACTCTAGCGTGCATGGACTATTTTAAGGATTGAAAAATATTATGAAGTATTCCAGAACATCTCTCTCTCACGGTTATGCCAATCAGACCCTGTCGATCAATTTACAATCAGGCGGAATTGATATCCGACCGCTTGACCCGAAAGTGCGGGATTTTTTCATTGGCGGCCGGGGATTGGGGCTCTATCTGTTGCATGAAAAAATTAACGCAAAAACCAGAGCTTATGATCCGGAAAATCCGCTGATTTTTTCGCCGGGGCCGCTGGGCGGCATTCCGCAGTTTCCCGGCACTGCCAAATGCATGGCGATATCCTTGTCTCCATTAACCCACATTCCAGGGGTATCCAACTTCGGCGGATATTTTGGCGCCTACATGAAGTACGCAGGATTTGACGCGTTAATGGTTAGAGGGATTGCTTCCAGAAACGTCATGATTGTTATCGACGGTTTTAAGCAGGAAGTGAACATTATCGATGCCTCTGTCGCCGATCAGGTTTTCAATCTGGAAAAAGTCATTGTTGACCAATTTTTAAAGGAAGGACGCGAGAAGCGTGACATGGCCTTTCTGACCACCGGTGTCGGCGCGGCCAATACCTTATTCGGATGTATCAACAGCCATTACTACGATGCCACCAAACCGGTGGACGGCGCCAAAGGACTTTTCCGGACCAAGCAGGCCGGGCGTACGGGATTGGGTTCGGTCATGTACCACAAGAATATAACCGCAATTGTCGTGCTGGCCGAATTCCCGCACGGTGAAAATCCATATGGCGCAGCGGATTGGGCCAAAGTAAAAAAAGCCGGTATGACCCTGCACAAAGTTATCAAGGAAGTAGATCCACAATCACTTCAGATGAGTCAGAAAGGCTCAGCCGGTCTGATCTCTTTTATGAACAAGGAAGAATATCAGTCTTTGCCCGTGAATAATTTCCAGTACGGTTCGCATCCGCAGGCCGGGCAGATTTGCGGTAAAACATACGCCGAACGCCTGTTTGAGCATCGCGGAATGGACGGCTGCTTCCCCGGGTGCAATTTGCGCTGCAACAAGGGCGGGTGGGTGATGCTGACATCCGCCGAACATTGCGGCCGCAAAGTATGGGTGGATGGTCCTGAATATGAAACGGCCGCCGGTTTCGGCTCCAATCTGGGTATGTGGCATCCGGAATTTATCCTGGAGGCCAACTGGCATTGCGATAATTACGGGATCGACACGATCACGACAGCCACCATCATGGCGTTTGTTATGGAGTGCTATCAGCGCGGTTATTTGACAAAAGCGGATACGGATGGTTACACCCTGACCTGGGGCGATCAACCGGCCGCTCTGCAGTTCATCCATGACATGGCGCATCAAAAGACGGAATTGACCCGCATGGCCGGTCAGGGCATGGTTGACCTTCGAGACTGGGTTGCCCGAAAATATATGAGCAGAACCGGCAACCCCGATCCAACGGATGAACTGAAACAATTTGCCATGCAGACCAAGGGCCTGCCGTTTTCGTTGTACCGGACACACCGTTCGTTATCCATGCAGGCATCCTACGCGGCGGCCAGTGACATCGGTGCGCATCACGCTGCCGCCTGGCTGATCAAGATGGATTTGCTGGGGGCGTTTCCGACATTTGAAGACAAGGCCGGGGCGCTCATCGTCTTTCCGCGTGTGCGTTTGGGTAACGATAATCTGGGATTGTGCAAACTTCCCTGGGTCGATGTCTTCAATCCGGAATCCATGAAACGCGGAGGAAGTGACGTGCACATTAATCCCGCTTCACAGGAACTTTATGCGGAATTTTACAACGGCATGCTCGGAACGTCTCTGACCTGGGAGCAGATTTTTGAAAAGACGGACCGTGACATCAATCTGCAGCGTGTCATGAACGTCATGTCCTTTGGCGTTAGGACCGGTGAGCAGGACTGGATTCCCGACCGGGCCATCGGCCCGACGGAAGACGGGCTGTATGAACGGGAGAAGCGGTATAACGATCAGCAGCTCTCTGCCGTTTTGAAGCAACCGGTTTCTGAAATCGAAAAAATGGGGACCGCTGAAAAACGAGAGAAGCTGATGAAGCACCGCAAGGAAGAATTACGAAGGTTGATACAGGTTTATTATTCACAGCGCGGCTGGACGCGGGACGGCATTCCGGAACCGGAAACGCTCAAAAAAATCGGCCTCTGGGAATTTTTGACGGACGAAGCGAAAAACGGGATCCGGGAATTGACAGGGCGTTGATTTGACATCTATCATGAATTTTCCTATACTTACCCGGGCGGCTGTAAAGAATGCCGGCCGGGTTTCTTTTTTGACTCAACTCGGACATTATCGTAAAGAAAGGCGGTAGAAGGATGTTTAAAAAACTGCTTGTGGCATTTGGCGTTCTGCTGGCTGTTGTCGTTGTTGCGGTAATCGTGGCCGGAATAGTTGTTTATAACAAAGTCGATAAAACGTTTATTGCCTCCCGGATGGCTGCGGCGCTTAACCGTCAGGTTTATATTGAAAAGATTGATGTCAGTGTCTTTTCCATTCTTTCCGGAATCGAAATCAGAAATGTCGCCATTTCCAATTTCAAGACACCGCAGCAACTTGCCGCCATGCAGGGCAAACCGGTTGCCGCAGACGATATTTTTGCCGGCATCGAGGCCTTGCGCTTCAAAGTCAAACTCCTGTCCCTTCTCAGGAACCAGGTCGAACTCAAAGAGCTGATCCTGAACGGACCGGTGATCAACATTTCCAGAAACAGGCAGGGCGTTCTGAATATCGACGATCTGATGCAATCAAAAAAACTTGCGAAGAGCGATCCCAAGGAACCCCGGTCCGCCCAGCCGCGCAAACCGCTGTCGGCGGATGATATCCCGGTGGCGATTGCCGTCGGCGAGATCGGCATGAAAAACGGCACCCTGAACTACCATGACGGCGAATATGATCAGAAAATTCAGGCTTATCAAATCAACGCGCTGGCCTACGATATCCGCATCGATCCCAAAGATCTGGAGAATAAGAACGAAATCAAAATCAGGTTCGGCATGGGGATCAAAACAATCGGTGCGATGAAAAGCGGCAGCGTCCAGAGCTTCGATATCCTGCTCGACGCTACGGGCAAGGTGATTCCGTTTCATGTCCAGAGCCGGCTTCTGGATCCAGAGGTGGTTGTGCATCTTTCGAGCCCGGAAGGAGAAATTACCGGCCTTCAGTTGTTCAGTGCCGTTGCGTCCGTTCCCGTTCTCGGCGATTACCTGGGAGACTATCTGTCTTTCCTCAAGGGAAAGCAGCAATGGAAGGGCGGAAAGCAAAACGGTCTGGATCTCCGCTACAGGGCCGACAAAGCGCAACTTACCAATGGCCGGCTGGAAATCAGGGAAGCCGACATTCTTTTTGACGGGGCCGTGAACATCCATACGAAAGCGCTGGATGTCAACTTGGAAACCGTGTTGAAAAAAGAAGTTAACGACGGCGTTCAGAAGCTTCTGGCGACAAAGATTGATCTTCTGATCAAGAGTCCTGAAGTCAAGAGATATGCGGACTCGGCAAGGCTGGCTGGTGCGGCTATGAAGCCTCTGATGAATGCGGAAGACCGGATCGATTTGAAGGCAAAAGTCGATGGCACGGCAAAGAAGCCGGAAGCGGATCTGACACGCCCGCAACTGGAATCGTTGAGCCGCGTTGTTCAGGAGCAGGCAGGCTCTCTCGCCGTCGAGGCCGGTAAAGGCACGGCCAGGCAGTTGCTCAACGAGGATCAGCGGAAAGTTCTGGATGATGTGGAGGGTTTGCTTAAAAAGAAATAATGGAGTAAGAGAAATCAGGAGATAAATGATTCATGAGTTCAATGCCGGCGGATGCCGCGACTGTAATTCTTTTGAGATCCTGCCCGGACCCGGAAATAAAGGATATTGAGGTCCTTCTGGTGCTGCGCAACCGGAAGAGCAGCTTTGTTCCCGGTTATTACGTATTTCCGGGTGGCGTGCTGGAATCAGACGATTATGAAACCGGAATTGAGCGCTGGATTACGGAACTCGATCCGCGGGAGGCTGCGCGGATTATTCCGGATATAACGCCGCCTTTGAAGGCGCTGGGCGCCTGGGTTGCCGGCATCCGTGAAACATTTGAAGAAGTGGGAGTATTGATTGCCCGGAGAAAAGACGGCTCACTCGTTACCATTCAGACGGACGAGGAGAGCCGGCGGTTTGGCCGTTACCGGCAGGAAATCATCCGGGGCAAAATGAAATTCGTCCGCATGCTGGAAGAGGAGAACATTGTTCTTCCCGGAGACGCTCTTCATTATTTTTCTCACTGGATCACGCCCGAATTTTTACCCAGGCGTTATGATGTTCGTTTTTTTGCGGCTGAAGTTCCGGCCGGACAAATCGCTTTTTACGACGGGGTGGAACTGACGGATCAGCGTTGGATTCGCCCCCGTGCGGCGCTTGCGGATTATGAAGCGGGCAAAATCGGGATGGTCCTTCCGCAGATTATCACGCTTCAGGAACTGTGCCGGTTTCAAACACCGGGTGAAGTGATCGCCTCGGCAAGGCAGCGGTATATATCCGCCACGTTGACCAGGATTATTCAAATGGATGGAAAAGAGGTGGAGGTCATGCCCGACGGGACCGTTTTTAAAAACCGCCCGCCCGTTTACCCTTAGAAATCCAAAGGGCGGCCGGCAATCAAAGGACAGGACCATAACTCGGAAATTCCATTACGTTGATCAAGGAGAAAGCATGAAACTGCCTGAGAACCAGATTCGCTATGTTGATTGTCCGGATGTTTCCGAAACCTTCGTTGACTCCCTCGGTATCGTGACATTTGACGGAAACACCCGTCTGGAGTTCTGTGTGACAAGACTGGATCCGCCCAAACCAGACGAGCCTCCAACGGCAGGCAGATATCCCGTGTCCCGGATCGTGATGACACCGGAAACGACGGTTACTTTGTTCAATCAGCTGCAAAACATCATGAACATGCTGCAGCAGGCAGGTCTGGTGACCAAACACGAAGGACAGCCTCCGGAAGTTATCAAACGGCACTGATCATTCCCGGATCATGATTTAGGAAAATATTCATGCAGGATTTCACCGAAGGCCATATTACCAGACAGGTTATTGATTTTACGCTGCCGATTATGCTCGGCAATGTGTTGATGTCCGTATACGGCATCATCAACATGATCTGGGTTGGAAGACTTCTGGGGCATGAAGCAGTAGCCGCCGTATCCGCTTCCCTGCCGATCCTCATGCTGATGCCCGCGTTTCTGATCGGGCTGGGAATGGCAACCAATGTCCTGATTGCTCAGGCCTTCGGACGCCGGGACACCGAGATGCTAAAAAAAATCCTGTCCAATTCTTTTTTTTCCTCTACGCTTTTCTGCCTGCTGATATCCGCTGCCGGTCTTTTGTTCCGCCGCCAGTTGCTGGACTGGGTGCATGCGCCGGCCGAAATTCAGGAGATGGCCCTGTCTTACCTGACCATCATGATGGCCACGCTGGTTTTTCAATTCTTTATCAACTGGATGAGCGGAATGCTGCGGGGTCTGGGAGATGCCCGCACGGTGGTAAAAATCCTGATTATGCTGGCCTTGTTTAATGTTTTTTTCGTGCCGCTGTTTATTTCCGGCATCGGTCCTTTGCCGCGTTGTGGTGTTGCGGGAGCGGCCTGGGGTACGGCGCTGGCGGCCATTGTCACCTCCGTTGTCGGTTATATTTATCTGCTCCGGTTTAATCCCTATGTGGATCTGCGCAACTGGGATTATCAGCTGGACTGGCGCATTATCCGCGAGGTATTCGTGATTGGAGTTCCTGCTTCGCTGCAGATGATTGTCGTATCGCTGGCCGGTGTGATGATCATCGCTCTGGTCAACCGCTACGGTACAGTCGTCACTGCGGCGTTCGGCATCGGAATGCAGATTGACATGCTGGCGACGATCCCGTTCATCTCCATCGGAATTGCGGCCACTACGATCGCCGGCCAGAACCTGGGTGCGAAGAGAATGGATCGCGTATTGGAAACCCTGCGAATATCCGTATATGTCGGTCTGGCCTTTGGTCTTCTTTGCATGGTCATCCTGCTGCTTTTATCCCGGCAGATCGGGTCTGTTTTTCTTTCGCCATCGGCGGAAAACGACCGCGTCCTTGCCGTGGTCCGCGATTATTATCTGTGGATGGCTTTTATTTATCCCTGTTTTGCCGTGATCTTTGCGATTCAGGGGGTGCTGCGCAGCGCCGGCGATACCATGGCGCTTTTGGCTCTTTCTTTCATTGCCATGTTTGTTATCCGCATTCCTCTGGCCTACGCTCTGGCCGGTCCCGCGGGTTATAAACAGGATGGCATCTGGATGGCCATGGTGATGAGCAGCGCCCTGGCTGTGCTATTGAACTGGCTTTATTTCAGGAAGGGTTCCTGGAAGGAGAAGAAACTCCTGGGAAAATAAAAATTTCAAAAGAGAGGTCCGGACTGTATGAAGCGAATCGTGCTGGCGATGATGGTTCTTACGTTTTGGACGGCCTGCGGCCTTGTTGACCTTGCCCGTCCGCTGTTTGCCGCAAGTCCGAAAGCGGCTGATCCGAAAACAAAAGAGATGAACAGCCGTCTTCCCCGCGAACTTTCCATCGACCGGGAGGAAGACGAACTGGCGAGGCGGGGATGGATTGCTTCCGATCCGGAAGTGAGCATCCGTGACGAAAGCGGAAAGCCCGTCTGGGATATGAAACGATATGATTTTCTGGCAGCCGCCGGACCCTCTCCGGACACGGTTCATCCCGCCCTGTGGCGCCATGCCCGGCGCAACGGCATTCATGGTCTTTTCAAAGTTACAGACGGCGTCTATCAGGTTCGCGGATATGATATTT
Organism: Smithellaceae bacterium; assembly: GCA_963682015.1. Classification (GTDB taxonomy): domain Bacteria; phylum Desulfobacterota; class Syntrophia; order Syntrophales; family Smithellaceae; genus UBA8904. The sequence goes on along the minus strand of OY820932.1, from coordinate 570,869 downwards.
CCAATATTACATTCATTGAAGGAAAACGTGGAACCATCGTAGTCGATCCGCTGGTTTCCGTGGAGTCGGCAAGGGCCGCTTTCGATCTCTTCCACCGTCATTTTCCGAAACGCCCCGTAACGGCGGTTATTTATACCCACAGCCATGTGGATCACTGGGGCGGCGTGAAAGGAATTGTCAGCACCGAAGATGTGCGGGATGGCGGGATCAGGATTATCGCTCCCGAAGGATTTGCAAAAGAGGTGATCAGTGAGAATCTGATGGCGGGAAACGCGATGTCGCGCCGGGCGACCTATATGTTCGGCATGACACTCCCCAGGGGGCCGTCAGGACAGGTGGATGCGGGAATGGGCAAGGCCGCTTCCGCCGGTACGATCAGCTACATCCCTCCAACGGAAGAAATCACCAAACCTGTTCAGGAAATGACCATCGACGGTGTTCGATTCATTTTCCAGCAGGTGCCCCAGACGGAAGCGCCTGTCGAAATGAATTTCTACCTGCCGGAGCAGAAAACTCTCTGCGTTGCCGAGAATGTCACGGCGAGTCTGCATAATCTGCTCACGCCGCGTGGAGCACAGGTGCGGGACGGACAGGCCTGGTATCGTTCTATTGACTATACGATTGATCTTTTCGGAGATCAGGCGGAAGTCTTCTTTGCCACCCATCTCTGGCCCCGCTGGGGCCGGGATAAAATCGTCGATTATCTTGGCAAGCAGCGTGACCTGTACAAATATATTCATGACCAGACCGTCCGCCTGATGAATCAGGGATATACGATGAACGAATGCGCAGAAAGGATAAGTTTGCCGCAGAGTCTGGCCGGCGAATGGTACAATCGGGATTTTTACGGGACCGTGAATTTCAATGTTAAAGCCGTCTATCAGAGATATCTTGGATGGTTTGATGCCAATCCCGCCAACCTGCACAGGCTTCCGCCGGAAGAAGCGGGGCGCAAATATGTCGAATTCATGGGCGGCCCGAAAGCCGTTCTGGACAAGGCACGCGAGGCCATGAAAAAGGGCGAGTACCGCTGGGTGGCCGAGGTGGTCAATCACGTTGTTTTTGCCGATCCCGGCAACCGTGAAGCGCGTGAACTGCAGGCGGATGCGCTGGAACAGCTCGGTTACCAGTCGGAATCTCCCATCTGGCGCAATTTTTATCTGGCGGGAGCGGGGGAACTGCGAGCAGGCGTGAACCGGAAAATTCCCGTTCAGGCGAGAGGCAGGGATGTTCTGCGCGGCATGCCCATGGAGCAGTTTTTTGATCTGATGGCGGTACGCATCAATGGTCCCGCAGTGGAAGGAAAGAAAATAAAAGTGAACTGGGTAATCACGGATCTAAGGGAATCCTATGTGACGACCCTGCAAAACAGCGTGCTGAACCATAAAAGAGGTGAGCCCGCCGCCGGCGCGGATGCTACCGTGCGGTTTACCCGCGACGTTTTCGATTCCATTGTAACCGGACAGGCGACGTTTCCCGGGCGAATTCTGGCCGGTGACGTTAAAATTCAAGGCAGCACGATGAAGTTTCTGGAACTGATGTCGAGTCTCGATGAATTTGATTTCTGGTTCAATATTGTGACACCGTGATTCCCGCAGAAAGCAGGAAGGAGCCCGGCGAGTTTTACTTTCCCGCCATGCCCTTTTCGGATCTCCGTTGATCAACGGCGGGTATGAGTGGTTTTACATCTTCTTTTACGAACGCAATGCTTTGATGGGGTCCAGGCGTGCCGCCGTGCGCGCAGGATAAAAGCCGCAGAAAACGCCGACCAGCGTGGAGACGCCAAACCCTACAATCACCGATGAGTAGGACATGACAAACTGCCATTTGGATATGTAGGAAAACAGAAAAGCGACACCGGTTCCCAGCACAATCCCGATCAATCCGCCCACCAGGCACAGAATGACCGATTCAATCAGGAACTGGCTCTGGATATCGCCCTGCTGAGCGCCCAGCGCCCGCCTCAGGCCGATCTCGCCTTTCCGTTCGGTGACGGATATGAGCATCACGTTCATTACGCCGATTCCGCCGACGATCAGTGCAATGCTGCCGATTGCTCCCAGAAGAAGAGAAAACATCTGCATCTGGTTTTTCATTCTCTCGATCAGTTCCTCCGCGGAGGTAATTTCCACGATCGTGCCTCTTGCTTTCTTCTGAAAGTAGTCCTGAATTTCGGCTTTGAGGCCGGCAACGGGGATATTGGGGGCCACCCTGGCCATGACGGTGTTGATATCCGCGTTTGGAAAGGATCTCATGGCCGTGGAAAGATGAACCAGCATGCCCCGGTTAACGCCGTAGGGACGAAGCCCGCCTTCCGCCGCCGGCGCAAGAATGCCGACAATGGTATAAGCGCGGTCATTGGCGATGATCCTGCTTCCCAGATGGTTTGCCGTCCCGTTCTGTTTGAGAAAGGCGGCCAGTTCGGAGCCGATCACGCAATGATAGCGGTTCTGATCGAGATCCGTAAGCAGTCTTCCTCCACTGATCTGAAGTTTGTTCAATGAAAAAAAGGAAGCGGTGACACCCATCTGTTCCATGCTGATTTTGGCCCGTCCGCGGGAAAACTCCATCCCGCTGTTGAGGTAGGGTGCCACTTCCGCAATATCCGGCTTTTCCTGAGGGAGTTTCATGATGATGTCTGCTCGAAATTCGGACCGCTTTCCTTCGCTGAAACCTTTCCGGATGGCTATGATATCCACGCCCATATCCTTGAATTGCCGGATGGATTCCTGTTGGACGATTGTTCCGATGGACACCATGGCGATGACTGATCCGATGCCGATGACAATGCCGATCAACGCCAGAAGGCTGCGCTGCCTTGCTCCCCAGAGGCTTCGAAACGCTTCGTAAAAATTAATTTTCAGCAGATTCATACCGAGTAAATCATCCCGTCGATTATTTTGACCGAACGCCCGCACTCACGGGCAAGGTCTGGGTTATGGGTAATAATCACGATGGTTATGCCTTCCTCCCGGTTGAGGCGCTGAAAGAGTTCCATGATTTCCTCGCCGGTTTTAACATCCAGAGCGCCTGTAGGTTCATCGGCCAGAAGGATCGCCGGCGATCCGACCAGAGCGCGGGCGATTGCGACTCGCTGTTGTTGGCCGCCGGACATTTCGCTGGGATGGTGGTTGGCGCGCTGCGAGATGTCCACTTTGGCGAGAAAGTCCAGGCTTGTTTGTTTGATCTGCGAGGGATTAATGCCTCGGTACGTCAGGGGAACCCCGACATTTTCCACGGCCGTCAGTTTGGGCAGAAGGTGATACTGCTGGAAGACAAACCCGATCTTGCGGTTTCGCAAAGTGGACAGAACCCGGTCGTCTTCGTATGTGACCCGCGAACCGTCGATGTGATAGGTTCCGGAATCCGGTTTTTCAAGAAGCCCCATCATGTGCATCAGCGTGGATTTTCCGCTGCCGGACGGGCCAATAATGGCCAGAAGTTCACCGCGCTTCACGGCGAGATTAATTCCCTTGAGGACATTCACTTCCGTCGGTCCCACACGGTAGGACTTGCGAATGTCTGCGATATCCAGCATCAGGGGGTCCATCAGTAAGACACCTCGTCCCCAGGCTTAAGCCCTTTTACGATTTCCACCGCGTCCAGGGTAGTGATTCCGGTTTCCACCTTCACCTTTTTAAGCTGGCTTGTTTTCTTATCCCGAAGCTGAACAAAGCGGTCCGGTCCCTCCGTGATTACGGCGGGGATCGGAACCAGGATCGCATCCGGTTTGTTGAGCATCATGATTTCCATGTTGGCCGACATGCCCAGACGGAGTTTGTCTTTCAAGGCTGACGGCAGGGTATCCATCGCTACGGATACTTCAAAATTGGCGCTTTTCTGACCTTCAGGGGCCTTCACGGCCTGAGAGGAGATGTGTGCGACCCGCCCTCTGATGGTTTCATTAAATGCTTCCACCGTGATACGGACCTCATGGTCCTTCTTGATTTTCAATACTTCCAGTTCATCCACGCTTGCCGTCATGGACAGTCCCTCCGTATTGCCGATAGACAGCAGAATGTCTCCCTGGGAGAAGGAGACTCCTTTTTCTGCAATCTTTCCTTTCTTGTCTCTGTCGGAGGCAAGGTCAGGAAGGAGAATGGTGCCGGAAACGGGAGCGTAAACGTCAGCATTGCGCAGTTGAAATTCCAGCTCCTGCAATTTCTGACGGGTGTTTTGCAGCTTGAGTTCGGCAATATTTCGATTCTGGCCCCGTCCTCTTTCTCTGACGGCTTCCAGGTCCCTCAGAGAAGCTTCATAATCCATGGAAGCGGTTGTATACTGCTGTTTGGCGCTTTCATATTCCGTTGCCGGGACAATCTCTTTTTTGAATAACCGTTCCGTTTCCTTAAGGGTTTTCTGATAACCGTCCAGAACCAGTTTTGAACGGGTGACGGTTTGCTGCGCTTTAGCCATGTCATTCCCGTTTTGCCAGTTATCCATTTCCTTTACTTTTTCCAGCGCTTCGATGTATGCCGTTTTGGCTTCGCGGTATTTGACCTCAGTTTCCGTCCGGTCCAGCTTCATGAGAAGCTGTCCTTTGGTAACCGCCTGCCCGTATTCAAAGAACTTCTCCTTGACCAGTCCGGTCATGGGGCTGGTGATGTTGACGATCTGGATCGGTTTGAGCACGCCCTTGAGCGTGATGCTGTCGGTGAGTGGACGGGGGGAGACGGTATAGGCCCTTTTTTCCTGATCCTGTTTGCCGGACGGCCGGGAGGCGCCGGAGGTAAGATTGGTTTGCCGAAGAGTGAAAAAGCCGATGGCCAGAAACAGAGCGATGACGCAGATTGTGGCGACGATGCGGATCATCTGAACCTTGCGCAGCGCCGACTTGAGATTGTCGTTGGTTTCCTCCAGTTCCAGATAGGATTTCTGAAGTTCGTTGTGATTTTCTTTTAATTCCTGGGTCAGCTGTTGCTCCGATGATTGAAGCCTTTCTACTTCGGTCTTGTCCGTAAAAACCACAACGGCGGCGACGTTTTTCCTGATGCCGTTTTCCATGGTTGTCAGAAACGAGGTGGTGACTTCCAGGCTGAGTGTCGTATTGCCTTTTTGCCAGGGGACAATCTTGTTAAACGTCGTATTTGCGTCATAAATCGCGTTGAGGAGGGTCTGGTTGAATGGATCGTTTTCCTCGCGTACCAGAAAGATTTCTCCAAAGGATTTATCGATTACCTCTTCATGAGGCAGGCCGAGGATGTTTTCCGCCGCCGCGTTAAAAGTCAGGATCTTTCCGTCCAGGCCGATGGTCATAACGCCGTCGCCCAGGCTTTCGAGGATGTTGCGGAAAATAATGTCAGTTGCCATATCTTTTTCTCATGGTTTTAATGTGTTCTTTGTTTGATTTACCGACGTGGACTTGATTTGATCGTCCTCTTTGCCGACATGGATCTTCCAGGTGATCAGGGTTGTTCCCAGCTTGTCGTCAAGGCTGGTCAGGGAATTCAGGTAGGCGGTCATGGTTGAAAGCTCGTTAAGCTGGGCTGTTTGCAAGTCGCGCTGAAAACTGACAAGCTGAAAGTTAGTGGTTCTTCCGGCGCTCAGCTTTTCCTGTTCGATCAGCAGTTTTTTCTCGGCCAGTTCTCTGGCCTGCGTGGCGCTTTTGAGGGATCGATAACGGGAGTCAACGTTGCGCACGGCGTTTTGTACATCGATGGTAATGTCCAGTTTCATCTTTTCCATGGCCAGCGTGGTTTTTTCCAGATCATTTTTCGCGCCGTAATAAGACCGCATATCGGATGTCATGTACACCAGGGGAATCTCCAGGGACAATCCGGCATACCAGTCTCTTTCCGCGGCGCTGTTCACCGAGCGGTTCAACGCCGAACCGTAAGAGTTAAACGTTGCCGCGGCCGCCGAATCGTAAGTGGAGATTTCCAGGTTGAGGTTCCACAGGCGGTTGCGTTTGGCCTTTTGCAGGCTCAGTTTGTTGGCTTCCAGATTATGCAGTGCCCTGCGATAATCCGTCCGGTATTTGAATGCCAGGGACAGCGCGTCTTCCAGAGACGGCGGAAAGACCATTTCCTGGTTTTCATCCACCGCTTCGAACATGGTGTTCTTCTCAATGTACAGAGCCTGGATCAGAGTCAGGCGGGCGTTTTCCAGATTATTTCTGGCTTCGATCAGGGAGGTTTCCTGGGAAGCGATATCCGCCTGGGCCTGAACGATTTCCGTTCCGGCCAGGCGTCCGGCTTCAATCATGTCTTTATTGTACTGATAAAGGGCTTTGGCGCGCACGAGACCCATCTCGGCGATCACCAGTTGCCTTTCGGCGGTTTTGTAATTGCGAAACGCCGATATGGCGGTCTGAATGGTTGTGGAGATCGTATCTTTGAGAGTCAGAATATTGATTTCTTCCGTGATTCTGGCAATTCTCACGGTGTAAGCGGCGTTGGTCAGGCCGCCGCCCTTGAGCAGGGGCTGCTTGAAAGACGCATACCAGTCCGAGGAGTAATTAAACTGCTGACCGATATCGGGGCGGTCAGCCAGATTGTTCCAGGCGAAGGTCAGTGTACCCCCCGTGGGAATGGCCAGCGTGGCTGCAAAAACTCCCGTAAAGTTGAGATTTTCAGTTCTCGTTGAATCGGTGGCTCCACCCGGCGGCGTGTAAAGAGAGACCCGGTTGACACCCAGATTCAACGAGGGATCAGTGGGCAGGTAATTTCTCCGTTCCGCTATTTGAAGATCAATTCTTTGCAGATGGCGGTCGAGGTAAGCGCTGCGCAGGGTAACATTGTTGGTCAGGGCCAGAAACACGGCATCCGCAATCGTCAATTTTCGCATGCTTGAGGGCGGACTGTTTAAAGGTTCGTCGCAAAAGCCCGGAAATGAAGAAAAAAAGAGGAAAACCGCCGTTAAAAAAACGCTGAAGATAAATTTCGTGAATGTATCTATGGGTTTTACAACAAGATTGGCTTGTTTTTTTCTGCAACATTCCTGGATAGTGAACAAAACCGGCATCCTACAAATTCCATTAATCATAAGAACTTGCTTTTCAGGCAAAAGAGTATAGAAATTTCGAGCTGTTATGTCAATGAAAATAACTTTTCGTCGTGAACGGACGATCTCTTATTGCAGAGTGCTGCAAATGATACTGCTGCTTAAACTCGCTCAGAAACAGAAATTTCAAGGGGGTGTTATTGCAGTCCGCTGCATTTTTTCTCGAGCTCGGCGACTTTCCTTTTGTAATAATCGCAGGCAGAACCGGCTTTATAGGCGTTGACCTTGCTTTGGACATGCTCCTGGAATTGCTTGCCCGTCTTTTCCGATACGGTGGTCTGATTGGCCCGCGGCAGATTGGGTGCCTCGCTGATCTTTGCCGAGGCGGCCTGATAGCACTGGATTTCCATGCTGTCACGGGTCATTTTCAGGCTGCGCTGACATTTGGCAAACTCGGTTTCTCCTTCTTATTTGGAAGTATTGCCTTTCTGTCCTGATTTCCTTGCGGCCTTCTCCTTCGCGGGCGATTCGGGAGCATCCGGTGTGTTGACCGTTTCAGATGATTCCTTCTCAATTCTGGCAACATCCGAGCGGCTGAAGGTAAATGAACCTCCCAACTTATACACAACGATATCTTCGTTCTGATATTCGTAGTGTTTGGCAGTAATAATTTCACCGCTTTTCAGGATGATTCGGTAAACATCAGCGTGTGCGTAAGCAGGATACAGAGTCGCTGCCAGGAAACAGATTGCCAGAATCGGGAATGTCATTTTTTTTGCCACGGGGAATGCCTCCTGTTCGGAAAAAATCATATGACCAAAAAAGATCATGATAACAATCTTCTTTGCTATAACTTTTTACCATACAGTTTCTGCCAGGTCAATGCGGCCGTGATCCCGGAATCTTCCTGTGCTGCGAAATCTGCTGATACAGTGAATGAAAACTGATGTGGTTGACGATTGAAGACGTATATATTGATTATCCTTTGTTCGAAGTGGACTTTTGCAGCTATCTCTTCTTGCGGAAGATCAGCCTCAGGGGAACTTTGTCGAATCCGAATTCATCGCGGATGGAATTCATCAGATAACGCTCATAGGAAAAGTGGACACCTTTGGGGTTGGGAACAAAGAAAACAAACGTAGGCGGCTTGATGCCGGTTTGCGTGGCGTAGGAAATGCCCATGGTCCGGTTTTGATAACGCGCCATGGGATTTTTCCGGACGGATTTTTCCACCAGGTCATTGAGCGGTGAAGTCTCCACCCGTTGGGTGTACTGGCCGTACACCTCGTTGATGGCCTCAAAAATTTTCGGAGCGCGCTGTCCGGTCACGGCGGAAATGAACAGGATGGGCGCAAAGTCCATGAATTTGATTTTGTCCTTGATGTCGGCGACAAACTTGCCGATGGTGGTATTGTCCTTCTCAATCTTATCCCATTTGTTCACGACGATGATGCAGGCCTTGCCGCGTTCATGGGCGAGTCCCGCGATTTTGGCGTCCTGTTCGGTCATGCCTTCTTCCGCGTCGATCAGCACCAGAGCGATATCACAGCGGTTGATGGTTTTCAGCGCCTGAACAACGCTGTATTTTTCAAGTGTCAGGCTGATCTTGTTTTTCCTCCGGATACCCGCCGTGTCGATGAGCAGGTAATACCTGCCATGGACTTTGACGGTCGTATCAATCGCATCGCGCGTTGTGCCCGGCATGGGATTGGCGATGCTTCTTTCCTTCCCGGTAATCAGGTTGATGAGCGACGACTTGCCGACGTTTGGTTTGCCGACGATCGCTATCGCAATCGGCTGGGACTCTTCTTCCCTGGTTTCCCCGGTTGATGGAAAATCCTGCGTCAACTCGGCCATCAGTTCATCCACGCCCAGTCCGTGCTGTGCGGAAATGGAGTAGAGTTGATCAATGCCCAGCCGGTAAAATTCGGTGAGAAGTTCTTCGTGGCGGGCGCCGTCCACCTTATTGGCCGCGTAAAACACATTTTTACCCCGACCCCGCAATTGCCGCGCGATCTCCATATCCGACGGGGTCAGGCCGTCCCGGCCGTCCATGAGAAAGATGATGGCATCCGCTTCTTCGATCGCCAGATTCGTCTGTTCGCGCATCTGCACCAGAATGCGTTCCTCCGTAGTCGGTTCGAACCCGCCGGTGTCGATCAGGGTAAAGGCCCTGTCGTGCCATGCGCAATCCATGTAGTTGCGGTCGCGTGTCGCGCCCGGCTCGTCGATGACGATGGCTTTCTGTTTTCCCGCGATACGGTTGAAAAGGGTTGATTTGCCCACATTGGGCCGTCCGACGATGGCGATGACGGGTTTTGCCGGCATAGGGTCCTCTATTTAATCAGTCCAAACTCTCGCAGCATTTTGTCGGAACCGGTCCAGTCTTTCCTGACGCGCACAAATATTTCCAGAAAAACCTTTGCTCCGAAAAGATTTTCCATGGCCTGCCTGGCCCGGGTTCCGATTTTTTTGAGCATGGAACCCTGTTTGCCGATCAGGATGGCTTTCTGCGATTCTTTTTCTACGGAAATGGTTGCGCTGATGCGAATCAGGTTTTTCGCCTCATCCTCCTTGAATGCATCAATTGTCACTGCCGTTGCATAAGGAATTTCCTGCGATGTCAGAAGAAGAATCTGTTCGCGGATAAACTCTCCCGCGATGAACCGTTCGGTGGCGTCCGTGGCGATGTCGTCCGGAAACAGCTGCGGTCCTTCCGGCAGCGCATCTTTCAGGCATCGGAGCAATTCGTCAAGGCCGATGCCTTTGAGTGCGGAGATGGGGAAGATGCCGGCAAAGTTGTACAGTTTACTGTAGCTGTCCATGAGCGGCAGAAGTAGCGGTTTTTCGATGCGGTCGATCTTGTTGATGGCCAGGAATACCGGCGCTTTGACCTGCGTCAGGGTTTCGATAAAAGAAAATTCCTGTTGCCCGACGGCACGGTTGGCTTCGACCATCGCCAGGAGAGCGTCGGCATCGCCGATGGTTTCCTGAGCCGTCTGCACCATCGCCCGGTTGAGCGGTGTTTTCGCGCTGTGTATGCCCGGTGTGTCCAGAAAAATCATTTGAGCATCGGGAAGGTTTTTGATTCCCGTGATGCGGTTTCGCGTGGTCTGCGGCTTCGCGGCGACAATGGAAATCTTGTCGCCGATAACGGCGTTGAAAAAAGTTGATTTGCCCACATTCGGGCGTCCCAGGATGGCAACGAAACCTGATTTATACACAAACATTCTCCATGGTACCTTACTGCATTCCCGGAATATCCACCCGGATGGACTCCCGTGATTCATTCACCAGCGACAGACGCCCGGTATTCCAATCTCGCTCGGAGTCTATAACGATTTGGGCTTCAGGGTAAAGCCTTTTTAGCTCTTTGATATTTGAATTACCCGGACCGCGAAAATGAGCCAGATCGCGCGCGGCTACCTGAAAATGTAATTTCCGTGCCTCGCCGGGAATGTCGCGAACCAGCTTTAATATGGCTGAATAGAAAACGGCGCTGTAGACCAGGGTACCGAAAGACGGGTGCATCGGGCCTGCCAGTACCGCGTCCGGTTCGCACATTTCCGGCGTGATCTGCAGTCCGAAGCGGATGATGCGAATGCCCGCGGACGTCAGTTTCTCCCATGCCAGACGGCACCATTCCACCGCTTCGGTCAGATCCAGCGGGTGATACCGGCCGCAAAGATATTCGGCCGCCAGCGACGTGTCTCTGAATACCAGCACCGGGTGAATACGCACGGTGTCCGGCCGAAGCTCGATTGTGCGGGAAAGGCTTTGCAGAAAGTCCTCCTTTGTATCTCCGGGCAGGCCGGCCATCAGGTGCAGGCCTGTTTTAAAACTGTACGCTTTGAGCAGTTTCACGGCCTGTTGAATCGCCTGGGCGTCGTGTCCCCGTCCCGCAAGACGAAGCACATCGTCGTTAAAGGATTGGGCTCCGATTTCAACGGTTCGGACGCCTTGAATATAAAGAAATTCCAGCTGATCGCAGTCAATATAATCCGGCCGGGTGGAAATCCGGATGGATTCCACAAGACCTTTTTGAATATATTCGTTTGCCCAGGACAAAAGCCTTGTCTGGTAATCCGGCTGCAATCCGGTAAAGTTGCCGCCGTAAAAGGCGATTTCCACGCGCCGCAGCTTGTCTTTATTCCATCGCAGGTAGGAGTCAACTTCACCGTCAAAAAAACCTTTGATGATTTCCCGGGTATAATTTCCCGCTGCGATTTTTTCGTTGCAGAAGACGCATTGCTCCGGGCATCCGGCGTTCATGATGAAAATCGGAATAATCAGCGGCTTGTCCGGTTCCCGGCTTTCAGGTGTTGTTTTCATGCTGCAGCTTTTCCCAGGCTTTTTGCGCCGCCTGTTTTTGTGCGTCTTTTTTGCTTTTCCCCCGCCCGGTTTCCCGGATGGTTTCGCCCACAGCTACCTCGACTTCAAAGGTTTTGTCGTGATCGGGCCCGCTTTCACCCTTCATCGCATAAAGCGGCGCAGACTTGTATTTCTTTTGACACAATTCCTGCAGGGCGGTTTTATAATCAAAGCACTGTGCGGCCAGTGCATCATCGTTCAAAAGGGATTTCATCAGTCTCTTCAGGACAGTTCGCGTTTTACTGAAGGTGGAATCCAGGTAAATGGCGGCAATGACGGCTTCGAAGGCGTTGGCCAGAAGGGATTCCTTGGCGCGGCCACCGGAATGCTCTTCTCCCCGGCCCAGAAGCAGACAATCTCCCAGCCCCAGCTTTGACGCCAGTTCCGCCAGTGGTTTTTCGTTGACCAGCAGGGAGCGGATTTTAGAAAGAGTGCCTTCATCAAAATCGGTGTGCCTTTTCATCAGTACGTCGCTTACGCAAAGCCCCAGGACCGCATCGCCCAGAAACTCCAGTCTTTCATTATCGCTTGCTTTATGCTGGGAATTTTCATTGACGTAGGAACGGTGAGTGAGCGCGGTTGAAAGCAGATCCACATTTTTGAAGGTATAGCACAGCTTTACCTGAAGAGCCGCCAGTGATTTTGTTCTGTTGTCAGCCATGCAAAAGCCTTCCTGTCAGTTTGCCTTCCCGAACCTGTTCAATTCTGACCGGGACAATTGTATTTACTAAAGAAGAGGAATACTTGTCCAGCAGTACCGGTAAATAATTATGTGAAAAGCCTTTTGCCAGACCGGTTTTTTTATCCCGGTTCTGTTCAACCAGCACGGGCAGTGTTCTTTCCAGAAAACGCCGGGAAAAAGATTCTCTTTTATTGGCGCCAAGTTCCCGAAGAAGCGCTGCCCGTTCTTTTTTGATTCTTCCCGGTACTTTGGGGTTCAGCGCGATGGCGGCCGTGCCGGGTCTTTCGGAAAACGGGAAAACATGCAGATAGGTGACGGGCAGGTCTTCCAGCAGTTTCAGGGTGCGGGAGAATTCCTTTTCCCCTTCGCCCGGAAAACCCACCATCACATCCACTCCAACGGCAATATCGGTCACCTTTCGGGTCACTTTGTCGATGAGCCCGCGATAAAATGCCGTGTCGTAATTTCGTTTCATCATCTTGAGAATTTCATCATCGCCGCTTTGCAGGGGGATATGCAGGTGCGGGCAAAGATTGAAATGCATGCTGAAAAGATCAAGCAGTTCGTCCGATATTTCATGAGGCTCGATGGAGCTCAGACGAAATCTGGTCTGAGGATTTTGGGCAAGGATGGACCGGAGAACCCCCGGCAGATCCTTTGACGGATGAAGATCCTGCCCGTATTGTCCCAGATGAATGCCGGTGAGAACGATTTCCCGATAGCCCTGCTCGATAAAATCCCGAATTCCGGCCAGGACATCCTCCTCAGGCAAACTTCGGCTTTTCCCACGGGCAAAAGGTACAATGCAATAGCTGCAATAAGCGTCGCAACCGTCCTGTATTTTAAAGAAAGCTCTGGTTTTTCCCGCAAGTCCCGCAATGTGGGAAGAGGGGAGAGTTGTCAGCCGGAAGATGTCGCCGACAGAAATCCGCTGGTTGTTCTGGACCGTTTGTTTCAGGATTTCGGGAATGCGGTGCTTTTGATCGTTGCCGCAAACCAGAGTTACGCCTTCGATGTCTGCCAGTTCCCGCGCCTGTGTCTGAGCGTAGCAGCCGGTTACAATGACACGGGCGCCGGGGTTTTCGCGCAGTGCGCGGCGGATGAGCTGACGCGCCTGAAAGTCCGCATAAGCGGTGACGGTGCAGGTATTGATGATGTAAACGCTGGCGGAAGATGAAAAAGGTACCGGTTCAAACCCTTCCAAACGCAATGTGTGTGCCAGCGCGGCCGAGTCGCACTGATTGACTTTGCAGCCCAGGGTTGCCAGGCCGACTTTTATGGTTTCGCTTTCGCTTGCCAACGGTTTTGTTTCCTTTACGGTTTTTCTCCGGCGCCTTATTTATGGGGCAATCCGTCCTTTGTCAAGACAAACAAAAAATAGATTTTCCCGGGAAAATAGGATAAATTAGAATTGAAAAATAATCGGGGAGGATTTTCTTATGGAAACGGCATCTTCGTTTTTTTCGGCAAACCCGGCGGCGACAACGCTGCTGACGGTTTTCATCGTTCTGATGCTGCTGTATTTCATCCTGAAAAAATTCATCAAGCTGGCGATCGTGCTTATTTTTGTGATTTTGCTGGCCGGAGGAATTTACCTTTTCAAAGACCCGGCAACGATGCCTGAGAAAATCAAAAATTCCGTGGAAACCCTGAAAACCGGCGGCGAACAGATCGTAGAAAAGCTCACCAGTTTCGTAAGCGATACCAAGAATCTTGCCGGAAAAGCAAAAGAAGTACCCGGTGACGTTAATGATCTGCTGGACACCGCGAAAAAAGAAGTCGGAAAATAATCTTTCGATCAGGTGATGAACAGATCGTTGGTCGAAAAATTCGGATCTGTGGTCAGGTTCACGCCCGTCCTTCTCAATCCCGCTTCATCACCGGGCGTAGGGATATGCGTCATGTGAACTTCGCAGTTTTTCAAATCCTTTAATTTTTCCAGAGCCAGTTCCGCCGCCGGATTGGTGGTTGCGCTGATGGCCAGCGCGATGAGCGCCTCCTCCAGGTCAAGACTGACATTTTTTTCATTCAGAATTTCCGTTTTCAGTTTGCCGATGGAACCTGTGATATTGGGCGGCAGCAGTTTAATGATATCGGGAATCCCCGCCAGATGTTTAATTGCGTGAATGACGACGCTGGAGGCCGCGTGCATGAGCGGTGAGTTGCTGCCGGTAATGATGGAGCCGTCTTTTAACTCAATGGCTGCGCCACAGAAGATGCCTTCATTGCCGCGATTGCGTTCCCTTGTTTCTTCGGCAGCCTGTCGCGCAGGAATCACCACGCGCCGGTCTTCCGGTTTCAGGTTGAAGTCGTTAAGGAGCAATTCAACGCGCTGGACGGTTTCTTTATCGGAAAATCCCATGGCATATTCACAGCGATAACGGAAATAGCGGCGGATGATTTCCTGTTTCGACGCCTCCCGGGTGACCTCGTCATTGGTAATAGCGAACCCGGCACGATTAACTCCCATATCGGTGGGAGATTTGTAAAAGGAAGGTTCGCCGGTGATCTTTTCCAGGATCCTTTTCAGGACCGGAAAGACTTCCACGTCTCGATTGTAGTTGACGAAGGCTTCCCCGTAAGCTTCCAGGTGAAACGGGTCAATCTGGTTAAAATCGCGAATGTCGGCGGTAGCCGCCTCGTAGGCGACGTTTACCGGATGCTTAAGCGGTATGTTCCAGATGGGGAAGGTTTCGAATTTGGCGTATCCGGATTTGATACCTCTTTTGTAGTCGTGATAAAGCTGGGAAAGGCAGGTGGCCAGTTTTCCGCTGCCCGGACCCGGGCCGGTAACGATAACCAGCGGCTTGTCTGTGGGGACGTAATCATTGACCCCATAACCTTCATCGCTGACGATTAAATCCACATTGGTCGGATACCCTTTCGTGTAGCGGTGTGTGAATACCCGGATGCCCCTGCGTTCCAGCTTGTTTTTAAACAGTACGGCCGATGGCTGATTATCAAAACGGGTGATGACAACACCCATCACGTTGATATTCCAGCCGCGCAGATCATCGATCAATTTCATTGCGTCCGTGTCGTAGGTGATGCCGAAGTCCGCGCGGATTTTTTTTCGTTCGATGTCACCCGCGTATATGCACAGCAGAATGTTCGCCCGGTCTTTCAGTTCCTGGATCAGCCGCATTTTGACGTTAGGGTCATAACCAGGCAGCACCCGGGCGGCATGATAGTCATAGAGCAGTTTACCGCCGAATTCCAGATAGAGTTTGTTGTTGAATCGTTCAACACGCTTTAAAATCGATTCCATCTGCTGGGTAATGTATTTTTCATTATCGAATCCATTCTTGCCTGTACTCATGGGAATTCTCAGCGCCTCCTTTGAGATTGGTAATGGGTTTTATAAGAAACAAAAATGTTCATGTAAGGAACAAAAATGAATTATGCTCAATACGGTTTTGTTTCATATATCAATTGGAGAATTTTATCCAAGAAAAATGATCCGATCGTCGGATGGCGGCATACAAGGCAGTGCGATACAATGAAATATCTGTGGAAACAACCGGTTGTGGATATGATTCTGATCAGATTAAATTGATTTCCATGGCGCGGACAGGGCAGGCCGATACGCACAGTTCGCAACCGTTGCACTTTTCCGGATCAAATAAAACTTTCTGCGACGGTTTTTCAAAAGACAGGGCGCCGGTCGGGCAGAATCCCGTGCAGGCGCCGCAGTGAACGCACTTTTCGATGTTCTGGTTCACGCTTTTGGATAGAGATTCAACTGCCAGTCCCATTTCCTTGAGAAATCGAATCCCCCGGTCAAAATCTTCTTTTTGTCCGGAAAGTTCCAGAACGATCACTCCTTCGCGGCGCGGTAGAATCCTTGCCTTGAGGATATTGAAAACCAGATTGTGTTTTTGCGACAGCAGATAAATGACCGGCTGCTGAACAACATCCGGTGTATAGCGAATAACTATTTTTTTCGAATACATAGGCTGGAAATACAACCCTTCAATTTTGCGGCATGTTAAGAGATGACAGGGTTATTGTCAAGGCAATAGTTGTTGTGGGTCGTGTGAAATCTTCATGTCTGTAAACGACTTCGGAGTGAGAAAGAGATGATTCAGAATGGGTTTCTTTCACGGGTACACCAGTTCTCCACCTCATCGCAAACCCTGTCAATTTCGGCAGGACGCAGGCCCGGAAAGCAAGGTAAGCTCAGGACGGAGGCACACCAGTCCTCGGAGTTGGGATATTCTCCTTCCCGCAGCCATGGGCCTGGAATTCGATGGAGAGGTATGGACCAATGGACTTTAGTGCCTATGCCGCGATGATGGAGGAAACTTGCAAGCCGGTCGCGACCGGCCACACGGACAACGTAGAGATGATGCAGTGAAGGACCGTCAAGGGTAATTCCCAGCGTGCCCAGACGTTTTCCATAGCGGTCACCGATTTCCCGACGTTCCGCCAGCCATTCATCCAGATATTTCAGCTTTACGCGCAAGATCGACGCTTGAATTTCATCAATTCTGGAGGTGATTTGTCTGCGATCATGAAACTGGTCGTCTCGTCCGCACAATCCGCGAATTTCTTCAGCCAGAGCGACATCATTGGTTGTGATGGCTCCCGCATCACCCAGTGCGCCCAGAGTTTTAGTGGGGTAGAAACTCCATGCGGCAGTGGACCCGGCCGGTGGTTTCCAACCGTGGGCGTGGGCTGCATCGTAAAGTCTTGCAGGACTTTCGACCGGCTGTGGAATATGTCCGAATATTAGAACCGGGACGGCGTCGGGGGCGGGGATAGCCAGCCAGCCGTCCGGACGGATTTCCGCCACGCGCACCTGTGTTCCTCCGCGGTGCAGGCCAATGCCGGTGAGAGGGAGGGTATTGGCCGGGATGGTTGCTGTCTTCAAATTCATAGCTGTAGCGGCAAGGGTGAGGGCATCTGTCCCGCTGTTGCAGCATACCGCGTATGCCTGGCCGCAGTAATTGGCCCATTCTTCTTCAAATGCCCGGGTTTGAGAACCGCGCAAATAGGAAGAACGATTCAAGCAACCGGCGATGGCTTGCTCGATTTCATACTGAATGGGTTTATGGGCTCGACTTAAATCACAAAAGGGAATTTGAGAAGCATTATGGGTGATTACAGCAACACCCGGCAATGTCTCCGTGAGAAGTTCGACGGTCCAGTCCGTTGTGAGTTGTTCAATAAACCATCGCACACCTGTTTCTTCATTCCACTCCGGAATTTTATAGAGAGTTGCGTTGTGCAGAAGCAAGGTGCCGCCTTGTTTGAGTCGACTCATGATTGGTCTGGAGTATCGCTGCCAATCGTTTACGGAGTTGCCGTGGAAGTCAACAACGATAAGATCGAATGTCTTCGTTGTTCGTGTGAGAAATCTCACGGCATCATCCTGAATAACCCGCACGGGGAGCCCTTTCAGGTTCTGGGCCGCACCCCGGTTTGCGTGATCAACGGTTGTAACCTGACAGCCCAGGGTTGCCAGCATTGCCGTCAGGCGGCCCCGGGATGTCCCGATCTCCAGGATCGGTTTTCCGATGAAAGCTTTGGCGTAGTTCAAAATCACCCGGGCACAATCATCGTTCATGGTCCAGCCTGGAATTCCCCATTGGCCGGTTCCGCCCAGCCAATGATAGCGGTCCATCAAGCCGGTGTCGGATTTGGAGAAGACAATGTGCTCTGCGGTCAGGCGATCGAAATGGGGATTGGACATGCGAAAAGCGTGACCGAAGTGGTAGCCCCAGACCAGGCCTTGATTGCCCTGGATCCCGTAATCGATATGGTCTTCGAAGGCGCGGCCGAAAGGAAATTCGTAGAGAGGAATAGGCTTTGCCCCGAGTTTTTGAAAGGCAGCGGCAATAACACCCTGTTCGCACATATCACGGCGCCCGTCATGACCGGTTGCCAGAGGTTGTTTTGCCAGCACGTCTAATATCTGTTCGATGTAACGGACTCCGGGAGGCAGGGAGATCAAGCCGGAGTAAAGCTTCAAGTCCGGATCGACATGGGCGACATACTGGCCATACATCCCCTCCGGCGGCCAGCGGTCGTCCTGGGTTACCCGTAGATAGTCCGTTCCCCGAAGCCAGTTCTCGAACCAGGAGGGCTTGCCGGTAATAACCATGTCCCCGTCGAGAATCCACTCGGGTGCATTGGATCGCACTCGTTCAGGAAACCACTTCCACCAATAGCCATAGTGTTCAGGAGAACAACCTGCCTTTTTCAGAATTCGTGCAAGATGGGGGTTGTCTCTGTTGGAGACCGGCCACCACTCGACCGGTTGACTGGCCCATTCCATAATCGTGCGAACTCGGGAAGCATTAATTCCATTGGTGCAGAGGCAATAGTCCACGGCAGAGCCAAAAAGGCGTGTTGCCTGGCCAATGGCTGCCCGGGTTACCGCATCGTCCAGTCCGTCGCCTTTGATCCAGCGGATGACCGGTCGATGGCTGCTGGAGAAAAATCGGCCAGGGAATTCGGAGGCAGCCCGTCTATCTTCTTCCGCCACTGCCGTAGCGCGGGTTTGTTTTCCGGTTTTTGCCTTATCAACCCGGCGGAGTACCTGATACTTCACAAAGTTGAGCAACATGGAGGTTCCTTTGATAAGAAAACTTTTTAATGATGAAATGTATAAATAAACAGTTTTGCATGTCAAGGTAATCCTGAAAATTGTTATGATATGTAGTTGATCTTGCTTCTGCTATAAATGAATCATGAATCATGGATTACGGCTTATCATCTTTCTTGGGAGGATTAGCGGTAAACAGATCAAATAGAGGTTTGAAGGGTGAGAGTCCGGCCATTGCCTGAGGATTCGTTTTAGGATAATTTTCACCGTATTCCAGCCATTTTTTGAATTGATCGTCGGCCATATTACGGAACAATAAATAATTGCGAATCGTTTGTTCGAGATACTTTTCAAAAAAATCCGTGAGGACGTTTTCACCGTACTGAATGATCAGATAAAGCAGGGGAGGCGGAAGGAGATATTTCTTTTTACGGGCTTCCTCCAGAACAATCTGCGTGAGAATTGCAGACGTTACGTCTTCGCCGGTCTTTGCGTCGGTTACCTGGATCGGCCTGCCCCGGCGGATAGCATCAGTTACAAAGTCCAGTGTAACATAAGCGCTTTTTTCCGTGTCATAAAGCCTGCGGTTAGTGTATTTCTTTAAAATCAGAGTGTTTTTATCCATATGAAGCTTCCTTTTCTTCTCCTTACGGAATTATAATAAATATTGCAACATAAATTAATATTCATTAACCTTATCCATTGTCCAATATCAACATAAGTTACTGTAATAATGCCTGTTAATGAAATATGACTGCATTCTTTACAAATTATTAATTATTATTGCAGTGCAACATAAAATCTATTGACAAACGGAAAAAACTGGTTATAATTAGTTCATAATGAAACAGATTAATTTGATATTCATATATGATAACAATAATGTATGAGGATATTGATTTACTGGCAATAAATAAGTTTCAGAAATTGGTTTTTCTTGACCGGTCATGTTGCAGTAGCAAACAACCCGAACCGGCTGAAAGAAGGTGAGGAAAATGAATTCCACCACGATGATCAAACAGTTTATGGATTTCCATAAAAAAGCGTTTGATGACAGTTTCAACGCTTTTATAACGGTGAGGGAGAATGCGGATAAAATACTGCGTGTCTTTCTGGAGAGTTCGGCGTTAATCCCTGAAGAAAGTAAAAAAGTTCTTAGTGATTGGCTTTCGGATTGTAAAACAGGTTTGGATGATTGTCAGAGAGGCATCCATAACCATTTTAACCTTTTGGAAAAGCATATTCTGAGTATTGCAAATCGAATGGATGCCCAGCTCGAACCGATTTACGCCAAACAAGAACCGGATGTACCCGCAGATACAAAAGAAGCCAAGCCCCGCAAACCGGCGGCGAAGGGAAACAAGGTCAGAAGTAAGAAAAGCAGATAAAAAATAACAAATTTTAAGGAGGAAACAATGGAACCCAAACAGATTGCAAAACAGATGGTGGATTTTAACAAAACAGCTTTTGATAATTCATTTGAGGCGATGGCCGTTATTCAGGATCAGACGGAGAAAATGGTCACCGCCCTGATGCAGCAGACGGCTTTTTTCCCGGAAGAGGGCAAAAAGCTGATCAATGACTGGATCAAGACTTACAAGAAGGGCCGCGAGGAATTCAAAGCCGCCGCGGATGAAAATTTCAAGAAAGTGGAATCTTTTTTTGCTTCCAAATAAGCCGGGAAGTTTTTGAGAAAAAGAGCCGCCATGAATCATCACGGCGGCTCTTTTTCTTATGTGGCAATCGGGATCATGATTTTGGCGCTTTGGGCGGGCTGACCTGACCTTCGCCTGTCAGCACTACAACACCTTCCTGATTCGTGCAGGTGGTTTTCAGCCGCACGCGGTTTTTGTCCGCGATCAATTCCAGAATTTCGACACGCGCCGTGATGGTGTCTCCAATACGTACAGGAGCGAGGAAACTCAAGTCCTGTTTCATGTAGATGGTTCCCGGGCCGGGCAACTGATTGGCGATAATGGCGGAAATGAATCCCGCCGTAAGCATTCCATGGGCAATGCGGGTTTTGAAGAACGTATTCTTCGCATAAGCTTCATTGACGTGGGCCGGATTGAAATCACCTGTGATGCCCGCGTATAAATAGATGTCCGTCTCCGTCACGGTCTTGGCAAATTCTGCCGAGTCACCAACCTTTATTTGATCAATCGTTTTTCCAGTTATCATGAATTCCTTCTCCTCATAATCTATTCAAAAAATAGTGAGTCGCATTCAATGGATAACGCGGCGGCAAGGCGGAGGGTCCGCAGGCGTATTACTAATACGTCGAGGAAGCCGACGCCGCAGCCAACAAAGTTAGCCGAAGAATGCGGCCTACTGTCAGAACCAGCACTTGTGACTCCATATGTTCTCTTTCAAATCCTTGATGTCGTCCTGCATCGTCAGATACAGGCAGGCATTATTGATGGCCAGGCCGCCCTGGTAGGCCAGGGCGGTAACCAGCAGAATTTCATCTTCCGTAAATTCATGTTGCTGTCCGCTGTAAACAATCAGAACGCCGATTATATCTTCCTTGGATTTAATCGGCACATACAGCATGGAGACAATGCCTTCTTCCTTCTTCTCTTTCTTGTACTGGATGCCGGTGTCTTTGAGAACATTTTTGATGATGACCGTTTTGCCTTTGAGGGCTTCGGCCATATTCTTATCCGCCAGGATTGGTCCCTTGTTCATATATTTGTCACTCAATCCGAAGCAGGCCACGCGTTTCAGGGTGCGTTTGTCCTCCTCCAGCAGTTGAACGGCTGACGCTTTGAGACGCAGCGATTTTACCAGATCCTCGGTCATGGCCTGTAATATGGTCTTGACGTCCAGGCTTTCGGAAATACTGGCGGCGAGTTTCAGGAATATTTTGGACTGATGACGCAGTCTCTGAATCAAAAGGGCGTTTTCAATTTCCGCGCCGCCCTGTTCAGCCAGGATGGATAGAAAGTCAATTTCCTCTTTAGAGAATTTACGGATTTCCTTTGTATAAAGGCTTAGAATACCCAGCATCCTGCCCTTGTCCATAACCGGCACGGACAGGATGGATCCGATTCCTTCCGCTTTTTTCGCTTCCCGGTTCATCAGGCGCTTGTCCGTGGTTGCGTCACGGAAATACATGTAACCGTCCTCCATCAACTGCGGGCTGATTTTGACGGCATGAGCCGGCCCCGCATGAATGTATTTGTCTGATAATCCGACCTGGACGATCGCCGTATTGCTTATTGCATTTTTCTCGTTTTCATCCATCAGGAAGATGACGGCTGCCTTTGCCTTCAGAGTTTTCACCGCCGTGGAAACGATCATCTGGCCCATTTTGATGTGGTCGTGCGTTGCGGCCATGTCTTTGCTCAGTTTGCTCAAGGCTCTGAAATAACTTTCTTCAGTTGACATAGGTACCTCTCTCTTTTTTATATTGCATCAGCAATTCTTTGGATAAGGGATGATTTATCTTTCCTGACAGACTTGCGCGGGGGGACGCCGGAGGCGGCCGCGTTCTTCTTTGTCGGGGCTGCTGTCCGGGCCGGGGTTCTTTTTTCCACTGCTTTTTTCTTTTTGGTTACAACCGGCCGGATCCCTGCCGTTGCGGGTTGTTTGACTTTCTCCGGTTTATCTGTATCTACCTGATCGCGTTCGGTCAGCCAGCGGACGATTTTCGGCGCAAACATCCGCTGAAACTTGGAACTGACGTAAATGCCGATATGTCCCGTTTCCAGACAGACATCTTCCACATCCCGGCTCCCTACGGCTTTGGTCAGTTGATTGCAGGCTTCCGGTGGAACCAGATGATCATACTCGCCGAAGAAATTCAAAAGCGGCATGGTCAGCTTTTTCAAATCCACGCGTTTTCCGCCCAGAAACATTTTGCTCTGGATCAGCAGGTTATTCTTGTAGCCGTCTTCAACAAACTGCCGGAATGTTTCACCGGGCACATCCGGACTGTCGAAAATCCACCGTTCCATGCGCACAAAGTTTTCCACGAAGTCCCGGTTGTCCATGTTTTCCATAAAGCCGACATATTTATCGATCATCAGCCGGGCGGGGTTTAAAAGAAGAAAACCAAAATTCATCAGATCGCCGGGGATATTACCAAACGTGCGGATCATCCGGTCCACATCCACATCTTTCATCCAGACATGAAGAAGGCCCTTGTCCGTGTCAAAACTCGACGGGGTGACGGTTGTTATCAGATTTTTAATTTTTTCCGGATGCAGCGCGGAATACATTACGCAAAATGATCCGCCCATGCAAATACCCATCAGATTAATTTTAGGAACGTTATGCTTTGCGCGGATGAAATCGACCACATTATTCATGTAGCCGTTGACATGATCGTCAATGGTGAGGAAACGGTCCTTGCGCGTTGGATAACCCCAGTCCACCATGTACAGGTCAATGCCGCCCTCCAGAAATGTTTTAACGACGCTGCGGTCCGGCTGCAGATCCAGCATGGTTTCGCGGTTGATCAGCGCATAAACAACCAGCAGAGGGGCTTTTAGCTTGTTTTGGGCATTTTCATTGCGTATGTAATGTTTCACTTTGACGCGATCTTCCTGATAGACGATTTCGTAGGGTGTCCGGCCCAGTTCATAGTTGAGCTCACCCAGCAGCACATCAGAGGCACGGGAAGCGCGCTTCTGCGCCTTTTCCGCATCTTCGGCCAGGCGTTCCAGGATCAAGTCAATAGGAATTTTGGTTGAGTTCATCAAAAATCTTCCTTCCGGAAATCAAAGGTTGCCGTCTGTACGAGCCGCGAATGGCGGCTACCCGGCAACGGTCAGGCTATTGGGTGAAATGTTCAATTGTTTTTCCAGTTCTTTGACCCTTTTTTTCAGCAGATGAAATTCCCGGTACAGGTCGTCCATGTCCTTGTGCGTTACCACCGGCAGGATTTGCAGAAAATCGCGCATGGCGTCATTCTTGGCGATGAGGAAATCTTCCAGCTTGTTCAGGGTTCGATGCAGGGAGTCCGTGTATTCTTTGGATTTAAATAAATTCATGTAATGGCCTTCAAGGATTTTCAGCCACATCGCATAGCTGTCTTTTGCTTCATGGGGCAGATGTCCTTCTTCGGCCATCTGCTGCAGCTTTTCCGCAAGCACTTTAAACGATTTTTCCATCGGCAGATACAGGATGGATAAAAATTCGGCGAGGGTTGTTTCAAAGAGATTATGTTTATCCAGCATCTCATTGAATCGCTCCTGATAATAACGGGTCAGGCCCAGAGGGGGGATTTTCAGGTATTGCTGCAACTCTTTTTCATAAATGTCCGTCAGCGCTTTGAAAACTTCCTGATCGAGGTTGTCGAAATTATACGCTTCGGTTCGTTTGCCGATCTTTCCAGCCTTTTCCAAAAAATGGTTCTGAATCTGCACGGCCGCGTCAAAGCCGGACCGGGCCATTTTCAGCAGGATTTCCGGCAGGGCGCTTACGCTGTTGGCGGCCGCGGAAGCGGATTCCGGTTCGCTCATCATCCGTGAAAATGATTTAAGTAAATTCAGATTGGTTTGCAGCTGTTCGGTAAAACGGTTCTGAACGGCCGTTTGTGTTTTGAGTGCGGTATCTGCGGTGGGCGGCATGGTCTGGGCCATGCTGAGCCACAGATCGGCGGTCGTTTTCAGCCAGGGGAATATGGAAGACTCATTGAAGGAAGATTTCTTGTCTTCTTCAGTCATGGTTACCTCATGATGGGAATGCTTACGTCTGAAACTGTGGTTGAACAATTAATCCAAGGGAAACGACAAATATTTACAATGAATACTTTCTTAATTTTTTAATATAGAAGATATGATTTGTCAATGCCTTTTGCTTCCTGTCATGCGGCGGATATTACTGTTGCCTGAAAAGGAATTCAGCTGTACAATACATGGAAAACGAAATCTTCAGGGCAATATGACCGACGGAGGAATGGATGCCTGAGGAGAAAAGCACTCCGATAGAAAAGCTGACGCCGGATGAACTTCTGAGCATCATCGGTGTATCACCCGCCGACAATGTGGAATGTGTCGATACGGCACTGGCCTGGAAAAGCAAAATGATCGGCGCCCAGATCAGGGGCCTGTTTGGTTATCAAAGAATCTTGGATTCCATCAGCAAGGATGTTTTCGTTTTCGGTCCCTGGGCAATGGCCGCAGCCTGGCAGAGCGCACTTCTTGATACGGTGTTGAGGCCGGTCAAGGCCGGCGCCCGTCTGGCCGTTGGCGCGTCGAGAAATCCGGACGCCATTGCGGATGTGAACGGTTGGATTTACAAAAGCTATTCCCGCCTGCTTTATACCCTGACCGGTTTTTTTCTCTCGGATGGAAAATTCGATCGTGAAAAAGCCGACAGGATCTGCAAGACGACGAAGGGCAGAACATTTTTGAAGAACTATATGGACGAGTTTGCCGAACTCGAACATCAATACAATAACATCGGGTTGACCCGCCTCAAGGCCATGAAGGAACTCCTGAAGTGCCTCCTGGTTTTGATTACGGAAAAACCTTTTGCAGATGGATATCTGCCGTTTGCCAAGACCGGGGCCGATGGAAAGCCGTTTCATTCACTGGAAGAGTATCTTGCTGAAAATCATCAACGCCTGGAGAACCTTCACGCGGAAAATGCGTTCGATATCAAAGAGTATTCTGAAAGGACCACAGGCGGGGTTATCGGCTGCTCAACATATGAATACGTGCCAGAATCCACCATGCACCGGGTGCGTCTGCGATATTATCCGGTTCACGATGACGTCAAGTCCAGCGGGAAAGTGATCTACATGGCCACTCCGCTGATCAATAAACCCGAACTGTTTGACCTGGCGCCGGGCAAATCCGTGGTAGAAGCGCTACTGAAAAAAGGCTATGCCATTTATCTGGTGGATCACGGCGACCCGGGATGGGAGGAAACCGAGCTGGGGCTGGACTTTTACGGAAAAACCATTCCGGATGCTTACATCGAGCTGATCAAAAAACGTCACCCGGAGGATGAAATTTACGTCATGGCCTATTGCATGGGCGGCACGATCATCCTGCCCTACCTTGCCCGTCGGGCGGAAGAGCTTCTTGCCGCCGGGAAAACGATGGATATTCAAAAAATTGCCCTGATGGCTTCACCGGTAAAATTCGACGACGAAGACAGCGGGCATGCTGCGATTCGCAGGCTCATCCGCCGCGATTATGATCCTTACCTGATCAAAGAGCTTTTCGGCGCCGTCAACGTTCCCCCGCAGGTCATCGAGGCGGGCATGAATGAAATCCAGCCCGGCGTGCAGTACACGGTAGTCCTGGGTTTTTACGGCCGGGCGGAAATGAAGGAATCGATTGCCGATGCGGCGCCTTTTCTTTACTGGCTGACCCACGGGACGAAATTCCCGGTTACCGCTCATATTCAGTGGATACAAAATATTTTCATTGGCAACCAGATCTGCGAGGGGACCTATTGTCTGCCATCCACCAACCCGAAATTCGACGGCAAACCCGTGAACATGAAGATCCTGAAAAAGGCAGATGTGAGAATCTTTGATTACAAGGGGTCCCGGGATCCCATTGCGCCGGCCGGTTCTTGTGTGGCCGGACAGACCTGGGGCAAAGTGGAAAAAGGAAATGTTCACTTCACCAGCGAACACTTAAACCGGATCATTGAAAAGAATATCGGTCATATTTTCGTCGTCAGCCGCAAGCTTCTGGCGGAGTATCTGGAACTGGTGGAAGCTTTCTATGAAGACTGATGCCGCTTCTGAATCAAACGCTATCTCTGTTGGCAGAGCCTGCCTCTGTTCATCCGGTATGTGACGGCGTCCCGACAGGAGTTGCATGCCACCAGATGCGGGCGACGATGGCTCGGTGCATAAACACACTTGTCCGGGGAATCCAGGACATTCGTCATATCAGCCGATATCCAGAGATTACTAAGTGGTATGTCAGTTGAAAAACCTGCTGAGCGTTGGCATGCCCCGGCAACTGACGGCTTAAGAGAACTTTGCTTTTTTAGATTGACGAATGACAGATGACAGCAGCGTTGCCGTCCAGATCGACACTTTCTTGTTGTCAGGTGATTCGTATTTTGAAGAAAAGAAGGACGAAAGGTCGTCATGCAAAGAAGGGGGGGCAAATGAACAAATGGACGGCGAGGCTGTTAATCATACTGGCAATACTATACGTCAAACCGGTTTGGGGCTGGGAGAAATGCGAAACCAACTGCAGTAGATATGAACAGGGTCAGTGCGTTGAGTATAGGCGGCATTGTACAGAAGAGGGCGCCTACGGCACCTCCGACTATGGAGCCATTGCTTATGGAAAGACGAAGAAATCGTATGGTGCTTCCTACAAATGGGGTTCCAGAGCTAAAGCTGAAAGTGTGGCACTAAAGAAATGTCGTGAATATGAAAATGATTGTGAAATAGCGGTATGGTTTAAAAATCAATGCGGAGCAGTAGTCGTTCCAGGTGATAGTCAGCTTTACTATTGGGGACTTGGCAACACAGAAAGCGCAGCAAAAAGTGCGGCGATGAAGGAATGCACAAAGAATAAAGGCCGGAAATGCGAGGTGCTCATCTCCAAATGTGCCGGTAAAAAAGGCTAATCCGATGCCCTGAAGAAATTAAATTATTGTCCAGCGGGTTAATAGTTATTCTACCCACGAATGACCATCCACTGAACCTGCCGCCTGAAGTTTCCATGGCGGACCAATGCAGCCTGGCCAGCGGGGAGGCCATACTTCCGGAATTTTAAGAAAGGACAACGACCCGGTTTAAAGATATTTTTCAAGGCAAGTTGTTCATCCAGTTGGCACGTACATTGTTTGCTTCCGAGAACCGGTTTCAACCTTTATGAGAACTAATGCCGGCTTTTTACTTTTTCTGTTCCAGCAGAGCCGGCCAGGGAAGGGTGGGAAAGACATGGCTCAACGGATGATCATCTTCCACCATGTGATACTCCAACTGCGAGAATGTTTTTTCCGCGATTTGGCGGACGGCGGGAGGATCCACGACGTCGTCTTTCGTTCCGTGGTAGAGAATTGTCGGAACTTGCAGTTTTTGTTTTACCGCTTTTTCAAATCCTTCAATATTCAGAGCGGGGGCGAGCAGGATCAGTTTCCTGATGCGCGGTTCATTGTCCAGTGCATAACGGGCCGCCATCAGTCCGCCGTAACTTGATCCCACCAGGATCAGGCGATCCTTGCCGTTGAGGACCTTCTGGAGCTTTTGCATCCGGGTTGCAAAGTCCCCCGTATAATCTTCAATGATCATCTGCGGGTAAATCTTTCGAAAATATTGTGCTTTATTCCCCTGAGACGTGCTTTCCAGACCGTGAATAAAAACAAGAGTGTATTCCATATATTCCATCCTTGGCTTTTGCCACTGTGATATTAATTTGATGTTGCCCGGATTATGCCATTGTGTTACACCCTGTCAACAGTATTTTCATCATAAGGAGATTAATTATGGCTTTGGTATTACCTTTTCGGGCGGTTCGTCCGCAGGAGAAATATGCGGCAGACGTTGCAGCTCTGCCGTACGATGTGATGACAAGAGAAGAAGGGCAGAAGGCTGTGGCAGGAAAACCGCTCAGTTTCATGCATGTGGAAAAATCAGAAATCGACGTGCCGGACGGAACGCGCCCTGACGATATGATAATTTATGAAGCAGCCAGACGCAATTTCGGCAAACTGCGGGAAGACGGTATTCTCAAACAGGATTCGTCGCCCTGTTATTACGTTTACCGTCAGCAGATGGGCAAACAGATCCAGACGGGTATTGTCGGCGTCATGAGCGCCGCGGAATACGATGAAGGAAAGATCAAAAAACATGAATTGACCCGGCAGGACAAGGAAGAAGACCGCATTCGCCATGTCGATTATGTAAACGCGCAGACCGGCCCCGTATTCATCAGCTACATGGCGCGTCCGGCCATCAATGCGATTGTGGAAAAAATCGTTGCAGGTCCGCCGGAATATGATTTTACCGCAGAGGACGGCGTGATTCACACCGCCTGGGTTGTAGGTGACGCGGCACTGATTGAGGCGATCAAAAAAGAATTTGCCGGAGTGAACGCGCTGTATATTGCCGACGGGCATCATCGCGCCGCCGCCGGTTCCACGATTGCGCGCAAACGCCGCAAAGCGGGCGAAACGCAGGAATCCGACATGGTGCTCGCTGTCTTTTTTCCGCATAGTCAATTGAAGGTTATGGATTACAACCGGGCAGTGAAAGATCTCCGCGGCCTCACGCCGGAGCAGTTTCTGGAGAAGATCAGCGCTCAGTTTACCGTGACCGGAAACTTTGCGGCGAAATCGCCCCGGCAACTGCATGATTTCGGCATGTACCTGGGCGGAGCATGGTACTGCATTACCATCAAAGAAGGCGTTTATGACGCCAAAGACCCGGTGGCCAGCCTGGACGCGGCCATTTTGCAGGATCATCTGCTCGCGCCTGTTCTGGGCATTGCCGATCCGCGCACCGACGACCGGATCAAGTTCATCGGCGGCATCCGCGGCATGGCGGAACTTGAAAAGCTGGTGGATAAGGACGGATTTGCCGTGGCCTTTTCATTGCACCCCACCACAATGGAACAGATTATGAATGTTGCCGACGCCGGCGCGATTATGCCACCCAAGTCCACCTGGTTTGAGCCCAAATTGCGCAGCGGCCTGTTTGTTCACGCTCTGTAAGGTGTTCAAGCCCCGCAGGATATTTTCACCCTTCGGGGCATTGATCTCTCATTCCAAGGAGGATTTGATGAAAAAAATGCAATCGCATGTTCTGGTTGTTGCTTTGTTGATGGTGCTGATTGGTATTTCCGGTTGCGCCACAACGGGAATTTACTCCGTCGATATGGGGTACACCGCGGAGAAAGCAGTTGTTCCTTCCTATATGAAACCGGATAAAAAGGTACTGCAAACCATCGTCGGCGTTGCTGAATTTGCGGATATCCGCAAGATTGACGACACCATGGTTATCGGGCGGGTCATTGAACGGAACGGCATGAAAATGCTTGTACTGCCGAAACACAGCAAACCCACACAGGCTGTTGCCGAAGGCGTAAGACAGTATTTGAGAAAAGCCGGTTATAATGTGTCCGGTGTCATGGATGCCTGGGATTTACGTGAAGAGTCCATACCCCGGATGCCCAACGGTAATATTTTGATCGGTGGAGCGATTGAATCGATGGAAATCGATTGCCGGAGGGCTTTTCCCACCAATACCTATACAACGAAAATCCGACTGACCCTTTACCTTGCGGATTCATCCCGCAAGAAAATCTTGTACCGGTCCACCGTGGAAGCCACGACGTCACTGGAGCATGTGTCGTTTTCAGAAGACCGGATGGGATATCAGGCAAGCCTCGCTCTGGGCGATGCGATTGAAAAAATATTCGAAAAACGGGAGCTGCCGCAGAAGATCGCGGAGGCTCTCAACCGTTAATATCAAGCCGGCGCAGGAAGGTGTTTCTTCACAGCAGTGTCCGTAAATCGTTTTCGGATCAGGAGGAAAGATCATGAACGCAGAGGGCAAAACCGGTTTCAATAAAATTCTGTCCATCTTCATGGATTACTTCGGCATGGGCCGCACGGCATCCATTGTGGCCATGGCAGTCGTTGCCCTGGTGATTATTTTTTCCTGCTTCTGGTTCTTTCATTCCGCACCGCCCAAAACGATCATCATGACCAGCGGCGAAAAAAACAGCGCGTACTACAGCGTTGCAGAGAAATACGCCAAAATTCTGGCCCGGGACGGTGTGAAACTGATTATTTTGCCTTCGGCCGGTTCGATGGAAAATCTTCAGCGTCTTACGGATTCCGCGTTTAAGGTCGATATCGGTTTTGTGCAGGCCGGGCTGGCCAAAGGACAGAATATTGAAAACCTGATTTCTCTGGGCAGTGTTGCGTATCAGCCGCTGCTGGTTTTTCATCGTCTGTCCGGACGCGTGGAGTTTTTATCGCAACTGGCCGGGAAGCGCATTGCGGTGGGGCCTGAAGGCAGCGGAACACGCAAACTGGCCCTGACGCTCTTGTCCGCCAATGGTGTTGAACCGGGCGGCGCGACTGTTTTCCTGGATGCTGACGGTGAAGAAGCGGCGGCTGTCCTCATGGCCGGAAAAGCCGATGTCATTTTTCTGATGGCCGATTCCGCCTCGTCGCAAACCATGCGTTCCCTGCTCAGAACGCCGGGTATCAGTCTGGTCGATTTCACCCAGGCCGACGCCTACATGCGCCGCATCGGTTACCTGCACAAACTCATCATGCCCAAAGGAGCCATGGATTTCGGAAAAAACATTCCATCCGGAGACATTACCCTTGTTTGTCCCACGGTTGAACTGGTTGCCCGGAAAAATTTACATCCGGCTCTGTCTGACCTGCTCCTGGCCGCGGCGACGGAAATCCACGGCCGGTCGGCTCTTTTTCAGAATCGCGGCGACTTTCCCGCGCCGCTGGAAAATGAATATAAAATCAGTGACGACGCGAAACGCTATTACAAATCCGGCAAAAGTTTTTTCTACCGTTATCTGCCTTTCTGGCTGGCCAGCCTGCTCAACCGGATTCTGGTTGTGTTTGTGCCGCTGATCATTATTCTGGTTCCGGGTCTGAAAAGCATTCCTGCACTTTTGCGCTGGCGCATGAGCCTGCGCATCAACCGGTGGTACAGACTGCTTCTGCTGGTGGAACAGGATGCGGCCGTGAAGAATAACGCCGGGGAACTCCAGGGACTGGGACGCCGGCTGGATGACATTGAGGCGGAAGTGAATGAAATGAAGGTTCCCGCCTCATACGGGAACCAGTTCTATGTGCTTCGAACACACATCAATTTCGTCCGGGACAAGCTGAAACCGGGGACGGCCGGCTAGACGTCCTCCGGGAGAGCATGCCGAAGCCATGCTTTGATTTTCGGCGGACCCGAACATTCAAATATTAAAATCCAGCCAGGGGGAAAATGATGAAGATCCTCAACACCACGCCGATGTCTGATGCTACGCTGAAAATGCTTCTGGACAGCAAAAATCCGCCGGTTCCCTTCGAAGTGATTGATGCCCATGGAATACCGGAAGACAAGCTGGTGGAGCTCATTGCCGATACCGACATCGTGCTGGGCGATTACACCGGTGCAACGTCCTTTACCCGCCGGATGGCTGAATCAGCCGGAAAACTCAAATTGATCCAGCAGCCCAGCGTGGGTCATAACCATATCGACATCGCTGCCTGTTCGGAATTCGGCATACCGGTCGCCAATACGCCGGGCGCCAATGATACCGGCGTGGCCGAGCATACCATCATGCTGGCGCTGGCCTGCCTGAAATACCTTACGTTTTACAATGCCCGAACCCATCAGGGCGAATGGCTCTTCATGCATGCGCAGCGAACGGGTGTGTTTGAACTCGCGGGCAAAACCTACGGCCTCCTGGGCATGGGAAGCACCGCCCGGGCCGTGGCCAGGAGGCTCGCATCCTTTGATGTTCGCCTGCTTTATTGCGATTTACAGAGGCTTTCCGCCGAAGATGAGACAAAATATGCAGCCACGTTTGCCACGATGGACGATATTCTCAAAACCGCTGACGTGATCAGTATTCATCTGCCTTTAACCGAAAAGACCGCCGGGATCATCGATGCCGGGAAGATTGCGCTGATGAAACCGACCGCCGTCCTTATCAATGTCGGACGAGGTGCGCTGGTTGATGAAGCCGCTCTGGCTGATGCATTGAGATCGAAGAAAATCGCCATGGCCGCCGTAGATGTGTTTGCCAAAGAGCCGCCACCCGCCGATCACCCGTTTTTCGGGCTGGAAAACGTCATCCTCACACCGCATCTGGCCGGTTCCACCCGGGAATCCGGAGGCCGTATCATTAACATGGCCCTGGACAACCTGATCCGGGTGATGAGAGGAGAAAAGCCTCAGTGGGTGCTGAATCCATAGGAAGGAGATTCATGTGAAGCATAACCTTTGTGTCTTCTTCGCCGGCTTGCTTATTCTGCTTTTCATCAATTCCTGCGACAATGGCGGCAGTGTAAACTTGGCAGATTCCGATGGCGACGGATTGAGTGATATCAGTGAAATTCATATTCATGGAACCGATCCCGGCAATCCGGATACGGACGGGGATGGCCGCAGCGATGGAATGGAAGTGCTGGCTGGAACGGACCCGCGAACATTCGACCATGCCCGTACCATGACCATCAACAACAACTCCGGCAATAATGTCACGGTTTACATTGTTTTTGCAACGGGACTGACCGGGAACGGGGGAACTTACACGGCAGGTGACTTTATCAATCAGGGTTGCGCCATGTACAAGGCGGACAGATGCAAGTTTGTCATTCCCGCGGGTAAACCCAAAACATTGAATCTCAACAAGGGCGGTATCGATCTTTCCGTCGGACTGGACCATGAGCCGATGGGGCCCTGTCCTGCGACGATGTTTGAAATTAATATTTCTCCGAAGGATAATCCGACGCATGATCACTTTGACGTTTCGCTTGTCAACGGATTCAATTATTCCATCCAGATTATTCCATATGCCGGCACGAAGACCACGCAGGTGACAAAGGCCACGGGAAACCAGAACGCCGTAGGCGTCTTTCCCCTGGGATGCAGTGAATGCATTGCTCTGAATTCCGTCCCGCCGGCGTGGGACAACTGTCCCGGAAATTCTTCCTCCTGCGGTGCGCACTCCCAGTGCTACAGCGCCGGTGAATGCAAAACGGGTACGGACAGAAATCATCCCAATGCCGCCTGCGACCTGGAAGCCGCGACAGGCGGGAACTACACGGTGAACATTTCGAATCCAGCCCATTGATTCTTCCTTCGGGCAAATAGGTATTGGTTGACACGCCCCTGCACGTTTCCTATACTTTCCCGGGCCCGGCGATTGATCTTACTCAGTCGTCCGGGCTTGTAAGGAGGTTGTTATGGACAAGCTGTTCTATCCCGAAACCATCGCTATTATTGGTCTGTCGTCAAGACCAAACAACATTCCCCGCCTGGTTCTGGAAAATCTCATTCGCTGGGGGTACAAGGGCCGCATCTTCGGCATTAATCCCAAATCCACGGATGCTCATGTGGACGGCATCAAGATGTACGGTGATGTTGGCGGTTTGCCAGTCGTGCCGGATCTTGTTTTTGTCATGATTCCCGCCAGGCTCATTCCCGACGCAATGGAAGAATGCGGAAAATTCGGCGTCAAACGGATGGCTATTCCATCGGGAGGATTTAACGAACTGGGCGGGGAGGGGAAAAAGCTTTCCGATCTGGTTTTGCAAAAGGCACGGCATTACGGCATCCGGTTTGTCGGTCCCAATGGTGTGACGGTGGCCAATACGGCCAACGGCCTGTGTCTGCCTTTTGTGCCCTCATTTCCACCTCCCAAGGGTGGTTTGTCCATCATTTCCCAGAGCGGCGGCGTGGGGCTGATGCTCTGGAATCTGATGACGGACGACAATGTCGGCATGGCCAAATTTGCCAGCATCGGTAACAAGCTGGATCTGGACGAGGTGGATTTTCTGGAATATTTCGGCCGTGATCCGGAAACGAAGGTCATCGGCATGTACCTGGAAAGCATTCCGCGCGGGGACCGCCTGATTGCCGCCGCGTCAAAAATCAACAAGCCGGTGATTGTCCTGAAATCCAATACGACATCCGCCGGGAGTAAGGCCGCCATGAGTCATACGGCGGCCCTGGCCAACGACGACGACATTATTGACGCCGCGTTTGAGCGCGCCGGGATTATCCGCATTCGTCATTTCAATGATTTCATCGCCGTGACGAAAGCGTTTGAGCTGCCGCCGATGCGGGGGAAGAAGATGATGGTCATGTCTCCCGCGGGCGGGTTTACCGTCATGATGGCGGATCTTTGCGAAGAATCGGGTTTTGAATTTGCCGATCCGGGCGCCTCGTTTTACGATGAACTGAAAAATTCTTCCAATGCCGGTGTGATCAATTTTTCCAATCCGCTGGACATGGGCGATATCTACGACACCAGGGCGTATCCCAGCATTTTCTACTCCGTCATGCACAACCCCAATGTGGACGGCGCCGTATTCGTCACGCAGTGGCCGGAAATGCCGCGTGGGGAGGATGTGTTTTACAAGATGTTTCATACGGATCTTTCCAAGGAAGTTGCCGGGACGATTCTTTCTTCAGGAAAACCCCTGGGCGTCTGCCTTTTCGGTCTTTCCGCGACGATTTCCCGGATCAAACAAAACCTGGATTTTCCGATCTTCAACAACGCCGGCGAAATGATCCGCGCCTTTAAAAAGCAAAGTGACTATTATGCCAAAAAGGAGGAAGACCATTTAGCTTATGCTTTGCCTGCCGGCATTGATCTTGATGCCGCGAGGACCTGGGTTCAGAGCAACACGGGTGTAAAAGGAGAAGAAGCGCTCGACCTGCTTGGTTACTTCGGTATTTCCGGCGCCGGTTCCGCCGTGGTTAAAGATGCGGATGAGGCCGCTGCCGCGGCCGAGAAGATCGGCTATCCTGTCGTGATGAAAATTGTCTCACCGGATGCCATCCATAAATCCGAGGCCGGCGGTGTGATTACGGGCATAGAGGATGCTAAAGGGGTTCACGGAGCGTTTGCGAAAATCCGGGAGAATCTTTACCGGTATAAGGCCGATGCCCGATTTGAAGGGGTGCGTATTGTGAAGCAGGCGGGCGAAGGATATGATATGTTCATCGGCGGGAAATACGATCCGTCTTTCGGTCCCGTTGTCTTTTTCGGGTACGGCGGCATTTATATCGAGGTGTTTGCCGACACGGCCAGCGTCCTGTGTCCGGCCGGAGCAAGAGAAATTGAAGACAAAGTCCGAAAACTGAAATCGTTCAAAATTCTGCAGGGAGCCAGAGGGAAGGGTGCCGGGGGCATTGCCGGTTATGCGGCCGCGATCGAACGGGTGACCCATCTTCTTCACTGGTTTCCGCAGATCCGGGAACTGGATATCAATCCGCTTCGTGTGTTGTCTGACGGTGCCGGTGTTATAGCGCTGGATGCCAGGCTGAAAATCGAAGCCTGACGGGAAACTTCAAAAAGCACTTGATACTTGAAAACCGTAGTTTCATTTCAACACCGCAGGGAACGGTTTGAAACCGTTCCCTACAAAATAGTGATGCATTCATTGATTTAGAAATCCTTCGCGGGTGCAATCGTGCTCGGGCTGTTGCCCAAATGGTGATCGAACCGGCAAGAAAAGCATCTATTTGCAGCGGATGAACTTCTTATTTTACGGGCGTTCCCCTCTGTTCTCTATCGGTCCCTCCGCCTCATCGTTCGTAGTAGGCTTAGGTATTAATATTAATGCGATTCGAAAGTCACTAAATCGTTTAGTAATAACACTTTTTATGATCCATATACTTACACATATACTGATCACACTGCACAGTATAAGCAATAATGTTGCGACTAGATCTCTGTAACTGCTGGCAGCAAGGCCTAAAAAAGGTGTCAAAAAACCAGCCACAAAACCCGCTAAAGCCATGAATATAAGATACCGCCATGCAAGGCCCCACCATATTTTAATGAGTCTCTGAAATGATAATTCAATTTCCTGCATAACCATATTGCCCTTTCTGTTTAATTATTTCGGATAACACTCAATTTTTAAGAAATCGTTCACTCCATTATTTTTTTTTCTTAAATAATCCAATAAACCAGCGATAATCGAAAGATTCATAGGAATCATTACCATCATTCTTCTTGACTACATTCTTGAATAAAGCAAAAGGCCAATTGTTGCCGCGCAAGGCATACATAAAAAATGGAATAGAAAAAAATACTACTCCCAAAGCCTCGAACCTATCGCCTGCAGTTGTACTTTTATCTATATATGAAACAACCAAGGCAGTCCCCAGTATGCCAGACAAAATGCGGAATATTTTTCTAAACATATATTATCCATTCATGGTTAAATTCAGGTTATATATCGATAGTTCACATCAGCACCAAATTCATATAATTCTTTGCGGAATCAATCATGCTGATTTCTCCTAAACATTTAACTTCAATCGAAGACGATTGAACCGGCAGGAAGCGCCTGATATGGCATCGAAGATGCCCGCATGAAGCATCGCGCAGGCAATTTTATTTCAGCGCATTTTCCAGGGCTGCTGAAAGTTGCGCAAGTTCTGCGCGATCTATTTCCAGCTTAACCTTGCCGCCGCCGGGGTGGGCGAAAGTCAGATTTGCGCCGGTATCCGTCTTTTCAACCTGCCATTTCATTCCTTTGGGGAATTTTACCTGATCGGAAAGCCAGTCGTCGGCTTCAAACTGGGCGATCTGAATCAGGACGCCGAAAGCATGGCGCGGGTGGATGAAAATTTCCGTCCACACACCACCCACATATTCATTGTAGCCGAAAAAGGGAATACCCTTCGCTTTCAGATGCTCCATTGCCTTTTGAATATCCGGCGTTTGAAGGGTAATGTGATGAACGCCGGCATCTTTCGATTTCAGAAAGCCGTCCAGAAAGCTTCCTTTTCCCGTGGGAGAGATCAGTTCCAGGCGGGACAGATCTCCCAGCGAATAAAGCTGCCAGAAGTATCTGGTGGTGGGATCGGCGGCATTGGTTCCCGGAATCGCTCCCAGGATGTCACGAAAAAAACGCTCCGCTTTTTCATGGTCTTTTACCGCAATGGATACATGGTCAATTCGCGCAATCATGTTCTTCTCCTTCTTTACGGAAAGGTATGGGGTTTTGTTTTCTTGACCTTTTTTATCATTTCCTGCAAGAAAAAAAGAAAAAAGCCGGGAGGAGAATGATGAGCAGGTTTATTGACCTTTCCATTGCCATAGAAAACGGATTGCCCAGCGATCCACCGTTGATGATTCCGAAGGTGATGTATCTCGACCATGCATTCGGAGCAGAGAATATGAAAACATTTTATCCGGGATTGACAAACTCCGATCTGCCGGGCGGTCTGGGATGGGCGATTGAAGTGCTGGAGGTTTCCACGCATGCGGGAACGCACATGGACGCCCCCTGGCATTTTTCCCCCACGCAGGATAAGGGGAAACCGTCCATGACCATTGATCAGTTTCCCGTCGAGTGGGGTGCGGGCAATGGCGTGAAACTGGATTTTTCCGGTTTCCCCGACGGTTACAATATCCGGATTGACGACATCCGGGCAAAACTGGATCAAATCAATTATACCCTGAAAGAAGGGGATATCTTTCTGGCTCAGAGCGGAGCCGCACCTTACTGGGGTAAAAATGAGTACCTGGTGAAAGGATGTGGGTTCGGCCGTGAGGCTACGCTCTGGATTCTGGATCAGGGGGTGCATGTCGTCGGGACGGATGCCTGGAGCTGGGACAGACCACTGCCTTTTCAGGCGCAGGATTTCACGCGGACAAAGAATGCCTCATTGATCTGGGAAGGTCATTTTGCGGGCATTGAAAAAGGGTATTTCCAGATTGAAAAGCTTGCTAATCTGGATTTACTGCCATCGACCGGTTTCAAGTTTTATTGTTTCCCGGTGAAAATTAAGGGGGCCAGCGCCGGATGGATCAGGGCGGTGGCGGAGATTGCATAGCCTTTTCAGCAAAGGCGCGTAATAACAAGCCCCCTCGGTTGCCTCAACCCGAGGGGGCTTTCTTATCTCAAAAAAGATATGTCTTGAAAACTGCGGCTGTTCCTTCTCCGGGAAGAAACGTGCAAATTGCTGCCGGTTGCCGCAGAAAAAAAGTCGGCTCTACTGCCCCCAGTTATTTTTCCCTTTGCAGCGGTCCAGTTGCTGATCCATCCAGGGCAGTACCTTGGATGCCGGAATCGTGAATGCGGGACCGTAGGAGGATGTTCCCTTGTACCAGTAATAGGGCGGAATATTCATGGAAACTTTTTGCTGTTCCGGGGGAACAAATTCGGAAACCGTAAGATCCTGGATAACCTTGTGATCACAGGCCCGCATTTTCAGAACCTTGCCGTTCATCATCCGGTAGGTGTCATTTTCCCATACGGCAATGATTTTTTCCGGATCGGTGCTTTTGGCTCTTTCGATCACGCTTAACAGCCAGTATGTATGCATCGCCCAGGCGGCATTGTTGCCGATAAAAGGTTCGAAAGACCGGCTGTTATAGGGAGCCGTCCACTTGGTTTCCCATTGTTTATGCCAGGCTTTATATACCTTGATCATTTCCGGTGTCTTGAAATACGGATTGGAGCCCTGGAAGTAGCAGGTTAAATTGGCCAGACCTTTAGCTCCCTCCACACCGACATCATGCAGGCCGTTGGGTTCATCCATGTAAATGTTGGCGAACGGGAGCATAATTCCCATTTGCCTTGCCTGCTTGAGAAGATTGATGCAGTCGGGAACCCAGTCGCCCGTGAAGATGGCTTCCGCACCGGATGCTTTGATCTTGGTCAGGTACGAGGCGTAGTCCGTCAGGAAAAGCTTATGATAATCCTCGCCGACAATTTGCGCTTCAGGATAATATTCAGCCAGGCCTTTCTTGAATCCGTCGGCTATGCTGTGGCCGAATGAATAGTCCTGGCAAATGATATAAAATTTCTTTTCCTTTTTTCTGATCTGTCCGTAGTAATAGGCAAAGGCGCGCCCGACCTGTTCCGTGGAAAAGGCGGCCTGAAACGCATAACGTCCGAAGTTTGCCGCATTCATCAGGTCCTCGGATAAGGATACCGCATTAAGCGCAATGATTTTATATTTGTTTGCGGTTTCATTGATGATCTTCATCATGTGGCTTCCATCCGTTCCCCAGAAGACGTGCACTTTTTCCTTGAGAGCCATGCGCTCGCAGATTTTCTTGCACTGATCAGTCTTGCCCATATGGTCGGCCTTGATGACCTGGATGAGTTTTCTTTTACCATCCACCATGAGCCCGCCCCGTTTGTTGATATCATGGGCCGCCCACAGAACGCAGAGCCAGAAGACATTTCCCGTGTGGGCAGCCGGACCTGAAAAGGAGGCAACCACGGCGATCTTGATGGTGTCGCCTTCGGGTATCACGGGGTTTGAAGGATCAAAGTCCGACATATCTCCCATTTTTGTTCCGTCAAAGACCGCATTGGCCTTCACGGACTTGTCCAGCGTTTCCGCATCAGCAGCGACGGTTTTCTTGGCCGCTTTGGCGGCGAAGACTTCAGACGGATGAAAAGCCGTCAAGAAAAATAAAGACAAAATACAACCGAAGAACAACAAACTTCTAACAGCAGCTTTCATTTGAGTTTTCCCTCCACAAGTTTAAAATTTTTTTTCAATGTCACATCACCAGTCCAGTTCCGTTACGGTTTTTTTTAATAGTTTTTCCGTGCCTTGATCCATGTCCTCCTTACCATAAAATAATCAGACGTCTGTTGCATAGATAAACCAAACAAATAATAAGTATTTTGTCAATTCAATAAAAATAATTGACAAGTTTGTTAGAAGCAGGTTAGTGTAGTTATCATGGTCAATATTCATGAAGGGATCGCCTCAATGAACCAAAAAGCAAAAAAAATAAAGATGGAAACTAATCCGACCGCTTTGGTTTCAAAACGCAAAAGCAGTGATCTTTTCAGAAAAAATCAATTGAAGATTGTCAAGAAGGCAACCAAACTATTCATGCAACAGGGATATGCGCAGACTTCCATGCGCCAGATTGCCAAAGCTGCGGGTATCGATATCGGCAATCTCTATTATTTTATCAAACGAAAAGATGAAATCCTTTTTCTCGCTTTTGATATGCTTCACAGTCCGGCGGCGGAACTTTTTGAAAAACGCAATATATTTGACATCGAGGAACCGGAAGATCAGCTCAGGGCAGCCATCCGTGAATTGGTAAGCATCAATTATGACTTTAAGGACGACATTCTTCTGTTGTATCGGGAATCCAAGGTGCTGCCGAAAATGTTTTTAAAAATCATCATGGAACGGGAAAGTCGTCTGGTCAGGCATTTTGAGGAAATTTTGAAAAAGCTGGCGACAACAGATGGCTTTACAATCCCGAATCCTTCTTTTATTGCCAATATGATTGTCTATCAGTCTTCTCTTTATCCGCTGAGGAAATGGAATTTAAATGAGTGTCCCAAGGATTCTCTGATGGAATACACCGAAGCGTATATCATGAACGCCATCAAAGGATAAAACGATAAACCGATGTCCTTCGCGCGGGGCGGATGACAATGTAAAACACATCAGACTTTTCAACAAAAACGCCCCCTCAGTTGAGTGAACCTGAGGGGGCTTACTTATATCAACAGATCATGTTTTTGCCGTAGCGGCTACAACTCCTTCATTCTACGTTTCGCTTCCTGATACAGCCTCATGACACAGATGAAGATCGCCAGAAAGAACAAACCGAACATGAAGTTGGGAGTGGTACCCAGGTATTCGTCAAGCTTGTATCCCAACCAGAGGAACAGGAAAGATGCAATCACCATCGCGAATCCCCAAGCCGACATCATCAGTATCCCGCTGAACCGGTTGAACTTCCTGTAGCCTATTGTTTTATGTGTTGCGATCATGGTCCTTATCCTCCTTTCTTAGCAACTTTGTAAAAAGTCCATATGCTGCGTTGCGCTTCACCCTTCGTCACTGCGGCCTACAAATCAGTAGGCCTCATTCCTCAGGCCTCGCGCGCCTTGCCTCTGGAGCTTTTTACAAACCCGCTCCAAACGGCTTCCTATGCATGGGATCTTTTCACATCTCCTTTTTCTTCAGGTTCATCTGCGTCTTGTCTAAACCGCCGATCAGGTCACAATGGTTTTCACTACATCAATCACCGGATTGGTAAACAGCGCCATCAGAATCGTGTAAAGAGCGAAGGCGCCAACAACTTCCGCCGTGTACATCTTGTTATACTTCCGCTTCAGGCTGACCAGAATCAACCCGCCGACAATCAGGCAGCCCAGCTGGAAATACGGGAAATTACCTGTTCCCGCCGCCGCGTACTCCGCGAATCCAAAGGTTGCCGTCATCAAAACAACTGCCGCTGCCGCTACGATGGTTCCTAATGTCTTTTTCATGATCTGTTACCTCCTTGGGGTAATCGTTTTATTTGCCTTTATGATAATGAAAAGTCCGTGCCAGAAATTCAAATTGGAGGCAATATCGTTATATGTTATTGTTTACTCTAGGTTATTTCCAATATGCCCGACACTTCCCCCTCTCCGCGATCCCCCCTTCTCCCCCTTCCTCTTCCATGAAATGTTCAACGGGCTTGAACGATTTGTGAAAAATCAGTGTAAACATCCTTTCTGTAAAAAAGCCGTTCAGTTCTATTTTTTACGTGGGCTTTGAATGATTCTTACCTGATAAAATGAAAGTGGGGATGATGGCGGTGTTTCTTATCATGTAGCATGGCATAAAAAAGATCACAGGACTTAAAGACTCTATTAACATGAAAGTATTTGACAATTGAGTATCTTGATAATACCATGCCGAATATTAAACTATAAGGCACAGTTACCTTGCCTGCATCTTTTAAACAATCCAACAGGAGGGATAATGGCGAAAATCGATACACTGCTGAAAATGATCCTGGAATACGGGGCCTCCGATTTGCATATTTGTGTGGGCGAGCCGCCTTTGTTGCGCATTAACGGAGAATTACAGCGCACGAAATTTCATGATCTGGTGCCGGAAGAAGCGGAGGTGCTGCTTCTGGAAATGCTGGATGAAAAAACCCTCAGTTTGTTCAAAGCGAAGAAAGATATAGATTTCGCCTATGAACTGGAGGGTCTGGCCCGTTTTCGCGGCAACATCTTTACGGAAAGGAAGGGGTTGGCCGGTGTTTTCCGCGTGATTCCCGCCTCCATCAAGACCCTTCGTGATCTCAGCATGCCGGAGGCCGTCTATTCACTGGCAAGGCTGAAAAAAGGCCTGGTCCTGGTGACAGGGCCAACCGGATCCGGTAAATCCACTACGCTGGCCGCAATGATTGATCTGATCAATAAGGAGAAAGATCATCACATCGTTACGCTGGAAGATCCAATTGAATTTATTCATCCCCGCGGGAAATGTCTGATTCATCAGAGGCAACTGGGGTTCCACATGGAAA
Organism: Smithellaceae bacterium; assembly: GCA_963682015.1. Lineage (GTDB taxonomy): Bacteria > Desulfobacterota > Syntrophia > Syntrophales > Smithellaceae > UBA8904. The sequence continues at coordinate 528,373 of OY820932.1, read as the reverse complement.
GTTTCACGGCGGGCCTTCGGGCAGCTCTGCGTGAAGACCCGGATGTAATTCTGGTAGGCGAGATGCGGGATCTGGATACCATACAGTTGGCGCTGACCGCCGCGGAAACGGGACTTCTGGTTCTGGGAACGCTGCATACTGCAAGCGCTCCCAAGACCATTGATCGCATCATTGACGTATTTCCAACCTCTCAGCAGTCGCAGATTCGAACGATGTTGGGAGAATCCTTGCGCGGCGTTGTTTCGCAAAGTCTGCTCAGGCGCGCCGACCGGAAAGGGCGGGTCGCCGCATTGGAAGTGATGATCTGCAATCAGGCCATTCAAAATCTGATTCGGGAAGGCAAAACATTTCAAATTCTTTCCATTATGCAAACCGGCAAAAACATTGGTATGCAGATCATGTCCGACAATGTCAAGAAACATCTGCAGGACGGTCTGATTTCTCAGGAAGAGGCGGATCTCTATATCAGCAGGATCGATGCATAAGGCAGGGACGATGCGATGAAGGATTCTTCTTTACTGAAAAATCACCTGATCGATTCCAACCGTCTGGCCCCGGAGATGATCGCGCGTGCGGAGGACTATGCTCTCACGGCCGGCATGTCGCTGGACGAAGCCATTATTTTTTTGAAGTTGATGGATTATTCGGCAATGGGACAGAGTCTGTCCGAATTATTTCAAAAGCCGTATGTTCCTCTTCTGGACAAAGCGCCTCCGGATATTGCCCGGACAAAGGTTCCGCTCAATGCCGCTGAATCTCTTCATATCTTTCCTTTGTCCTTTGACGTCAAATCAAATACGCTTATGCTTGCCGTCAGTGATCCTTCTGATCCGCTTTTGATGAAAGATCTGCGAACCGGTGTTTCCTCTTCCATGACCTTTGAAATTACTTGCGCATCCCGGTCGGAAATTCATCTGGCCATTGATGTGTATTACAAAGGCAAACCGTATGTTCCGGCTAAGGAGCTTTCCCTTCCGCAGGATTTTACGATTGTTTCAAGGGATAAAAAGAGCAGGGAGGTTCTGGATCTGGATGACGAATCCGCAAAAAGCGGAGGCAAGATTCTGCTTCTGGAGCCGGATATGGAGAGATCACGAGCGCTTATCTCATTACTCAAGCGTGAAGGTTTTCCGCATGTGCGCTGGGTCTCCTCAATGAAAGAAGCCGTGAAAGCTTTCGAGGAAGAACCGGCCGAACGATTGGTTGTCAATGGTCGGGTATTCAAGTTCAAGGGGAGCCAGGCCCAACAATCTTCATTTAACGGTATTCCTTCCTCAATCATTTCCTTTTATAACATCCGGAACATGCTTCTGGGGCAGGAGTATCCTTACGTACGAATGAGCGAGGCACTGCTTTCTCTGGTTTCTTTTATGATTCGCAAAGGGCTCCAGAAAGATGAAGAACTCCTCGCGGATATCGTCACAACGGCCAGATACTGCAAACTGCTGGCGATGCGCATGGGGTTGTCCGTGATTCAGGTGGACGGTGCCGTACTTGCGGCCTGGGTTTCAGCCCCCGTGATCGGCAAGATTGTATATGACCATATTTCATCTCCTTATCCGCTGGAAGATATCTTTTCCGGGGAAGAAAAATCAGCCGGCGCGCCGGCTGTGGAAGTTCTTATTCTGAAGCTGGTTAAAAAATATCAGGCCCTGAAAAAAAAATCTCCTGAAATAGCCGCCGATATGGATAGAGTTCGTAAAGAATTATCCACGGCGCAGGACATCGATGAAGAAAAATCTTTGCTTGAAGCTTTTCTAAATGTCATCAAGGATGAGGAATTTTTAAAAGACGCAGGCCGCATCCAACGCCGCGTTCTGATCGTTGATCCGGAAAACTCCCGGGATTCGGCACTGGCGATCCGACTGAGCAATGACGACTATGAAGTTGTTGGTTTAAAAGGCGCCCGTGAGGCGGCAAAAATGATCCTGGAATCAGGAGCGGATCTGGTGATTTCAGAGATTAATCTTGCCGATATGGAAGGAATCCGTTTTTGCCGCGCGCTTCGGGAAAACAGCGCCACGGCTCACATTCCATTTTTCTTTCTGACGCGTGAACAGGGAGACCGTCTGGCCACTCAGTGCCTGGAGGCGGGTGCGGACGATTTTTTCGTTAAACCACCTGATCTGGAAATGCTGTCCATCAAAATCCGGAATATTCTGGCTTTAAAAAATGCCCGCGGCGCACGCAGAGGCGTTTCCGGGACGCTCAAAGACATGAGCTTTACGGATATCATTCAAAGTCTGACGATTGGAGAAAAAGATGTGGAGATCCAGTTGCAGCATGGTAATAAGAAAGGGACGGTTTACATTCAGAAAGGGGAAGTGATTCATGCCCAGGCGCAGGGATTGGAAGGACAGGCCGCCTTTTACAGGCTGATGACCTGGCCGGATGGCGAGTTTGAGATTACAGCCAGCGCGACTGTTCCTTCCCGTAATATTTATGAGAGTGCCATGTCGTTGCTCATGGAAGGTGCGCGAATAGCCGATGAATCTGGTGAGGCGGACGAGTTATCCGTGTTTCCCGTAAAATGATTACAGGGGGTGCCATGCAACTGAAAGTAGAAACCATCAAAAAGAAGGCCATTATTTATTTTCCGGAGGGCAGCGAATTACACGGATGCTTTTTTGTTGCCGCCCTGTCCGTGTTGCGTGAAGGAGGAGAACTGGTCACCGAACTGCTGGCCAAAGACAGAAATTATATTCCTTTTGAATCCGACCAGGGCGAAACCATATTAATCCGCAAAGAGAATATGATGATGGTTTATGTGGAAGAAGACGTCGCGGACAATTACCTTCCCGGATATCAGCAGGTTTTCGTTTCGATCCATCTCATGACCGGTCAGATTATCAGCGGCAAGGTTTCTTTTGCCCTGCCTGAAACTCATTCCCGGCTGTCTGACTTTTTGAACACACGGGAAGCTTTTTTCCGTCTGGAAGTTGAGGGGAAAAATTATCTTGTCCAGAACAGCTTTGTTAAACTGATCAAAGCGAAATAATAAACGGATGATCCGTTTTCCGGCAAGGGGCTTTTCGACCGGCGTAATGCGGGGGCAGATTGTTTCCCGCGGGACTCATCGCTTCACTTTTATGGCCTCCGCCGTTTTACGGGCCAGAGACTGAATGGTGAATGGCTTCTGAATGAACTGTACGCCTTCTTCCAGAATGTTATGATGAGCGATCACATCCGCCGTGTAACCGGACATGAAGAGGACCTGAACGTCCGGACGTATTTCGGCAAGCCGGTTTCTCAGGTCTTTCCCACTCATGCCCGGCATGACGACATCGGTGATCACCAGATCAAAGGGAATCTCCTGCCTGCTGAAAAGAGCAATAGCATCCTGAGAGCTGCCTGTGGCTGTCACCGTATAACCAATGGATTCCAGCATACCCCGGGTGATCTCAAGAACCATGGCGTCGTCTTCCACCAGCAGGATGTTTCCCTGTCCGGCAATTTCAGGTCCTTCATCGGCTTCTTCCCGAGTTTTTTCTTTTTCGGTTGTCCGCGGGAGGTAAATACTGAACGTGGTACCCCGGCCCGGTTCGCTGTATACATTGATTAAACCGTTGTTCTGCTGAACAATGCCGTAAACGGTGGACAGCCCCAGTCCGGTGCCTCTGCCCGCCTCCTTGGTTGTAAAAAAAGGTTCAAAGATATGCTGGAGTGTTTCTTTGTCCATGCCGATTCCGTTATCGCTGAATGACAGGCGGACATAGTGGCCGGGTGCAAAGCCGGCATGCAGTTCGCAGTAGTCGCTGTCCAGGCTTTGATTCTCGGTTTCGATGGTCAGTTTTCCTCCGCCCTGCATGGCGTCCCGGGCGTTCACCGCCAGGTTGATGAGAATCTGTTCAATCTGTGACGGGTCAAACTTGATGTCCCAGAGGTCTTCTCCGGCGACGACTTTCAGTTCGATATCCTCGCCGATCAGACGGATCAGCGCTTTTTGAGAATGGACTACCAGATCGTTTAAATTGATGATTCTGGGTTCAATGATCTGTTTGCGGGAGAAAGCCAGTAACTGCATGGTAATATCGCGGGAACGGTTGGCTGCTTTTTCGATTTCCGCGATATCCTTTAATACGGGATGCTGTCTGGCCAGTCGTAGCTTGGCCAGATCCACATAGCCCAGGATGACGCTGAGCATATTGTTGAAGTCGTGTGCGACGCCTCCGGCAAGGCGCCCGACCGTTTCCATTTTCTGCGCCTGGATGAGTTGTTGCTCCAGCTTTTCTTTGGCTTCTTCCGCTTTTTTCCGCGCCGTGATGTCTCTGCCTGCCATCAGCATACCGGAGGCCTTTCCCTGTTCGTTCCGGATAAATGTGCCGGTGACTTCTATCCAGACGGTCTGGCCGTTTTTGCAGTATATTTCCTGTTCAACGGTTCTCGAACGGTATGGATCAGCGGGCAGAACACTGGACTCATGCGCGAGCTCCTCGGCGACTGCCTGAGCTGTTGAGGCCAGTGTTTCCGGCGTCATGATTTGATCGAGGGGCGAAGACATGATTTCGGCAGGTGTATAGCCGGTCAGGCGATAGCAGGATGGACTGATATAGGTGCTCTGCATGTCCAGATTGGAGGTCCAGATGACTTCATGCATATTTTCGATGATCATGCGGTAGCGCTTTTCACTTTCACGGAGGGCTTCCTCCATTTTTTTGCGCTCAGTGAAATCTCTGCCCAGGATTAAAATCTCCGTGATTTCACCTTTATCGTTTCGATTGAAGGTGCCGGTGATTTCCAGAAAGAGAATGCTGCCATTCTTGTGAATGGCTTCCACTTCCAGAGTAATGGCCCGCTGGGGGTCGAAAGGCCGCCCGCTTCGCTCCAGCATCAATTCATCAGCCAGCCGCTGGGTGGCCCGGGTAAAGGATTCCGGAGTGAGCAGCTCGGTCAGAGGGGTCGTCTTAGTTTCTTCCGGCGTATAACCGGTAGCCTCGAGGCATGATGGACTGATATAGGTAAAGTTCATATCCGGATTCATGATCCAGATGATGTCGTTGACATTTTCGGCCATCAGACGGTAGCGTCTTTCGCTGACCGCCAGCGCTTCTTCCGCTTTTTTCCGTGCCGTGATGTCTCTGGTGACACCGACGATTTCAAAGGGCTTTCCGTGTTCATCCCGGTTGAAACTGGTGCTTATTTCGAACCAGATGCGTGTCCCGTTTTTATGCATCATCGGCAGTTCGAATACGGTCTGCCGCTGTTCACCCGGGACCGGTCCGGTTGTCTCTTCGGATAATGCATCAGCCAGCCCCTGTTCAACCATCCGGTATGTGTCGGGCGGCAGTATCGCCTTGAGCGGCATTTGCATGACCGCTTCCGGAGAAAAACCGGTCATGCGCAGGACGGAGGGACTCAAGTATGTCCAGCGCAGATTAAAATCCATCGTCCAGATAATATCGTGGATATTATCCGTGATCATTCGCAGATGTTTTTCGCTTTCCTGAATAGCACGTTCCGTCCTGAGCCTGGCTGTCACGTCCCGGCTGATTCCGTTGAACCCGATCGGATCTCCCGCAGGCGATCGCATGACAGATACGGACATTTCCAGATAAACGAGAGAACCGTTCTTCGCCCGGACTGCGTGGTTCAGAAATGTTTTAGTCTGACCCGTGCGGTAGATTTCATTGAACATTTCGAACAGATGGTTTTCCTGTCCGGGTGGATCGATCAGCCTGTAGTTGGCATTCTGGAGTTCTTCCCGGGTGTAGCCGAGCGTCCGGCAAAAGGAATCGTTGAAGAAGAGAAAATTGCCTTTAAGGTCCGCCTCCAGATAGGCTTCTTCCATGTTTTCGAGAATATGGCGATATTTTTGCTCGCTATCCCGCAGCGCATCTTCAGCCTTTTTGCGTTCGGTTACATCCCGAACCAGAGCACGGAATCCTTTGGCCCGGCCGGACTCATCGTAAAACAGGGCGACATTCTGCTGGTGAGTCCGGATCGATCCGTCTTTTCGGATGATATCATAGTCCAGCATGAATCTGGGGGCGCCGGTTCTGTATATCTCACGATAAACGCCAAAAATATGTTCTCTGGTTTCCGCAGATGCGTAATGTGTATAGTTTTGTCCGATCAATTCCTCCCGTGAATAGCCGACCAGTTGGCAACCGGCATCATTGACGTACGTGAGCGTACCGTCCAGATCGGATTCAAAATATCCTTCACCCATGATTTCCAGAATATTCTGATATTTTACTTCGCTTAGACGCCTTTGGGCCTCCGCTTCCTTGCGCCGGGAAACATCCTTGGTTAAAACAAGGAAGCCGCAGGGTTTTCCCGAAGCATCATGCTTCAGAGCGGCATTCAGTTCATAGGTGATAACAGACCCGTCTTTACGCACAAGATCATAATCAACAAGCTTTTCCGGGCTGCCGGTGCGATAAACTCTTTGAAACACGGCCTTCATCGTTTCGGCAACGGCCGGCGTGAGATATTCCCGGTAATGCATGCCGACCAGTTTTTCACGCGGATATCCTATGAGGCGGCAGGCAGCGTCATTAACAAAAATAATCCTGCCGGTGAGATTTTCCTCAAGATATCCTTCATCCATAATGTCCAGAATGGTTCGATATTTTTCCTCGCTTTGCCACAGATCTTTCTGATATTGGATTCGCCAGGAGACGTCCCGTACGATGCCGCGAAAACCGACAGGTTTACCCGTATGGTCACGCCGCAGGGCAACGGATGATTCCACCTGAAGGTTTTCGCCGTTCTTTTTCAGGATTTCCCAGTCAAAACGTTTAATCGGCTGGCCGGTTAGAAAGACCTGGTGAAAAACATCGTAAGCTGTTTTCGCGCTGGTTTCGGCGACAAGCTGTCGATAATTGATTCCGGAAAGTTCTTCCGGATTGTAACCCAGAGCCCGGGCGACTGTATCGTTAAAGAAAGTCAGATTTCCCTTAAGATCAACCTCGAAATAAGATTCTTCGATGTTATCCAGCAGATGTCTGTAGCGGCGACCATTTTCGTCCGACTCTGATGGCCGTTGCGAAGGTGAGGCATGTTTTTCCCCGGTTATTTCAAGCAGGGTATTGACGGCGCGGGCTATTTTCCCCAGGTAACTGTCATCCGATGCAAAATCAAGCTTTTTGGAATAATCGCCTTCTGCGGCGCTTTTGAGGGAATCGATTATTTTTGATGTGCGGTCTTTTCCGCTTTTCAAAGTCATTGCCTGGCCACCAGTTTATGCTTCATACTGTACATGACAATCAGCGCCGGGTGCAAGTACTAATCATGCCTTCTATCGGCTGAAAAAAGCAAAAACATAAACAGCCGATTGCAACACCTCTCCGTCTGTGGTAAGCCTCGCGCTCCAATAAACTTTAAAGGATAAATATGAATTCAATTCGATACGAAAAAATTGCCGGGGAACTCCATATTGCGTCCCGGCAGGTAGCCGATACCGCCGCTCTGCTTGCCGAAGGGGCAACCGTACCTTTCATTGCCCGCTATCGCAAGGAGGTAACCGACATGCTCGATGAAGTTGCCGTTACGGCCATTCGCGACAGGCTTGCCGAGCTGGAAGAGCTGGAAAACCGACGCACCGCGATTTTGAAATCGCTGACCGAGCGCAACTTGCTGACGGAAGAACTCGCCGCGAAAATTGACGCCGCCGAAACCCTGTCCGTCCTGGAGGATATTTATCTGCCCTTTCGTCCCAAGCGTCGCACGAGAGCAACCATCGCTCGGGAGAAGGGTCTGGAGCCTCTGGCTGTCGATATTTTCACCCAGGAAAACTCTGACCCGGCGATCGCCGCCGCCGGATTTGTATGCGAAGACAAAGGCGTGGCCACAGTGGAGGATGCCCTTGCCGGAGCGCGCGACATTATCGCCGAGTGGGTGAATGAGAATACGGATGCGCGGGCGAAAATGCGCGAGCTGTTCTGGAATAAGGGCGTCATCCGGTCAAAAGTTCTGCCGGACAAACTCGAGGCCGGCATCAAATACAAAGATTATTACGACTGGGAAGAGCCGGTGGCCGTTGCGCCGTCGCATCGGGTTCTGGCCATGCGCCGCGGCGAGCGGGAAGAGTTTCTGTCGCTTTCCATGACTCCGCCGGAAGAGGAAGCATTGCTCATTCTGGAAGAAATGTTTGTCCGGGCTTCAAACGAAGCGGCAAATCAGGTAAAGCTTGCGGTTCGGGATGGCTACAAGCGTCTCCTTTCACTTTCCATGGAAACGGAGACCCGCATGGAAACCAAAAGAAGAGCCGATGAAACCGCTATCCGGGTTTTTGCCGAAAACCTTCGCCAGCTGCTTCTGGCGCCGCCCGCCGGACAGAAAGCCGTACTGGCGATTGACCCCGGTTTTCGCACCGGCTGCAAAACAGTCTGCCTCGACCGCCAGGGAAAACTGCTTCACCATGAAACCATCTTTCCGCTCATGTCGGAAAAGACGCGCGAAGAGGCGGGAAGGACCGTCAGAACTCTGTGCGATAAGTTTCAGATCGAAGCCATTGCCGTCGGCAATGGTACGGCCGGCCGTGAGACGGAAAGTTTTCTGCGAAGCTTGAACCTGCCCGGGAACATCGTAGTTGTGATGGTCAATGAAAGCGGTGCATCGGTTTATTCCGCATCCGATGCGGCTCGGGAAGAGTTTCCCGATTATGATATCACCGTTCGCGGAGCGGTTTCTATCGGACGCCGCCTGATGGACCCGCTGGCGGAACTGGTGAAAATCGAACCGAAAGCCATTGGTGTAGGCCAGTATCAGCACGATGTGGATCAGGGGCTCCTGCAGCAATGCCTGGATGATGTGGTTATCAGTTGCGTCAACGCCGTGGGTGTGGAAGTCAATACCGCCAGCGTTCAGCTTCTTTCGTATGTATCCGGGCTGGGACCGGCGCTTGCAGAAAACATTGTCAAATATCGTGATGAAAACGGACCGTTTGCTTCACGAGAAACGCTGAAAGCCGTGAAGCGCCTGGGCGCCAGGGCTTTTGAACAGGCTGCCGGATTTTTGCGTGTGCGAGCAAGCGCCAATCCGCTTGACGCCAGCGCCGTTCATCCTGAAAGTTATGCGATTGTCGAAAAGATGGCCGCCGATCAGAATTCTACCGTAGCCGACCTGATGGCCGATGAGACAAAAAGGCAAAAGATTGTCCTGACCAATTATGTAACGGACAAAGTGGGGCTGCCAACTTTAAAAGATATCATGGCGGAGCTGGCCAAGCCCGGCCGCGACCCCCGTCAGCAATTTGAAAATGTGGTGTTTGCCGAAGGCATCGACAAAATCACTGATCTGATTTGCGGCATGAAATTGACTGGCGTAGTTACCAATATCACTGCATTCGGCGCTTTTGTCGATATCGGCGTTCATCAGGATGGCCTCATGCATTTAAGCGAGATGGCCGACCGCTATGTAAAAACCCCGGGGGATGTCGTAAAAGTCGGCCAGAAAGTGGAAGTCACCGTTATGGCCGTCGACATTGAGCGGAAAAGGATTTCTTTGTCCATGAAGAAAACACCGGGAGAAAAAAGAGGGGAGCCATCCGGTGAGGTGAGAACCGCAGGTAATCCGAAGAAGCCGCCGCAGCATCAGGACAGACGGTCAGGCGGGAAAGCGGGCCGGGAAGCTCCCAAACCCTTCAACAATCCTTTCGCCGATGCGTTGAAGAAAAGAAATCAGTAATGAAAAAGCCGGAGCAAACTCAATTGCCCCGGCTTTTTTACTTAGCCTCTGCCGAATAAATTATTTTTTCTTTGCAGCCTTCTTTACCGCCGGTTTTTTCGCAACGGCCTTTTTAGGTGCGGCTTTCTTCACGGGTGCTTTTTTCACAACCGCTTTCTTCGCGATGGTCTTCTTGGGTGCGGCTTTTTTTACCGCCGGTTTTTTCACTGCCACCTTTTTGACGACCGGTTTCTTGGCCGCCGGTTTGGCTTTGGCGGCTTTCACCGCTACCGTGACGGCCTTTTTCACCGCTTTGGCGGTTTTGATGACTTCTTTCGCCCTGGCAATAACCTTTTTGGTTACCTTGGCAACCGCCTTCTTCGCCGGAGCAACATTTCTCAAGGCCGCCTGGGCGGCAGCCAGACGGGCGATGGGAACCCGGAAAGGCGAGCAGCTTACATAGTTCAATCCGGTCAGGTGGCAGAATTCGATGGAACTCGGTTCGCCGCCGTGTTCGCCGCAGATGCCGACTTTCAGTTTCGGATTGACGCCCCGGCCTTTTTCCACGGCCATCTGGACGAGTTTCCCGACGCCGCCGCGATCCAGTACGCGGAACGGATCGACCGGCAGGATCTTCTTGGAAATGTATTCCGGCAGGAACTTGCCGGCGTCGTCGCGGCTGTAGCCGAACGTCATCTGGGTGAGGTCGTTGGTGCCGAAGGAGAAGAACGCGGCTTCCTTGGCAATCTCGTCGGCGGTGACGGCTGCGCGCGGAATTTCAATCATGGTGCCCACGGAGTAGTCGACTTTCACGCCGGTTTCTTCCATGACCTTTTCAGCGATCTCCACGATGATGGTTTTCTGCGAGGCCAGCTCTTTCACGGTGCCGACCAGCGGAACCATGACTTCGGGCTTTGCATCCACGCCTTCCTTGACGAGCTGGCAGGCGGCCTCGAAAATGGCGCGGGCCTGCATCTCGGTGATTTCCGGGAAGGTGATGCCCAGACGGCAGCCGCGGTGGCCCAGCATCGGGTTGAATTCATGCAGCGATGCCACTTTGGCTTTGACGGAGTCAATGGAGATGCCCATTTCGCGGGCCATTTCCCACTGGCTGTCTTCTTCGTGCGGAACGAATTCATGCAGCGGCGGATCCAGAAGACGGATGGTTACGCCGTATCCTTCCATGGCTTTCAGAATGCCGTAGAAGTCTTCGCGCTGCATCGGGAGCAGTTTGGCCAGCGCGCGCTTGCGGCCTTCCAGGTTATCGGCCAGAATCATTTCGCGCACGGCCTTGATGCGGTCGCCTTCAAAGAACATGTGTTCCGTGCGGCACAGGCCGATGCCCTGGGCGCCGAAGTTGCGGGCGACCCTCGCGTCGTGCGGTGTATCGGCGTTCGTGCGGATGCCGAGTTTCTTCGCTTCGTCGGCCCATTGCATAATGATGCCGAAATTGCCGGAGAGTTCCGCCGGAATGGTTTTTACTTCACCCAGCATGACTTCGCCGGTGGAGCCGTCCAGAGAAATATAGTCGCCTTCGGCAATGACATTGCCGTTGACCTTGATGGTTTTCTGCGCGTAACTGATTTCCAGATCGCCGCAGCCGGAGACGCAGCATTTGCCCATACCGCGGGCGACGACTGCCGCGTGCGACGTCATTCCGCCGCGCTGAGTCAATACACCCTGCGCCGCCGACATCCCTTTCAGGTCTTCGGGTGAGGTTTCGATGCGGACGAGGATGACTTTTTCGCCGCGGTTTTTCCATGCTTCGGCGTCGTCCGCGTTGAAGACCACACGGCCGGTTCCCGCGCCGGGAGATGCGGGCAGGCCCTTGGTGATGACATTGCGGATTGCATTGGGATCAAAGGTCGGATGGAGCAGCTGATCCAGCGAGGAAGGATCGATGCGCAGAAGCGCGGTCTTTTTGTCGATCAGTTTTTCATTGACCATGTCCACGGCAATGGCGACAGCGGCTGCCGCTGTGCGCTTGCCGGTGCGGGTTTGCAGCATCCAGAGTTTCTGATCCTGAATGGTGAATTCGATATCCTGCATTTCCGTGTAGTGGTGTTCAAGTTTCGTATACGTATTGACCAGATCTTTGTAGGCGGCCGGCATGTACTCTTCGAGCGACGGATACTTTGCGGTCCGGTCTTCTTCGGCGACGTTGTTGTCTTTGGCCCAGCGCTGCGAACCAACGATAGTGACCTGCTGGGGGGTGCGGATGCCGGCGACGACGTCTTCGCCCTGCGCGTTGATCAGGTATTCGCCGTAGAAAAGGTTTTCGCCGGTGGCCGGATCGCGCGTGAAGGCGACGCCGGTGGCGCAGCTTTCGCCGCGGTTGCCGAACACCATGGCCTGCACGTTGACGGCTGTGCCCCAGTTGTCGTCAAAGCCGTTCATTTTGCGATATAATGCGGCGCGCGGTGTGTGCCAGGACATGAAGACCGCGCCAATGGCGCCCCAGAGTTGTTCTTTGGGATCGGAGGGGAATTCCTTGCCCAGTTTTTCCACGATGAGTTTCTTAAATCTGGCGACCAGCTCCTTTAAATCGTCAATGGACATATCCAGGTCGGCTTTGATGCCTTTTTCAGCCTTCAGTTCGTCCATGACTTCTTCAAACGGATCATGCGCGTCCTTGTCTTCCGGTTTGAGTCCCATGACGACGTCTCCGTACATCTGGACGAAACGGCGGTAGGAATCCCAGCCGAATCGATCATTGCCGGAAATGCGGATGATACCCTCGACGGTTTCATCATTGAGGCCGAGGTTCAAAACCGTGTCCATCATGCCCGGCATGGATACGCGGGCGCCGGATCGGACGGAAAGCAAAAGAGGATTGGACGGATCTCCGAAAGTTGCGCCCATGGCCTTTTCGACTTTTTTCAGCGCCGCTTCAACGTCCTTGTCCAGGCCTGCGGGCATCTGTTTGTTGTTCTTATAGAAATCGACGCAGACTTCGGTTGTGATTGTGAATCCCGCGGGGACCGGAATTCCCAGAGACGACATTTCGGCCAGGTTTGCTCCTTTGCCGCCAAGAAGGTTTTTCATGCCGGCGGTGCCTTCATTAATACCCTTTCCGAATGTGTAAACACGCTTTGCCATATCTTTATCTCCTTTAGAAAGAATTGCCGAAGTAAAAATCATAAACGTTGAGTTTAATAAATGAAATAGTCGATGCTGTAAAGTGTTTTTTCTTGCCGAAATAAAAACCCCCGCCAGGGTGGGACGGGGGCTTTTACTACTGGAACTATATAAAGAGGGAAGGGTTTAGCTGATCAGGGTTTTCAGCGCATCAACAACCGGTGCCGTGAAAAGGGCCACCAGAATCGTATAAAGAGCAAAAGAACCAATCGCCTCACTTAAATAAAGTTTTTCATATTTGCGTTTCAGAGAAACAATAATCAATCCACCGATAACCAGGCATCCAAAGTGGAAAAACGGGAATCCACCCTGTCCGTTGGCACTGAACTGCGCAAAGCTGAAAGTAGCCGTTGTCAAAACTATGAAACTGACTAAAAGAACGGTCGGGATAATTTTTTTCATGGTCATGATCCTCCTCAAAACTTTTTTAAAGCGAACATGCATTTGTCTTCACATTAATGAAATAAGTGTGCCAGATCGATAAGTCAGGCGGGAATATTTTTTAAGTAGCTGATTTCAAATATTTAATAATTATGCTGGCAGGTTAATGATCGTTTTTTAAGATTAATATCATTGAAAGAAACGTTCAATACAGTTCAGAAAACGAATAAAACATTGAATTCAATATGGAATGCCTTATCGCTGTTTACACGGGTGAACATCAGTAACCGCACAGTCGGTTAGAATCTTTATGTTTCTGTATAATTTTGTAATAATTTGAATTCCACGGAGATGCTTTACCATTGAGGGTTCGTATGGTAGAAAAGACAAATCATGAATGAAAAGAACATCCGCAAGCAGGCGTACATCCGCCGTGAACATTCCCATGCCGGCCGGAAATCCGGTCGGGCGGAAACCAGAATTTTCATGAAGCCGGAGATTGAATCCTCGCTCAAAAGCGTTCTGGCAAAAATCGGCAAACCCCATCCGACACCTTTTGTTCCTGATGCATATCAAATCCGGGCACTGGCCGCCATCCGGCAAAATGATTGTCTGGTCATTGCTCCAACCGGTTCCGGTAAAACCTGGATTGCCCGGGAAGCAATGCTGTCGGTAATTGAAAAAGCCGGGCGCGCCTGGTATGCATCGCCGCTCAAGGCGCTGTCCAACTCCAAATGGGTGGAATTCGGTCTGCATTTCGATTCGGAAAATGTGGGCATCATTACTGGCGACACCAAGGAAAACACCGAAGCGCCGATCATTGTCGGCACGACGGAAATTCTGCGCAACCAGCTTTATGATGCCATGAACAGGGGCGAGGATTTGAACTGCGACCTGGTGATCCTGGATGAAGCCCACTACCTGGGGGACGCCGATCGCGGCGTGGTCTGGGAAGAAATCATGATTTACCTGCCGGCAAGGGTGAACCTGCTTTTGCTTTCGGCCACCATCGGCAATGGAGAGGAGATTGCCGCCTGGCTTCAGTCGATTCGCAACAAAACCTGTACGGTGGTTCGCGAAGAAAAACGTCCCGTGCCCTTGTACCCGTTGTTCATGCATCCCTCCGGATGTCTGCATCCGTTTCTGGACGGGAAAAAAGCCACACCGGCTGTATCAGAATTTCTAAGAAAAGATAAATTCCGACACCGGGGAAGCCGTCGACCGCCCGACTACGCGGGAATTATCCGGGTGCTGGAGCGCTTCAACCTCCTGCCCGCGATCTTTTTTTTGAAATCGCGCGCCGAATGCGACGCGGCGCTTTTCTGCCGTTCGGGACTCGGGCCCCTTGCGGAAAATGAAACGTTTACGGACGATTTATATGAATTGCTGGACCGCTTTCCAACTCTGGGGAGCCATCGGCAGATCAAAGCGCTTCGGGCTTCAGGACTGGCCGCGCACCACGGTGGACAACTGCCTGCCTGGAAAATGCTGGTGGAAGAAATGATGAACCGCGGGCATCTGCGCGTGATTTTCGCCACCACGACGGTCGCCGCGGGTGTGAATTTTCCGGCGCGCACGATTGTTCTGTTTAACTCGGATCAATTTAACGGCCGGGATTTTGATCCGCTCACCGCGACGGAATTCCGGCAGATGAGCGGTCGGGCGGGCAGGCGCGGGCAGGACAACATCGGTTTTATGCTGGCGGTTGCCGGAAGGTTTATGGATCTGGGGCACATAAAAAAGATGCTCTGGGCCGCTCCGGAGGATATCACAAGCCAGTTGAAGAATGATTTTGCAATGGTGCTGAATTTGCTTTTGTCACAGACGCCGGAAGATGTGAAAAAGATATTCGAAAAGTCCTTTGCGGCCTGGCAGCAGAATAAAAAGGGTCAGAGCGGTTTGTCCGCCGCCGATTTCTTATGGAAGGATTTTTCCCTGCATTTGAAATTTCTCCAGGAAGAGGGTTTTGTGGACGATGGGGGCAGGCTGACCGACGACGGCCGCTGGGCGTCCCGTCTGAGACTCGATCACCCGCTTCTGGTTGCCGAATGCCTGAGGCAAAATGCTTTTCCGGAGGAAAATGAAAAACTGCTGGCGGCGGTGATGGCGGTATTTGCTTATGACCGCGACGATGAGATCCAGCTCGTTACCCGGGAATTGCCGCATAAGCTGATGGCCGCGCTGCGCAGAATGCTTCTGGCGGTCCGTCCGCTGGCGCGTCGACAGGAGAAGGCGGGCTTTGAAAGCTCAAAACTTTATCCGTCGGCGGGCGTGGCCATGTATTACTGGACTCAGGGAAAAGACTGGGACGAAGTCATCAGGATAACCGGTATTGCGGAAGGCGACATGGCGACTCTTGTTTTGCGCACGGCGGATAATTTGCGGCAGATCACATCGCTTAAGGATACGCATCCGGAAGTGGCTGCGAGTGCAGCCCGGGCGCGTGAGTCGATTTTAAGAGAACCGGTCCTTTTTTTGTAGGGAACGGTTTCAAACCGTTCCCTACAGGTGAAGAGGCTGCGGACTTTTATGCTGTCAGGAATTCAGAAATATGGCTGTTGCAATGACGACAAAAGAAAGGCTGTCATTGCGACAATGATCTGCCAATTGTTTTGTAGGGAACGGTCACGACCGTTCCCTACGGGAATGCTCAAAACGGAGTTCGAGGGAAAAACGAAGCTCATGAAAAAAGTATCCATTTTTGTTTTATGTTTATTATTATTTTCCCTGCCGGCCTGGGCCGAGGAAACGCGTCTTACGGAATATCAGAGCGGAAAATTCCAGAACCTGCTGATTCTGGCCATCGCTAAATCATTTAATCTCGACGAAGAGGGGGCCGACAGCCTGTTGAAAAAGGCCATCGATCTGGAGCCGGAAAATCCCAAAGGATATGCCCTGGAAGCCATGCTGCACATGTTTGCCTACGATATGTGCTTTACGCAGGAGCAACGCCGGAAAGAAAAAGAAGCGATCTTCTTCTATACCGGAGAAGCGCTGTCCAGAGGAGAAAAGAGAATTGGCGTTAATCCGAAAGATTCTCAAGCCCGGCTGGCCATGGCGCTGGCCAAAGTGGCGAGGGTTTACTGGGCGATTCAGGAAAAACGCTACATCGTCATGGCGCAGGAGACGTTAAATATCTGGAATTATCTGGAAGCCGCAAAATCGGCTGATCCGAATAATTATGATGTGGATTACCTGATGGGGCTTTTGCATTACCATATCGATCATTACCGGGGCATGACCGGCTTTCTTTCATCCTTATTGATTACGGAAGGAAATCGCCAGAAAGGTCTTCAGGAAATTCAGCAGGCGGCGCAGAAAGGATGGATTCTGCGGGACATGGCCCAGGCGCAGCTTGCGTCGATCTATTTAACCTATGAAAAACAGCCGTCTCGCGCCCTGCCCATTATGGTGGAACTGGTAAAAAAGTATCCGGGCAATTACAGCTTTCAGTTTATGCATGCTCTGGTTCTGGTGGAGATGCGCCGGTTTACGGACGCGGAGGCAATTGCCGCTCAAATCCAGAAAAACATCGCTTCCAGAACTCCACCCTATACTCAGGAACTTGAACCCCGCTATTATCATTTGATGGGACGAATTCATTTTAAACGAAGTGAATTCGGAAGGGCGGAATCGTATTTTCAAAAAGCCATACAGGACAAGTCCTTTTACAATATTCGCACAACCGCCAGATCGCTTTTATACATCGGAATGATTCACGATGTCCGGCTGGAGCGCAAATATGCGGAAGACTATTATCAACGGGTTCTGAAGGTTGAAGGAGGTGAAGGATCCGCAAGAATTGAAGCCGCTCAATACCTGAAAACACCTTATCGGGTTAGCGGAAACGGATAGTGTCCGGTACAGGGAGCGAAGGGCAAAACAATTCTTTCAGGGGTTCCCGCCTGCCGCACTCTGTTGCTTCTGCTTGCACGGACATCAATTCGGGCAGAAGCCGTGCGACCATTCGCCCACGCCGTCGCCCTTTTTGCAGATCTTTACATTCACGTTGTTGGGGCAGGATTTTCCGCCCATTACCGAATCCTTGTAATCCGTACCGTCGCAGGTTCTTCCCTGAATCCGAGTGTAGTAGGTCGGTCCCCATGATGCCATATTACAGCGGCCTTCAAGATAAGAGATATTGTTTGTAAAATGCGAGGGGATGGTTTGGCCCGGCGCGATATTGAACTGATTGGAGTAACCACCTGATCCGTAAGCGGTGATTTCACATTTGGCGTATGCCACGTCCGCGGGGAAATAAACATTCCAGTCGTAAGCATAAACGGCGGATGCGGACGTGATTAAAAAAATGATCGTAACGGCGTAAAAAGGAATCTTTCTTGACGATAAAACAATAGCGGACATGGCCATGCCTCCTGTTCAGATATTCATGGATATACGGCTACTACAAATACGGGTGCAATTCAAGAGCACTTTGCCGGGAATGGAAACCCGCTGATCCGAAAGGATATCCTGAAACAAATCCATGCGGAAGGTTTCGAACCAAAGAAGTTGTTGCATTTTGAGGCATGCAGGCTTATTTACTGCACCAGGGTTATGGATACATTTTCTTTAGTCACAGATTTTATTCCGTCAGGCGACCAGCCGCAGGCTATTGATCAGCTGGTGCGGGGTCTGACGGAAGGCAGGGAACACCAGGTTCTTCTGGGGGTGACCGGTTCCGGAAAAACATTCACGATCGCTAACGTCGTTGCCCGGACCGGCCGTCCGGCTTTGGTCATAGCGCACAATAAAACGCTGGCCGCACAATTGTACGAAGAATTCAAAGGCCTTTTTCCCGAAAACGCCGTTGAATACTTCGTGAGTTACTACGATTACTACCAGCCGGAAGCCTACCTGCCGACCACGGATACCTATATCGAAAAAGATTCGGCCATCAACGAAGAAATCGACAAACTGCGCCATGCGGCCACCTACGCTCTTTTAACGCGCCGCGCCGTGATTATTGTGGCCAGCGTTTCCTGCATTTACGGTCTGGGCTCGCCGGAAGCCTATCTGGGAATGATTGTCCAGCTGGAAGTGGGCAAGGATATTTCCCGAGAAGAAATGTTAAAGCGGCTCGTGGAGATTCAGTACGAGCGAAACGATATCGATTTTCACCGCGGCACATTCCGCGTGCGCGGCGATGTGGTGGAAATCTTTCCCCCGTATGAAGACGAACAGGCGCTCCGTGTGGAATTTTTCGGCGATACGATTGAAGCCATCCACACCATCGACCCGCTTCGCGGGAAAAAAATCGGCTCGCTTTCCAGAACCGCCATTTATCCGGGAAGCCATTATGTAACCACGCAGGAAAACCTTAAAAGGGCAACCGCCGACATCCGCGCGGAGCTGGCCTCGGTGCTGGCCCGATATAAAGAACAGAATATGCTCCTGGAGGCCCAGCGCCTGGAGCAGCGCACGAACTTTGACCTGGAAATGATGGAAGAGATGGGCTACTGCCAGGGCATTGAAAATTATTCCCGGCATCTGACCGGCCGCAAACCCGGCGAGCCCCCGCCGACACTGATGGAATATTTGCCCAAAGACGCGCTTATCATCATTGATGAAAGCCACGCCACCCTGCCGCAACTGGCGGGGATGTTCCGCGGCGACCGCTCCCGCAAGGAGACGCTGGTGCAATACGGTTTCCGGCTGCCCTCTGCTCTGGATAACCGTCCGCTGCGGTTTGAAGAATACGAAGCGCTGCCCAATCAGCGGATTTATATCTCCGCCACGCCGGCCCAGTATGAAATGACAAAGGCACAGGGAGTAAGAGTCGAACAGATCATACGTCCCACAGGGCTCATGGACCCGGAAATTGAAATCAAGCCGGCCCAGCATCAGGTGGACGATCTGCTGGAAGAAATCCGCATTCGTGTTAAAAAAGAAGAGCGGGTGCTCGTCACCACGCTGACCAAGCGCATGGCTGAGAATCTGACGGATTATTACAGCGGGCTGGGCATCCGCGTGCGTTACCTGCATTCCGATATTCATACCTTGGAGCGAGTCGGCATCATCCGCGATTTGCGCCTGGGGGAATTTGACATTCTGGTAGGTGTCAACCTGCTGCGCGAAGGGCTGGATCTTCCCGAGGTGTCGCTCGTGGCCATCCTGGATGCCGACAAGGAAGGTTTTCTGCGCTCCGAGCGATCGCTCATTCAGACCAGCGGACGCGCCGCGCGCAACGTGAACGGCAAAGTCATCATGTATGCCGATAAAATCACCAGATCCATCCAGGCCTGCCTCGATGAAACGAATCGCCGTCGCGTTATCCAGCAGAAGTACAACGAAGAAAACAATATCACACCCGAGACGATTAAGAAATCCATCAGCAACGTACTGGGTTCCATTTACGAGGCGGATTACGTGACGATCCCGGTGGATGCACGGGGGAAAGCCGTAGGTGTCAGGGAAGAAGACCTCCCCGCGCTGATCAAGAAACTCACGGCGGAAATGAAGCAGACGGCCAAAAACCTGGAATTTGAAAAAGCCGCCTCCCTGCGCGATGAAATCAGGGAACTCAACAACATCCTGCTGGAGATGGGGTAGTGTTCAGGCAAGGATGGTCCTGGTTTTGAGAACACGCACGTTCTGGATCTGGTCGGCGGGATAACCCAGGACATGCTCGATAATGTCCACCGGACGGGTGGAGCCGTTCTGGGCATGGCGCAGGGTTATGGTTATTTTTTTCTCGGCCGCATGTAATGTCAGCTTCTCGACAAAGGGCCGGATGTCGCGGTTGATGGTCTTTCCCTTGGCCAGGCGGGTGATGGGAAAAGAAACGGTTGCCATAAACTGATCAATGCCGATGGCCATGCTTTTCAGTTTCTCTTCATCCGTATCTTCTGGCAGAATCAATTCGTAGGCAAAGCCGTAAAGCGCCCGGGACAGTTCTTTTGCCGCAAAGGAAAGCATCTGGATGTCCGTGATTTGCATCCCCTCGGGGAGGGCGGCGTTGATTTCAGCTTTCAGTCCCGGGAGATTGCCGGGGTATTCCCATGCGGTGACGTCCATGTATTCCTGCATGCTTTCCATACCCACCGATGTGGCAGTGGCAAACGATATTTTCGGATGCGGGTGGAACCCCGCCGAGTAGCAAAGCGAAAGGGAGCTGCGGCGCAGGGCGCGCGTGACGGCAAGCGCCAGCTCCAGGTGCGACAGAAACCGGGCACGGCCGGCTTTCGTAAAGCTCATCCGATAAACTTTTTCACGGGTCAGCGATTCCCCGGGTTGGATGTCCGTAATCGGGGCAGGGGACTCTTTTTCTGAAAAAATATTCCGGATATCCGCGAAATCGCAGACGCCACAGTTTACGCAGGCTTCATAGCGGCAGTCCGGCGTGGCCTCTCCAGCGGTTGCCTTTTGCTTTTCTTCCAGCAGGAAATCACGGTTCACGCCGCAATCGATGTTATCCCATGGCAGGGATTCGTCCATGGAGCGCTCACGCAGATAATTGCCGACGTTGATGCCTGTCTCGCGGATCGCGTCCTGCCACAGGTCAAAACGAAAGATTTCGCTCCAGCCGTCAAAACGGCAGCCTTTTTGCCAGGCAAGAAAAAGCAGGTCTCCGATTTTTTCATCTCCGCGGGAAAACAAACCTTCCAGCAGGCTCATCCGCGCGTCATGCCACTTGACAGCCAGGTTGCGGTTATTCATCCGCTGGCGGATGAAATTCTGCCGGTTGGATGTTTCATCGAGCGACAGCTGTTTTTCCCACTGAAAGGGCGTATGTGCCTTGGGTACAAACGTAGAAAGGCTTACCGTGACCTGGCCGCGATGTTTGGCGGCTCGCAATGCCTGGTAGGCCAGATCGATAATGCCTTCCAGGTCGCTTTCTTCTTCCCCGGGCAGGCCGATCATGAAGTAGAGTTTGATGGATTTCCATCCGGCGGCAAAGACCTGATCCACTGATGTCAGCAGATCCCCGGCCGTATTGCCTTTGTTGATGACCCGGCGCATTTTGTCCGTTCCCGCTTCCGGCGCCAGGGTAAAGCTGGTTTTGCGCGTACGTTTGATTTCTTCGATCAGCGTCCGATTCAGCGATTCGACACGTAGCGACGGCAGGGCCAGGGCGACTCTTTCGGCATGGTGCTTCCGCATCAGATTCCGGATGAGCGGTTCGATGCAGCTGTAATCTCCGGAACTCAGCGCCAGAAGCGATATTTCGTCATGACCGGTAGCCTTGAGGGCCTGGTCAGCCATGCTTTCAATCTGTTTTGCGTTTCTTTCGCGGTAAGGCCGCCAGAGCATGCCGGCCTGGCAGAAGCGGCATCCCCGCGTGCAGCCCCGGGCGATTTCCAGGACAATGCGGTCATGAATGGTCTGCATCAGCGGTACGATCGGAGCGACGGGATGTATCCAGGCATTGAGATCAACAGGTTTTCGTTTTTTGATTACCGTTTTCAGACCGTGCACGGCGGGAACGTATACGCCGTCAATTGCTGCAAGCCTTGCAATCATTGCTTCTCTGGAATCTTTTTTCTTTTTGCCGGCAGCGACAGCGGAGGTGATTTCCGCCACGACTTCCTCGCCTTCGCCGATAACAAAAGCGTCGATGAAAGCGGCAAGCGGAGCCGGGTTGAACGTACAGGGTCCGCCCGCGATGATCAGGGGATGGGAATCAAGACGGTCCTTTGATCGAATCGGTATGCCTCCCATATCCAGCATGTTCAGCAGATTCGTGTAGGACAGTTCATACTGCAGGGAAAAACCGACCAGGTCGAAATCGGCAAGCGGGCATGCGGATTCCAGCGATGTCAGGGGAAGATGATGCTCGCGCAATTGACGCTCCCGGTCTGGCCAGGGTGCAAAACAGCGTTCGGCGGATACTTCAGGAAGGGCGTTGAGCACGGCATACAGAATCTGCAGTCCCAGGTGTGACATTCCCACTTCGTACGTATCGGGAAAAGCAAGCAGAAACCGTACGGCGGCTTTTTCCTTGCGGATGGCATTGACTTCCGCGCCAATGTAACGGCTGGGCTTTTCGGCGCCGGACAACAGTCCGGCGAAAATATTTTCGGTCATGATTTACATTCCATTGATCAGGTTTGCGCTGTCCCGGTTATTCTTCGGGCTCCCCGGAGGGGAAAGCAGCCGCCTGATACTTGAAAGGGTTGAGTTTGATGTCCCGAAGAAGGGACAGGGCCATTTTTCGCGCGAAGTTCGGCGATGCCAGATAATTTAAAGAATTGTTCTTGAAGGTATCCAGAAGCTCGGTGCGGGTGGAATCTTCTTCGGCATCGAGGACAAAAGTCCTCTCCATTTTGTGCTCATAAGTGAGTTCATCGCCGAAAATGCGGGTCAACTGAAGATGATCGTCAGGCGAGGCAAAAAAAGATTCCAGAACTTTCACTTTCATCTGAAAGGATACTTCGACTTTCACCGTGTCCTTGGCGATACGCCGGGACAGGTCGGTAATGGTCAGCACAAGACCGTTGGGTAGATTTATGGTTTCAATTAATTCCATAGGTTAAACATTTCCTGTTCTAAATTCTTGAGCCGTGTTTAGCATTTTTATTCTTGACCTGCAATCCTAATCCTTCTATAAGGCAGCCCATGTCAACATCTTCGGAAATCATGGTCTTATGCCAGCCGGACCCCGGCAAATCCTGTGGCGCCTGTTGTGGTCTTTATAATTATGTGGACAGTTCGCGTGAGGCTCTCACGGAAAGGCTTCGCTCCCGCACCGGGCGTTACCGCGAGATGGTCAAGCTTCCCGGGGATCTTCCCCGTTACGCTGAAGCAACGCTGGCTGCCGAAGATTTCAGCAAAAGATACGAAGTCATATACTGCTGCGAATATCTGGGTTTTCTCGACGACGAAGAAAAGAAGGTCGGCTGTCTGGTGCACCCCATGCAGAATAACGGCGTAGACATGAGGACGGTGTCGTTTTACGGACGGGATGTCTGCGCGGGTCATCTGTGTCCCAGTCATCACTTCATTCCACGGTCCCAGCAGCTCATTTTGCTGAAGATTATTGATGACTGGTTTCTTTATGGGCTGTGTCTGACGGATATCGATCTGGTGGTCACATATTTTCGTCTGATCGCCGACCGGATCGGCCAGGAGCTGAAGCCGGATGTTTTCGATGATCCGGCGCTGAAAAATATTGCGCTGGAATTTTTCAACTGGAAAACGACGTGGCCATTTCGTTCGGAAGAGGCCAATCGGCTGGGAAAATATTATTTTGACGGTTCCCAGTATATGATCAGCCACATCGACTATGAAGGATTCGGCAGGAAACTTTCTCCGCTCAATGCCATACTGCTCAGCCTTTCGTCGGAATTCCGCACGGCCAGTGAGCTCGCGGCTGCGGAAGAAATGATCTGGAATAATATTGAAGCATTCCTTGCGCGGGTTCGCGACATTATTTGATTTTTTATTGACAGGAAAAAGGAAACTTGAGTAATATTAACGATCAAGTAACCTGGTGATCAGGAGCATCCGGACATGATCCAGTTTTCAAAGGAAATTCTCTATTCCCGGTCGGAAATCGCCAGGCGGGTACAGGAACTGGCCCGCGAAATTTCCAGCGACTATGCCGGTGAAGAAGAGATCCTTATGATCGGCGTTCTCAAGGGCGCATTTGTCTTCATGGCGGACCTGGTGCGGGAGATGACCATTCCCTGCCAGACGGATTTTATTCGGGCGGCCAGCTACGGCGCCGGGTCGGAAAGTTCTGGCAACATTGTCATTACCAAGGATGTTGAGGCTGAAATCAAGGGCCGGAATGTTATGATTATCGAAGATATTGTCGATACCGGTTTGACATTGAAACATATTGTCGATAAGCTGAAGGCGAGACATCCGAAATCCATCAAGGTCTGCGCTTTTCTGGATAAGCGCAAAAGAAGAAAAATCCTTTTCGATGCGGACTATGTGGGTTTTGTCATGGACGATGGTTTTGTAGTCGGTTACGGACTGGATTTCAACGAACAGGATCGGTGTTTACCGGATGTTTATGTGGTTTCAATCCCGGCTGACCACGAAAAATGAGGAAGATCAATGATTATTCAGTGCAAGCAATGTCGGACAAAATTCCGCTTTGACGAAACAAAAATGGAAGGCGATGGGATATGGATGCGATGCGGCCGCTGCCAGCATGTTTTCTTTCAGGATAATCCCCTGAAGGCAAACATGTCGGCGGCGCTGCCGCAGGCGCCATCGGCCTATTTCCGGGAAGTTCCGCCGGAAAAAACAACCGCTCCGTTGTCTTTTGAGCCTGTGCCCCCGGCCAAGGGAGCGGATGCAGCGGATGAAGATGTCCGGAGTTTCCTTCATGATGTAATGACTCCCGAAGCAGGAGACGGCATCCAACCGGAGACGGAGTCCGCGAAGGGGCAAAAAGCGGGGATAAACCTTACGGATATCGAGTTTTCTCCGGGACTGGAGACCTCCGATGAAACCGGTGAAGAGGAAGAAACCGGTGAAGAGGAACCGGCGCCTCCTGTTCGCAAGAAAAGCAGATGGTGGATGGTTGCGCTCTGGTCGCTTCTGGTCATTATTGTGATACCGGCTGCGCTTTTGTATTTTGTTTTTCCGCAGCAGCTGGAGCGTTATGTTCAGATCAGCCGCAAGTATGTCGGTGCTTCACAGCCCATGGAGGGACCATCTGTTATCTCGCAGGTTAAACTTCAGGACATCCGCCAGCGGGTAATCAACAACTACGTTCTGGGGCCGATGCGGATTGTGGAAGGAAGCGCAATCAACCAGGCGGATTATTCCATCTCCCGCATACAGATAAAAGCGGAAATCATGGACGCCTATTCAGTTGTTCTCGGGCAACGGGTCAGCTATGCGGGAAATGTGCTGAGTGACGATGATCTTGTTAATATGTCCGAAGAGGAAATCATTAAAAAATTGTCCCTGCCGGAGGGACGTGACAATTCCAATGACCGCGTGGTGCCCCACGGAAGGATCCCTTTTATGATTGTTTTTACCCGCGATCAGCAGGGAACCATCAAGACCACGGTCAGCGTTGCCGGAGCCGAAAAGCTTCTGTAGAAACGATGAAACGATAAGAAATAAAGGCAAAAAGATTTGAGATACGAAGGCAATATTTTCCGGCCTTTTTCCGAGGCCAACAGCTATCTGCTCCAGTGTACCGTTGGTTGTTCCCATAATCAGTGTACGTTCTGCGGTATGTATAAAGACAAAAAGTATCGTGTGCGTGAGGTTGCCGAGATCCTGGAAGACATCCGCATGGCCAGAAATTCCTATGGCGATGTGGAAAAAGTCTTTCTGTGCGACGGGGACGCAATTGCCATCGACACCGGCATACTGCTGAAAATTATCGACGCGCTTTATGCGGCGTTTCCATCGCTGCGCCATGTCGGCAGCTATGTCGGTCCACAGAGCACGCTTTCGAAAACGCCTGAAGAATTGCGGACGCTTCGCCTGGCCGGGCTCACCAAAGCCTACATCGGCGTGGAGACGGGCGATGATGCATTGCTCAGGAAAGTCAGGAAAGGCGTCGGATATGATGAAATGCTCGAAGCCGGCCAGCGGCTGGTGGACGCCGATATCAATCTTTCAGCGATGGTTCTTCTGGGACTGGCGGGGCCGGGGGAGGCATCCGCAAGGCACGCACTGGCCACGGCAAAAATTGTAAATGAGATGAAGCCCCAGTACCTGGCCGCCCTGACGGTTACTCCTGTTCCGGGAACCGTCTTATTCCGCCAGGCGCAGAAAGGCGAATTTCAACTGCTGGATCCCTTCGAGACGCTCGCTGAAATGAAGATGATTTTTGAAAATATTTCGATGGACAACCTGAAATTTGTCGGTACGCACGCTTCCAACTATCTGCCGATAACCGGCACCCTGCAAAAAGACAAACCGAGGATGATCGCTCTGGTGGATCAGGTACTTAATAGCCGCGACCAGAATCGTCTTCGTCCCGATTCCATGCGCGGCCTGTGATTTCTCATAGCCTGTTATGTCTTTGAGTTTTTTCACCAAGCTGTAATATATGTAATTTGAGTTGAGAAAAAAACGACATTACTACTCCCTGTGCTTTTTTGACATCATAATTCTCTTGACAATCAAAGCGGCATTTTTATATGCTTCCAGCGTGAGTTAGATTTCTATCATATTAACAAGCGTCTCCATAATCTATCGATATCATATTAAATTGGCGATTCATGCAACGTCGAGGTGCACAAATTTATTTTAATGTTGTAGCGTTTTTCCAAAGGGTCGGATGCATAATCTCAACATATTCTGGAAACAAAAGAGAATATTAATGTTCAGTCTACTTCAAAAGTTCTTAGTTTTGGTCCTGATTGTTTTTTTACTGATTATGGGATGCAAGAAGAGTCCATCGGAAATCAGGGCGCTGAACAATGAGTTATTGACAGCCATAAACGTTGGTGATGTTTCAAAGGTAAAGGCCCTGCTTAACAAGGGAGCGGTTATCTATACGGCGAACAGTTCAGGTATCGCAACTCTCATAATAGCAACAAAAACCGGAAACATGGAACTGATAACTTTAATCATTGATCGTGGTATTAATGTCAATGAAACAGATGAGAGTGGCCAGACCGCTTTGATGTTTGCCGCAAAGGCAGGTAGACTTGACATCGTCAAAAAGTTGGTAGAATGTGGTGCCGATGTCAATCCGAAGGATAATGTTTATAATTCAGCTTTAGTTTACGCTGTGGCAGGCAATCATATACCCATGGCCCAATTTCTTATTGAAAAGGGTAGTGATATCGATGCGGCAAACATGTATGTTGAGACACCGCTATTCTATGCCGTGGATAGAGGGTACGTCGAAATGGTGGAGATGATTCTGAATAATGGGGCACGGCCTTATAAAAAAAACTGGCGGAATTTTACACCATTGATGAAGGCAGCGGAAAAAGGTCATTCCAGAATCGTCTGTTTGCTGCTTGCGAAAGAAGCGTACGTTGATGAAAGAGGTGATAGAGAGCTGACCGCCCTCATGGTGGCAGCAATGAAAGGGCATACCGATGTTGTAAGAATATTATTAGAGGCCGGGGCAAATGTTAATGCCGGACGTAATGACGGTTGGACAGCTCTCATGCTGGCGTCACAGCAAGGAAATCCGGACGTCGTGAAAATGTTGATTGAGAAAGGAGCGGATGTCAATGTAATGATCAATTATGCCACTCCGTTGAAATGTGCCGCAAATTTTAAACACGCGCAGGTTGTCGATATCCTGCAAAAAGCCGGTGCTAAGGAATAAAGAATAATGGGGAGTAAGTGATAGTGGAAAAGACAAGAATCGTTATTTTGTTAATGCTGATGGTCCTGTTTGTTGTTTGTGCGTGCGGAAAGAAGGTTGATCCAAATCTTTCTCTTCTCAGCGGAGCCATGAAAGGAAACATAAAGTGGGTCGAAGAGGCATTGGAAGATGGAGTTGATGTAAATGTGCGGGATAAGAATGAGAACAGTCAAGGGAACACCGCTTTGATGTATGCGTCGATTCGTGGTTATAGTAATATAGTGAAATCATTGTTGAGAAAAGGCGCCGATATCAATATGAAAAATGAGTCAGGGCGTACAGCCCTTTTCTTTGCTGTCAGTGGTGGACATCTGGAGATTGTCAATATCTTGCTGGATAAAGGTGCCGATCCAAACATCACAGACAATTTCGATGATAATCACTTCACACTTTTAATATGGGCAGCGATGCAAGGAAATATCAAAATTGTTCAGTCGCTAATAGAACACGGAGCCAATGTGAACGCCAGGAGCAATTTGGGAGACACCCCTTTGATCGGGGCTACCGATAACGGTCATCTAGGTGTTGTCAGGTTGCTTCTGGAAAAAGGAGCTGATATCAGCGCAAGAAATGATAACGGTTATACCGCGCTAAAACGCGCAAAACAAAACAATCATGATCAACTCATTCAAATGCTTGAACAAGCGGGTGCTCTGGAATAATTCCATTTATGGAGGAATAATCATGCTTCGCAAGCTTTTATGTGTTTTAATTATTGCCATGATCCTTGCTGTTTTGTCCTGTTCGAAAACACTAACACCTGAAGCGGCGAAGAAAAAGCTGGCACAAAAGAATATCGCATTCACGGAAGAGATGTTCATACAATCCGTTAAAAATCATCGAGTAGATATTGTCCTTCTTTTTTTGCATGCCGGGATGAATCCAAATGTAAGAATGTCGGACAACTACTCTGCTTTCCTGCATGCAGTGAGTTATCATAAAATTGAAATTATAAAAGCAATGCTGGAAAAGGGTGCAGATGTGAATGATAACTTATATTTTGGAAAAACGCCTCTGTGCATAGTCTTATCTAACGCTGCCGGAAGAGGAGAGGAGTTGGAGATTGTAAAGCTTTTGTTGCAATACGGGGCAGATGTAAATATGTCTTCAGGAGACGATACCCCTCTTGGTATCGCCACGAAACGCTGCCGGATAGAAACAATGAAATTGTTAATTGAAAAAGGAGCAAATGTAAATGATCGAGGTGCGGGTTTTACTCCCCCATTATTTGCAGCTATTGATAGAAATGATATTGAAAAAGTCAAACTATTGGTTGCGAACGGTGCGGATGTAAACCTTAAAAAGAGCGAGGGGAATCCCAGTACCCCTTTGATGTGGGCAACAGGCTTCAGATGTCGAAGAAAAATTGCTTTGTTCCTATTGGAAAAAGGAGCTGATGTCAATGTGCAGGATGAGTATGGTGGAAATGTTCTGATCAGAGCTGCCTCGAATGGTGATTACGAGATCGTCAAGGTCATGCTGGATAAAGGTGCTGACGTGAAAGTGAAAGATAATCAGGGTCAAGGTGCTCTTAGTGCGGCGGCGGAGATTAATAAAATTCCCATTATGCAGTTACTCATGGATAAAGGAGCAGTGGCGGATGGAAAGACTGTTATTGCAGCGTCAGGCAGAGGGCATACTGAAGTGGTAAAATTCTTGCTGATGAAGAATGCACTTACGGACATGTCAAGTGAAGATGCCAAGGATGCCATTGGTTTTGCAGCATCCAATGGAAATACTTCTGTTGTCAAAATTCTCTTGGATAAGGGTGTTGATGTAAATACAAGAGATCATTCAGGCTATACTCTTTTAATGAAAGCCGTGATGGGTACTCATTCTGGAACAGTCAAACTGTTGATCGATAGGCGGGCTGATTGTCATGCAAAAAGGGAAAATAGAGAAACAGCTCTTAGCTGGGCAAAAATGAAAAATAACGAAAGAATCATTCAGATGCTCAGGAATGCCGGTGCTGTTAATTAAAATGAGGGTTCACATAAGGGGAAAAACATTGCAAGTATGCATCGCTCATAAAGCAGTCAAGTGATCGTAAATATTTTCGGCTGCTGTTTTGGAGCTGGCAGGCAATAAATATTTTTTTGCAAATTCTTTTCTTTTATTTTTAATTTCATCCTTATCGTTCAGCACGACGTCAACAATAAATTTTTCGATATCCTCCGGACAGGCCGGTTTGTAATGACAGTCGTAGGCCTTCCTGCCAAAATCCGTCAGATCGTGCATATGATTATTGAGATACATGACCGGCTTCAGGGTACAAAGATATTCAACGGTAAAAGAACTGCAATCATGCAGCATCGCATCGGAGTGCAGAAATAAATCAATATAATATCCTTCTGACAGGGATGTGTTATCAGATGTTTCCCAGTAATGGTAATATCGGTCGGTTTTTTCCCTGCCCCAGTCCTTTTTTTCATACAATTTGGACTTCAGGACAGGATGAGGTTTAAAAGCAAATTCGCAGGTATCTTTGTGCTTGATCGACAGCTCAACCATCAATTCGGAGATGTCTAAAAATGTGGAGTAGTCAAGCAAGTCGTCGTGATTGATTGAGTGATGCGGAGCCCAGATGATTCTTTTTTTTGAATTATGACGCCATGGATTATGCAGAGGCCGGGGGTGATGCAACTCATCGACGATGGGATAACCGGTGACAAACACATTGCTCCCTTCATTTCTGGCCAGTTTTTGCGCGTCAAGTTTGTGGTCCGGGTTCGGATAAAATAATTTCCAGGCAATATTGTGCAATAGAAGGTCGTATGAATAATCTTCCGCTGAAATCTTATAATCATAGGGGACATGACAAACGAGGGAAAACGGATGGTTGATAAAAGAGTATTCCTTGCGTATGCCCACCTTGTCCATTTGAGGTTGTGTGTAAAAAATAATATCCGGAGACAGGATTTTGATATCGTATGGATCTCCGTCTTTACGGTCATACCCTTTTACATATTGATAATTGCGGAACGCAAAATACTCTTCCATCTGTTGAATGTCCGACCGGATGTTATCATCAGGCTGATTCAGACGTGGAGATAAAACAATGACAGGATTAAATCGATCATTTTTTTGCAGGAGACGATACAATCCATCATATTTCCACATGGACAAATTCATCGGCAGAAACAACACATTAATCGGATTCGTTTTGCATCGGATTCTTTTCAGGTTTCGCTGGTTGAGGAACCTGTATCTGCGAATATAATACGTCTCGTAACACTTTAGCAGTAAATTTTTAATAATGCGAAGAAGTTGGCTGACCATGGTCAACAGATTTTCCTGACATGATCCAGATCATTTTCATCATCGATTTCGTACCACTTCAACCCGTCGATTTTATGAACGTACAACGGGGTAACATTCTGCGATACGAAAAGAAGTCCGAATTCATATCCAAGTTGCGGTTGATGGTTTTTTATATTTTCGTAATACGTACATAAAGATTGATAAAACAACAAACTGATTTTATGGATTCCGACAAATTCGCCGTATACCTTTAACCCTGCTCTTTGGGTCGAGCAATGGGTCAAACGGTTATTTGCGTCAACTTCGACGAAATATTGATCCTGAAATTTTGTTTCCTGCGCAGCCAGGAGAATATCGGAGTGATCGTCTCTCAACAATTCAGTGATGGCCCGCTTTTCATAAATGATATCAGATTCTAAAAGCAGGAAATCATCTCCAATGATTTTTTTGCAGTTGCATAATGTCCATAAACTGTTTGTCGTTGCATAGCGCTCACTGAAACAGGTTTGAATTTGCGGGTACTGCTGTTTCAGTTCTTCAAATTTTTCCGGACAGAATCCTGTTCCGATGATGATTTTTTCAATTCCGCATTTCAGCAGCATGCCGATGGAACGGATGATCATGGGAATGCCGTCAACAGGAATAAACGCTTTGGGCATCAATTCTGTTCGCTTCCCGAATCGGGTTCCCATGCCTGCCGCAAGGATGACGGCTGTTTTCACTTTGTTATTCATTGTATTTTATCGGTATGGCGATGTGGCTGGAAGTTAAACCCGCCTTAAATACCCTGAAAAAATCGCGGATGTCCGGTTCGTCAATTGCGCCCAGCGCGCACAACCGGAAAGTGTCCGATGCCGCCAGTTTTCCTGGATATATGGTAAAGCCGTGATTCCGGCAGTAGTCGTGAATCATATCGAAGCTCCAGTTCGGATCATCTGGCTCGAGTACGGAGACCACTAAACCGGATTGCCATTTGCGCGGAATCACATCCTTGAATCCCAGATCGGCGAGCCCTGCATGAATTGCATTGAAGACACGCTGATGGCGTGCCCATTTATGTGTTTCTCCTTCGTCAAAATACTCTCTTAATGCCTGCCGCGCGGCATAAATGGTTTGTACGGGAGGGGTAAAACGCATTTCACCTGTTTTTTCGAAATAGTCATACTGCAAATACAGATTGCAGTAATAGGAACGTTTCGGATAATCCCTGGAGCGCTTGATGAATTCCTCATTGCCAATGACAAAAGACAAGCCCGTCATGGCCATGATTCCCTTTTGAGCCGAAGCCATGCAGAAATCGACATGATCCCTGGCCATGTCTATCGGAATCATTGCCAGAGAAGACGTGGTATCGACGATGCAGATGCATTGATATTTATGGGCGATTTCACCGATCTCCCGAATCGGGTTTAAAAGACCGGTTCCTGTTTCGTGGTGCGTGGTGTATACGACCGAAATATCGCTTTTTTCTTTCAAGGTTTGCTCGAGACGATTCAGATCCGGTGGTTCAAAAACAGAACTCTTCAAATCAATATGCGGCAGTCCGTAACATCGGCAAATTTCTGCTCCGCGTGCACTGTAGGTTCCATTATTGACAATAAGGATCTTTTTATCCGCGGGGAGCAGAGAGTTGATGCAGACATCAAGATTTACGGTGCCGGAACCGCAAAACAGGACAGACGTATATTGATCGGGATCCGCATGGACAATTTTCAGCAGATCACTTCGCAAATCCTTCATGATTTCCGTAAATTCTTTTTCCCGCGGACAAATATCCGGCACGATTTGCGCCATCTTGACCGTATCCGTTGTTGTTGCTGGTCCCGGGTTCAGGAGGATGTTTCTCTTGATTTTCATAAGGTTACTTTTTTAAGTTCTGCATAAAAGCGTTTTTATTTTCTGCCGGAGTCGTTTCGGGCCTTCCTAAATCGGCTTTTGATCCGACAGCTATTTTGAGTTCCAGTAAAACGGGGCCTTCCAAACGCTGTAGAGCATTCAAGACGGAGTGGATTTGATCCTTTGTCGATGCCGTAAATGCATTTCTGTATCCGCAGGCGCTGGCGATTTTCGGTATATCTATTCTGTCGGCGGCCGTCGGCTGCCCTCCGACGGATTCGTGAGCGCCGTTGTTGAATACGATATGATAGTAATTTTTTGCATTTGCCGTTCCGATATTGGCGGCAGCGCCCATGTGCATCAGAAAAGCTCCGTCCCCGTCGAAACAATAGACCTTTCTTTCAGGATGGGACAACGCGATGCCCAGTGCGATGGCGGAACAGTGTCCCATGGAACCGACCGTTAGAAAATCCCGTTCGTGTCCCTGATGAGCAGCATTTCTGTATGCATATAATTCACGGGATAATTTTCCGGTTGTTGAAACAAGAATATCTCTGTCATCCAATTTTTCGAGTACGGTTTTTAACGCCTGCTCTCTGGTCAGGAAATAAAGGTTTGCCAGCTGGTTATGCGATCTGTACAGGTCGAACATCCGGTTTTTAACAATCACCGCGTATGGCGAACTCGATTCCATCGAAGCACGGACGGTTCTTTTAATCTGTGCAACCGCCCTGCTTTCTTCAGGGTCTAAAACAACATAGGGGATCTGCATTGCATCAAACAGATCCAGCGTTACCAGCCCCTGTTTTTTATGCTGGGGTTCGTCTTTGCCATCTGGTTCTCCTCTCCAGCCCACTACTAAAACCATCGGAATTTGATAAACCAGTTTGTCGGCCAGCGACAGCAGAGGATTGACGGCATTGCCGATTCCCGAATTCTGCATGTAAACCAGAGCGGGATTTTCAGTGGCCAGATAATGCCCGGCGGCCAGACCGATTGCAATGCCCTCGTTTGCGGCGATCATGTGGTGGGTGCCGTCCGTATGGTCTGTAACATATGCGCAAAAATCTCTTAACAGGGAATCCGGAACGCCTGTAAAGAAATCAATACCGCATGATGTGAAAGTATTAAAAATTATTTCCGTCCGCAGCATAATCCGTATTATTTTGTACCTGGTATCAGTTCAAGAATTTGCTGGATAGGCATGCAATGCCCGCCTGCCTCCAGTGACCTGCTGTTTTCAAGAATCATCTTTGCAACCTCAACCATTGCCGGATACGAAGCTCTCAGCATGTGATTGGCATAAATCACGATATTAATTCCCCATGCATGGAGTTCTTCTTCAGTGAATTGATTATAGGTGGTTGGAGCGGCTGCAATCGGGGTTATTGTATCCGTTTGTCTGAATCGAGAACAAAATTCTTTAATATCGTCTCCGGCCTTGTGTCTGCTGTGAATCATGATTCCGTCGGCGCCGGCTTCCACGTATGCAAGACCGCGTTTCAGGGCGTCGTCAACCGCCTTTCCGGCGATTAAACTTTCACAGCGGGCAATAATCATGAAATCATCCGTAACCTGAGCCTGTTTGCCTGCGCGTATTTTATCTGAAAAACCTTCGATGGTTTCCTGGGTCTGAATGGCATCCGTACCGAATAATGAATTCTTTTTCAGACCGGCCTTGTCTTCGATAATCAGTGCTGAAATGCCGTTTCGTTCCAGCGTCCTGACGGTAAACACAAAATGTTCAAGTTTTCCGCCGGTGTCTCCGTCAAAGATGATTGGTTTCGTCGTGCATTCCAGGATGTTGGTTAAAGACTGAAGTCTTGTCGTCAAATCAACGGCTTCGATATCCGGTTTTCCTTTACAGGTAGCATCCGTTAAGCTGCTTGACCACATTCCGTCAAATTCCCGGATCGAATCGCCGTTTTGGACCGTGATGTTTTCAATGATCAATCCTGAAAGGCCGCTGTGTGCCTCAAGAATTCGGACAACGGGTTTCGCGGCAATAAGGCGCCGCAGGGATTTTAGTCTGACATCCGGGGTTGTCCCGACGGTTTTAATGTCTTTGTTTAATGCCGTTGAATTAATCCCCCGGGTATACGGAATCTCGATGACTTCCCCGCCGATTTGCTTCATTGCGGCGTAAACATTTTCCCTGATTTGTTTCAGAGAACCTTCTTTCCAGTCATCTCCGTGAATAATATAATCGGGTTTGTATTTGATAAGGTTCGGAACATAGCTCCATTCCGCCTGCGGAACGACCTGATGAACTCCTTTGATATTTTCCACAATTTTTTTGCGTTGATCGTAAGTCAGGTAGGGGAGCCTTTTATGAGTGGCAATCGCCTGATCCGTCAGTAAACCGACAAGGACTTCGCCGTATTTTGCACCTTCTTGAATAATATTGATGAGGCCGTGATGGATAATATCTGCGGTCATCCCCAAGTATACTTTTTTCATCTTTCAGTTCAACCAGCGATTATCAATTTTGATGATCGGCGAATGCTGCTTGGCCGAATATTTGTCAGGGCAAGGCAAAAGTAAATATTATCCGTAAAAAATACAGGCTGAAAAATTTTATGTCTGCTTATTTTATAAACAGATAATAAAGGCGTCCTTCCCGGTAAGTGCCGCCAGCCAGTTCGCCGGCGCGGTCGCCTATGCCCATGTATACGTCACAGCGGCCCGCGGCCCGGATGGCGCCTCCCGTGTCCTGATCCAGGGCAAATCCCACCGGATGATCCAGGTCAACCGCAGCGAAGGCAAACATTGCCCTGGGGTAAATCGCTTTATCCGTGGCGATGGTCCGGAACGGTGTGACCGGCACATTGATGGAGCCTCTGGGGTCGCCCGTGTCCTGTCTGAAAAAAACAAAGCGGGGATTATTATTGATATACTGATCCACTTCGTTCGGATGAGCCTTGAAGTAATCAATCAAAGCTTTGAGATTGATGTCTTTGGCGGAAATTTTTCCGTCTGCAATCATTTTTTTCATGATGCTTTCGTAGTCCCACCCATTGTGTGCATCATACGCAAACATGTGAAGTTGTCCATCGGGTGTGCGGATTTTGGCCGAACCCTGCACATGGACGATATAAACTTCAAATGGATCGGCAAGCCAGACGATTTCATTGCCCGCGAGCATGTTGGATCTCTGAATGTCTCTTCTGCTGGGATACAACCGTATCCGCCCGTCGAGGCCCTTTTGCCCGAGAATGGTTCCGTCAGGGTTTTTCACGAGGTTGGCAGGCGACTTATACAGGGGATATTTGAATCGGTCGGTGCGCTCAAGCGACCCGTTGAAAATCGGTGTGTAGTATCCGGTGTACAGGACGGTTCCCTGATCGTCACAACCGACTGAAATATAGGTATCGAATGCTTCCCTCAAAACCAGATTCATCTGTTCGGGAGGCATCCCGGCTGTGACCAGTTTTTTGAGTGCTTCCAGGCTTTTTACCGCCTGCTCATGTGTGATGCTGCCGTATGGATAAAACTTCCGGCTGGACGGTTTGGCCATGTAGCTCAGGCTCTGGTCAATGGCGGCAGCAAGGCCGTCAAGATCGGAGAACGCTTTTGTATAATCAGGAATCTGTGTCGGATCGGTGATTTTTCTGAGCGCAAGTTCGCCCGGCGGAAGCTGGCGGGTGTAATCTTTTTTGTACTCCTGGGTTTCAATCATCACAACGCTGCGTTTCTGGCAGCCGCTGAAAACTAGACAAACAATCACAATGAACAGGCCGAATGTAACGAATGGATTTTTCATGCGGCAAGCATAGGACAAGTGCGACCAGGATGTCAAAGAGAATTTCAGAAAACTTCCTGCCGTTCTCCCCGCTTCCGATAGCCACGGGCGACGGCTGCCGCAATGAATACCATCGCTCCGGCAGCAACAGCGGCTATCCAGCCCAG
Organism: Smithellaceae bacterium; assembly: GCA_963682015.1. GTDB lineage: Bacteria > Desulfobacterota > Syntrophia > Syntrophales > Smithellaceae > UBA8904. Next base: position 491,991 of record OY820932.1, on the reverse strand, counting down.
GCCCGCAAGCGAAACACCCAGAGCCAGCAGTAAGGTGTGTGTCCAGCTTCCCAGGACATCCGAGCCGCGATAGATGACCGTATCGATCACATTTTTTGCCAGATATTTTTCCTGCGGCGTTGAAACGGTATACAGCATATCCCGCGCGGGTTTTCCCAGGCCGTATTCGGATGCTCTCCTCACGACGTTGGTGATGGACAGCGCCGCCAGCGCCGGTGAGAGAGCGATGGGGATGAAGGAAACGCAGCAGACCACGGCCATGCCGACCAGCGGAATTTTGATACCCCATCGTGTTGTAAGCGCACCGACGACGAGACCCTGCAAAACCACTGTGACGATGTTGGTCCAGAAATCGAAGCGCGCGAAGAAGGCGGTGCGCGATTCGGGGGTGGCGAAGGTTTCTCTGGCGAGGCGTCCCAGTTCGATATAGGCAAACATGCCGACAATGGAGCCGATCATTACCAGTGCCGCGATGCCCAGAAGAAACGGCGAACGGAAAACCAGCCCGATGCCCTGCCAGCTTGACCCTTCAAATGCTTTTGTAACCTGATCTTCTCTGGCCGGCAGGGTACGCGCGTTTTGTCCAAGTAACAGCAGGCAGACGGTGGCGCCGCAAAGCAAAAGCGCCGCGATAACCGTCAGGCCGCTGTTGCCGTAATGCGCCGCGAGATTCTGGGCCAGCGCAGGGCCTGCAAGACCGCCCAGGCTGCCGCCCGCGGCGATAACGCCGAAAAGCCGGCGGCCCTGTTCCCCGTTCCAGATATCCGCCATGAAACTCCAGAAAACGGAAATTACAAAGAGATTAAATGCGGTAACCCAGACATAAAACACGTGTGCGCTCCACCGGGCGGACTCGGGTCTGGTAAAACCCAGAGCAAACAAAAGCAGGTTGGCCACTGCGAAAGTGTAAATTCCGGGAAGCAGCCTGTAGCGGGGAAAGCGCGTCATCAATGCACCGTATAGTGGGGTGATGGCCAGCATGGTGACGAGGACAATGATGCTTAGAAACTTCACCTGGTCGGTGCCGATACCCGCAATCAGACCGTCGCGCACCGGACGCAGAATGTAATAGGATGCCAGCAGAAGGAAAAAATAGAAAAACGACAGGGCAAGTGTTGCCAATTCTCCACGATGGAAAAGAAGGTCGGATGTTAGACGCGTATTGTCGTTTTGGGGCACCGTCATTGCTCAATCGCCTGAAAAACTAATTTCAGCAAGTCCTACCTGATGCTTACCGCTGTTTTCTTTTCAATTTCTTCGCGGGAAATAACGCCGGGCCGCAGGAGAATTGCCGGCTCGGAGGTGATGTCGATGATCGTGGAGCCCAGGGTGCCTTCCTGCCGGCCCAGGTCAATCACCGCGTCGATTTTTTCGCCGATTTGCCCGATGACCGCGTCCGCGTCGGAGCACTCCGGTGCACCGGAAAGATTGGCACTGGTTGAGGTAATCGGCCGTCCCGTTTGCAGGGCCAGGCGTCTTGCAAAATCATGGCTGGACAGCCGGACACCGATTTTTCCGGTGCCTGCCGTGAGCAGCGGGGAAACTCTTTCTGACGCGTCAAACACAATAGTCAAGGGGCCGGGCCAGAATGCATCCATCAGGATTTGCGCCGACCGGGGAATAGAAGCGGCGAGCGCGGGCAATTGATCCCGGTCACCGATGATGACGGAGACGGGGTTTTTGAAATCGCGTCCCTTGATTTCAAAAATTTTATGGATGGCCTGCTCACTGGTTGCATCCACGCCCAGGCCGTAAATAGTTTCCGTGGGATAGGCAATCGTGCCGCCTCGAAGCAGAATTACGGCGGCTTCATGGAGGATGTTCTCCAGTGAGTTGCCCACCGAAAGTTTCAGGAGGCTGGCCATATCAGTTTTTCCTGCTTTTTTTCCACATCCCGGGCCATCTGCGTGATGTAGTCGTCAAGCTTTCTGGCCAGCCGTTTATCGGAAAGCGCAAGCATGCGGATGGCGAAAAGCGCCGCGTTTTTCGCTCCCGCCTTGCCGATCGCCATGGTGGCTACGGGAATGCCGCCCGGCATCTGCACGGTGGCCAGGAGAGCATCCAGGCCTTTGATCGATGTTGCATCGATGGGAACGCCGATGACCGGCAGCGGTGTATGCGAAGCGATCACACCGGCCAGATGAGCCGCCGCGCCGGCTCCGGCGATGATGACTTTGATTCCACGGCTCCCGGCTTCGGAAGCATATTTGGCCGTACGGGCGGGCGCCCGGTGTGCTGATGTCAGAATCAATTCAAACCCCACATTGAATTCATCGAGAATTTTTGCGGTTTCACCCATGATCGGCAGGTCCGAGTCGCTGCCCATGACGACGCTCACCGGGATGTTTTTTTCACTGGCCCTTTTGGATTTCATGCAAGCTCCTTTTGAAGTTTTTCACGAAGCACACCCGTTACATCAACTTGCCGGTGTGAATGTTTCCGTCATTAACGTACTTAAAAAGCTTTTGCAAGATGGTTTTTACCTTGACTTATCAGGCGATTATCTCTAAAGTTTCACGTGACTATTCCCGGAGGAGAGAATCATGAAAAATAAACTCATTGCAGTCATAGAAACGGATAAAGGCACCATTCGCCTGAAACTGTTTTCTGACGAAACGCCGGTCACCGTAGGTAACTTTGTTAATCTGGCCCGGCGCGGATATTACAATAATCTGAAATTTCATCGCGTGATTCCTGATTTCATGATTCAGGGCGGCTGTCCGGCGGGTGACGGCCGCGGCGGCCCCGGGTATCGCTTTGGAGATGAATTTGTCAAAGAACTGCGCCACAGCAAGCCGGGCATTTTATCCATGGCCAATGCCGGCCCCCAGACCAACGGCAGTCAATTCTTTATTACCCATGTTCCCACGCCCTGGCTGGACGGCAAACATACCGTCTTTGGCGAAGTGGTCAGTGATATTGATCAGGAAATCGTCAATGCCATTGCGCAGGGAGATAAGATCCGTTCCATCACCATCGAAGGAGATATCTTGGATCTGATGGAAAGCGTCAAATCCTATGTCGATAAGTGGAATGCCGCGCTGGACGCGAATTTTCCGAAACTGCCGAAAGTGCCGGCATAAAAAATTCAGTCCGTTCAACCGCGAACGGAAAGCCATTGCATGAATTCATCGACCGGCTCTTCCACCCTGCGCGTGGCATGGCTGGTCGATTTATTTTTTCAGTAAAGATAATCCTTGCTATTTTCGGCGTAAACCTGTACACAGCCTCCCGTGATTGCGATAGTTAGTTATCTTCCCACTTTTCTTTCTTCAGAAACTTCGGCAGGAAAATCCAGCTTATCGTTATAGAATCCATTGCCCGTGCATGTCCGGCAAACGGTCTTCCGTTGCGGTATTGCGCCTGAAGCGGTTTACTTAAGAACCGCAACGATATGCCGTGGAGTTCAACATCACGAATACAAAAAAGAAGGAAAAAAGAAGAATGAGTTTTGAGAAGTTTAATTTAGATGAAAAATTACTGGCTGGCGTAAAATCCGCAGGCTACATCACACCGACGTCTATTCAATTGAAAAGCATTCCCCCGATTATGGCGGGTCGCGATGTGTTGGGACTTGCCCAGACCGGCACGGGCAAGACGGCAGCCTTTGTTTTGCCTGTTTTGCAAAAACTGTTGAAAGGACCGCACGGCCCTGTCCGGGCTCTGATTATCGCCCCGACCCGGGAACTGAGCGAACAGACCCATGAGGTGATAGCGCAGTTAGCAGGGAAAACCGGAATGAAAAGCGTTTCCATCTATGGCGGTGTCAATATTCAAGGCCAGATCAAAAGGCTCAGTACCCGGGTGGATATCGTTTCCGGATGCCCGGGTCGTCTCCTGGATCATATCGATCGGGGTACTCTGGATCTGTCTCGAATCGAGGTTCTTGTCCTTGATGAAGCCGACCACATGTTTGATATGGGGTTTCTGCCGGATATCCGCAGAATCGTGAAACATCTTCCACTCAAGCGTCAGACGCTGCTTTTCTCCGCCACCATGCCCGAAGACATTCAAATCCTGTCTAAAGATCTCCTGCGGGATCCGTTGTGTATTCAAATTGGCCGCACCGCGCCTGTGGATACCGTTTCGCACCGTTTTTATCCGGTTTCCATGGACTCAAAGACGGCGCTTCTTAAGGAGATTCTTGATCGTACAGAGAGGGATTCGGTCCTGATTTTTACACGGACAAAATCCCGGGCCAGAAGCGTTGCGGGGCAGTTGGACAAATCGGGATACAAAGTCATTTCCCTGCACGGGAACCTTACGCAGCAAAAAAGGCAAAAGGCCCTCGATGGTTTTCGCGACGGCCGTTACGACATTATGGTAGCCACCGACATTGCCGCCCGGGGGATTGATGTGGCCAGCGTTTCGCATGTCATCAATTACGATATGCCGGCGACAGCGGATGCTTATACCCATCGTATCGGGCGGACGGGCCGCGCCGAAAGAACCGGTGAAGCCTTTACGTTTGTTACCGGGCAGGACGCAGGTCTTGCATACTCACTCCAGAAAACTCTGGGGGATAAACTTGTTTATTTCAATGTAGAAGGTTTGACAACGGCAGTGCCCAGTGGAGAAAACAAATCGTTCATTCGCAACTCCGGTTCAGGGACTTTGAACATGCCATCCAAAAGAGGAAGAAGAGGGGAGTTTTCTTCCGCTACAAAACAATATGGAAGATCCAATCGGAAGTCCCTGCCGCCGGCCGGCAGTCACAACTGGTCACATTGATGCCGGACAGAGATTTATCGCAGAAAAGCACAAAAGCAAAATAGAGATGTCCGGTGAACCGTAGCGTGAACGGAAATCAATATTCAGATTCTGCTATATGAACCAGACGAAAAAAAAGAGCAGAAGGCCCGGAAAATCAACCTTCTGCTCTTTTTGTAAACCATGCTAATTTCGGCTGGTTTTAGTATCTTCCGCCACCGTTACGGCGGCCTCTGTTGAAGCCACCATCGCGATTCCCGCCGCCCGCGGCGAATTCTTTCCTTGGCCGCGCTTCATTAACGGTGATGGCTCTGCCATCCAGTATTCCACCGCTGAATTTTTTAATTGCCTCCGCGGCGCCTTCTTCCGTTTTCATTTCGACAAAACCAAAACCTTTGGACTGACCCGTGAACTTATCTTGAATAATGGCTGCGCTTGCGACTTCTCCTGCTTCGGAAAAGTTGGCTCTCAGATCTTCATCCGTGATTTTATAAGACAGGTTGCCGACATACAAATTTTTGTTCATTTCATACCCTTTCTCGTTTATTACTTCTTATCCCTCCATTTTCCCGATGGGATTTCCAAAGCATCACAATCACTCCCGGATTTCTCCCGGCTGAGCCGAAAGGAAGAAATGAGAGGCTTGCATGCCTTACCTGACGAGCTTAAAAGCTCGCTGCCGCTGCAAACAAAAAACGCTCCGAAGAGCATGATGATTGTGTCTTATCTATTATGAAAGGTTCAACTGGGAAGGGTTCAATATTCGATAATATAAACACAATTAATTTTGTTGACCCTGTACTGGTCATATTGCCGGTGGATCGTCAAGAGATATTTTCCCGTTACACCGCCATTAATGCCGAGGAAAAGGGCAAACCGTGTTTTTTCTTCTCGATCAGGTGAAATTTGCATTTGTGTACGAAGAAAATTATCAATATTTCTAACATTATGGTGAATATTTACCTTTGGGTCGAATCCTGTTGACAGACTCAACATCTCTTCATATACTCCCGCCGCAAAATAGTTCCCATCCACATCATCGAGGAGAGATATAAAAATGAAAGTGAACTTATATGAATATCTGGCGGGCAATGAATATCCGGGGCGTGGTATCTGTATCGGGAAGACAACGACTGGCAACAAAGCCATGATTGCCTATTTTATTATGGGCAGAAGCACAAACAGCCGCAACCGTGTGTTCGATTCCATCGAAGGCGGTATCCGCACCAAGGCGGCCGATCCTTCCAAAATGACGGATCCCCATCTCATCATATACAACCCCGTGCTGACCACCGGCAAAGCGACGATTGTGACCAACGGTGACCAGACCAACACGATTTATGATTTTATGGCCCAAAACGGTTTTCCCGGCTATAATTTCGAAGCGGCGCTGGCGACTCGCACATTTGAAGACGACAAGCCCAACTGGACACCGCGAATTTCCGGCGTCGTGGACATGCAAAGCGGCGGCTACAAACTCAGCATCCTGAAAAGTTGCGGCGGCAACGAGAACAGCGTTCAACGATTCACCTTTGATTATTCAGAGCCTCCGGCCGGCGAGGGACACTTCATCAGTACATACAAATGCAACGGCAATCCGATTCCCAGTTTTGAGGGCGAACCTTTGCGCGTAATCCTCGACGAGGAAGACCCCAATGAATACGCAGGCAAACTGTGGGAAGCCCTGAATGAGGAAAATAAAGTCAGCCTGTTTGTCCGGGCCATCGATCTGAAAACTCAGGCATACGAAGATGTCATCATCAATAAATACAAAACGGTGGAGGAATGATCCATGAACGAAATCCAATTAAAATATGGCTGTAATCCCAATCAGAAACCTGCCCGGATTTTTATGGCGGGCGGCGGCAATCTGCCGGTGACCGTGCTGAATGGTAAACCCGGCTACATCAATTTTCTGGACGCTTTCAACAGCTGGCAACTGGTGAAGGAACTCAAGGAAAATACCGGCATGGTGGCCGCAACTTCCTTTAAACATGTTTCTCCGGCCGGCGCCGCTCTGGGGTACCCTCTGGACGATGTTCTCCGCAGGATGTATCACATTGTTCCCGATATGCAGCTTTCGGCGCTGGCCTGCGCTTATGCGCGCGCCCGCGGCGCCGATCGTATGAGCAGTTTCGGCGACTGGATTGCGCTTTCCGATATCTGCGACGTACCCACGGCAAAAATCATCAAGAATGAAGTCACCGACGGCATCATTGCTCCGGGTTATGAGCCGGAAGCCTTGGAAATCCTGAAATCCAAGAAAGGCGGCAACTACAATGTGGTGGTTATCGATTCCGGCTATGTGCCTGTTTCCCTGGAACACAAGCAGGTTTATGGTATTACCTTTGAGCAGGGCCGCAACGACCTGAAAATAGACAGCCGCATGCTGGAAAATATCGTCACTGCAAACAAGATGCTTACCGATGCACAGAAGCGCGACCTGGTTCTGGCGCTCATCACACTCAAATACACGCAGTCCAACAGTGTCTGCTACGTGCAGGACGGCCAGGTCATCGGAGTGGGCGCGGGCCAGCAAAGCCGCATCCACTGCACCCGTCTGGCCGGTCAGAAGGCCGACCTCTGGCAGCTGCGCCATATGCCCAAAGTGCTGGACCTGCCTTTCCGCGCCGATGTGGCCAAACCCAACCGGGACAATGCCATGGACGTCTACCTCGGAGACACTCCGGAAGACGTGATCGGCGACGACGTCTGGGCCGAAACCTTTACCCGACAACCCGAACCGCTTACGGCTGCGGAAAGAAAATCCTGGCTTGCCGGGGTCACGGGCGTTTGTCTGGGCAGCGACGCGTTCTTTCCCTTCGGCGATAATATTGAACGCGCTCGCCGCAGCGGTGTTACCGCGATCGTGGAACCCGGCGGTTCCATCCGCGACCAGCAGGTTATCGACACCTGCAATAAATACGGCATCGTCATGGCTTTCTGCGGGTTGAGGCTGTTCCACCACTGATAAGTTATGCCCCTGTAGACCGCGGGCTGTCAGGGTAGGGATGTGGCAATGAAAATGCAAAGTGATCCCCTGATAGCCATCGACCTGTATGTTTTGCCAGTACACCTTTCCCGGATTCCGGAAAGCATCACGCGTCCGGAATCCGGGAAATTGATAACCAGCCATGCAAAATCCAGAATCCTCTTGACACGCGTGAACGCGCTTTCTATACTTTGCAGGACCAGGGGGACTTTCCCCGGGAATTCTGAACGAATATTCTTATCGTAAGTATAATCTAATCAAACCGGATCGTATTAAATTGTTAACCCGTATGAAAGGAGAAGCATCATGAACAGAGCAAAAAAAATGTGCTGGACATGGGGAACGGTCATCATTTTTTTACTTTCTGTTGCATGCGTTGCCGGTGCACAGGGGAATCTGACTGTTATTTACAATGATGGTTCGTACCAGACAATGAATTTGAATCAGCCTCCCTCAAGCATTAAATCGGTCAATATTTCAGGCGGCTCACAGGCTCAGGGGAGAGTTCCTGATGTCGCCGGCCAGTGGAAAGAAAATGGTGGGGGGTGTTCCGGAACGGTATGGAATATCGCTCAGATTGGAGAACAGGTTGTTTCCATCAGCGCATTTGGCCAGTGTCAGGGAGAATCCTATCAGGTCTGGGACGGGACCAATTTTCAGTGGATATCCGGTAATGTTCTGGCCTTTAAAGTCATTTACAAAAAGAATCCATGGGGGTGGCGGGATAACAACATCCGTGTAACCTTTTCTTCCAGTAACAGAGCGAACCTTGAATGGCGTTTGGACGATGGCAGAAGCGGCACGCTCGGCCTGGAAAGATAAAGAAGTTCCGACGCCCAAAAAGACGTAATACGGGACAACATGGGTATTCCGCTGTCAACGGGCGAGTCCGGGGCGGGCTGTTGCCCGAATCCGATTTTACGCTTACCTGAAAGCTTTCGTGTGTTCCGGTTATTTCCTGCAAACTTTTTTCAAGAATATTTTTGCTTGACAGAATGTCTCTTAAAGTGGACCTATACGAACGAAAAAATAAACGATAAAAAAAGCTGAAGTTAACGGTATGGCCGTGAACATCAAAAACACTCCTGATTTCTTACTGGGGATGCCCGTGGCGGCGTCAACGGCCTCCATGGACCATGACAGTCTTGTCAATGCCCTGCGCATCACGAACTCGGCCATCGCCTCCGCGGTCAACGGTATTGCAATCGGTGATCTGGAAGGGCGTATTCTTTTCGGAAATGACGCCGCCCTCAGGATGATCGGCGGATACACCCTGGATGAAGTGCTGGGGCTGTCCGTCCTGACTTTTGCCGATTCCCAGGAAGAGGCGAGCCGAATATTCACCGAAGTTCTGGAAAAGGGCAGCTGGGTTGGCGAAGTGGCCGGACGAAAGAAAGACGGCTCGATCATTGTGGTTCACCTGTCGGCAAGCCTTGTCCGGGGCGAGGACGGCCAGCCGATCTGTTCTTTGTGTTCCTTTATCGACATCACCCGGACCAGAAAGGCATTTGAGGAGCTGCGTCTTAAAGATCACGCTATTGCTTCTTCCGTTACCGGAATGGTTTTCGGAGATCAGGAGGCAAGAATCACATATGCCAATCCTGCCGCTTATGAACTTTTAGGCGGTTATGCGCCGGAGGAGGTCATGGGCCGGTCAGTACTGTCCTTTGCCGATTCTCCGAAGCAGGCAGAACGAATTTTTACCGAATTTCTGGAGAAAGGCAATTGGAGCGGTGAAGTGGTTGGGCGAAAGAAGGATGGCTCGATCATCATTGTTCATCTTTCGGCAAGCCTTGTTCGCGGTGAAGAAGGAGAACCCATTTGTTCCCTGTGCTCCTTTATTGATGTCACTCCGACCCGGCAGGCTTTAGAGGAACTGCGCATTAAAGATCAGGCCATTGCTTCCTCCATCAATGCCATAGCGTTCGGTGATCTGGAAGGCCGTATAAACTACGTAAACGATGCCTTTCTGCGACTCTGGGGCAGCTCTGACGCATCGGAAGTTCTGGGACGTTCTGTTTTTGCTTTTGCCCAGTCAGAGAAGGATTATGAACAGATTCTCAAGCATGTCTTCCAAGACGGCAGCTGGCATGGAGAAGTCGCGGCAAAAGTTAAGGATCGCCGGATATTAACCGTTCAGCTCTCCGCGCATCTCGTAAACGACAAACTCGGTCAGCCGGTCTGCCTGATGTGTTCTTTTGTGGATGTTACGGAAAGGAATCGGGCGCAGGAGGATCTGAGGCGGACGCTGGACGAACTTGAACAACGGGTTACCGCCCGCACAATTGCGCTGACCGAATCCAACGAGAAACTGCGACGGGAAATCGAGGATCGCCGGCTGGCTGAAGCAAAGCTCCGGAAAAAAGAACGTGAACTCAAACTCAATGCCCTTCATCTGGAACAGACGAATACGGCCCTGAAAATTCTTCTCGAGCAAAGGGAGAAGGATAAGAATGAGCTGGAGGAGACGGTTCTGGCCAATGTCCGCAGTCTCCTGCTTCCCTGCCTGGATAAGCTTCGGGTCTGCCGCCTCAACGACCGGCAGAAGGTTTATGTCGATGTCCTGGACGCCAATCTCCAGACGATTATTTCTCCTTTCCTTCATCGCCTCTCGAATCAGTTCACGAATCTCACCTCTACCGAGGTGCAGGTGGCCGGACTGGTGAAAGAAGGAAAAACATCCAAGGAAATCGCTGAAATGATCAATGTTTCCGAGCGCGGCATTGAATTTCACCGCAACAACATCCGGCGGAAGCTGGGCCTGACAAGCTCCAAGAAAAACCTCCGCACATATCTTATGTCCCTGTCTTAATTACAGCCTGTGCAATGGATTTTCTAAGGAGGCCCGGATTTTTCCGGGCCTGTCTTTATGCCTTTCCATGTTCCATTTGTCCGGCCGCATTCGGGACCTTGATGACATCCGGCGTTCTGATGCTTTCTTCGGCCTGATCCCTGATGACTTTCCGATCCTTCAATGCGTAACGGTTCAATCCGGACAGATGAATCGGTCCCATGTACTGTTGCCAGTCAATCATCCTGGCATCCACAGGGAAGTCGCTGCGATCGGCCGGTGATATCCGGGAGGCGAGATCCATGAGCCGGTCATTATGAAACAGATAATTCGGGGACGCATAAAAAGAAAAAGTTACAGCCAGTTTCATGGTGGTCTTCACAAAATCCGTCAGTTTGCGAAAACGGTTGTCCATGCCTGTAAATTTGCACAATCCGTCATATGCCGTTACCATGCCGCGCAGGACGCACATTGCCATAACGAAAAGCCGCCGGTCAATAATCCGGAAGTTGCGCTTCGGTTTGCCTTTCGGGTAAAGCCGGCTGTAGGATTCGGCGTTTCGGTTGGATTCCTCCTGAAGCAGATGCCGCATCCGGCCGATGGTGATCGGATTGGATGAACCGGTGCAGCATTGATAAATCCTGTGCTTTCCCGGCAGGGCAATCGCTTCCGATGCAGCCAGAATCACGCTGTTTGCCACGAGGTCGGCCGGAATGATATCAATGACCCCTCTGACCCGCGCAGGGAAGAAAGGCGTCTTCTCACGGGCGTAAGCGAGAATAATCGCGTCGGCTACCTTGACGCCTTCGACCCACCCCGGAGTCGGCTCCTGAAAGGTGCTTTCAATGATGGACGGCCGGACGATCGTCAGTGTGGAATCCTGCAGCGCTTCCATGATGACCTGTTCGCCGAGCCATTTTGTAAACGTATATGTATCGTTCCAGCCATAACGATGAGCCTCCCGTGCGCCCAGTTCAACCATCTGTTCATTCAGTTGATCGGAAGGAATAGAGTTTCCGGAGGCTGCACGGATCTTTTTATGCAGTTTGGCGATAACGGGGCGGACATCATAGAAGCCCTTCCGGTTTTTCTTGAAAGCTTTGCTGACCGGCGCAGCGATTTCTTCGCGGCAGTCCCCCGAGTTGAAACCATTCACGAAGCAGGTTGAAACCTGAATCAGCGGAATGTTGCCCGCCGATTTAACCAGGTCGGCAATGTGCAGCAGACTCAATGTGTTGATCTTGAGCGCCCGCTGGAGTTGTTCACGAAAATCAACACAGGCGGCCGCATGGATAACAAGGTCAACGCGGCCGGAAAGACTTTTGAAATCATCCATGCCTAATCCGAAATATTTTTCGGTGACTTCGCCCGTGATGCAGTCTACTTTTTCTCTGCAGAATTGCCTGAATCGGACGGAGTCTTCATCCTTGAGGCGATCAAAAATAGCGGATACGGCAATCTCATGGTCGAAGCGCTCTCTGGCCTGTGGATACCGCTCATTCCCCCGGATCAGCAGGAGGATTTTTTCGACATCCGGGATTACCCGGATTATTTTTTCGATGACGACTTTTCCCAGAAATCCGGTTGAGCCGGTGATCAGGATTCTTTTACCACTTAATTGCCGCCTGACGGATATTTCCTTGCTGTCGAACATGCGCGCTCCTTCTTGAAACCGTATTCCGTTTTAGTTATTTTTCTCCGCGACGATAAAGTCGGCTATCCAGCCGGGAATAAAAGCCCAGGCGCGGTTTCCGCCGTCCATCTTCCCGAGGTCCAGAGTGCCGAACAACCAGACTTTGGATTTGTAGTGTAGCGCTGCCCCCTGTCTCCGAAGCTGCTCGGCAAAACTCAGAATGCCGGGTTTCTTCAACGTGCCGTCTTCGAGTACGCAGTAGCCGGCGTTATGACCATCGCTGCCGGGCCAGACGGTTGAATAATGAGAAGCCAGCGCGGCTCCAATCTGCATGAACCGGACAAAATCGGCAACACTGTTCAGCGAAATCCCGAACCGGAGCTTAAGATAGAAGGCAATCAGGGAGTTCATTGGCTTTTGCTCGTCATCTTTTTCCGTGCAGCCGTGGACTACGCGCAGATATTCACGGCCCCATTTGCCCGTATCCTGCAGAAATGCAGAAAGGCGCCACATCGGGGAGGAGAAATCGACGGCGTAAACTTTCCAGCACTGTTTGAACATTTCATCCGCCATGGCATGGGCAACTGTTGTACCGTTATCCAGTGTAATATTGTCCAGTGCGCCGATGGTATAGGAAGTCATACCCAGATAAACGGGATTGGCCAGAGCTTCCTCTCCAAACCTTGCTTTCATGAATTTTAAATGCCCATCGGTGAGAGGCTTGGTGACGTCTCCCTTCAGGAAAACGATGTGTCTGTCAATCCCTGCATACCGGGGTTGTTTTTTCATTTGCTCAAACCGTTTGATTCCCGCTGCCAGCTGATCATCGGCGATGTCGATAACGACAACGCGTACTTTTGCAAGCAGCAGGTTTTTCAGGCTTATATCCGGAAGATCGAATATTTTTTTAAGAAGCAGCTCGGACATATTTCCGACGCCTCCGGCATAGTCGATGACAATGATGGATTGGCATGAGCTGTTCCTGATGGCATGGATTGCATCTTCCAGAATTCTTTTCACGATGGCTTTTCTGCCCAGTTGGTCCTGAGAGACAAGGTCAGCATCCAGCGTGACTCGTTTACCGGGAACTGCTGCTGTAGGATACAGGCCGAGGAAGCGACCCTGCCGGTCTATGCTGAATCGTCCGATGCCCCGAACCGTGCGCGCATCCGGAGGGACATTGATCATGTCTTCCATGTTGTCGGCAATGCACACGGGCACCTGCCCGGTGATTCTGGCATGAAACGCAGGATACAGCTCCCGCAATATTCCGTAAAGATTAACGCCCGCCGGCCAGAGACTGCCGAAGCATTGATTGGCAATTTCCACTTCCGCAGGAGAACCCGCCATCGTATGAATTTTGTTTTTTCGAAAAAGGTTTCCGGCGGATCGCAGGAAATTAAGGAGGTCCATTGTTTCCTTCATTATGCGCTTGGGAGTTTCAAACCCGGCTATGGTGCAGTATTCAGGGTGTGACGATACAGCCTTCATGAAGGGTGCGTTATAAATATATTTTGCCTGAAGGCGCGAAGCCCTTCCGGTAATATCCTGATGCGTCAGGACTTCGGGAATGAAGCCGTCTTTCACGGTCATGGCATTGATTTTTGCGGCGAGGGCGGGAATGATGTTTTTCTGTTCGTAATTTTTCATTTTCCTGTGGTGAGTCTGCAATGCCTGCCAGGAATTCCTGGTGAGGAAAACATCCTCAGCTTTTACCTGCTGTTGTTCAACCTGCAACAGGGACATTGAACGAATATCCAGGATTCTGTTCTCAATGCCTGAAATAACAGGGGATTTCGAAATCAGAGCCTGAACTTTTTCTTCATGGATCGTATCGTTAACCGGGGCATGATATACTTTTTCCATCAAAGCCGATTCCATAAAAACTCCATCTGTATCAAATAGTTACTGTTAATCTCCTGAATCTGGTCCGTATAAATCCTGCCGTTTGGTCTGTTTCATACAATATCTGTTTTGAAATATCTTACGTGTTTATCAATAGTATAATGCTAGTTTCATTCTGGTATTATGACCTGTTTGTCCTTGAGTAAATCTTGCTGGATATTTTAATAAATTTAAATAATTACACATGATACACGCAGGTAACGCAACCATAATCTGATGTCGCCGGTTTAAGTATAAAGGAGTATTGGGCCTGGGGGAAAAATGAAAAAATATCAGAAATAAATTGTAGTTCCGTTTGAATCTGTTCCTGAACAAATAAAGAATTTCCCTCTGTTGGGTGGAGGGGTTTTAGAACAGGTGAGAGGAGGATTCAATACGTCCTTCGAATAGAGCAGTGCGCTCGGTGAAAATCGAGAGGCCTTCAGAAATCCGTCCTGTCAGAGGGATGAGGCTCCAAGATAATCTGCACACTGGATGACATGGATTGATCGCGGCTTGCCGGATGTCAGCTTGCAGGATAATGTTCTTTTCCGGTCTTCCCGGTCGTATCTCTCTTCTCATTTGCTCAAGTTTCGCACGAATCCGTCGATTAAAACCATATTGGAATTTATGCATTCTTCAGTCAGCGAATGTAAATTGCAGAGCGACAATATGCAATGACCACACAAAGTGTTGGCGGCAGTCTTGGGCAATATCGGAAAAGATCCACGAAATTTCTAAAGATCTGTACGGGGGAGAAACACTGTCATGAAAGGAAACGGATATATTGATTGGTACATCCCGGAGAGGGTCAGGCAGGATATGGATGCCTATCGGAGGGCAAGGCAGCTTACCATATTTGCTCAGTTCGGTTATTTTTTCTTCATTCCCAACATCATCAAATGGTACAATATCGGCAGTTCCACGCTTGCCGTCAGTATGTTTGTCGTCATGATCGTCGTGTGTATCGTTGCTCCTCTGGTTTTAAAGGCGGGTTCGCTGGTGGCTGCCGGGAACATTGTGATGGGCGCCCTGTGCTGGCATTTTTCCATTCTGACGGTTATGACCGGGGGGCTGGCATCCTCCGCAGTTGCCTGGAATCTGGTTATTCCACTGTTTGCGGCGACCTTCTTCGGTCTTCGAACCATGTTCATCTGGACGTCCATCATGGCCATGGAGATAATTTTTCTGATCGTGGCCAGAAAAAGCGGGATCGACTTACCCACGATTCCCCTGACACAGGAACAGTTGATGTCGACCCTGATTGCCAATGCGATCGGCCCCTTTCTTGCCACAGCCGTCAGTTGCTATTTTTTCCACAAAGGTCTGGAGGGCGCACTGGGTGTTCAGTATGAGGCTCTTCGGTCTCAGGAGAAAGCCATGCAGGATCAGGAAGAGGCAAAGATCCAGGTTGAAGAGATGTCGAGGGATCTGGAACAGACTTTTGTTCAGGTGGGACAGAACACGGATCACCTGGTATCAGTAACCCTGAAAGAACTGGATACCAAAACGAGGCAGAACGCGGCCAGCGCAGGCGAAGCCAATAATCTCATGAAGGACGTCAGCAGAGTTATGACTCAGGCGGATACCGCCATGAAAGACCTGACCTTATCCATGGCAGACATCACCCGGGCGAGTGAGGATACGTCAAAGATTGTCAAAACGATCGATGAAATCGCCTTTCAAACAAACCTTCTGGCTCTCAATGCCGCTGTGGAGGCTGCCCGTGCGGGAGAGGCAGGTGCGGGATTTGCCGTTGTGGCTGATGAAGTACGAAATCTGGCCATGCGTTCGGCCGAATCTGCGAAAAACACAGCGGATATGATCGAAAATACAGTAAAGAAAATCCAGTACGGATCAGAACTGGTCTCGAAGACCAATGCGGCTTTTATCGATGCTTCGAGCCGTGTTACCAAAGTAGCCGGCATAATGAATGAAATCGCGTCAGCCTCCACGGATCAGGCACAGGGCATTGGAGATGTCAATAAAGCCGTCGGGGAGATTGATCAGTTGTTGCAGCGAAACGATACGAAAGCGCTGGCAAGGACCTAGTTAAGCAAATGAAATTTCCTTCTGTCAACTTCCGGGCGGAAGTCCGCTAAACTATCCCTTGCGTAGTTGTTTCATATGATCAATGCGCTTCTGAATCAGCGCATCCGTGCCGATGTCTTCGCGGAAAGCGACGGGGCCGCGTACGGCTTTGACGCCTTCTTCGGCGATTTTGCGGGCTTCATCCATTGTGTCGGCGATGCCCACGATGCCGATGGCGCGCGATGAGCTCAGATACAACCCATCTTCTTTCTTATCCACGGAGGAATAGTAGAGCTTTGCTTTTCCGACATCACCTACTTCGATCTTTGCTTTTGACGAAGCCGCGTCGGGGTGATCGGCGGGCAGGCCATAGCCTTTGGGCACAATGTATTTGCAAACGGTTGCTTTGGGTTCGAACTCGACATTCAACTGGTCCAGTGTGCCGTCGATGATGTGTTTGCAGATCTCCACAAAGTCCGTTTTCAGAAGAGGCAGAATATTCATGGCTTCCGGGTCGCCGAAGCGGGCGTTGTATTCCAGGAGCTTTGCTCCGTTTCTCGTGGCGATGAAACCACCGTACATCACTCCTTTGTAAGGGGTGCCGGTTTCCAGCAAAAGCGCCGCCGCGACCTGCCGGGTGATTTCCAGACCCTCTTCAACGTCCGTAAGTCTGAGAAACGGCATCGAATGATCAGGAAGGGAATAAGACCCCATACCGCCGGTGTTGGGTCCGCTATCGCCGTCAAAGCGTCTTTTGTGATCCTGAACAAGCGGTGTGGCGACGACAGTCTGGCCGTCACAGAGGCATTGCAGTGAAAATTCTTCGCCATCGAATTTTTCTTCGACAATTACCGAAGAACCGTCTTGAAGAATCTGCGCGCAAAGTTTCAACGCTTCGTCTCTGGTGGCAAAATGATCACCCTGCACCAGTACACCCTTGCCGCCGGTGAGTCCGTCCGGCTTGAGTACGACGCCATCGAGTTCGTTTAGAAAATTCCGGATGCCGTCCGTTGATGTGAAAACTTTGAACCGCGGATTGCCGGGGATGTTATATTTGCTTACCAGATTTCTGGTGAAGGACTTGGAGGTCTCCAGCCGCGCCAGGCTTTTGTTAGGGCCCACGGCCGGAATGCCGATCTGCGCCAGCGCATCGACAACGCCGTTGTTCAGCGGGTCTTCCGGGCCGATTACCGCGAAGTTGATTTCGTTTTCCGAGGCAAAAGACAGAATGGCGGAAAGATCGGAGTAAGTGCCCAGTTGAATCTTTTTCGACAGCGCTGCAATGCCCGGGTTATTGGTTTTCATGAACGAAAACAGAAAGGGGTTTTGTTTGGAACGGGCAATGGCCTCGGCCATGGCGTGTTCACGGGCGCCGTTTCCGACAAGCAGTATATTGGGCATGGTGATGATCTCCTGTATTTGCTGATCACAGTCATTAACCGAAAACGGTTTTCAAGTCAATTGCGCGGTTTCCGCCTTATAAAATATTTGTCTTTTTCTTTTCCAATCTGTTAAATTACCGATGAAAACTGTAATATTAGGGATGAAATCCATCGTTGGCTGCAATGTCTGACATTATTGTTCTGCTGATTCTTTTTCTTTTTTCCGGATTCTTTTCCTCGGCGGAGGCTGCGCTTTTGTCGCTGACGGATCTGCATCTGCACAAGATGAAGTCTGACCGGTATCCCTTCACAAGTTCCGTAGTAAAACTTCTGGAAAATCCACGCCGCCTGCTGATCACCGTGGTAACCAGTAATGAAGCCGTGAACATCAGCATCTCCATTCTGGCCGCTTCGTTGTTTATCAGCATATTCGGCGTGAGCGGACAATGGATATCCATTGTCGTGACGTCAGTCGTACTGTTTTTTGCCGGCGAGGCCATTCCCAAAACATTCGGCGTCACGTATCCCATGCAGATTTCATCCGCCGTCTCCCCGCTTCTGCTTCTGGTATCCCGTCTGGAGTTTCCGATTGTCGTCACTCTGGAAAAAGCGCCGGGATTAATTTTAAATAAGCTGGACCGGCGCCGTGCAAGGGATAAAGATGTTCTGATGGAGGATGAATTCAAACACCTGATTGACGCCGGAAGCATGGAAGGCGTGGTGGATGAATCGCAACGAGAGCTTATCAGAACCATCTTTGAATCGGGTGACCGGCCGGTGACGGATATCATGATCCCCCGGGTGGAGATGTTTTGCCTTCCCCTGGATATGCCCGCGGCGGACGTTGCACGCAAAGTGGCGTCGGGCAGGTATGAACGGGTTCCCGTTTATCGCGAGGATCGTGATGACATTATCGGCATTCTTTTCGCCCGGGATTTGCTCAATGACTCCCTGACCACCCCGGCGGCCTGTTCCATCGAACAACTGCTGTCCCGGCCTTATTTTGTGCCGGAAAGTAAGACCATCAACGGCCTGCTCCATGATTTTCAGGAAAAATCAATCCAGATTGCGATTGTTGTGGATGAATACGGGGGTGTTTCCGGCCTGGTGACGCTGGAGGACATTCTGGAACATATGTTTGAAGATGCTTACGGCGATGATGAGCCGGCCCGCTGCGGATGCGATGTTCTGGATGAGAATACAATGATTGTTCCCGGCAAGATGTCGCTGGAGCAGCTGAATGTCCTGCTTTCGACTTCTTTACCACAGGATGAATTTGACACCATCGGAGGATTTGTTCTGCATTTATTCGGAAAGATGCCCGATCGAGGTGAGATCACCCGGTTTGAAAACTATTCTTTCCGTGTGGAAAGCGTCGGCCGGACCAGGATCATCAGAATCCGTATCGAGAAGCCAACACAAACCGGCGAGGAGGCGGACGAGTGAGCCTTTCTCTGATCATTGCCATCATCGGTGTATGCCTGGTATTGGAGGCCCTTTATTCCGGAGGGGAGGTAGCGCTGTTTTCTTCCGATATCCATAAGATCAAGTATCACGCGCGCCGGGGATCACGCTCGGCCATGCAGGCAGTCCGTTTAAAGGAACATCCCGAGTGGTTTATTTCCACCGCCCTTATCGGAACAAATCTGGCGATTATCGTAGCCTCAACGCTGGCTACCGGCCTTTTTATTCAATATTTCGGTACGCAGTTGGGCGAGCAGATTGCTTTCGGTGTTCTGCTGCCGACGCTGTTGATTATCATAATCGTCCGCAGCATTTTCCAGCATTATGCGGAGTTCATGGCGATTAAAACAGCTTATTTTATCCGGATATCGTCCATTGTGTTTTATCCGGTGGCCTATCTCGTTGCGCTGGTGTCCCGGGGTGCGGTCAATATTTCTGTTGATCGGCAGAGAAAATCTTCCTCCTATATTACCAAAGAAGGGTTAAAATACATCCTGGAAGAAAAGACGGCCGACAGCGATATTCTGCGTTCGGAAAAGGACATGATCAGCCGTGTTTTTGATTTTTCCGAACGGACAGCCCAGAATATCATGGTGCCCATATCCGCCCTGACGGTTGTTCCCAAGACCATGACGATCGAAGAAGCGGCCCGCCTGGTTGCGGAAAAAAAGTATATGCGTGTTCCCGTTTATTCAGACACCGTTTATAATATTGTCGGCATTTTGCACTATTTTGACTTTCTGGATCAGATGTTGAAGCGGTCGCAAACATGGATGGAGGAATTGCCTGCCGCCACGGTAGCCGACTGCATGAGGGCGGACGTCTTTTATGTTCCGGAAACAAAAAAGGCCGGTTCACTGCTGATGGACATGCGGCAAAAACGCGAGCACATGGCTGTCGTTGTGGACGAATATGGCAGTGCAGTCGGCATTGTCACCATGGAAGATATCGGCGAGGAAATTGTCGGAAACATTGATCAGGAATACAACCGGGGTGAAAAACTCTACAAAAAAATCGCAACCGGCAGATATCTGGTGAATGGACGGATGAAAATAGATGATCTGAATCAAATTCTGTTGACAAGACTGCCCGAAGGCCATTATGAGACCCTTGGCGGTTTTCTGATCCAGCAGGCGGGAAGAATTCCCCTGCGCCGTGAAAAACTTGAACTGGAAGGAAAAATCTTTGTTGTCGAAAACGCCGATCAGAAATCCATACAGGAAGTTCTGGTCATTATTCCGCATGAGATCGAAACACCGCGGACATCAATACAGTAAGGAGAAATTCTTTGAACCATCATCAGGAGTTTTGCGCGCTGATCTTAGCGGCGGGAAAGGGCACCCGCATGAAATCCGACATGGCCAAGGTTCTTCATGTGATGGAGGGCAGGCCGCTCCTGCATTATTCACTGGAAGCGGCACGCAAAGCGGGCGCGAAGAAAATTGTCGTCATCGTCGGCCATCAATCGGACATGGTCCGGCAGGCGTTCCCCGATACCGATCTGGTCTTTGTCGAACAGAAGCCCCAGTTGGGTACGGGGCACGCAGTCATGCAGGCCAGGAGGGTTCTGGAAAATTACACGGGTCTGACAGTCATTCTATGCGGAGATGTACCGCTTTTAAAGCCGCAGACCATCCGTTCTCTGATTGATCATCACGAGGAGGCTAAAGCCTGTGTGACGGTGCTGACAACTGAGCCGCCGGGGCCTCATGCCTACGGCCGCATCGTGAAAAACGACCGGGACGAAATTTTGAAAATTGTCGAACACCGTGATGCAACGGATCATGAAAAAGAAATCCTTGAAATCAACACGGGAATTTACTGCGTCGATACGCCTTTTTTGTTTTCCGCGCTGGCCCGGGTGAAAAACGATAATCAACAGAAAGAATATTATTTGACGGATATCGTGGAGATTGGCCGCCAGGAAGGCCGCCGGGTCCAGGCGTTTCTGACGAAAGACTACGTGGAAGTTATGGGCATCAATACGCTTGAAGAACTGGACAAAGCGGCAGGCTACCTTAAAAAGTCAACATCCAGTCAGGTTTGATTTGTGTCTGATGTCTTTGATCTCCTTCATGATAAAGTAATGCTTGCCCCGCTGGCCGGAATTACCAATCTGCCATCCCGGCTGATCGCACGTGAATTCGGATGTCAACTGTGTTTCACCGAAATGATCAGCGCCAACGGACTGGTGCGCGAAACTGCAAAAACAATAGAATATTTAATGACATCGCCTGAAGATAAACCGCTTGGTATTCAGCTGTTCGGTGCTGACCCGGCGGTCATGGCCAGGGCGGCGGAGTTTGTGGCCGGTCAATCTCCCGATTTCATTGATATCAATATGGGGTGTCCGGTTCGCAAAGTTGTCAAAACCGGTTCCGGCGCCAGGCTGTTGAAAGATCCTCCGCTGGCCGGCCAGATCATCCAGGCCGTAGTGAAAGCGGTAAATATCCCGGTGACGGTTAAGATTCGATCCGGCTGGAGTCCGGGTTCCATTAATGCTACGGAAATAGCAAGAATTGCTGAGGATTCCGGAGCGTCCGCTGTTATTGTCCATGGCCGTACGGCTGATCAGGGCTTTTCCGGGCAAGCTGACTGGTCAGTCATCGCCCGGGTCAAGGCAGCCGTTAAAATACCGGTTATCGGCAACGGCGATATCTGGCAGCCGAAAGATGCCGTGCGTATGCGTGAGCAAACCGGCTGTGATGCAGTGATGGTAGGAAGGGGCGCTCTTGGCAATCCATGGATATTTCAGCAGATTGTACGCTCTTTTTCGGGAAGATCGGATATTTGCTCTCCAACGCCGGCCGAACGGCATTCCATTATTAAAAAACACTGGGAGTTGGAAAAAAGTTTTTTTGGGAGCCGGATTGCCAACCGGTCATTCCGCAAACATTTACTGTGGTACACCCGGGGACTGCCCGGTTCCGGCAGATTTCGCGAAACGGTGGGAAAGATGACGGACACTGACATGATCCTGTCGGAATTAAATAAATATTTCCAGTCGTTCACAGAATCACAAGCCGAAATAATGACTTGACTTTTCAGGAATGTGTTGGCATAAATAAAGACACTAAAAACAGGTTAACTGGTGTCGGATTCCGGGAAAAGGACGAAACGAAACGTGGAAATTGGTAAATTTGCGGAACTTGAGGATAAGATAAAAAATATCGTCAGTGAACAGGTTTTTTTAAAGAAACAGATTACTATATTGGAGGAAGCGTTAAAAAATAAAGAATCGGAGATAGAAGGGTACAAAAGCAAATTAAAGATATTGGATGAGGAAAGGAACAGCGTACGCGCAAGGGTGGATTCACTGCTTGATTTACTTGCAGATATAGAGGTGGTAAAATAAGCTTCCAGGGCGTGGAATTTGAAAAAGCGTTATGAAATTAATGTTTTAGGACAGGAGCTTTCAGTTATTAGTGATGCAGATGATGAACAAGTGGCCCATGTTGTCCGGTATGTCAATGAAAGAATGGAAGATATCATTCGGTCCAGCGACGGACTCCGGGCATTGGATGTGGCTATCCTGGCGGCTTTAAACATTACAGAAGATTTTTTGAAATTAAAGGGAGTTAATCAGAATCTGTGTGATCAACTGGAGCACCGGTCCGAAAAGTTGATTCAACTGATTGAAAATGCAAGTTAAGAAAGAATGTTTACCCCTGCGATGTGCGTGATTGTCATTTGTTTTTGAGCCAACACTTTGAACCTGGGGCCTATACTTGTTTGCGGTGTGCATGTCCGCCTTGTTCCGCTGGTCGGGTGGCGGAAAGCCTGAAACAAACAACACCGGGCACCCACTTTTTACGCAGGTTCAAAATCGTGATCAACACGGCATAGGCGGGGGTTTTATTACCCTGTCTACCCTTCCTTCATCCCCGAATATTAAAAGATGTGAGTGAACCATGAATCCTTCGGCAGGATTAGCGACCAGTATCTGCCGGAAGGTTTAAATATAATCCTGCTGGGAACATCTGTCGGAAGATACGGATTTGAATCGTATATTCAGCCGGTTGTTTCAACAGGATCGAGGAGGAGGTAATGACTATGTTCAACGGCGGTATATTTGTCCTGTTTATAATTGTGGCGGTTTTGGCAGGTGCGATTGTCGGCTATCTGCTGAAACAAATCTTTTCGACAAAAAAGATCAAGGCTTCCGAGAGTCTGGCGGCAAGGATTGTTGAGGAATCCAAGAAAGAAGCCGAAACCATCAAAAAAGAAGCGATTTTGCAGGCCAAGGAAAATCTGCTGAAAATGAAAGCGGATTTTGACCGGGAAACCAAGGATGTGAAAAGTGATCTCGAAGGACTGGAGCGTCGCATCCGGGCCAAAGAGGAAAATCTGGATAAACGGATTGACTCCCTTTCGCAGAAAGAATCCAACATAGAAGGGCGGGAAAAGACTTTAGGGCAGAAGGAAAATTCCCTGGAAGAAAAACATCGGCGGATGGACGCCATGGTGGAAGAGCAAAAAGAAAAACTGGAAAAAATTGCCGGGATCACGCCGGAAGAAGCCAAAAATATTTTAATTGCCTCCATGGAATCGGATGCCAAGCGCGATGCCGCGGCGCTGGTACGCAAGGCGGAAGAAGAAGCCAAACTGACTGCGGACCGCAAAGCCCGTGAGATCATTGCTTACTCCATACAGCGGTACGCGGGAGACTATGTGGCGGAACATACGGTATCCGTCGTCAATTTGCCCAGCGAAGAAATGAAAGGACGCATCATTGGACGTGAGGGCCGTAATATCCGGGCGATTGAAGCAGCCACCGGCATTGACTTAATTGTTGATGACACCCCCGAAGCAGTTGTTCTTTCCAGCTTCGATCCCGTCCGGCGGGAAATTGCGCGCATATCGCTGGAGAGACTGATCCAGGACGGCCGTATTCACCCCGGCCGCATTGAAGATATTGTGAAGAAGGTGGAAAGGGAAGTAGAGCAGATTATCCGGGAAACAGGTGAAAAAGCCTCGTTTGACTGTGGTGTTCATGATATCCATCCGGAAATCATCAACATGCTCGGCGCCCTGAAATACCGTACAAGCTATTCGCAGAATGTTCTGCAGCATTCGATTGATGTGGCCTATCTTACCGGACTTATGGCTGCCGAACTGAAGATGAACATCAAGGAAGCCAAGCGGGCGGGATTGCTGCATGATATCGGCAAGGCGGTAGACCATAAAATCGAGGGAACTCATGCGGCAATCGGCGCGGATTTTGCGAAACGGTTCGGTGAGAATCCACGCATAGTACAGGCGATTGCAACGCACCATGACGACGGGCGCAATAACACGCTTCTGGGCGTTCTTGTGCAGGCGGCGGACACGCTTTCGGCGGCCCGTCCGGGCGCCCGTCGGGAAATGCTGGAAACCTATGTGCAGCGTCTGGAAGAGCTGGAAAAGATTGCTCACTCGTTTAACGGCGTGGATAAATGTTTTGCCATTCAGGCGGGTCGTGAAATCCGCATCATGGTGGAAAACGAAAAAATTTCGGACAACGATGCCGTGATGCTTTGCAACGACATCGTGAAGAAGATAGAAAACGAGTTGACGTATCCCGGCCAGATCAAGGTTACGGTCATCCGGGAAACCCGCGTGTCGAATTTTGCCAAATAGGCGCGCCAGACGGAAGACGGCATGAAGATTTTATTTATCGGCGACATCATCGGCAAACCGGGGCGCAGAGCGGTCAGGGAGCTGTTGCCTTCGCTTATTTCTGCGCATGAAATTGATCTGGTCATTGCCAACTGTGAAAATGCTGCCGCCGGTTTCGGCATCACGCGCGACATCGTTGAAGAGCTTTACGCCGCACACATTGATGTCCTGACATCCGGCAATCATGTCTGGGATAAAAAAGAAGTGCTGGAGTTTATTTCCGACTACGAAACGCTTTTGCGTCCCGCGAACTACCCGGAAACGGTTCCCGGTCACGGCAGCATTTTGTATCCCACGCCGGGCGGTGATTACGTCGGTGTGCTGAATCTGGCCGGACGCATCTTCATGCATCCGATCGATTGTCCGTTTGTCCGGGCCAAAGAGGAAATTGCGCGTCTCCACTCCAGAACGAAAGTCATCGTTGTCGATATTCACGCAGAAGCGACGTCCGAGAAAAAAGCACTGGGCTGGTATCTTGACGGCCAGGTGTCGGCGGTTCTCGGCACCCATACTCATGTGCAGACCGCGGACGACGAGATTCTACCCGAAGGCACGGCGTACCTGAGCGACGTGGGGATGACGGGGCCTTTTGATTCAGTCATCGGGATTAAAAAAGACACCATTATCGAAAGATTTTTAACGCAGATTCCTAATAAATTCGATGTGGCAAAAAACGACGTCCGCCTGCAGGGCGCGCTTCTGGACATCGATCCGGCAACAGGAAAGGCCCGCACGATCGAGCGGATCAGCGTCAAAATGAATGAGTGAGACAAGCGGAGGCGGCATGAAAAGCGGTTATGAAGTACTGAAGGAAAGAGGATTTATCGAACAATTCACGGATGAAGCCTTGATTACGGAGCAGTTTGCCGGAGGTCCCGTTACCTGTTACATCGGATTTGATCCCACGGCTACCAGTCTGCATATCGGCAGTCTCGTGCCCATTATGGCACTGGCTCACATGCAAAGAACCGGCAACAAACCGATCGCTCTGGTCGGTGGCGGCACCGGTCTGATCGGCGATCCCAGCGGCAAGACGGAAATGCGACAGGTGCTCACCCGCGAGCAGATCGACTATAACGCACAGTGCCTGGGCAGGCAGCTCTCCAGGTATCTTGATTTCACCGACGGCAGGGCGCTTTTGCTCAATAATGCCGACTGGTTGACTAAAATCAATTACATCGAATTCCTGCGCGATATCGGTCGGCATTTCAGCGTCAACCGGATGCTGGCCGCGGAAAGTTACAAAATCCGCCTCGAAAAAGGACTCAACTTCATCGAGTTCAATTACATGCTCCTGCAAGGATATGATTTCCTGTACCTGTTTCAGAATCAGGGCTGTGCGCTGCAGATGGGCGGCAACGACCAGTGGGGCAACATGCTGGCCGGCACGGAACTTATCCGCAAGGTTGAAGCCAAAGACGCCCACGCGCTGACTTTTCCGCTGATCACCACTTCCCTGGGGCAGAAGATGGGCAAGACGGAAAAAGGAACGGTCTGGCTGGACGGTGAACTCACCAAGCCGTACGAGTATTACCAGTACTGGGTAAACTGCGACGATGCGGACGTGGAGCGGTTTTTAAAGTTTTTTACGTTTTTACCGCTTGAAGAGATTGCCGTGGTGAAGACGCTGACCGACGCCAAGCTCAATATGGCCAAGGCTGTGCTGGCTTATGAAGCCACCAAAGTTACGCATGGCGTGGAGGCGGCCAGGGCAGCCTGGCGCGCATCGATGGAAGCGTTTCATTCCCGTCCGGTGGATGCCGATTTATTCCCGGCAAGCGACATTCCACGGGAAGCGCCCCAGGCCGATACATCGGCCATTCCCCGTTATACAATCACACACAAAGACATTGAAGCGGGTTTCCTGATTACGTCGCTGTGCGCCAAGGCAGGGCTCACGCAATCCATGTCGGAAGCCAAACGCCTCATCGAACAAGGTGGCATCTATTTGGGTGAACGCCAGGTCAAAGCGGTTGATGAAAAATTATCGTCCACTGATTTTGCGGGCGGCAATGAACTGCGCCTGCGCAAGGGAAAAAAGAAGTATCTGATTGTGGAACTAAGAGATTAGGTTATCCGGCTGCAGACTGCTAGCCTATCAGGCTGATTTGTGGGGCGCGTTGCGCCCCATTTTTTTTCTAAAAGTCTACAGTTTAATAGCCGACAGTCTTTGTTAATCTTCGAGGAACGGCAGCGGCTTGTCCAGGCGATATACCAGCGACTGGCAGGTTGCCAGAAGCTTTCCCTGATCATCCGTGGCCCGGATGTCGTAAGCGGCTGTCCTTTTGGTTTTGTTGATTTCCTGTGCTTCCGCCGTAAGCTTTGCTCCCCTGTCCGGTGAAGCCACGTAATTGATGTTCATACTGAGCGCGACTGCCATCGTGCCGTGGGAATTGGAAGCCACTTCAAAAGCCGCATCCATTAGTGAGAAAATCGCACCGCCGTGGGCCATGCCGAACATGTTTTCCATGTCTTCGGTAAAATTCATTTCCACTCTGGCGCGGCCTGCCTGAACATCCGCCAGTTTCAATCCGAATTTTTTGCCGAACGGCTCGGCCTCGAACTGCCGAAAAATTGCCCCTTTAATTTTTTCATTCATTTGGTCTCCGGAAAAAGAAGAAAATTTTGATAGAGATTTATACACGATTGCAGGTACGGATGTCAAAAAAAGAAAAGAACAACATTTGGTCCTGCGGGAACAGGTGAAAAATATAAAGGGAAAAGATAAAATAATGAAAGCCGGTCAATCATGTGCTGAACATGATTGACCGGCTGTTTAAAGGTATTACATGCATCAGGCGGTGATGCACTTCAGACGGTTTTTATTCACCCCAGCCATTCTTTCCCTTGCAGCGATCAAGTTTCTGATCCATCCAGGGGAGAATTTTAGCGGCCGGAATTTTGTATACCGGTCCCGTGTAAGAGGCGTTTTTAAACCACTGATAGGGTGGAATGTTCATGGCAATCTTCTGCTGATCAGGCGGTACGTACTCGGTAACCCCCAGATCCATGATTGCTTTGTGATCACAGGCCCGCATCTTGACAACCTTACCATTGATGTATTCAAAACTGTCATTTTCCCATATCTTGATAACCTTTTCCGGATCAACGCTCTTCGCCCTTTCCACGACACTCATTGCCCAGTAGGTTGTCATGACCCAGGCAGCGGCATTGGCTGTGAAATGCTGGAAGGCCATGCTGCTATACGGAAGGGTTTTCCATTTTTTCTGCTGTTCCTTCCACATGGTATAGAACTTGATGTGCTCCTTCGTCTTAAAGAAGGGAGTCGTATCATAGTAAGCGCTGATATTTGTAAGACCTTTGGTGCCTTCTATACCTGTTTCATTGAGATAGTTGGGTTCATCCACATAAATGTTGGCGAAAGGCAGCATGATTCCCATCTGACGCGCCTGTTTCAGCAGGTTGCCCGCATCGGGAAGCCAGTCTCCCGTAACGATGACTTCGGCGCCGGATGCCTTGACTTTGGTGAGGTAGGGCGCATAATCCGTCAGGAACAGCTTATGAAAATCTTCGCCAACGAGTTCCGCTTCCGGATAGTATTCTTTCATACCTTTTTTGAAATCATCCGCAAGCTGCCGTCCGAATGCGTAATCCTGGTTGAGAATGTAGAATTTTTTCTCTTTTTTACGAATCTGGCCATAGTAGTAAGCCAGGCCGCGTGCAACCATTTCGGTGGAGAAAGTGGCATGAAAAGCGTAGGGGGAGAAGTTAACCGTGTCCTGGAGATCATCGGACATGCATGTGGCATTGATGGCGATGATTTTGTACTTCTTAGCCGTCTCATTGATGATCTTCATGAAATGGCTGCCGTCCGTACCCCAGAAGAAGTGTACTTTCTCCTGCAGAGCCATTCTTTCCGTGACCTTTTTGCACTGGTCCACTTTGGACATGTGATCCGCTTTGATGACTTCGATTAGTTTCTTTTTGCCGTCGACAAGGATTCCGCCGCGTTTGTTGATGTCATGAGCTACCCACTGTACCATGGCGTAATAGATCTGCCCGTTGTATGCGCTGGGTCCGGAGAAGGCTGCGACGACGGCGATTTTAATGGTATCACCGGTAGGGGTGACCGGGGTGCCCGGATCGAAATCCGACATGTTTGACACCTTCTTTGCATCAAATACGACATTGGCCTTTGAGGCCGCGGCCTTCGCCGCTTTAACCGGTTTGTCGCCCTTAGCGGCCCAAACCTGTGATGGACCGGCTGTCACCAGAGACAGCACAAACAGAGCGATAAAAACAACTGAAAAACACCTAAACGTTTGCTTCATCTTCTTCATTCCTCCTTGCGGTAATTTGACGAAGCCGCAAGACATATGTGACTTGCAATGGAGGGAACAATGGAATTGGAGAGGCAGTGTCTTAAGGTATACCGTTTGCTTAATCATCATTCCCGGAATTCAAGATTCATTTCATACATCTTACGGTTTCAAGTTATTGATTATCCGGGCAGTAAAGCTTTTCGCTTGATGCTGCGTAGACAGAATAACAAAAAACAGTGTTCAAACAGAATGAACATTATTTTTAATATACTAATAATTGTTGAAAGTCAATAAGATCATTGACATAGTAATCATTAGTAAAAACAAATAGATAATGTTAGTCTTACTGTATAATAGAAAACGGACGTTTGTTTATTGTCTGGCTTTTAGGAGGGTTCTTGCTCGATAAAAATGCAAGCATAAGGTTTCAGCGGGATGATTGTGTGATCGGCAGAGCGGTTCCATCAGCCATCCTGTTTCATGTGGTGATGTTCTCTTTATCGATGATGTGCTGCTGATATTTGTTATTACGGGTTCCGCTTATTTTCCAGGGCTTCCGGGATGATTGCCCTGAGAATCGTTTCTTCCGCCAGATCAAGGTATTCTTCGCGCGTATATCTTTTCAAATTCCAGCTTCTCAAGGGGTAAAGGGAAAGCTGGAAGACAAGCATATTTGCCGCAAAAAACGAATCACGGACATTGAATACTTTTTTTTCTATGCCGCTGGAGATGATCTTTTCAAAAATCTGGATGAGATCGCCTTCTTTCTTTAAGACAATTTTTAAAAATTTAGGCGGCAGAACCCTGGTTTCACGGTACATCATCAGAACATCATTCATAACATCATGGATGCTCTCCAGCATCTGGCGGAGAGCGACTTTCAACTGATCTTTCGGGTCTTCCATGTCCAAAACGCCTTCCTGAAAAAACCAGTCCATCGCCGGTCCGTGATAAGTGTCAAAGGCCAGACAAAGAATGTCTTCTTTGCTGCTGATGAAGTTATAAAGGTAGCCCAGATTGATACCGGTGGCATTGGAAATATCTCGCATGGTTGTCTGGGAATAGCCTTTTTTAATAAATAATTTGGAAGCCTTTTTTATAATCTGAAGCTGTTTCTTATTGAAGCTGTCCTGATGACCGAGGCCTGATTGTTCGTCCGCTTTTTTTATTCTGTTTCCGGTTGGTTTTTTAACCTTCATGAATTTCCTTTCGAATAATCGCCGCCGCGGAAGCATTGGATGAATACATCATCACATCCATTCCGTATGACTTTCATCCAGAACATCCGAAAGAGCGTGCGTCGGCATGACACGGTGGCTTGCTGATCAACAGTAGCAAGTAATTTCTATGTGAGACATTAACTTTATTATCAGAGCATTCCATGAAAAGCAAGTTTGGATCAAATATGCCCTAAAAAAAACATACGTTTGTATCTATATAATCATATAAATGCTTGATATGCAATATTTATATTTAGAACAATTTATGTTGAATATTCACAAATTATTGTGTATGAAAACGGCGGATGGACGGGAATGAACACGTTTATAATTCCTGAAACTCTTTTAAAACGTAAGAACTTTCATCATGAAAGTAGATAATTTTATTCAAGGAGGTATTACACCGTGGAAACAAAACCCTGGCTGAAGTGTTATGATTACAACACACCGCAAACGATCCAGTACCCGAGAATTCCCGTACAGAGCTTTGTGCATCTTGCTGCTGCGACCTATCCGCACAAAGCGGCGACGAATCTATATGGATCGAAGATGACGTTTCGTCAGATCCGTTCTCAGGTTTTGCGTTTGGCGAATACGCTCATGAAATTTGGCGTAAAGAAAGGCGATCGAGTCGGGATTGCCCTTCCCAACTGTCCGCAGTATGTCGTTGCCTACTACGCAGCCCTGTCTGCGGGAGCCATTGTAGTCAACATGAACCCCTTGTATACGCATGATGAGCTTAAGTTCATGATGCAGAACTCCGGTTTGCAGACGCTCTTTACCTTCGATATGGTGCTTCCCGTCATGCGGCCTCTGGCCAAAGAACTGGGTTTGAAGAATGTCATTATTACAAAAGTGACGGACTACATTCAGGGCCTGCCGGTCAGCACAGCCAAAAGTCTGGAACTGGAAGAGGGGTGGCATCATTTTTCCGAGCTGATAGAGAAAAGCACGAATGAAAGTATGCCGAAAGTTGAAGTTGCCTACAATGACCCCGCATTGATACAGTTCACGGGCGGCACAACCGGTTTGCCAAAGGGCGCGCTGCTGACACACGGAAACGTCGTTGCCGCAACTTTTCAGGGCACCCTCTGGGGAAATTCCATAACGACATATGTTCCGCACGCCCAGCGTGCCGTGATCGGCGCAATTCCCTATTTCCATATTTACGGCAACACATTTTCCATGAACTGGGGGATGTTCAACGCTGCAACTCAGGTGCTGTTCCCGAGATTTGAACTGGAAGAATTCATGGGCGTTATCGCCACGGTTGATGAAATCACGTATTTCCCGTCCGTGCCGACGATGGTTACCGCCATCGTCAGCCATCCCAAAGCCGCGGAGCTCGATCTGGGTTCCCGTATACGCCTTTTGAGCACTGGCGGCGCCCCCATGCCCGTTGAATTGATCCAGAGAGTCAAGGATATGGGCGTCTTTTTCAATGAAGGATGGGGAATGAGCGAAACGACTTCCGTCGGCATCAGCATCCCGATTCTCCGCCATAAACCCGGCTCCATCGGCTGTCCGGTATCCGACAATGACGTCCGGCTGGTGGATCTGGAAACAGGCCAGAATGACGTCAAGCAGGGCGAGCCCGGTGAGATTCTGATCAAAGGGCCTTCCGTGATGAAAGAGTACTGGAATAATCCCGAAGAGACGGCCAATCAACTAAAAGACGGCTGGCTTTCCACGGGCGATATTGCTCAGATGGACGAGGACGGTTATTTCTATATCGTTGATCGCAAGAAGGATATGATTATCGCCGGTGGTTTCAACATTTATCCGCGCGAAGTGGACGAAGTATTGTTCCAGCATCCCAAAATTGCCGAAGCGGTTTCCGCCGGAGTTCCGGACGCCTATCGCGGTGAGACCGTCAAGGCCTTTGTCGTGTTGAAGCCGGGTGTGGAGGCGACGGACAAGGAGATTATCGCATTCTGCAAGGAGAAACTCGCGCCATACAAAGTGCCTAAGCTGATTGAATTCCGCAAGGAACTTCCGAAATCCGCCGTCGGCAAGATTCTGCGCAAGATTCTGCGCGACGAAGAAATGGCCAAGAGCAAAAAATGATATTTGCTCTGCAAGCAGATGATTGCATGTCCCCCTCCGGTGGACAAGCCGGAGAGGGGATATGCAAGATTGACTGATCCGTTTTGAAAATCGCCGTTCGAATTTTTTCTGAGCGGAGAAATGTCAGGCGGAAGACGATGTTGTACGATGCACCGAACCCATTCTGTCATAAGGACAGGTCGATACCTTCCTTTCCCACTGGTTCAAGACGACCGGCATGTGATTTTAATTTTTTCAATAAAACTTTAAGGAGTTAGCTATATGATCAAAACCGTAGAACAGTATTTAGAGAGTTTAAATGATGGCCGGGAAGTCTGGTGTCTTGGGGAAAAAGTAACCGATGTTCGGACCCATCCGACTGTGAGCACGATTGTGCGGATGGCTGCCATGGATTACGTCTTGCCGAACCATCCCGATTACCGGGATATCTTTGTCACCAAAGACAAAGACGGCGAAGATATCAATTTCCTGCTGACTTCCCCGAAAACGCCTCAGGATATGCTCCGAAGGCGCGAATGTTACATGACCGGCATGAGAACCGGCGGCGGAGTTCTGGTGCATTGCATGGGCGCCGATGCCCTGGCGTCCTTCAGCGTGGCTGCCGAAGTCATGGATAAGAAACTGGGCACCAACTACATGGAGCGCGTCGAAAATTATCGGCGGCACCTTCAGAAAAACGATTTGGCCCTCACGGGCGCGATTACGGACGTGAAGGGAGACAGAAGCCTTCATCCCTCGCAGCAGAAACAGCATAAGGATTTTTATCTGAGAATCGTCGATCGTCAAAAGGACGGTATCGTGGTTCGCGGCGCGAAGGTGCATATCAGCGCATCCCCCTGCGCTAACGAACTCTTGTGCCTTCCCTGCCGGACACATGGTGAAGCCGACAAGGATTACGCCCTGGGTTTCGCAGTACCGGTCGCCACAAAAGGTGTGAAACTTCTTGCAGTTGAACCCAACGTCCGGATGTATGGAGAAGAATGTGAATTCGATTATCCGGCATCCGATCATCTGCAGCCTTCGGAATCCCTGATTGTCTTTGACGATGTGTTTGTCCCCTGGGAAAGGGTCTTCATGTGCGGCGAATGGCAGTATTCTCAGGTTCTGGCTTATGCATTTGCCAGCTATCATCGCCTCTTCGGAACCTGCAAGATGACCGGGACACTGGAGTTGATGACCGGCGCGGCCAGCCTCATTGCTGAATACAACGGTGTACAGAATGTTCCTCATGTGCGCAAAAAGCTTGCCTGGATGGCTTATGTCACGGAAACCGTGCAGTTGCTGGCCAAGCAGGCCTGCATGGATCCGGTGACGGAATTCGGCATGGATGTGATGATGCCCAACCGGATGGCGATCAATGCCTCGAAGTGGACTTACGCAAGCAACTTCCATACGATGTGCCAGCATATGCATGACATCGGCGGCGGTTTGACCACCACGGTTCCCGCTTTCCGCGATTGGGATAATCCGGAAATCCAGCCGTTTATCGACAAGTATCTGGCGGCAAAAGACGGTGTTTCCACCGAGGACAGGCTGCGTATTTTACGGCTGATCAAAGACTGCACCGGCAATCACTGGCAGGTGGACACGATTCACGGTGAAGGCTCGATGGCCGCCCAGGAGATGTTCCTGTATGGCAGTGCCAACTGGAAGAAACTTCAAGCCGCAGCAAGACGCGCCGCCCATATGGGCGGATGGCAGGACGATACCACTTACGGTAAGCTCCCCCTGATCGAAGATTGCGTCAAAATGCCGCCCATCGATACATCGTATAAAAGTTTTGCGCCGACTGCGAAAAAGTAGTAGGCGATATCTTAAATTTCATATGGTAAGGAGTGTTAAAGCATGAGTAATTTAATAGTGAACACCAGAGATCAGCAGTTTGTTCTATTTGAACAGTTGGGCATTGAAAAACTGTTTGAATATGACGCGTACAAAGATTTTTCCAGAGACGATTTGCAGATGATCTTGAATGAAGCCGAAAAGCTGGCCGTCAACGAACTTGCCCCGGCCTTCAAGGAAGGGGACGAAGAAGGCTGCCACATCAAAAACGGCGTTGTTTCCGTTCCCAAGGCCTTCCGTGCACCCTATAAGAAATTCTGCGAAGGCGGCTGGATCAATCCCATGGATTCACCGGAAGTCGGAGGACAGGGAGTTCCCGCGGCTGTCGGTTTTGCCTGCATCGAGTATTTCGGTGCGGCCAACTATGCTTTTTCCATGTACCCCGGTCTGACGCACGGAGCCGCCACACTGATCCATCATTACGGAACCGAGAAGCAGAAGAGAAAGTACATGGATAAAATGTTCACAGGCGAATGGACGGGGACGATGTGCCTCACCGAGCCGGGAGCGGGCAGTGATGTCGGTGCGCTGAAGACGACCGCCAAAAAGCTTCCGGACGGCAAATACCTGATCACGGGGACCAAATGCTTTATCTCCGCTGGTGATCACGACCTGACCCCGAATATTATTCATCCGGTACTGGCGCGCATTGAAGGCGATCCTGCCGGAACGAAGGGAATTTCCATTTTCATCGTTCCCAAGATTTGTGTCAATGACGACGGCAGTCTGGGCGAACCCAACGACGTCCATACCGGCGGGATCGAGCACAAGATGGGCATCAAGGGATCGGCTACCGCGACACTGAATTTTGGCGAAGACGGAAAGTGTATCGGCGAACTTCTGGGTGAAGAGCGCGAAGGCATTAAGATCATGTTCATGATGATGAATGAAGCCCGACTGGGCACGGGCATGCAGGGCCTGGTGCTTTCGTCGGCCGCGCTGGAACATGCGGTTGCCTATGCAAAAGAACGCATCCAGGGGACCGCGATATGGGAAATGAAAAACCCGGACGCCAAGCCCGTGACTATTATCAATCATCCCGATGTCCGCAGAAAACTGCTCTGGATTAAATCTCACGTCGAAGGTTCCCGGAGTCTCTGCTACTTCACGGCTTTCTGCATCGATATGGCCAAAGTGGCCAAGACGGAAGAAGAACGAGCCAAATGGGAAGGCCTGCTGGACCTGATGACCCCGATTGTTAAAGCCTGGACGACGGATAAAGGGCTTCTGTCCTGCTCGCTGGCGATGGATGTTTACGGCGGGTATGGCTATTGTCAGGAATATCCCGTAGAGCAGTATTTACGCGATGAAAAAATCGCCACGATCTATGAAGGCACCAACGGCATTCAGGCGCTTGATCTGGTGGGACGCAAGCTCGGCCAGCGCAAGGGCGCCAAC
The DNA here is from genome assembly GCA_963682015.1 of Smithellaceae bacterium. GTDB lineage: Bacteria > Desulfobacterota > Syntrophia > Syntrophales > Smithellaceae > UBA8904. The sequence goes on along the minus strand of OY820932.1, from coordinate 456,636 downwards.
GTGATGAACATGGCCGGCCTGGTTCAGAAGACCATTGCGGATGCAAAAAAGAACGAGGATCTGGCCAAATACGCCGCCGTTCTGGAAGAAGCGTCCAACGCCTGTCTGGAACTGACCATGTTCTTCGCCCAGGTCGGAAAGTCGGGCGATTTCCTGCTGCCCATTCTGAACGCATGCAAGTTCCTGGAAATTTTTGGAGATGTTATCGTCGGCCATCTGCTGCTCGATGCCGCCGGTGTTGCGCAGGCTAAGCTGGCCGCCATTTACGAGGCGCAGGGCGCCGCAACGGCCGGCAAGCAGAAAGCGCTGCAGAGATCAGACAAGGATGCCGCTTTTTACAGCGGCAGGATTGCGTCGGCGAAATTCTTTGTTAATGAAATTCTGACCACCGTGAAAGCACGTTGCGAAGCGGTCAAGATGGGCGAAAAGTCCCCGCTGGAAATCACGGACGAGGCGTTTGCCTGGTAGGCTAAAATACTTCTAATAACATCAACTCAAAAGGGGCTGCGGATGTTTCCGCGGCCCCTTTTCATTCGGGTAAAGAGACGACGCTACCGTTTATGAACCGGCTGGAGAAAAGGGTCTGCTTGGCCCATCAGCCCTGATGCAGCAGCCCTTAGGCGAAACTGTTCCTCCGACCGTCAACCGTGTCCCGGCCGTAATGCAGAAAAACAGGTGAATTTCCTTGCCGGCCGTTGTTGTTCTTAAGATCAGAAGCAAAAAATTTTCCGGTTCTTCCTGTGTCATAAAAAGCATAAACATTTTCATCACATACACGGAAGAAGCGGTGAGCTGCTGCAGTGAATCTGTGAATCTGAAAGATCCGTGCAAAAAAATATTTGCAAATATTTTTCAAAAGAAATAAAAGCTTCGCCGGTCACAACAATTTACACCTGACATACATATTTTAAAAATTGAAATAAACGGCAGCCGGCGGCGGAAAGACAGGCACCGCCTGCATTAAAATGGAGTATCCGATGCATCGCAGGAGACGATACTTGGAGATTCGACGGATTTGTGATGTGTGTCACATTTCCCGGGAAAGCATTTATGCTAGCAGGACAAACTCAATGAGGAAATGATTTCCTCAAAGCATTACAATTTTCATCAAAGCACATAATTTCAAACGACAGCAGAAGAAATTCTTGGCAGATATACTTGTGGAGGTGCAGTGATGTTGATGAGCAGGAAAACTACCCATCTTTTTGTATTACTCGTTATTACTTTATTCATCAGTTTGATTTTTGTTCCGGCTGCGTGGGCGCAACTGACCGTCAATGGTATGACCAAAGGTAGCGTCAAGTCATCTATTAACGATTCCGTAAGATTATTTGCCGAGAATGGTACCGGTAGTTATTCTTGGAGTAAAGAAGGTGGTGGTTCACTTTCCTGCACTGATAATGAGTGTTACTTTAACTATACAACACCAACCACCAATACCGATTGTAAAAACAATGCCAAAGTTTGTGTGATGGATTCAAAAGGGCAAAAAGTATGTATAACGATTGCAGTTAATACCTATTACGGTACAAAATGGCCTCGTGCATATTGGGTGTATTCCTACGGGAGCTGTGGACAAGTTTCCGGTACAGATAGTTGTCATGCAAATAGTAATCGTGATGCATATAATTGCAACATGGAGTATGTAGACACAACTTACACAAGTGGATGCGAGTTTCCATATCACACCGCAAATTATTCAATTAGTTTTAGTGCTTGTTGTGAGAAATGCTGGCTATGTGATCAAACATATAATAGGTATGTTCCTGGAATACCAATTGACATACGCAGTCCGGAACAAAAGGCGGATGGTTGCTGTCCTGCAGCTGTGTTTAATTCCGGCGATCCGGGCGCGAACGATACGGGTGATAACTGCTCCAATTCTGCAGATACGGGGTCTTCAGGTAATTTCAAAAGTGGCAACCTTCACCATTCACAGAACGTGGGGATACTGACTCTTTCGTACAACAGCATCGACACGATTAACGGCGTTCTGGGCAAGAAGTGGACGCACCAGTATAACCAGAGCCTGACCTCCATGAGCAGCGGAGCGATCCTCACGTTGAAAACGGAAGATGGCAACGTAATTGATTTCACTATGACCAGCGGCGTTTACTATCCGACGAACATCAGCGGCGACACCAGCCGGATCGTAAAGAACGCGGACAACACCTACACGCGGACAACCAAACACAACATGACATACAGATATAACCCGTCCGGTCAGTTGACCTCCGTTGCAGACCGCAACGGGAACACCACGACCCTAGCCTACAGTGGGAGCGCCCTGGCGTTGATCACCGACCCCAACGGCCGGACCTGGACGATTACCACCACATCCGGGGTGATCACGGGGGTGACGGACGCGCTGAGCAGGACCTATACCCTCAGTTACGATGTCTCCGATGTATCCAACAAACTTCTGACCTCCGTGACGCCGCCCATCGGGAACGCCTGGACATACACCTACGACAGCGAAGGCCGGATGCTGACCAAGACGGACCCCGCCGGCTTTACCATCACGTATGTTTACACTTCCGACGGCAAGATCCAGTCGTCCACCGACCCGGAAAATAAGACGCGGTCGATGAGCTACACCTCATCGACCCAGACCACGTTTACGGAAAAGGACGGCAGCGCCTGGAACTATACCTACGATCCGGTGTACGCTGTGAAGACGGCAAAGGCCGATCCGCTGGGGAACACCACCACCTATACCTACGACGACAAGCGCAACCTGACGGGAATCACGTATCCGGACAGCACCTATACCGGCTACACCTACGACGCCAACGGCAACATGCTGACCATGACCGATCAGATGGGTCATACGACCATCTATACCTACAACAGCCTGAACCTGGTGGCCACGATGATCGATCCTAGAGGATTCAAAACTATTTACGGCTACGATACATCGGGCAACTTGACTTCGGTAACTTTCCCGGCGGATGCGCAGAATCAGGGACCCACAACCTATTATACCTACTATCCGCAGGGCAACATCCATACCATAACCGATACCCGCGGCAAACCTACATCCTTTGAATATGATGCGCAAAACAACCTGACCGCTATTGTCGATGCTTATGACAAGAGAACCACTTTTACTTATGATGCTGTGGGCAACCGTCTTACCGCGCTGGATCGGCTTGGACGACTTACCCGTTACTTTTATAATGAACTTAACCAGATGACAAAAGTTACCGATCCCGGCCTGCACGACACCTATTTCACTTATGATTACAAGGGCAATATCCTCACCGCTACCGACGCGAGAAGCCGGACCACCGGATATACATACAACCACCGCGGCAACCTGACCCGGATCACCGACGCGCTGAGCAACCAAACCAATATGACTTACGGCCCGACAGGCTGTTCGAGCGGCTGCGGCGGGGCGGACAAGATCACCGCGCTGACCGACGCGCTATCCCACACCACGTCGTATACGTATGACGCCGCGGGAAGACTGACCCAGGAAACCGATCCCCTGAGCGGAACCACCACCTATACCTATGATGGAAACGGCCGGATGTTGACCAAAACCAAGCCCGACAACCGCACCATCACCTACACTTACGACAATGACGGCCGGATGCTGACGCGTGTGTATCCCGGCGGGGCCACGGACACCTTCACCTACGACGAAAACGGCAATATCCTGACCGCCGCAAATGCTGTCATTACATACAGCTACGGCTATGACGCGGCCAACCGGATGACCGGCGCCACCGCGATTACGGGCGGCAACACCCGGGCCATCACCTATGCGTATGACAATGCGGGTAACCGCACCTCCATGCTCACACCGGACAACGTGACCACCTCGTATGTCTATGACGATGCGGGCAGACTGACCTCCATCACCAACAACACGGGCGCTTACGCGTTTGCCTATGACTTCGGAGGAAGGCGCACGACCCTGACGTATCCCGGCGGGGCAACAGCCACCTACACGTACGACGCCAACAGCAACCTCCTGAACGTTCTGCATGCCAGAAGCGGCGCAACCCTCTTGCAGCCCGCCTATACCTATGACCAGGTGAACAACCGGATCACCCGCACCGATACGCTGCCCACGTCCTCAGGAAACAATCTGCAGGAGAACATGACGTACGACAACGCCAACGAGCAGTTGAACATCAACACGGCGACTTACACGTATGATGCCAACGGCAACCGGGCCAGCAAGACGGAAGGGACGACCGTCACCACATACACTTATGACGATGAAAACCGCCTGATTCAGGTATCCGCAAACGGCGCAACCATAGCCACCTATGCTTACGATCCTTTCGGAAGAAGGATACAGAAGAACGTCGACGGAACCATCACGCAATATCTCTATGACAATGCCAGCATCATTCTGGAATATAACGCCGCCAACCAGATCACGGCCCGGTACACGCACGGCCCCGGCATAGACGAGCCGCTGGCCCTCCAGTTAAGCTCCGGCACGTATTACTACCATGCCGACGGCCTGGGCAGCATCGGGGCGATGACCAACACATCCGGCGCGGTCGTGCAGACTTACATCTACGACGACTTCGGAATCATCAAGCAGCAGACGGGCTCCATTATTCAGCCTTATACTTATACGGCAAGGGAATACGATGCGGAGACGGGGCTCTACTATTACAGGGCGCGTTACTATGATGCGAAGGCGGGGAGGTTTATTACCAGGGATCCGATCTCGTTTGCTGGGGGGGATGTTAACCTGTATGCTTACGTTGGGAATAATCCGGTGAATAGGGTTGATCCGGAAGGACTTAGAAATATTCCAGGGGTTATATTCGGTGCATCACGCCGTGTTGTAGGTTTAAGTCCGGGGGCAATTATAATGGGTAATTTCTTTGGATCATCGCTGAATCTAGGTGAAAACTCTTCTTTAACTTCCGTATACTTAAGTGCAAATAAAAATAGATATCAAGAATGGGATGAAAACTTCTTCTATGATAAGTTAACAGGGGCAACAATAAAGGTATTACAAGATGACAAAGTTAGAATATGCATACAAGGATCTGGAGGGTGTTATGAAATGAATGCTGATGAATATTTAGATGCAGTAAAAAATAAAAATCCTTGTCCAGTTAAATGATTACATCAATATATCGTTTATAGGATGCGCGTGAATATGTAGGTTTTCATTACAAGTTTCCTTTAAATTATTGAGATTTACAATATGGTTTATTTATAAGGGGATAATACGTATTATGGCACCAAGACGATTTAAGACAGTATTAAAACTTTTCGTTTCAGTTGACACTTTGTGGAATGTAATTTTTTGTATTTTTTTAATCGTAGCAACTTGGGCTATAATAATAATCAACGAGCTTTATAGTAATTGGCTGTATGTCATTATTGGTGTGGCAGTATCAGTGGGTTGCATTTTAAGTATTCTTCAATTTATTAGGGATGTATTTGCATTATTTAAAGAAGAATAACGGTTACCAAAAAGAAGGCAAGGGGGTCACCCATTAAAAGGCCCTCGTCAAGAGAAAAATATATTCCCTGGCAATAAATTTTCTTTTTCGCGTAGCTTCTTTTTATTGCCCAAAATGCCGCCGTCGACAATCTCTACACACTACCGTAGTTTCTTTAAGTTTCGATGTCAGTCTTCACTGCACCAGTCACCCATCAGGATTAAGATCATACCGGATGAGCACTTTATTCCTAACAAGTTGTCCATAGCAAAGAGACGCTGTCCGCCGATAGATCACAAAAGTCTCGCGGCGGATAGTGACTCCTTTTGCTGCGGACAACTTCATCGTGCATATGTCGTATATTTGCCTCAGCGCAGCTCTCATCCCTGTATGACCCTTTCCGCTTTTGCGGACCAGAAAATCTTCGGTTCCAGGCCGTGTCCAATCGTTGTTTCACAAGTCTAATGGTTGTTAACCACCCCATTTGTGGCTCGCGGCATGGTCAGTAAAGATGCCGATAACGTTTATAAAGGACGGAACGCTCTTCCAATCAAGTCTCATGGTTTTACCAACCCCACTTTAGGTTCAGCGTCCCGGCCAGATTACGACGTAAATAATTTATCCGGCATAAATGGCACCTGATCCTTCATGATATGGTAAGCTGCCCTCGCCAGTTTGTGCGCCAAAGCATTGTGCGCAACCATGAAATTGGTCTTCTGCATTTTTCGATTATAATACGTTTTTGCTTGTTGATCATATCGCCTGGAAAATTCTGCCACCTCGGAAAAGGCCCACGCCAAATATTTATTCCCGTTCTTCTTGTTCCCTTTACCCTTGGTTTTATCATTGCTGGTCCATCGTGTGGAAACCTTGCGACAATAAGAAACATAATTACCCACTTTTGCAAAGCGTTCCACCGGACCTGTCTCCAGCATGATGGTTAATCCCAGGATCTTCCCGATGCCGGGGATAGATAATAAATATTGATAGGGCTGCTTCAACTCCAGCTTGTTCTCAACGAATCTTTCGATCTCTAAGATCTTCACGGTGAAAAAATCAATGCCTTCTTTGCTGACTTTCCCAGTTAAAGATAAATCATCGCTTCCTTCGAAATAGGGCGCTACACGATCTTCTCGACGACGCTTAATGTCGTTCACCTTAATCCGCATTCCACAGTTCCTATCGACGATGTTTTGTAAACTCAAGATCAAAGATGTTCTCAGTCTGACCAAGTGCGCACGTTTCCGCAGTAGATCGCGGATTGGCCGTTCTTCTTTTGGATAAATGTAGCCTTCCGGCAAAACATCGAGCCTGAGCAATTCCGCCAACCAGAAAGCATCCTCCTTGTCGCCGCAATGCTTTAACCCATTGTATTTCTGTACCGCTGTTGTGTTCGCCAAATGAACTTTGTAGCCATGATTCATCAGAGCATCTACCAGCCAGTACCAGTTGAACGTCGATTCTACAACGATCCCCCGAATAGCTTCCCGGTATGATTCCAGAAAACTCAAAACGACTTGAGGATCGTTGCTTAACTTCTTCCCTGTTACCTTACGCCCGTCCTCATCAATAATGGCCCCATAACTGTTGTTTGCATGTAAATCAAAAGCCGTGTACAATTCCATTCAAGCACCTCCTTGGTTTGGATTGGTCTCTTAACCAAAGTATAACAGAGAACAGTTTCGACTTCTGCTATACTTCGGAGGTGCCTTTTATATGATTATCAAGTCTCTTCATGGCTCATGTTGTGATGCTTCGATCATCTGATTGAGCCAAAATGCTTGCACCACCCCCTGCACCCCCGCCAGCGGGGGACAAATAAACCGAGTGGGAGCTGAACCCCTCCGGCATGCTCAGGCATGCGCCGGGCAAGGCAAGCTGCCGGACTGACGCGCCGGCGGGGGATAGTGAAGAAATGAATGAACGATGCGGTGAATGCCGGTAAGACGAATAATCAATAATCACGCGAAAGGGAAAAGGAGAGATGAAAAGCACAGCGAGTTGTAGAAGATGGAAATGGTTTCTGATCAGTGCGATCCTGATGAGTCTGGGATGTGTGACCTTTTCATTTGCCGCCGACAATTTGCAGTACACGTATGACAACCTGAACCGCCTGATCCGGGTGGAGAATATCAACAACGGCCAGGTGGTGGAATACCAGTATGACGCGGTAGGGAACCGCCTGCAGAAGCGAAGCACCATACCGGTGACCATCACGGCATCGGCAAACAGCGGCGGGAGCATATCGCCGTCAGGCGCCGTCACGATTGCGGGATTCGCCGACCAGAGCTTCAGCATCGCGCCCAGTGCCGGCTATGTTCTGCAGGACGTGCTGGTCGACGGGGTGTCAGTGGGGCAAGTGACCGGTTATACGTTTACCGGTGTCACGGTAAATCATACCATCAGCGCGGTGTTTATCCAGTATACGGACATCAATATCGGCGGATCGTATTATTTAACGCTACAGGATGCCTATAACGCCGCCGCCGACGGGTCCACGATCAGGGTGAAGACAAAAACCTTTACGGAGAGCCTGAACATCAACCGGAATGTTTCCGTGGCGATTGAAGGCGGCTACAATGACGGTTTCACGGCAATCACGGGCAGCACGACCCTTAAGGGAAAAGTGCAAACCTGCGCGGGGGGCGGGGCGCTGAATATCAAGAATTTCGTATTGACGAATCAATAATCCATAAGGAGATCGATTATGAAGAGAAGAATATTAGCGGTTGCAATCATGCTGAGTGTCATGCTGTGGGGAATCAATATTTACGCCGCCGACGGCGATTTGATCGTGAACGGGAATGTGGGAGTCGGGACGACAACGCCGACGACGAAGCTGGACGTGAATGGCGATATCAAGGGGACAAATATCAATGCCGGCGGCAATGTGACCGTGAGCGGCAACGTTGGCGTCGGCACTACAGCCCCGGCGGCCAAACTGGATGTCAACGGGGATATCCGGATAGGAACATCCACATCAAGCTGCACCTCCGCCAATGAAGGCGCCACGCGCTACAACAGTACGCATAAGAGCATGGAATTCTGCAACGGCACGGCCTGGCGTCCGTTCAGCATGGCGGCCATGACGTATGCATCGCAGTATCCTCCGGCGCATACGGATACGTATGTCAAGGCGACCTCAATGTATACCGGAATGCCGCCTTACTATGCCACCAATCCGACCAAATCATTGACCGGCGGCGATTCAGGAAACTCGTGGCTTTCTTCTCTGGGCAATGTGACCAATCAGCGGTTTCATATCGATCTGGGTTCGGCCAAAGTGATCAAGAGAATCTATTACCAAAATGGGCACAACAGCGGAAGCAATACAAACCGCGGCGCGCAAAATTTCACTTTCTGGGGGTCGAACGATCCGAATGCGTTTTCGACGTTGACTTACGGATCAGACACGGGGTGGACGCAGTTGACCACTTCGCAGTCTTCTTTGGAACAGCACATTACCGGCAACGTGGCGGACCCGCGCTATATTCTTCTGACAAACACCAACGCTTACCAGTATTACGCCTTTAAATTCGCGAATAATTATGGCGATACCACATGGGGGATTGCGGTGCGCAGAATAGAATTACAAACTGAAACCGGCTATGAGCAGCAGTAAGAAAAGAAGAAAAGGGATTCAATATTTCCAATATATAAATGGCCTCATCATAGTATCAACATGGGTTATTCCGCGAAGGCAGCGAAGCCCGGCGCATGCCGGGGGACGACAGACTTATTGAACCGGCTCCCGGCCTTGGAGACAGTGTCACAATTTAAAAAAATTCATTCTGAACAGGCGGCCGGTGAAATTATTGTCAGGCCGTCAGCATGCGGTAGATCCGGGTTATTTTTTCAGGAAGTTTCACCACGTCGTCAATCACGGACCAGCTGCTGTGGCTGTACATTCGGGGCAGATATTGAGCGGCGGTCTGATCCACGGTGATACAGAAGGTCTTGATCCCGAAATGCTGAGCTTCTTTGAGAGCCATCCGCGTGTCCTCGATGGCGTACGTTCCGGAATATTCCTTATCCACGGGTTTGCCGTCGCTCAGGAGAATCATCAGTTTCGTCCGCTCCGGGCGTTTTCTCAGCTTGCGGATCGTATGGCGGATGGCCGTGCCGTCGCGGTTTTCAAAATGATCCTGGATGGTAGAGATCCGCTGTTTCGTCAGATTGTTATAGGCGTCGTCAAAATCCTTGATGCGGTAAAAATCGACATTGTCGCGGTTATCGCCGGAAAACCCGAAAATCGCAAATGCGTCGCCGACTTCATGCAATGCCTCGGACATGATGATTAGGGATTCTTTTTCCCGTTCAATGGTTTCACCTTTTGTGCTGCGGCTCATGTCGACAAGGAAAGCTACGGCGATATCCCGTTTTCTTTTTTGAAGGAGCGTGTAATTTTTTTCGGAAGGGGATATGCCGGCTCTGCGGTCCACCAGAAATTCCACAACCGCGTCAAGATCGATGTCGTCGCCGTCATATTGACGTTTGAGTTTGGAGAACCCCTCCGGTTTGAGCATCTGGAATTCACGCCGGATTTTTTTCAACAGACCCGCGTAACGGTCTGCTGTCTCCCTGTAAAAGGTCATCGATGTTCCCTCGTGCTGCTTCTCCCGGACTCTGGACCAGTTTCCGCGATAGTCGTTGATGTCTTCTCCCCATTCCTGGTATAGAAAGGTTCCCTGTTCGCTCTGCAGCTCTGTCTTTTTATCGAGAATCGCCTCCAGACTGCGCAAAAAAAGGTAAACGTCATTTGGATGAAGGGATTCCACACGCCGCTCGATCTCCTTCGGTGTAATGCCTTTTTCCCGGTAAATCGCTCTGAGCATGCGCTCGATTTTCTCCGGTGAATCGTATTGCGCGACCGGGGCGTTTCCGGTTGCGTCCTCATCCTGGCATTCCCGCCCCCCCGGTTCCTGCTTTCCTCCAGCGGGCTGGCCGCGGAAGCTTTTCTGATTCTCGACAGTCCGGTGTTCTCTGGGTGTCACCTGATCGGAGCCCGGTTTGGCCTGGCTGGGGGTCGTGTCACCCTGCGCATTGCTTTGCGCCTCCACCTGAGATTGTGCTGGATTGCGCGGCGCAGACGGCCGTCCGTTCATGCGGTTCTGAATCTGTTGGGACGTTTTGCCGAAACTCCCGATGTTCTGCGACACCACATCCTGATCCAGATTTCTGGACATGGGTTTGACAGGGTGGTAGGGTTCTTTGAATGTCTTATCGATCATCGCATATATGCGGAAGCATGCCCTCGCGGCGTCATGCACGTCTGAGCCCCTCCGCTGCAGGGTGCCTGACAAGTCAATCGCCCTGCGGAGAATGGGAACGGCGGGATCCGCCGGATGATCAAATTCTTTTCCGGCAAAAAGGCTCTGGGAAATCATTTCGACACATCGCTGTTTGCCGTTGGTCATCTTTACCGGTGAGCGCCTTTTGAGGGTCATGTGACGGTTCATGGCCGATATATCGTCTCCCAGCGCAGGATATTCGGATTTCAGGATGCTCTCGATTCTGTAATCCTCCAGCAGGTTAAAAAGATCCTGAGCCAGTTCCGGTTCCGGAAACAGGTGCGTGAAGATATCGATGTCGCTTCGACCTTCTTTTTTCCCGATTCCGTATCGAGTGGTCACTTCCTGAACAATTTCCGGGATTCTGGAAATGTCAAATTCGTAACTTCCGTATTCGAGGTGTGCCTCCTGATGGGTTGCCGATACTTTATAGAGCCTGAAGTTGTCTTCCTGATCCTGAAAGTCCCGAATGCGGTGCGGCAGATAAATTTTTTGTCCATCCGTGTATACGGTTTCGGCTTCGGCGATTTCCACCCGTCGTCCCAGAAGCGCACGCAGGTACGTGGACAGCACATGTTTGATCGGCTTGAGTTCCAGGCCCTTGGGGATGCTTTCCAGAAAGTCGCTGAAAGCCGGTGAATCTCCCGCGAGACAGGAAAGTGCTTTCTCCTCATCTTCCTTTGCTGTATTTTCGATGAACGAAGCAATCATTCCAAACCCTTCCAGACCCACCCACTGGATCAATTCGGGGCTCTTTTCCAGGAGCTTCACGGAAACCGGAACACTGGTGCGGGCGACAGTTCTCACCAGTCTGTATGTGACAGCCGAGACGGTTTTGTCGTCCGTTTGATCGAGTTGATCGATCAGGCGGGGGCTTTTCTCCAGAACGGAAATGGTGGCCGTTGTATCTCTTTCACCGATGACCAGAGCATACTGCGCCAGCGTTTCCAATCCTTCAAATCCCGTTTTGTCGATAACGGCGGGACTCACATCCAGCAGGCGTTTGGCGATTTTCCCATCGATATGTTCCATCGTGTTGATCAGGTCGAACAATTTCAAAAGACCGCTCGCGCCGATACGCGACATCAGGAACGGACTTTCTTCCAGCAGGGTGGTTGCCAGAATCCAGTCGCGGGTAACTACATCGGCTGCAAAAGCATAAATACGCATCGCCATTGCAGGGTCTCCATGAAGCAGCAGGCGATCGAGAATATCAGGACTTTTTTCCAGAAGGCTGACGGCCCCGTAGCTGTTCTGCCGGGCGACAAGCCGGGCAAGATCCGCAATGCGGCATAGCCCTTCAAGGCCGGTTCTTTCCAGGATACGCGGACCTGATTCCAAGAGACTCACGGCGGTTGTCCAGCTTTCCTCTCCCGTGCGCCGGGCCAGGTCTTCGATCCTGATCAGACCATCGAAACCGATGAGACGGATGATCTCCGGGCTTCGATTCAAAAGGCTTACGGCAACGCGGGTGTTGTATTTTGTGGTGCTTTTTCCAAGCAGGAAGACCCTGGTTATAAGAGAATCATCTCCCAGTTCGCGGAGGCCGTCAATAATGGCAGCGCATTTGTCCAGAAGCTGAATTGCCGCCGAACGATTTTCGCGTGCAACGGAGATCGCGATGTCTGCGATCATTTTCAAACCGTCGATTCCGATCCGGTCGATCAAATCGGGACTTTTTAGAAGAAGTCGTGAGGCCGCTTCCCAGTTTTCACCGGCTATTTCCATGCCCAGAGCATGGATTCCGGATAGTCCTTCCATTCCCGTCTTGCCAAGCAAAGTCAATGCAACGTCCAGAAACGATCCGGCTGCGACATGACTTGCCCGTGCCATGGTTTGGGTCATGACGGCAATCCTTTTCCAGTCCTCAGGATCGAGCTTTTCGGCAAATTCAACGCTCGCCGTCATCAATGAAAGGGCCAGCTGGGAATTGATTTCGGATAGACTCCGGGCGAACTGAAAGATCATGATCACCTGTTCGCAAGGCATCCGAACCTTAAGCCGGCTTATAATTTCAGGACTTTTGATTAACAGGGCAGCCGCATTTCCCGGATGATCGGCGGCCATCGAGAAGGTGCATTGCCAGACGGCTTCAGTATCCTCCAGCCCCAGTTGTCCGATCAGTTCGGCGGCGGTGTCCAGAAACGCAGACACAACGGTTGCACCCAGGGAAGTCTTGACGAGTGCCCGCTGATAGATTGCCAGGGGAAGAGAGGGGTCCTGAGCGGCGAGTTTCTCGATGACGATAGGGCTTTTCGATATCAAATCCACGGCGATATTCCAGTCTTCCTGTGCGATCACAGAGGCGACATGATAAATGGTGATCACAGTCGGAATATCTCCGCCCGCTTCCATCATTCGCCGGATGAGTTTCGGGCTTTCTTCGACCGCTGTGATCGAATGAGCCCATGTGGAACGCGCGACGGCGGCGGCAAAGGCGGATACCTGATGAAGACCTTCAAATCCGGCCTGCGAAAGAATCGCCGGACTCTGCACGAGGATACTTTCCGCCGTTTTCGCATTGCTCTGAGAAACACTGCAGGCCAGCGCGGCTGTTTTGGTCAGCGTTTCAAAACCGTATTCAGAAAGCATGACGGGACTGATTTCAAGAAACCGGACCGCCAGCCTGGCTCCGAAGGGGGTGATCTGACCGGCTATTTCAAAAATATCTGCAACCGTTTTTGTATTTACCCGCAGATGACCGGTTACAATTTCAGGAAATTTCTCCAGAAGGAACCAGCCCGCCTGATGGTCTTTTTCGGCAATCCAGGCAACAGTCGCCAATATGGAGTCGATCCGGTTTTCCTCAAGATGGTCAGCAAGAACCGATACAGCGTCATCGAAGCGGAAGCAAATATCCTGCGCGGCATCCTTTCCCGTGGTTCCTTCTAGCGTTGCCTGCGGCCATTGATTCTTGAAAATATCTTGAAACTTTTTTTTCGGCATCGGAATGATCCGTTAAAAGCTGAAATAATTTTTCAATACTTCTTCAATGCTCTTTTTCAGGTCGCTGTCATAGGTCAGCGGTTCAATCATGGTGGCATGAAGAGATTCCTTAACCGGCATCCCGCTAGAAAGAAGTTTGCCGGCATAAACCAGCTCACGAGTGGATACGCCTTCTTCCAGTCCCTGGTGGATCAGATTGCGAATCCGGTTGGCGGCTTTAACCAGTTTTGATGATGTTTGTTCGTCAATGTCAGCTTCCCGGCTGACAATTCTGATTTCCAGCTCTTCCGAAGGCCAGCCCAGATTAATCGATATAAAGCGCTGCCGGGTGCTGGGTTTCAATTCTTTCAGGACGCTCTGATAATTGGGATTATAGCTGATGACCATCATGAATTCTTCCGGCGCCTGAAAGATTTTTCCTTTCTTTTCCACCGGTAAATAACGGCGATGATCCGTCAGGGGGTGTATGACAACGGTAACATCCTTGCGGGCTTCAACCACTTCGTCCAGATAAGCAATTCCACCTTCCCGGATGGCCATGAGCAGAGGACCGTCAATCCACTCCACCTCGTCACCCTTGATGATATAGCGTCCTGTCAGGTCATTGGCACTGAGGTCGTCGTGGCAGGCAACCGTATAGAGAGGGCGGTTCAAGCGCCATGCCATATGTTCGACCAGACGGGTCTTTCCACTTCCTGTGGGTCCATTCAGTAGAACCGGCAGTTTTTGAGAATATGCCGCTTCAAATATTTCAATTTCTTTTCCCTGTGGCAGGTAAAAAGGCTCTTTGGAAATCCGGAAATCGCCGTATTCGACTTTATTTACCTTTTCGTGCTTTGACATTTTGCGCTCCTCTCACATGATCCATAAAGATCTAACCCATAACCTGCATTGGATATCACACAGCATATTCCGTTTCTCGCAGTCCGTCCGGATATTCCTGTTTCTTTTATGACGGGCCTGCTGCCGGTTGACCATCCATGCTCCCTTAAGGGACCGCGAGGACAGTCTTTATTAATATAGTGGCCATAATCTAAAGATCAAATATTTTTCCGCGGATGGCATAAACAGTTGAAACGGATAGGTCTTATCCCTCTTTTCTATAGGAATGTATTTGACGTTGAATGTCTGTCAGGAAGATAGGGGCTATTTAGATTGGTTTTCCAGCAAAAAAGGTGCCTGGTTCATTTGAACCAGGCACCTTTTATAACGATAGAAATGATCTCAATGGAAATTACAGTACCCGAACGGCGATGACGCCTTCCGTGGCCTGAAATTTTTTAACCAGATCATCGCCGACGTTGCCTTCCACATCGATGATGTTATAGGCCAGGTTGCCTCTGCTCTTGTTGATCATGTCGGCGATATTGAGCTTGCTGTCAGCCAGAAGCTTGGTAATCTTTTCAATCATGCCCGGCGTATTCTGGTTGGAGATGGTGATTCTCTGTTTGCCCGACCGGTCAAGACTGCACTCGGGGAAGTTGACCGAATTCTTGATATTTCCGTTTTCCAGAAAATCCATGAGCTGCATGGCCGCCATGATGGCGCAGTTTTCCTCGGACTCATCTGTGGAAGCGCCCAGGTGGGGAATGGCGAGAACTTTATCCGTTTTGATGACTTCTTCATCCGGAAAGTCCGTCACGTAGCATCCGACGATACCGTCGGCAACGGCTTTCTTCAGGGACGCGGTGTCTACCAGACCGCCTCTGGCGAAATTGAGGAGGACGACGCCCTTCTTCATGATCGCGAATTTGTCGGTGTTGATGAAACCTTTGGTGTCCTTGTTCTGGGGGACATGGATTGAAATGTAGTCGGATTCCGCGAGCAGCCGGTCCAGACTCGGAGCCTTTTTAATGTTGCGGGACAGTTTCCAGGCCGCTTCGATGGACAAGAAGGGGTCGTATCCCAGTACGTCCATCCCCAGGGATTCCGCGGCATTGGCCACCATGGTGCCGATGGCGCCCAGGCCCACAACGCCCAGGGTCTTGCCCTGAATTTCGGTGCCGACAAACTTTGCCTTTCCCTTTTCGATCAGATCGGGCACCTTGTCGCCTTCGCCCACAAGCCCTTTGGCCCAGGCAACACCGTCTGCGACGTGGCGCGCCGCCATGATCATGCCCAGGATAACCAGTTCCTTCACACCGTTTGCATTTGCTCCAGGCGTATTGAATACAACAATGCCTTTTTCTGAACATTTGTCGATGGGAATATTGTTGACGCCGGCGCCGGCGCGGGCGATTGCTTTCACACTGGACGGCAGGGTCATGTCTTTCATTTCCTTGCTTCTTACCAGGATGCCGTCTGCATCAGGAGCATCAGCGCGATACTCGTACTGGTCCGTAAAAAGGCACAGGCCCTTCTCCGAAATCTTGTTTAACAGATCAATCCGATACATAAATACCTCCTCTTCCTTTCCATATCGTTTTATTAGAGGATCTCCTAATCATATAGAATACCCCTGTTGTGCCGTCGTAACCCAAAACAAATTGTCCTTAATGGTTTATATAAGAACCCCCGTTTTGTCGCCGGGAGTATAAAATGAGCATTTCCGAGTGTCAAGGAAATCTTGGGTTCAAAATGAAGGTGAAACGCTGATGTTTGTCCCGCGAGAATCGTGTCGATAACCGACAGAAGTCCGATATGGCCGATGATGATCCAAGATAAATGTTTTGATCGGAGGAGTTTGATTACAAAAAAAGAAGGGTTCCTCACGGGAACCCTTTTGTTTTCTGGTGGGCCGTGCGGGGATTGAACCCGCGGCCAACGGATTAAAAGTCCGCTGCTCTACCGCTGAGCTAACGGCCCACTTATTGAGCGTTACTTAAGAACAAGGCTCTCTAGCAGCTCGCTTGCGGTCTGTCAAGAAGAAACTGGATATTTTTCAGTCTTGAAAGGGATTTTCCAGTTGAATGGTTTCCTCTCGTCCGGCACCCACGGAAACCAGAATAATTTCAGCTCCTGCAAGTTGTTCCAGACGCTTCAGATACTTCCGCGCGTTTTCCGGAAGGTCGCTCATTTTTAAAGCGGTAGCGATATTTTCCCGCCAGCCGTCAAATTCTTCGTAAACCGGAACGCATGCGGCCAGGTCTTTAAGGCTTGCGGGCACCGCATGGGTAACGAGTTTGTCTCCCAGACGATAACCCGTGCAGATTTTGAGCTTTTCCAGGCCGGTTAATACATCCAGCTTGGTGATGGCCAGTTTGGTAATACCGGAGACACGCACGGCCTGACGTACTAAAACCATATCCAGCCAGCCGCAGCGTCTTTTGCGGCCTGTGGTTGCGCCGAATTCCTGTCCGATTTTCTGAATATGGTCGCCGACGGCATCTTTCAATTCGGTAGGAAACGGTCCTTCTCCGACTCTGGTGGTATAGGCCTTGACAATGCCCACCACGGTTGAAATCGCATTGGGGCCTATGCCGCTGCCGCAGGAAGCATTTCCCGAGGCGGTGTTGGACGATGTTACATAGGGGTAGGTTCCGTGATCAACATCCAGGTGGCAGCCCTGAGCGCCTTCGAAAAGGATTTTTTTGCCTTTTTTTATTTCGGTATCCAGAATGAGGGATGTGTCCGCCACAAAAGGTTTTATTTTTTGAGAAAAACCCAGATATTCCTGGGCGATCTTTTCTTCGGAAAGAGGTTCCGTGCCAAAAAAATTTTTCAGAAGGAAGTTTTTTTCTTCCAGAGCATTGCGCAATTTTTCCCGGAACAGCTCCTCGTCAAAGAGGTCCCCCACCCGGATGCCTGTCCGGGAGACTTTGTCTTCATAGGCCGGGCCAATTCCACGGCCGGTTGTGCCGATTTTTTTTCCTGATGATCGCGCTTCGCGCGCCTGATCGATGCTTCGATGGTAAGGCATGATCATATGCGCTTTTTCGCTGATGTATAATCGTGTGTTCGGCGGAAGCTGACCACCGGCATGCAGCTCCTCCATTTCCTGAATGAACACAACCGGATCAAAGACTACCCCGTTGCCGATCACACAGATTTTGTCGTCATGCAATATACCGGAGGGAATCAGATGCAGAACGGTTTTCCTGCCTTCAACCACCAGGGTATGACCGGCGTTGTTGCCGCCCTGAAACCGGGCGACAACATCCGCCTGGCTTGTATAAAGATCGACGATTTTCCCTTTTCCTTCATCACCCCATTGAGTGCCTACAACCGCAACATTAGACATGAGTATTATCTTTCCTACATTTTAATGGGTGTAACGGAAATTACGCGCGGCAATTTCCGCAGTTTCTCCAGAATATCCGAGCTGACCGGCGAATCCGTATTCAGAACCACAAGCGCTTTTTTTGCCTGAGCATCGCGACTCAGATGCAGGCGGGCGATATTGACATTGTTGTCACCCAGCGTGGTTCCCAGATTGCCTATAACACCCGGCATATCTTCGTTGGAAACCACCAGCATATAACCTTCCGGTATAATTTCCACTGTGAATTCATTGACACGCACGATGCGGGGATCATTTTTTCCGAATACGGCGCCCGCGGTACGGCTGGTTTCTCTGGATGTTTTTACGATCAGGGCAATCATATTCGTATAGTCTTTGGTTTCCGAACTTTTCACCTCAATGATCCTGACGCCTCTTTCCCTGGCAATGACCGGTGCGTTGATATAGTTGACGGCCTCGGTCAGAATCGGCTCCAGAAGGCCTTTGATCAGAGAAATCGTGATTGGCGCTACGTTATAATTGAGGAGTTCACCGCTGTATTCAATTGTTACTTCCTGAAGGGCTCCGCCCAGGAGCTGTGCCTGGAAGGTACCCAGCTTTTCCGCGAGGTCCAGGTAAGGACGGATAACGGCCATTACATCGGCGTTGACGGATGGGAAGTTGACCGCCCCCTTGACTTCTCCGGTGGCGAAATAAGCGGCTATCTGATGAGCGATGGCAATGGCCACATTGGTTTGCGCTTCATCCGTGGAGGCTCCCAGGTGCGGTGTGCAGATGACATTATCCAGTCCGATCAGGTCCATATTGGGGGTCGGTTCTTCTTCAAAAACGTCAATCGCCGCGCCGGCCACTTTTCCGGATTTCAGTGCATCGTAGAGGGCTTTCTCATTGACGATGCCACCACGGGCACAGTGAATCAGGAAAACCCCTTTTTTCATTTTGGTAAAAGAACCTTCATGAACCAGATTTCTGGTTTCCGTAGAAAGCGGCGAGTGAATCGTGATGAAATCCGAGTTGGCATAAAGCTCATCGATGCAGACCATCTGTACTCCCATTTTCTCTCCGACTTCCGGAGAAATAAACGGGTCATGGGCAATGACATTCATCTTCAGGCCGATGGCGCGGTCCGCTACCACCGTGCCGACTTTTCCCAGGCCGATGATGCCAAGGGTTTTATTACAGTATTCGTTGCCCATGAATTTTGTTTTTTCCCAGAGGCCTGCTTTCATGGAAGCGGTGGCCTGCGGGATTTTGCGTGCAAGCGACAGCATCATGGCTATGGCGTGCTCGGCGGTGGTAATGGTATTGCCGCCCGGTGTGTTCATGACGACAATGCCGCGCTTGCTGGCAGCGGGAATGTCGATATTATCCACTCCCGCGCCAGCGCGGCCGATAACCAGCAGTCTGACGGCTGCATCAATAATTTCAGCCGTAACCTTCGTGGCCGAACGGACGACGAGTGCATCGTAGTCTTTGATGACCGTTTTTAATTCTTCCGGCTTCATGCCGGTTTTTACGTCAACTTTTATGCCCGGTGTGTTGCCCAGAATTTCGGCAACTTCGGGAGCCATGACATCACTGACTAATACACGCTTCATAACGCTTTCCAAGTCGTTGCCGAATTAAAGGCTTTTTACCTTCTCATTGAAAACTTTTTCCAGTTCGGCGAGCGCTACTTTCAAATCCGCCTCTTCAATCGTCGGACCGCACCAAAAACGGTATCCGGCAGGGGCATCCTTGTAGGAGTTGATGTCATGAGCAACGTTTTTCTTGCTCAGATCCGAAGCGATGCTCTTTAAGAACTTGCCTTTTGCATCGGCGTCCAGCGCCGCGACTTTCGGATGCGTTACGGACAGACACACAGACGTATTGGAACGTGTCTGGGAATCGGTGGCCAGAAATTCAATCCAGTCGGTTTTGGCTACCCAGTCTTCAACGACTTTCAGGTTGCCTTTACTCTTTTTGATCAAACCATCAATACCGAACTTGCCTGCCCACTCCAGAGCATCAATGTAATCTTCCACGCACAGCATGGAGGGAGTGTTGATTACGTCGCCTTCAAAGATGGCCTTGTTGATCTTGTCGCCTTTTTTCAGGCGGAAGATTTTCGGCATGGGCCAGGGCGGCGTATAGGATTCGAGACGGGCAACCGCTCTGGGACTCATGATCATCATGCCGTGCGCGGCTTCGCCGCCCAGACATTTCTGCCAGGAGAAGGTCAGAACATCGATTTTGCTCCAGTCGATTTCGTTGGCAAATGCATAACTCGTGGCGTCGCACAGAGACAAACCTTCGCGATCAGCGGGAATCCAATCCCAGTTGGGAATGCGAACGCCGCTGGTGGTGCCGTTGGAAACGAAGACTACATCGCCTTTCCAGTCCACTTTGGAGAGGTCCGGAATCTTACCGTAGTCGGCTTTGATGACGGTGGGGTTGAGTTTGAGTTGTTTGTTGATATCGGTGGCCCAGCCGTCGGAGAAGCTTTCCCACACTAAAACGGTAACCGGTTTGGGACCCAAAAGTGACCACATGGCGCATTCGAAAGCGCCCGTATCGGAAGCCGGCAGAATGCCCACAAGGTAATCTGACGGAATATTTAAAATTTTACGAGTATCGTTCATTGCTTTAACGATTCTTTCTTTGCCCAGTGCGGAACGGTGTGAGCGGCCGACCGGCGCGCTCTTCAGCGCGTCGATATTCCACGCTGGCCTCTTGCTGCAGGGACCGGAACTGAAATTTGGGTTTTGCATAGATAGCCATCCTTAAAATAAATTTTCACAATATTGGCACTTTCATACCAGCATCGGTGGTTTTTCTCAAGAAATTTAAACCTTAATAGCCTCTTTGTGACCGGTGGTCTTGATACTGCCGGCTATATATGGGATAATTCAAGAAAATAACAAATTTTGACTTAAGTCAATTACAATGTTGAAAAATTGCGTTATTGATCGAGCCGGGTGAAGATATCAGTTTTCATCAACTCTTTATCAATTTCCGAAAGGAGAAATTATGACTGAGAGAATTACTCATATTGCGGATTTAACAAACACGTTTAAGCTCGCGGATCTGGCCGTATACCAGGATCACTCTGTAGTCAGCAGGGAGATCATTCGCAAATCCGCCGGTACGATGACCGTCTTTGCCTTTGATGAAGGCGAGGGGTTAAGCGAGCATACTGCACCATTTGACGCGGCGGTTTATATTCTGGAAGGCGAGGCGGAAATTCGTATTGACGGAAATCCCCATATTGTAAAAACCGGGGACATGATCATCATGCCGGCCAACAAACCGCATGCGCTTAAAGCGCTGATACGTTATAAAATGCTGCTGGTGATGATTAAATAAAACAAAGAGATTTTCTGGTTTATTTGATGCAGACCCGGCGAACCTGTTTAAAATCGGTCAGCCCCTTGATCGATTTCAGGATGCCGTCCTGGAGCAGGGTGGTCATCCCCTCGGACATGGCTTTGTTACGCATGACTTCAACGGTTTCATGCTTTTGAATCAATCTCTTAATGGCATCGGTGGCCACGACCAGTTCATGAAGGCCCATTCTGCCTTTATATCCGGTTTTGTCGCAAACATCGCATCCCTTGGCCCGCGAGAGCCTGAAACTGTCGTTATAAGGAATACTGAGTTTGGCGAATTCTTCCGGACCATAGCTCTCCACCATCTCGTCATATTCATCTTTCGAAGGGTGGTATTGTTCTTTGCAGGTCGGACAGAGGGTACGCACAAGTCGCTGGGCGAGAATTCCAAGGAGGGCATCGGCAAAGTTCAATGGATCTATGCCCATATCCAGCAGCCGGACAATGGTTTCCGGGGCGCTGTTGGTGTGCAGGGTGCTGAAAACTAAATGACCGGTCAGCGATGCTTCCACGCCAATTTTTGCGGTCTCAAAATCGCGCATTTCACCGACCATGATGATGTCCGGGTCGGCACGCAGGAAAGATCGCATGGCTGCCGCGAAATCGAAACCGATTTTGGGCTGGACCTGAACCTGACGCAATCCGTATTGCGTGATTTCCACAGGATCTTCAGCGGTCCAGATTTTCCTGTCGGGTCGGTTGATGTGGTGCAGGGCTGCGTGCAAGG
Source organism: Smithellaceae bacterium (assembly GCA_963682015.1). Classification (GTDB taxonomy): domain Bacteria; phylum Desulfobacterota; class Syntrophia; order Syntrophales; family Smithellaceae; genus UBA8904. The sequence goes on along the minus strand of OY820932.1, from coordinate 434,698 downwards.
TGGTTGTCTTACCGGAACCGGTCGGACCGACGCATAAAATCATGCCGTAAGGTTTGGTGATCATTTTGGTCAGTTCGGAATAATTGTGTTTCGACAGGCCCATGTTTTCCAGAGGCATGGTTTCGCCCTTGGCCAGAAGCCGCATTACGACGTCTTCAACACCACCCTGCGTCGGAATGGAAGCCACGCGAAGTTCCAGTTCTTCACCCGTGTTGCGGCGGAATTTAATTTTACCGTCCTGCGGAAGCCTTTTGACGGTAATATCCAGATTGGACATGATCTTCACACGGGAGATCAGGGCGGCGCGGTAGCTGAAGGGGACCGTCTGGTACACGGAACAATCACCGTCAACGCGGAAACGGATTTCCACGTTTTTCCTGCCGACGTTCGGTTCAATATGGATATCCGACGCCCGGCGGCTGTGGGCATCATTAATAATTTTATTGACGAGCTGCATGATTACGCTGTCGGATTCCGTGACTGTTTCGGAGCCCTCCTCATCATCAAAGCCCCTGTCTTCGTCGTCCAGTTTCCCTAAAAGTTCGGTGAAAGAATGTTCGCCGTCCGTGGTGTGGAAAAAGAGGTTGATGAATTTTAATATATCGTCGGGCAGGGCTACGTCATACTTGATTTTTTTTGTTTTCAGCAGACTTTCAATGGCATCTCTTTTCAAAATGTTGTTGGGATCATCAACAATAACGTGAATGAAGGTGTCGATGGTTTCCAGGGGGACCCAGAGTTCACGGACGAGATACTCCTTTTTCAGGTTCTTGATCAGGTCTCCCGGAATCACCGCCTTGTCATTATAGTCAATAAACCGGCAGCGGTAAAATTCTTCAAAGGAATGGCCGATGTCATCTTTGGAAATTCTGTGCTTACGCATCAGGAACAGTTCAATGGGCTCTTTTTGTTCGCGGGCTTCTTCCCAGGCCGCATCCATTTCTTCTTCTTTAATTAATCCCCGGGTTACCAGAAAATCGAAGCGTGTTTTACGGCGGCGGGTGTATCGGCGCTGATTGTAAAAAGCAACTCCCAGAACTTCTGCGATTTCCATTGCCAGCCCGACTTCGTCTTCCGAGAATTTGTTATCACCGTTTTTTCGATTGAGAATCTGGATTACGCCCATGAGTTGATCTTCGTAGAAAATCGGGACGGCAAGAATCTGTTTGGAACGGAACCCGGATTTTTTATCCCAACTGGAGTCGAAGGTCAGTTCGAAATCCATCGATTTGAGTTCCGCCTGATTATAGGCGTCGCTGATATTGACAATATTGTAGGTGTTGGCCACATACCCGGCAATGCTTTGATTGCTGATCGGAACGCGGATTTCCTTGAGTTGCGAGCCGGCGAGAAACATGGAATAGATTTCGTCGTGAAGTTTATCGATGACATAAATGGTTATCGAGCCGGCATTGAATAAATTCAGGATGCCTTCTTTCAGATCAACCAGGATTTGTGGAATATTCTGTGCGGCATGGATGCGGTTGGTGATGTCCTGAAGATTTTTTCTCACCCTCAGTTTTTCATCCATGCTGGTCAAGGAATCGGTTTTAAACTGAAAGCTCATCAGGCTTCCTTTCCCTTCACTTTTTAAGCGCACAAATATTCATTATCTTAGCAAGCGCCGAAATGAATGTCAATGAAAGTGATTTTCAATTTATGTGCCTTGAAAAACTTAAGAAACTGACGTTCGGGTGTTTCCCGGTCAACCGGCGGTCACAATCCTGGAAAAATCGGCGATTTTGTGAAAAAGCGCCGATATTTCGGACAATAGCGACAAGCGGTTGAACCGGATTTTTTCATCCTTATCCATGACCATGACGTGGTCAAAGAAAGCATCCACGGAAGGACGCAGGGCGGCAAGTTTATTCAGTGCGGCATGAAAATCTTTTTCAGCGATGCCTTTTTCCACACGCAGTTTAATGTTTTCCAGAGTCGAAAATAATTTAATTTCCGCTTCCTGGGACAGCAGGTTGACATCAGTTGCTCCCTCCCGGAAATCTTTTAGAATATTATCCACCCGCTTGAAGGCGATCGAAACTGGTTCAAATTCCGGATTTTGGCGGAAATCCTGAAGCGCCTTGATTTTCTCGATGACAAGCACCAGATCATCAATGTCGGTGGCCAGGACTGCATCAACCGTGTCATAAGCATAACCTTGGGCAATCAATTGATTTTGCAGACGCCCTCTGAAAAACTCCAGAATATCCTTTTTGACATCCTCGGCCGGTTTCTTCAAAACATCTTTCAAAGAGGCAATCGTCTCATCGATCAGGAAGTGGAGGCTGATGGGGTAACCTTTGGATAAAATGATATTAATGATACCCAGTGCCTGGCGGCGCAGGGCGTAGGGATCGGCCGTTCCGGTCGGTGGCATGCCCACGGCGAAAAAGCCGACGATTGTATCGATTTTATCCGCAATGCCTACGATGGCGCCTTCATCCGTCCGGGGCAGATCACCACCCGCGACAATCGGCAGGTAATGTTCATAGATCGCATCGGCAATTTCCGGTTTTTCACCGGCTAAAAGCGCGTATTCCCGTCCCATAATGCCCTGAAGTTCCGAAAACTCGCCCACCATGAGAGATTCCAGATCGGCCTTGGCCAAGAGCGCGGCGCGATCTACGTTTTTCCTGGCAGCCGGTTTTATTTTGGCGGCGATCTTGACCGCCAGTTTGCGGAAGCGCATGACTTTTCTATGCGATGTACCCAGAAGCGTATGAAAAACAACTTTTTTAAGCGACTCGACTCTCGTTTCCAGGGGGACTTTCTTATCTTCTTCAAAGAAAAACGAAGCATCAGCCAGACGAGCCCTCAATACACGTTCATTGCCGCTTGCCACTACGGCCAGATCACGGGCGCGAGTGTTACTGACCGCGATAAAGTAGGGCAGAAGCTTTCCTTCCTCATTGACGACCGGAAAATATTTCTGATGGGAGATCATAGTCGTTGTCAGAACATCCTTGGGGATCTTCAGATATTCCTCATCGAAATGGCCGCGCACAACAACCGGGTACTCCACGATGAAACTCACGGTTTCCAGCAGATCTTCCGTGTAAAAGAGTTTTCCGCCAACTTCGGCCGCAGATCGCTGTGCATCTTCCAGGATTATTTTCTTTCTTTCCGCCGGATCAACGATGACGAAGTTTTCCCGGGCTTTATTCAGATAATCTTCAACGTCTGAAACAGTAAACGTTGCTGGACTCATGAATCGGTGGCCGCGGGAGCTGTTGGAGCTTTCACTGTCTTCGAATTTCAGATCGACGATCTGGCCGCCATAAAGCGCCAGAAGCCAGTGCACGGGACGGGCAAAGCGCAGTTCATGAGCGCCCCAGCGCATGGATTTGCGAAATGGAATGGCCAGTAGAAAACTTTTGAGGATTTCCGGAAGAAGTTGAGTCGTGAGCTGCCCGATAATCGTTTTACGGGCGCCGAGATACTCGCCCTTTTCGGTGGTGATGGTTTCCAACTGGGAGACTTCCAATCCCTGTCCTCTAGCAAAACCAAGGGCGGCTTTTGTCGGCTGGCCGTTTTCATCAAAGGCCGCCTTTTTAGCCGGACCCAGCTTCTCGATTGTCTGATCCTCCTGCTTTGGAGCCAGATCGGCGATGGTCAGAACCAGACGGCGCGGAGTGGCCAGACAACGGATTCCGTTAAAGGCGATACGTTTTTCCGTAAGGGATTTACGGATGATCTCTTCCATATCGATCACCGCTTTTGATAAAAACCCTGCGGGGATTTCCTCGGTTCCGATTTCAAACAGCAGTTCGTTACTCATATTTTCTCCAATTCGGCTAGGCAGTCTTTAAAAGGGGGTATCCAAGATCTTCGCGCTGTTTCATGTAAAGCTCAGCGCTTATACGAGCCAGGTTACGGACCCGGCCGATATAGCTGGTACGTTCGGCGACGCTGATCGCGCCTCGCGCGTTTAGCAAATTAAACGTGTGTGAACATTTCAGGCAGTAGTCATAAGCCGGCAACGCCAGGTTTTTTTCGGCAATGCGCATGGCTTCTTCTTCATACATGTCGAAAAGCCTGCGCAGCATGGGAATGTCGGCCACTTCAAAATTATACGTGGAAAATTCCACCTCGCCCTTGTGGTGCACATCACCGTATTTGACCTTATCGGTCCACTGCAGATCATAAACGTTGTTGATGCCCTGAATATACATGGCGATGCGTTCGGTTCCATAGGTCAGTTCGGCGCAGACAGGGTTGCAATCAAAGCCGCCCACCTGCTGGAAATAGGTAAATTGCGAAATTTCCATGCCGTCGAGCCAGACTTCCCATCCCAGGCCCCAGGCACCCAGCGTTGGAGATTCCCAGTCATCTTCCACAAACCGGATATCGTGCTCCAGCGGATCAATGCCGAAGCTCTTCAACGAATTTAAATAGAGTTCCTGAATATTCATCGGCGACGGCTTCATGATGACCTGGTATTGATAATAATGCTGCAGCCGGTTGGGGTTTTCACCGTAGCGGCCGTCGGTGGGGCGCCGTGACGGCTGAACATAGGCTACGTTCCATGGTTCCGGCCCCAGAGCGCGCAGGCAGGTGGCGGGATGAAACGTTCCCGCGCCGACTTCCATATCATAAGGCTGCTGGATAACGCAGCCCTGGGAGTGCCAGTATTGTTCGAGCGCAAAAATTAATTCCTGAAATGTCACAATTTCCTCCTTAGGTGTTTGCGAAAAGAAGCGAAGACCCGTTGCCTGAATCCATCTCTTCAAATTTACAAGCGGTTCCTAGCACGAAAGGGCAATGGGGTCAATATCAAAGGGTAAAAGACCGAATCATGCTTGAAGTGTCGGGCGGCAGGAAGGATCATTGCTTTACAAAAAAAGATCATGGCTTTATAGTTTGCGCAGACAGGACGAAAGACTTTTCCGTGAACGGACAAATAGCTTCATGGATATCGTCAAAACAAATTCATGAAAGATGATGGAGATGCAAACATGCTGAACTTTACATTTCAAAATCCGACCAAAGTCATCTTCGGGAAAGATACAATCGGCCAGATTGCCGGCGAAATCGCAAAAGAAACAAGAGTGATGATCGCGTATGGCGGAGGCAGCGTCAGGAAAAACGGCGTTCTGGACGAAGTGAAATCCGCTTTGCGGGGATATGATGTTCTGGAATTCGGAGGTATTCAACCCAACCCGGAATATGAAATGCTTCTGAAGGGAGTGAATCTCGCCCGTGAAAAGAAGATTGATTTTTTACTGGCGGTGGGTGGCGGTTCCGTGATTGACGGAACCAAGTTTATGGCCGCAGCCATTCCTTTTCCAGGTGAGCCGTTTCTTCTGCTGGAAAACGGAGGATCTGCCATTACCCGCAGCTGGCCTGTCGGTGCTGTTGTAACGCTTCCCGCCAGCGGTTCAGAAATGAACAGCCGCGCAATCATTTCCCGCAAAGAGGTCAGCTGGAAGCGGGGAATCATGAATCCGTTCTTGTATCCCAGGTTTGCCGTTCTGGACCCTGCCAAAACCTATACGCTGCCTCTTCGACAGATCGGCAACGGAGTTGTGGATACGTTTGTTCATGTTCTGGAGCAGTATCTCACTTATCCTGCAGGAGGACATGTTCAGGACCGGCTGGCTGAAGGATTGCTAAATTTATTGATTGACGAGGGACCGAAAGCGCTTGCGGAACCTGAAAATTACGAAGTGCGCGCCAATCTCATGTGGGCCGCGACGCTGGGACTCAACGGTCTGATTGGCGCGGGCGTTCCACAGGATTGGGCGGCGCATCGCCTGGGATATGAATTAACGGTTATGTATGGATTGGATCATGCGCAGACGCTGGCGGCTTTGGTGCCGGCGATGTTGAAGGTCCGGATCTCAGGAAAACGGCAAAAACTGCTGCAGTATGCCGAGCGAGTCTGGAAAATATCATCTGGAAGCGAGACGGCACGCATTGATCAGGCGATCCAAAAAACCAGGACGTTTTTTGAGAGCATGGGACTGCCCGCCTGTTTGAGCGGCTATGGCATTACGAATATAGATTTTGAGCAGGTAGCGCAGCTTCTGGAAGCACACGGTCTGCTGACTATGGGTGAGAAAAAGGATGTTAATCTGTCGATGGTCGGTGAAATATTGAAACTCTGTCGATGAACGGATCGTGCCGTTCCCGGGTTGTGTCTTCGCGGTTTTCTGTTAAAATACGTTATATGAGCAATGTCTTCTTCATGCCGAAATTTTTTATTAAAATCATATTGACATGTCCGGATGGATTGATTATAAAATTAAATCACTAAAGTCGGATCAGTAATTGAAAAATTAACATTTGCATGCAGGGTGATCGGCTTTTCAAAAAGAGCCGATTAAAGAATCGAATTTTAATAAGGAGAGAAAAAATGAAGAAAGTGATTTCGTTGTTTGCCGTCCTGATGGTGATGGCTTTAGCCACCACAGGATACGCACAAGTAAATGCGGGATCGGTCAATATTACGCCGACCATAGGGTATTATAAATTTGAAGGCAGCGAAGATATGGAAAGCTCGATTGCTCTGGGTTTGCGTCTGGGATACAACTTTACCAGGTTTTTTGGCGTGGAAGGTTATGCGCATTATGTTCCCACAAAAGTTCTCTGGGGAGATATATACAACTCCACATCAAATATGAAATTCGTTGGTTACGGCCTGGAAGGTATCGTTAACATTCTGCCGAACGGTCCCATTGTACCCTTTGTCGCGGCGGGAATCGGCGGCACCCATTACAGCACCGCTTTTGAAATGACAACGGAAGACAGGCGAAATAAGTTTGCCACAAGTTATGGCGGTGGTCTTAAGTATTTTCTGTCGGAGAATTTTGCTCTGCGCGGCGATGTGCGTCATATCATTCCTATTACCGGTCACCATAACGATTTGCTGGCCACGGTCGGTTTGACGATTGCGTTTGGCGGCGCAAAGAAATCCGCTCCCGCACCGGCACCCGCTCCCCCTCCTCCCGTTGTTCTTGATTCGGATAAAGACGGTGTTCCGGATGATCTGGATAAATGTCCCGGCACGCCATTAGGCGTGAAGGTTGATAAAGATGGTTGTCCGCTGGATTCAGACGGTGACGGCGTTCCCGATTATCTGGATAAATGTCCCGGTACCCCCGCCGGGGTGAAAGTGGATAAAGATGGTTGTCCTCCGCCGGTTGTTGAAGAGGCAAAGCCTCAGGCCGCTGCGGCTCCGGAAATCATCGAAAAAGGAAGAACAACTCTGAAAGTGCTGTTCGACACCGACAAGGCTGATATCAAAAAAGGTTACTTTGGCGATGTTGATAAATTGATTGCCGTTATGAAACAGTATCCGGATCTGAATGTGACCATTGAAGGACATACGGATAATCGGGGAGGCGCCCCCTATAATAAGAAACTTTCCCAGAGACGAGCCGATTCTGTGAAGAAATACATGGTTTCAAAGGGTATTGATGCCAAACGCCTCAACGCAGTCGGTTACGGTCTGGAAAAACCCATTGCTTCCAATGCCACGAAAGAAGGGCGAGCGAAGAATCGTCGTGTGGAAGCGGCAACCGCTGAATACACGATTAAGAAAAATTAGGTCTGCTGAATCGTAGGCCGTATACAGCAGGTTAAAATAATGCCCTTCGTGGTTTGATCCGCGGAGGGCATTTTTCATTTCCCGCTGATGGAGTTTGAGAGTCAGAACTGCTTTACCATCATTTTGCTCAAGATGTTCTATAACGGGTCAAAATACGAAAAATAGCATTTACAGAATGGTTGAAAAACACCATTGACATATGTGTTGATATTGCTTATACAAATAACAGTTAAATATAAGTGTTTTTACCCGATAATTATTTTTAATAATCAAATTTTCTGATTCGAAGGACAGCAAGGGGCTCTTTAGACAAGAGCTTAAATAATTCAATTGTGAGAGAAGGAGAGTGAATATGAAAAAGTTTATGGTATTGGCAGTTGTCCTGCTTATGACAGCCATTGTCACGACAGGATACGCCCAGGTGCGTGGAGGGTCATTTACCTTTGGCCCGAATATTGGAGGATATAAGTTTGAAGGTAGCGAAGATTTGAGAACGTCGCTGAGCCTTGGTCTGCGTGGGGGGTATAATTTCACCAAATATATCGGCATAGAAGGGTTTGTTCATTATGTACCCACCGGATTCGACAGTGAATGGATGTGTACCGGCGCACCGGTTTTCTCTAACAACCAAAAAGGTTACGCATGTATGAAACGCGATGAAGAGAATCTAAGCTTTTTCGGTTATGGCATTGAAGGGTTGTTTCATTTCTTCCCGGATAATGTGTTAGTGCCGTTTGTTGCGGTAGGCATCGGCGGCGTGTACTACTCCAAAGCATTTGAAGATACGACGGAAAATAAACACAGCAAATTTGCGGCTGATTACGGCGCCGGTCTTAAATATTTCCTGACGGAAAATGTTGCCCTGCGCGGTGATGTCCGCCATGTGATTCCTTTCGATTCAAGGCACAATGATCTTCTCTACACGGTTGGCCTTTCATTCGCTTTTGGCGGCACAAAGAAAGTTGAACCGGTCGCTGCGCCGGTTGCACCGCCTCCTCCTGCACCAGTCGTTGCACCGCCTCCCCCACCTCCACCTGCACCGGTCGTTGTTGAAGAAGCAAAACCACAGGCAGCGGCAGCTCCGGAAATTGTGGAGAAAGGCAGAACCACCCTGCATGTGTTGTTTGATTTTGACAAGGCAATCATCAAGAAAAACTCTTTGGCCGATGTCGACAATCTGATCGCGGTCATGAAACAGTATCCGGAACTCAATGTTGTAATCGAAGGGCATACCTGCACAAGGGGCACGGCTGCCTACAATAAGAAGCTTTCCCAGCGAAGAGCCGACGCGGTAAGGAAATACATGGTTGATAAAGGCATTGATTCCAAACGGCTGACCGCCAAAGGTTTTGGTTTTGACAGACCCATTGCTTCCAACAAAACCGAAGCGGGACGTATACAAAATCGCCGTGTGGAAGCGGCAACAGCAGAATACACGATCAAGAAGTAATTAGACTGAAGGTTACAGGCTACCGGTTTTAGTTGAGGCCCCCGCAGCATCCTGCGGGGGCTTTTTGCTAATGTGCTGCGGGATAATCGCCTATTTACCTGTATTAATCTTTTTTCTCAGGAGAGCGCCTTTGGGTGCAGCGAAGGGAAGGGGAATATATATTTGGTTTCCTGCGTGCGCTTCTCCGATGCTGACTCCGTTGCTATCCAGGAGGATTCGTGTATCAATGGTAACCGTATTCAGGGGCAGCAACAGTTCCACAGGTTCATCTGCTTTCAAATGATTTTTTACTTCAATGAGAATTTTCTTCTGAACTTCATCATAAGCGAGGACAACGCCTGCCGGTTCGTGGGTTTGGATGTTTTTAATATCCGAACTGCAGGCATTGATTTTTTCTTCAGCAAAAGCAAACCCGGTTGTATAACCACGGTATGATACTTTCATTAATTCTTCCATCCATTCCGGCATGACGCGATACTCGTCTTTTCCGCGGATCGATGCATCTAACGCCTGCCGGTATGTTCTGGTTACAACGGATACGTAGTAAGATGATTTCATGCGTCCTTCGATTTTAACGCTGGCGACGCCGGTTGCCAGCACATCCGGCAAATATTCAATCAGGCACAAATCTTTGGAACTGAGCAGATAGCTGAAACGCTCATCCTCTTCCAGGATGAGCGGATCAGATGGCCGGGTTGCCTCCGCAAGCAGGTATTCCCATCGGCACGGTTGAGTGCAATCTCCCTGGTTGGCACTCTTACGGTTACGCCAGGCGGAAAGATAACAGCGTCCGGAGTAGGCCATACACATTGCACCATGAATAAAGATTTCCAGTTCCATTTCAGGAACAGCAGTGGCAATTTCTCCGACTTCTTTTAAATTCAATTCTCTGGCTAAAACAATCCGCCGGATTCCCTGATCCCGCCAGAAGCGGACGGCCTCGACATTTGTGGTATTGGCCTGCGTGCTTAAATGCAGAGGAATATCCGGCGAGATTTGACGAATCAACCGGATCAGGCCTGGATCGCTGACGATCAGTGCATCAACACCGATGGCGATCAAATCCGGTAATGTACGCCGTAACGTTTCTACATCTTTGTTCCGGGCAAAAGTATTGGTGGCCCCGTAAACCCTGACAGACCGGGTGTGTGCTTCAGAAATTCCCAAGGCCAGATCATTCAGGGACATTTCGGCGGTCGTCGAACGCAGGCTCAAATCCGGAATGCCGACATAGACTGCATCTGCGCCATAGAGCAAAGCGGTTCGCAATTTTTCCAGGTTGCCGGCGGGAATCAGGAGTTCCGGTTCTGGCATGTTCATCTCCTTTACGGGCAGTACCTGCGCACCTGTTCCATTACCTTGAGCGACTTGACTTCTTTTCCCAGCACATAGGCAATAAAGCCGCAGAGGATATTGCGGGATTGGGCGGCAAGATCTTCTGTAAGACAGACCCTGTTGATCTTGTCCATGTCCATATCTTTGCCCAGCAGTAATGTGCGAATAGCGCCGGCGGAAACACTCTGATCATATCGCTGGGGCCGGGCGCAGGCGGCGCAAGTAATGCCGCCTTCCTGGGGATAGAAAAAATATTTTCCGCCGTTGGTCACAGGTGTTTTGCAGCGAACGCAGGCTCCCAGAGCTGGTTCGAAGCCGGAGATTTTCAACAGACGCATCTCAAAAAAACGAATGACGGCGTCCGAGGCTTTTTCCCGGGTCAGGGAATCGAGAAAATCCGCGAGCAGGATAAAAAGATTCTCGTTGGATTTACCTTCCGGGCTGAAATGGTCGGCAAGATCGATGAAATAAGAAGCAATCAGCGTTTTTTCCAGATCCTGACGGATGAGTGCAAAATGGTTGATGATCTCGCAGGATTCAATAAGCGCGAGGGTGTCGCGGCTTTTGCGGGAAAAGATCATGCTGGTCAGCGAAAAGGGTTCAAAGACATTGGCAAAGCGTTTTCTGCTTTTTTTCGCTCCCTTGGCGATTCCGTTGATTTTACCGAATTCGTGGCTGAAGAAGGTGACAATTAAATCCGATTCTCCGTAGCTGAGACTCTTCAGTACAAAACCGCTGATTTTATGGGTTTCCCTGGCGCTCATGATGGTGATGTCAGCCCGTTATACTTAATATCTCCTCCCACGATCGTCATCACGGCTCGTCCTTTCATGGCTCGTCCATGGAACGGCGAATTTTTTCCTCGTGATTGGAAGGATTTGACGTCCACGATCCATTGAAGTTCGGGATGAATCACCGTGATATCCGCGTCAGAGCCTTTGGTCAGAGTGCCTTTGGGCAGATTCAGAATCCGTGCCGGATTCCAGCTCATTGCCGTGACCAGTTGCGACCAGGTCAGGACGCCCTCATGCACCAGATTCAGGCTCAACCCCAGAGACGTTTCCAGGCCGCTGATGCCATTGGCGGCATATTCAAATTCCACTTCCTTGTCCGTACGGCCATGCGGTGCATGATCGCAGGCGATGGTGTCCAGCGTTCCATCGGCCAGACCTTCTTTAATAGCGGCAATATCCGCGGAACTCCTGAGCGGCGGGCTGACTTTATAGTTGGTGTCGTATTTCTGGAGGAATTCATCGGTCAGAGTGAAGTAATGCGGGGCGGTTTCCGCCGAGACATTCAATCCCAGCGCTTTGGCGTCGCGAATCAGTCGAACTGCTCCGGCCGTGCTGACATGCGCGAAATGAATCCGCGTGCGGGTATACTCGGCAATCAGAATATCACGCCCCACCATGATGTCTTCCGCGATAGCGGGAATGCCCGGCAGCCCGAGAATGGTGGAGTAGTACCCTTCATTCATCAGGCCTCCTGCGGACAGATTCTTATCCTCGCAGTGCTGAATCACCGGCAGTCCGAGTGAATAGGCGTATTCCATGGCCCTGCGCATCAGGGCTGCATCCATGACGGGCTTGCCGTCATCGGACAGGGCGATAACACCTGCTTCCTGAAGGTCCCAGAATTCCGTCATTTGTTTGCCTTCGGAACCAACGCTGATCGCACCAATGGGGTAAACGCAGGCGAGATTGGCTTCGGCGGCTTTGCGGCGGATGAATTCGGTAATGCCGCGGTTATCGTTCACCGGCTGGGTATTGGGCATGCAGGCAATGGATGTAAACCCGCCGGCCACCGCGGCAGCTGAACCCGTGGAAATCGTTTCTTTATATTCGAATCCGGGTTCGCGCAGGTGTACGTGCATGTCAATCAATCCGGGTGTCACGATCATTCCTGTCAGATCAAGAACTCGGACATCCAGGCCGGCTTCGCTCCTGGTGCCACATTCGGCGATTTTCCCTTGCTCGATGAGAATGTTCATCCGGGCGTCTATTTTTTGTGCTGGATCGATAACTCTGGCGTTTTTTAATAAAAGGTTCATTCACTCCCTCCGGTAAGCAGGTAAAGCAGCGCCATACGAACGGCGACACCGTTGTTAACTTGATCAAGAATGACCGAGCAGGCGGGATCATCGGCGATATCGGGTGATATTTCCACACCGCGATTCATCGGGCCCGGATGCATGACAATGACATCCGGCCTGGCCAGCTTGATATTTTGGCTGTTCAGGCAGAAATGCTGAGCGTATTCGCGAAGCGAGGGGAAAATGTTTTGCTTCTGGCGCTCCAGTTGAATGCGCAGCATCATGACGACATCCGCATCCCTGATGGCCTCGTCGATTTTTGTATAGGCCTTGACCCCCATTTGAGTTATCTCCCGCGGCATCATGGTGGCGGGACCCGCCACGACGACATGAGCCCCCATCTTGGACAAACCGTAAATGTTAGACCGGGCCACACGGCTGTGGAGAATGTCACCGATGATCGCGACCTTGAGCCCGTCGATCCGGCCTTTCTTTTCCCGGATGGTCATCATATCCAGAAGCGCCTGAGAGGGATGCTCATGCGCGCCGTCACCTGCATTGATGATGGATTGCCGGACCAGTCCTGCTAGTAGATGCGGGGCGCCCGCGGCACTGTGCCGGATCACAATGATGTCCGGGTTCATCGCTTCGAGATTGCGGGCCGTGTCGATCAGTGTCTCGCCTTTGACGACGGAACTGGTTGATGCGGATATGTTGATGGTGTCGGCGCTGAGTCTCTTTCCCGCAATTTCGAAGGAGGTTCGTGTGCGTGTGCTCGCTTCGTAAAACAGATTGATCACGCTCTTGCCGCGCAGGGTTGGCACTTTCTTGATTTCGCGCGTCGAGATCTCCAGGAAGGATTCAGCCGTTTCCAGAATCAGATTGATTTCGTCCACGGTCATATCCCGGATGCCCAGAATGTCTTTTTTCCCAAATTTCATCATAGGTTTTGCCTTGTCGATGCTTAAGAATTATGCTTCTTCTTCAATCACAACTTCATCTTTGCCGTTTTTTTCCAGCAGGTGGACGCTGACCGCTTCCCACAGCGAGGAGGGAAGATTTTTCCCGACGTAATCGGCACGAATGGGCAGCTCGCGGTGTCCGCGGTCGATCAGAACGGCGAGCTGAATCATTTTGGGGCGACCAAAATCGATTAGAGCATCCATGGCAGCGCGGATAGTTCGGCCGGTAAAAAGGACGTCATCCACCAGAATGACTTTTTTGTCCGTGAGATCAAATGGAATTTTCGTTTTTCCCAGCGGCGCTTTCTTGCTGGACTTGGTAATGTCGTCGCGATAAAGGGTTATATCTAGAATTCCCAGAGGAATTTTTTTGCCCTCGATGGCCGATATCTTTTTTTGAAGTCTTTCTGCCAGGTAAATGCCGCCAGTGCGGATGCCGACCAGCACCAGGTTTTCCATCCCTTTGTTTTTTTCCAGAATCTCATAAGCGATTCTGGTCAGGCATCTTTCGATGCCATCGCTGTCCATCACGATTTTGGGACTTTTATTTTCGGTCATATGCTCTCCTCAAGAACTGTATCAGGGATTTGCGATCGTTTTCGACTTATTGATCCACTGGTCCGGTATCATGTTCGTAACTCAAACAGGCATTAAAAAAGCCTTTCCCCTTGCGGAGAAAGGCTTTAATCGACTCGATAAAGATGTTTTCATGGCTTGGTCCCTTTTCAATCTCACCGGATTAAATTAAAAGGTTATATATTTTTTGAAACTTACAATGCAGATGATTTACTGTCAAGGTAAAAAATTGAAAAAGCTTTTCTTTGAGCAATATAAGTGATATAGACGTGCAGCCTGGAGGGAAACGCGTATGGCGATAAATCGGGAACCTCAGGTTTTTTTATTTTTGAGCGAAATCCTGGGGAGAAACATTGTTGGCGCCTCTGGAGAAGCCCTGGGCCGGGTTTATGATCTGACTGTGGAATTTGTTGATCCGTATCCGATCGTTACCGGTATTATTTTCAGTTCCGCTCAGAAAAAGAAACCTGTTTTTCTACCGTGGAAAGATGTTGCCGATATGGATCAAACCATATCCGTAGCCATCGAATCTACTGCGGAACTGTCTGTGCTTAACTTACAGGAAGGAGAATTGCTTCTTAAAGACGCCCTTCTGGACAAGCAGGTAGTGGATACCGATGGCGCCAAGATAAGGCGGGTGAACGATCTCCAGTTTTTAAAAACAAGGCATGGATTACATCTGGTTCATGTGGATGTTGGTTTCCGGGGGCTGATTCGCCGGGTCGGGTTAACAAAAATCGTTGATATCATCCTGCAGGGATTGTTTGATTACAAACTAAATAATCATTTTATTTCGTGGAAATTTACGCAACCGTTAAACTCTCCCGATCTCCTGCGATTGAATATTACTCAAAACAGGCTTGGCCAAATCCATCCTGCTGATCTGGCTGATATTCTGGAAGAACTCGACATTAAGCAACGCGCGGCCGTGTTTCAGGCTCTGGATGTGGAAACAGCGGCGGAAACACTTGAAGAGACAGATCCTAAAATCCAGGTCAGTTTGATTAATGATCTTAACTCGGAAAAAGCCTCCGACATCATTGAGGAAATGTCTCTTTCCGAAGCCGCCGACCTGATTGGGGACTTACCGAGAGCCAAGGCTGAAGGCATTCTCAATGAAATGGAAAAGGATATTGCCGAAGATGTTAAAGAACTTCTGGCCCATCCTGAAAGGGAAGCGGGCGGTATGATGACGACCTCTTTTCTCAGTTTCAGCCCGTCCATGACGGTAGCAGAGGCGCTGGCAAAATTTCGTAAGGAAGCAGCCGATGTAGATCTTGTTCATTATGTTTATGTCACGGACGAAGAAGAACGTTTGCTGGGGGTTGTCGGTTTACGTGATCTGATTCTGGCTGATATGGATCAACGGATGGAAGACATTATGGATCAAAGAGTTGCATCCGTAAAACTCGATGATAAAGCCGATACGATTGCCGACCAGTTTGCCAAATACGCGGTAACCGCCATGCCGGTTGTAGATGATGATGAACGTATCCATGGCACTATAATTTTTAAAAATCTTCTGGATATTGTAGCCCCGCAGTTGGGCAAATGAAATGCTGGTTGATGCGGAAACGGACAGATGGAAAAAGTTAAAACTCTCTGGAAAAAATCCTTTCAGACCGGGTTATGGAAGCTCGGGCTCTTCTTTGCTTTCATTGGTCCAGGGATTATTACATCCAATGTGGATAATGACGCCGGTGGTATCACGACCTATTCTCTGGCTGGCGCCCAGTATGGACTGAAACTGCTCTGGATACTCATTCCCGTGACGGTTGCTTTGATCATTATTCAGGAAATGTGCGCCAGAATGGGGGTGGTTTCCGGTAAAGGACTTTCCGATCTGATTCGTGAACGATTCGGTGCCAAAATTACCTTTTATCTCATGATCATTTTGTTTCTCGCCAATATGGGCAACACCATTTCGGAGTTCGCAGGTATTGCCGCCAGCATGGAAATATTCGGTGTCAGTAAATATATTTCGGTTCCCGCAGGCGCCTTTTTTGTCTGGTGGCTGGTGGTAAAAGGGAGTTATAAATCGGTGGAGAAAGCCTTTCTTGTGGCCTGTGTCTTTTATCTTTCCTACATCATTTCCGGATTCATGGTAAAGCCTGATTGGTCGCAAATCGGGACCGCCACATATACCCCGACACTGAAGTTTGATACCGGAATGCTGACGATGGCGATTGGTATTATCGGCACCACGATTGCTCCCTGGATGCAGTTTTACCTGCAGTCCTCCATTGTGGATAAAGGCTTAAAGGCGGAGAGCTACAAGTATGCCCGGATGGATGTCATTTTCGGATCCATAACAGTCAACGTGGTGGCTTTTTTTATCATCATGCTTTGCGCCGTGACCCTGTTTCAGAATGGCCTCAAGATTGAAACGGCAAAAGATGCGGCGCAGGCGCTGGCGCCTCTCGCCGGTGTATACTGTTCCTGGTTGTTTGCTTTTGGCCTTCTCAACGCATCTCTTTTTGCCGCGTCCATTCTGCCTCTTTCCACCGCTTACACGATTTGTGAGGCTTTTGGCTGGGAATCCAGTCTGAATTCAAAATTTGTCGAAGCGCCGCAGTTTTATGGTCTCTATTCAGTAATGATTATTCTGGCGGCAGGCATTATTCTGCTGCCAAACGTTCCGCTGATCGCCATTATGTATTACTCGCAGGTGATCAACGGGATCCTGCTGCCGTTTGTGCTTATCTTTATGTTACTTTTGATTAACGACAAACGTGTTATGGGAGAGTTCGTCAACGGCAAATTGATGAATATCGTTTCCTGGGCCACGGTGATCATTCTGATCGGACTTTCCGCGGCGATGGTCATATCCGCTATCCTGTAAAAGAATCGCTCTTAACGCAGCAGTTTGCCCATACGCTCCCAGCGGATTTTCTTGAGAGGATTGTCCTGCGGTTCGCTGTTCCATGACCAGTAAATAATGAGCGCTTTTCCTTCCACATCCCTTAACTCGACAAAACCCCAGAAACGGCTGTCCAGGCTGTAGTCGCGGTTGTCGCCCATCACAAACAAGGACCCTTTTGGAACAGTGACGGGACCGAAATTATCGCGTTTCTGCACAATCGCCGGGTAAATAACCGGATCGGTATAAACGCCGAAAACATCCTTGTAGGGTCTATCATTAATGAAAATTTCCTTATTCTTAATTTCGATCTTGTCCCCGCCGATTCCGATGACACGCTTGATAAAATCTTTAGACCGGTCTTCGGGATATTCAAAAACAATGATGTCTCCCCGCCCGGGCTCGCTGACCGGAATCAGCATTTTTCTGATCAGGGGAATCTTAACGCCGTAAATGAATTTGTTTACCAGCAGATGATCGCCAACAAGCAGGGAAGGCACCATTGACTGAGACGGAATTTTATAAGCCTGAATGGCGAAGGTTCGTACCACTACGGCGATTAAAATGGCAATGATAATTGCTTCGATATATTCATGTGTTTTTGACGACAACGGTTCTTTCCGGTTGATTTCTTCCTCGGTTTTGTTTTCGTTCATAACGAAGGCCTGCTCCTAGGAATAAATATTGGAAAGAGAAACAAAAATCATGATCAGTGCCAAAGCACCTTTCAGGGTCTTACGGCCGATCATGGCCAGGAAAGCCCCGCCGGTGGCCCTGTTGGGGCTTTTTAAATGAGACTGCCGGATCCGTTCCATCATCAGTAACCCGGCCAGTCCTCCAATAAAAAAACCTCCCCAGATGCCGGGTCCCCGGAAGATCGGTGTGAAAATGATCATACCTGCTACAGCACCGAATAACGTTCCCCATATGTTTTTTTTAGTTATGGGTATTTTGTAAATACGGGTTGATCCTGCCCAGAAATCTATGGCCTCAGTTAAGATGGCCGTAACCAGTAAAAAAAGAATAAGCTTCCAGCCGACCTCGGCAAAGCCCGTAAAAAGAGCGTAGAACAATACATCAAGAAAGATGATGATTGTTCCGGGTAATCCGAATAAGCTTAAATAAACCCCGGCAAACAATATCAGGATGAAAACAACAAACCCCGCCGCGGCAAAGGATGACAAATTATTTTTTCCTCTTCATTTTTGAAGGTTGCAAATTCTCAAAAAGCAGCACGATTGGGCAGGAAATAAATACGGAAGAATATGTACCGAACACAACCCCGACCAATAGCGCCAGCGCGAAATCGTGAATAACCGCGCCTCCGAAGAAGAACAACGCCAACACAGTGAGAAAAACGGTCAAAGAGGTCAAGATCGTTCTACTCAATGTTTGGTTTACACTCATGTTGATGATATCACTCAATTTTTGCTTGGGGTTTAACTTTACATTTTCACGGATACGATCGAGCACGACGATGGTATCATTAATGGAGAAACCAATGATGAAGAATATGGCCGCAAGAATAGTGATCGTGAATTCCATGTTTAAAATTGAAACGGTGCCGATAATAATGATTACATCGTGAATCAGGGCGATGATACCTCCCAGTCCGTAACGAAATTCAAATCGCCAACCGATGTAAATCAGCATGGCGAGCCAGGAAAGGATAACGGCAATGACTGCTTTTTTCTGAAAATCCGCACCTACCTTGGCGCCCACAACTTCCACCCGCCGGATTTCATAATCCTTGTGGAAAGTCGCCGTCAAGGGTTGTTCGACGTTGGCGGCAATCGCCTTTTGATCGGAAAAAGACTCGTTCGTGCGGATCAGGAATTCTTTCTCGCCGAACTGTTGAATGATGCTGCTTTCCAGTTTTGTTGATTTCAGGGCTGTGCGGATTTGGTCTGCGGAAACATCCTTCTGAAATTTGATCTGGATGATAGAACCGCCCGCGAAGTCAATGCCAAGATTTAAACCACGATGAACGACAACTGATGCAATACTGATGATCGCTAAAATGGTCGAAAAAATAATTGCGTACTTCATTTTTCCGACAAAATCTATGTGAATACCAGGTTTTATCAACTCCATGCTCATAGTATATCTCCTGACTGCACTAAAATTAGATGCTCATTTTTTTAATGTTATAGTTCCAGGTAAAGTAATCGAAAATTACCCTCGTGACGAAGATGGCAGTAAAAAGACTGGCCAAAAGTCCGATAATTGTCGTGACTGCAAATCCTTTGATGGGACCGGTACCGAAAATGATCAGGAAAGTGGCGGATACAATTCCGGTAATATGTGTATCAATGATTGTCAGAAATGCCCGGTTATATCCTGTATCCAGGGCCAGACGGATAGCTTTACCCGTTCGCAATTCTTCACGGATTCTTTCAAAAATAAGGATGTTGGCGTCAACCGCGACGCCAATCGTTAGAACGAAACCTGCGATGCCCGGCAGGGTCAGGGTTGCCCTCAATGCAGCCAGCGTGCCCAAAATCAGGAAGATGTTGATGATCAGTGCCAGGTCGGCAACCGCTCCGGAAAGACGGTAATAAATGACCATAAAAAATATAACCAGAAGCGATCCGATGATTGTCGCAATAATGCCGTGCTGGATGGAATCGCTTCCCAGAGAAGGGCCGACGGTTCTTTCTTCCAGGATATTGACCGGAGCGGGCAGAGCGCCGGCGCGCAGAACAATCGCCAGATCGCGGGCTTCCTCCATTGTGAAATTACCGCGAATTACCGCCTGTCCGCCGGAGATTCTTTCTTCGATGACCGGCGCCGAATGGACTACGCCGTCGAGAACAATGGCCAGTTTCTTGCGGATGTTTTCATTGGTAATGCGATCGAAATCCTGCGCTCCCTGGGAGTTGAATTTGAGGGAAACATTCGGGTCGCCGAAACGATCGGAAATTTGCACCTTGGCGGTTTCCAGTGAAGCTCCGGTGAGCAGGGTCTTGTTTTTCAACAGGTACGGCACCTGGCCTCTTTGTCCGGTGGCTTTGTCTTCGCGTCCGCCATATGCGATGATTGATCCCTCCGGCACATTGCCGCGCAGGGCTTCATCCAGAGAATTTTCCTCGTCGACTATTTTAAATTCCAGAAGGGCTGTTTTCCCGATCAGGTTCTTGGCTCTTTCCGGGTCTTTGATACCCGGTAACTGGATCAGGATCCGGTTTTCGCCTTCCTGAACGATTTCCGGTTCGGCTACGCCGAACTGATCCACTCGATTACGGATGGTTTCCAGCGAATGTTCGACGGTCAGCTTTTTCAGCTCCACGGCTCTTTTATCTTTGATTTTTAAATTGACGAGCTGATTGCCTTCACGTGTACTGGTTGAGGCTATTTCCAGGTCGGGAAATTGATCACGCAGCACTTTTTCCAGAGTTGCTTTACCGGCGGAATCGGTCAGTTCCATGGAAATTGTAGCACCTTTGGATTTTTGCACGTTGCGGAAGCGAACTTTGTTTTCCATCATGGCTTCCTTTAAATCGTTGGATGTCCTTTCTACCATGGATTCCAGAGCCTTATCCGTGTCAATTTCCAGTACCAGGTGCATACCGCCCTGTAAATCCAATCCCAGGTGAATTTTTTCCGTGGGGAGAAATTGATTCCAGGAGGGTGGAAGATTGGAAATGAAAGTTGGTATTAAAAAGTACAAGGCAGCAAGGCACACGATAACGGTGATAGCAAATCTGATCTTTAAAGACTTGAACATGAAACGCCCCTTTCCTCAAGTATTATGACTTCGTTGCGGGTGCCGGAGCCGGCGAGCCGGCTTTCTGCAGTACCGCGGCAATCGCGCTGCGCGCAATTTTAATGCGGACTTTATCGGCGATTTCCAGTGTGACGACCGCGTCGGCAAGCCCTGTAACCTTGCCATGAATGCCGCCAGTGGTCATGACCGTGTCGCCATATGCGAGATTATCCAGCATGGATTTGAGTTCTTTTTGCTTTTTTTGCTGAGGTCGGATCATTAAAAAATAGAAGATGGCGAAAATCACTACCATCATGATGATGAAGCTCCAGTCACCAAAGCCACCACTCTGCTGTGCCGGTGCTCCCTGATTACCCCCCATGGCGTATGCTGTAGATATCAATTTCATTCCCTCCTTTGAGTTTGCTCTTTATCAAAAATTATTTTCATTTGCCTTACTATCCAGAACACCTTTTGCAAATTCTTCAAAACGGTTTTCCTGAATTGACGCCCGAATATTCTCCATGAGGCGCATGTAATGACGAATGTTATGAATGGTGTTCAATATCATAGCCAGTATCTCACCGGCAACATAAAGATGCCTTAAATATGCCCGAGAATAATTTCTACAGGTATAACAATCGCATGTTTCATCAATGGGATTACTATCTTCCCGCCAGCGGGCGTTTTTTATAACAATCTTTTGGGTATTTGTAAACAACAATCCGTGCCTTGCCGAACGCGTGGGAATAACGCAGTCAAACATGTCCACACCGCGGGATACAGCGTAAATAATATCTTCCGGTGTTCCAACACCCATCAGATAACGGGGCTTTTCCCGGGGAAGGAGCGGAGAAATTTCCTCGGTGATGGCGTACATGATTTTCTTGGGTTCACCGACACTTACACCGCCCAGCGCATAGCCGTCAAAGCCAATGGGAACGATCTGTTCCACGGCCTGCCTGCGCAGATCCATGTATGTGCCGCCCTGTACGATGCCGAAAAGCGCCTGATCGGGATTTGTTTTTGCTTCACGGCATGATCGGGCCCATTTTACGGTCAGGGCCAGCGAATCTGCGGTCTGCTTCTCAGTTGCCGGGTAAGGCGTGCATTCGTCGAGACACATCATAATATCCGAACCCAGTGCTTCCTGAATTCCAACGGCTTTTTGCGGAGTCAGGAAATGCCTGGATCCGTCGATATGGGATTGAAACATTACCCCGTCCGGCATGATCTTGCGCAGCGCGCCCAGAGAATAAACCTGAAAACCGCCGCTGTCCGTCAGAACTGGTCCCGGCCAGTTCATAAAGGTATGGAGACCGCCCAGTGTGCGAATCAACTCATGACCGGGACGCAAATACAGGTGGTAGGTGTTGCCCAGAATCATTTGAGCGCCGCAGTGCCTCAAGTCTTCGGGACGCAGAGCTTTTACAGTACCCTGTGTCCCAACAGGCATGAATACGGGCGTATTCACGATACCGTGAAGAGTGGAAATTCTTCCCAGTCGTGCGGAAGTCGTGGAATCCGTTTTTAATAACTCAAAGGCAAAAGACATGAAACCCATCCTATACAATCAGCATGCAGTCACCGTAACTGTAAAAGAAATAACGATTATCGACCGCGTGGGCATAAGCTTCCATGATAAAATCCGTGCCGGCAAAAGCGCAAACCAGTAGCAATAAAGACGACCGGGGTAAATGAAAATTGGTCAAAAGCCCGTCTACTCGTTTAAACGGATATCCGGGGTATATATAAAGCCGGGTTTCACCGGATTGAGGCGAAACGGTTCCATTTTGGTCCGCCACGCTCTCCAGAGTGCGGGCCGATGTTGTGCCTACTGCAATGACGCGTTTTGCCTGATTGATTTTTACCGCCGTATCGGGTGAGATTTCAAAGTATTCGGGGTGCATCACATGATCTTCGACATTTTCTGTTTCAATCGGCAAAAAGGTGCCAATTCCGACATGCAGGGTAATGGGTGCAACCAAAATGCCTTTATCCCGCAGGGCGGCGAGAATATCCGTTGAAAAATGAAGGCCGGCTGTCGGTGCGGCGATGGAGCCGGACGTTTTTGCATAGATGGTCTGATACCGTTCACGATCGTCGGTGTTGTCGCTGCCCATGCTCTTTCTCCGCTTGATATAGGGCGGAAGGGGCGCACGGCCAAACTGTTCCAGGTAGCTGTCAAATCCGTCCCGGGCGCTAAAGTTCATCAGCCATTTTTTATCTGACAACCTGGCGATTACTTTTGCTTCGGACGAATGTCCGAGATCAATGATATCATTTTCGTTAAGTCTTTTCCCAGGACGGGCCAGCACTTCCCATAATTGGGAGTTTTCCGTTTTTTCTTTGCAGTTCAGAAGAAGGATTTCGAGAATCGCTCCTGTCAATTTTTTGCCGTATATTCTGGCTGGAATGACACGGGAATCATTGATGACCAGAACATCGCCTTTATCCAGATATTGCGGCAGAAGGGAAAATTGGCTGTCTTCGACTGCTTTTCCCCGGCGATCCAGCTTTAGCAGGCGGGAAGCGTCCCGTTGCTGACGGGGATGTTGCGCGATCAGTTCCTCGGGCAAAAAATATGAAAAATCCTTTAACTTCATGTCTTTCCTGACTGAATGGAAAAATTTTGCGCAAGTAATCAGAATATAAGGCGGCTGTCAATGAAAACCATCAGCGTCGCCCGAAATAAAGCAGAATCAGACCAAGAATTATTGCGAATATGCCGATGCCCCGCAGGGTGGAGTCCGGCAGGGAGGTCATTTTGATCAGATAAATTTTCAGTTTATCGGGGAAAACGAAGTAGGGCAGCCCTTCTATAATAAATACCATGCCGATGACGCACAGGAAATAGTCCATGGTTTCAGATCCCCTTTGCCTTCGCTTCATTCCAGAGCAAGTCCATTTCGTCCAGCGTTGCTTCAGAAAGCGATTGATTACGTTCGGACAATTTTTGAGCAATATAGGAAAAGCGCCGGGTGAATTTGTCAATCGTGACAGACGCTGCCTTTTCGGCATCAACGGAAAGAAAACGGCAGAGGTTTACCAGAGTGAAAAAGATATCGCCCAGTTCTTCTTCAATTTTCTCAGCACTGCCTTTATTTCTTGCCTGGGCCAGTTCTTCGAGTTCTTCCTGAATTTTTTTCAGAACATCTTCGGCATTGGACCAGTCAAAGCCGAAACGGGCGGCGAAGGAGGTGATTTTCTGCGCTCTTTTCAAAGAGGGCATTGACCGGGGAATATTGCCGAACAGTTCATCCGTTGAAATCCGGCCGCCTTTTTCCTGTCGTTTGATTTCCTGCCAGTTAGCTTTTACATCGGCAATCGAGTGGACCTTGACTTCCCCAAAGACGTGCGGATGACGCCGGATCATTTTTTCTTTAACGGAGACCATTACGTCCGCCAGTGTAAACTCTTCCGATTCGGATGCAATTTCGGCGATAAACAGAATCTGGAACAGGAGATCACCCAGTTCTTCACGAATATGCTGTGGATTGTTTTCAGCCAGGGCGTCAAGCACTTCATATGATTCGTCGAGAAGATATTTGCCGATGTCCTGCTTGGTTTGTTTCTGGTCCCACGGGCACCCGTCCGGTGCTCGCAGTCTCCTGATCAACTCGATGAGTGCCTGTAATTGTACCAGGGTATCTTTTTCAGTGTTGGTATTCATACAGCATCGCCTTTCCCCAAAAAACCGGGCAGGTAAGTAGCATAATATGTGAAAGCTGACAATCATTTGTCCATCAATGAAGGTGCAATCAATGATCATAATTGATGCCTGCAACTTGCAAATACCGGGGTTGACAGGGCAGGAGGACTTTCTTATAGTTCCAGTATGTTGAAAACCAATCTTATTTATAGAGGCATCATTTTTCTGCTGATATCGGAATTATGTTTTACCGTATCGACCGTCTTTTCCAAGCTTTTGACCAGTTCATCCAGTGTTTCCGCTCTGGAAGTAACCTTTACGCGTTTTTTTCTGGGCTGGATTGTTGCTTCAGTGATTGTTTATAAAAATTCTATTTCCCTGGTGCCTAATAAATTATCTCTTTTAATCTGGCGAGGCGTTCTCAACACGATTGCGGTGATTTTATTCTTTCTGGCATCGCATTACACGACCATTACCAACACGCACATGCTCAATATGACGTATCCCTTTTTTATTTTCCTCTTTGCGCCGCTTTTTTTCAGGGAAGAAAAGATATCGCCTTTTTTATATCTTGTGCTGATCATGGCTCTGGCCGGCATCTGGCTGGTAATCAATCCCAGCCTGGGTTCCATTAACAAGGGAGATGTGTTTGGATTGCTGTCCGGCATAATTTCCGCTTTCGCGATTATTACTTTGAACATGGCAAGAAAAAATGATTCGACTGTTTTGATCCTTTTTTATCTGATGTCGATCGGGATGGTTTTGAACGGGTTGACGATGCTACCGGTGTTTGTCTGGCCCCGGGGCAGCCAGTGGGTGCTTCTGCTGGCTTCGGGAGCGGTTGGCGTTGTCGGACAGGTCTGCATTACCTACGGCTACAAATATATCACGGCGCGGGCCGGGTCGCTGGTTTCAACGTCGCGCATTCTCTATGCCGTCATACTGGGAATGCTGATTTTTCAGGAAAACCTGACACTGCGTATTGTCGCGGGTGGAGTATTGATCCTGTCTTCCATTGTCATTGTGACCTGGCTGCACAAGCCGGAAATTGACGGTTGAGTTCTGTAACGGGTTTCTGCGTTTTTCAGCATCCGGTATGATTCATGGTACACTTTTACGTCGTTTCGTCCGACAAAGATCATGGAATATCCGGCCAGACTCGCTCGTTCCTATTGGGAAAGCTCAAGTCATTAATAATTCAATTTGTCCCCTTGACATCCATGCTCCTGCGTTTTTTGATTTCAACAACATAAGCGCTGAAATCCCCTTTTTTGAAATTTCCCAACATTTTAATGGAAAAATTATCCTTTCTGGTCAAATCTTCAACCATCATCTGGATGATTGCTCCACCTGACCGCGGGTAACTATAAACCAGGACAAAGTGATCGGGATATCGGAAGAGCTTGCCGGTGTTCTTTAAAACGTTACCTATAAAATGGACATTCGGAAGCGGTTTTGTAACATATCCGGAAACGGTATAGTGGGTCAAAAAATAATCCGGAAGGCTGACATAGACCGGCACGTTTTTTGATATTTTATTTTCAATCATGGCGATATAGTCCTTTTGCACTCGATAACCGTTAATGTATTCTTCCGACCGTTCCGCCATGGCAATGCTGGAGAAGGGAATTGATGGGTAAAGGGATCCCGTGCGGTTGAAAAGACAGACAAGAATGAGTGCAACGAGAAGAATTTCTTTTACAGCGCTTTTTTTAAAAGCACGATCGATGGGGTAATAAATCATCAGGAACATGGAAGGAAGCAAATAAAAAAAGTATCTGGATAAGAAATGGCTATTGCTCGTTTGCATCAGGGGATAGACGATAAAGTGAAACAGACAAAATGCAAGGACGAGCAGACTGCTGAATATGATTATATCGGATTCTTCCGGTTTTGCCTTTATCTGTTGGAGAGCGTGCCTGATGACGAAGAAAGCGGATAGAAAGATGCTTTCAACCGCAATAACAATCAGTTCGGGAATGTAAGAGATATAATCTTTGTAGACGGAAAGATTGCTGACAAAGAACGTCTGAATCACATACCCAAGGGTATCAGGTTTGGCAAATGCAATGGACAAATCACTTTTATATCCGCAAAAAACCAGCAGTGCCAGAACCACGGTTGTGGCGGGGAAGAATAGAATACAAGCTTTCTTGGCTTTACGTCCAACCGTACCTGAATTCTCGAACAACGCCAATAAGACCATTGCCCCAACGGCTATTACACCGCTTTCTTTGATCATGCAGGCGGCAACAAGGAACAGAGAGCAAAACCATATTCGATCATTACGATAGTGATGGAATGCCAGCACAGTAAAAAAAAGCAACGGGACTTCTATGTACATGTAGCCGGCCTGAACCAGCATCAACGGGTAACACAGCGTGATGATGGAAAGCAGCAATGCCGGAACCTTATCAAACAATACAACGTAAATCCGCGCCAGCATCGCACCGATTGCCGCCATCATCAGCCATTGCATGATATGCAGAATGATCCAGGCTGTTTTACCGCCGCCGGTTCCTTTCAATATGAGTGCTGTAGCCAGAGTCAGCAGGGATAACGCATGCGCCGTCGGTCCTCCTTCGGAATAATCGGGTTGGGCCAGCAGCAGGGTGTAATCAAAACCGTGTGTTACAAGAAAGTCCGCCGCTGGGAATATGCTGAACGCCTCGTCCCACACTGGAGGCATGGCAATAAAAGACCACTTCAAGATAATGATCAGCAATAGAAACCCGACATACAGAAACCAGGGTTTTTGAAAGAGGGTATTCGTGATTTTGTTCACGATGATCGACATACAACCTGCTTTGCTCAATGACGGGATTGTTTATGGCTCAGTGTTTTTTTCTTTAATACATCGCTGAACAGTAAGTCAATCACGATTTTCTATCAAGGCATTGCTTTTGCGGATGAATAAAACACAGTCCGCGTCGGAATAGACTTCCAGCCAGTCTGGTATTCTGCGCAATGTTGTACTGATGGGGCTTTCACGCCGGAAAAGAATCATGTCGTGAGGATACTCGTTAAGATAGTCCCGCCAACCTGAACCGCCCTTCGTGAAATGAAAATAATCCCGAGATGACTTTTCCGTATAGACCGTTTCATATCGGCCATCCATGGCCACCCGGCTTTCGGGCAGGTTCCAGATGATATATTCTCCCCAGTTAAACTCCGTAAGGATGTTGCCCCGGAGTTTACTCTTCCGGATAAAATCGACTGCACCTGCTGGATAATTATCTTCCGAGCTTTCTTCCGGCGGAGTATTGCGCACGGTAAGGTTCAAAGGATGCCCGGTAATAAAACGGGTGCCGAAAAAAAGAAGCAGGCAGAGAAACAATAGCGGTACAAGAAGGTTGACTGCTTTTTTCCACCGGTCTGTTTGGGTCACGGGCAGCTGAATGCTGTTCCATGCATGAGTAAAATAGAGGGGGCCGCAACAACCGATAATCAGAAAGAACAGACTTTGATGTCTGACATGCTTGAAGGCCAGAAAAGAAGTCGCCATGACCAGAAAAATATCGGACCAGTGACGTTTTCTTACAGTGATCAGCATCAGCAAGGCCAGAACAAAAAGAATGAGAAAGATCATAATGTTTGACGAGAAATCCCCGTTTTGCAGGGCCAGGAAAACGGAATGCCACTCACTGATATCCGGTCGCGGCATGAACAGGGCATCTTTTAGATACGTCCAGTATCGCCAGCCATAGGGATTAACCAATGTAATCGATGCAGCAGGAGCCAGGATGACCCAGTATGGCGCTGATCTTTGTTTCGACAGAGTTTGGCCGGCCGCAAAAAGGCCGATAACGCCAAGCCCGGCGACAAAGCCTCCGTGAAGATTTGCCCAGCAAAGAAACACTGGAACCAGGCACCAGAGATGGGTTGGCCGGTTGGTCCGCTTGGTTCTTTCAAGAACATATAAAGTCAGAACAAGGAAGAAATTCGTAAATACCTGTGCTCGTACGGGAGAGTAGGCGAAACTGAAGAAAGGACTGATCAAGAGAAGGCAGATGACGGAGGTTTCCGGTGATGCTCCCCGTACCCGGGCCGTCCTGTAAATCAGGAGAGCGGTTAAAAGACCGATAATGTATTTCAGCCCCTGCAATCCGGCAGGCCCCAGAACCTGATAAATCGGGTAGAAGATGACGCCTGTAAGCCACTCATGATATACCCAGAAAGTTTTTGTGGAGGTATATGAGAATGTATCGGAATATGGGATTTCAAGGCGGTTCCAGAATAAGCGCCCGAAGGACAGGTACCCCCATAAATCAGGATCTGCAAGGGATTCCGTCAACCGTCCGAGGATCAGGGCCGTTACTCCCATCCCGATGATAAGATATCGCCAGTCTGTTTTCAGATGTTCATCCTTGATCCATCGGGGCTTGAAAAGCAATGAAAACATCCTTTGACGTTTAACGGATTGGCCATTCGCCGCGCGCCTGTAAAACTTCCTTGAAGGCGGCCAGCGCCTCGTTGACGGCGGGCATGCCGGCGTATGTCGCCGTCTGAAAAAAGATTTCCACCAGTTTTTTCGGATTGCAACCCACGTTCAAAGCGGCGTTGGCATGCACTTTCAACTCATCCCGGGATTTCAGGGCCGCCAGCATAGCGCAGGCCGCCATCTGACGCTCCTGGATGGTCAGAACTTCTCTGGAATACAGGTTGCCGGTAATAAATCTTGAGAAATCATTGGCCAGTTCAACATCAAACTCACGCCACAGAGAATAGGGGCGCTCCAGTTTCGCGCCACCGGCAAAAAGTTTGTCCGCTGTTTTTTGTGTTTTTTCCGTGATGGATGGGTCGCTCATTTTTCCTCTCGGTGTTACTTCATGATGAAGATGTCTCTTTGCCTGTCCTGAAAATAAATGTGATTGTATTGCGCGCCGTTGATCCGGTCAAAAAATATTTCTCCATTCTTGCGGCATTCGGGGCAGCAGGCGTTGGGCAGGATTACCGCGAAGATCTTCTTGCCCGTATCGGCAGCCGATTCAATCATTACCAGACCGCCGCAGTCGTCGCAGACGCGCACGGTTTCGATTTGTTTTTCCGAAATATCATCCGTGTCATAGTAAATATTCTTCTCGCGGCGGATGTATGCGGCCGACCCGACGATCTGTTTTTTCAGATTTTTCTTTTTCTTCCACAGTGTCATCACGTTTTTTACTTCATTTTCAATAAGCCGGGTGACTTCCGATGATTGCCGAATGCGCTGAGCATCATAATCCGGTTCACGCACCTGACTGTAGTCGAGACCGGCCATGGCGAGAATAATGCCGACGTTCACGTAGGGCAGGGCTTTTTCGATGGAGTATCCGCCTTCCAGCACCGCGATATGGGGCGCGAGCTTTTCATTTAAAAGCGCGTAACCCTGGGCGCTGAAATTCATGTTAGTGATCGGATCGCTGTAATGGTTATCCTGCCCCGCTGAGTTGATGATAATTTCGGGTTGGAACTCGTCCAGAATCGGAAGGATGACATTGTCCAAAGCGAACAGAAACCCTTCATCCGATGTACGCGGAGGCAGCGGAATGTTGATGGTGGCGCCCAGCGCATTGGGGCCGCCAAAGTCATCGATGAAGCCTGTTCCCGGATAAAGGGTTCGTCCGTCCTGGTGCATCGAGATGCACAAAATATCCGGGTCATTCCAGTAAATATCCTGGGTACCGTCGCCATGATGACAATCCGTATCAACGACGGCGATTCTCTTAATGCCGAATTTTTGCCGAATGTATTCAATCATGACGGCTTCAATATTGATGTTGCAAAACCCGCGCGCTCCGTGGGCAACCAGCATGGAATGATGGCCGGGGGGCCGGACCAGGGCAAAGGCGTTATCCACTTCACCGGTCAGAACTTTTTGGGCGGCCGTAATCGCGCCTCCGGCTGAAATCAGGTGGGAATTGGTTGTCAGATTTTGCGGGTTTGGCACACAGATGTGACAGCGGTTGATATCTGCATAAGTGGCAATCCCCGGTTTGTATTCCAGAATGTTGGGGAAATCCAGCAGTCCTTCTTCAAAAACCTGATCCTGGGTATAGAGCAACCGTTCTTCGCGCTCCGGGTGGTTGAGAGAGATGGCCCAGTCAAAAGCCGGAAAAAAAACGAGACCTGTTTTCTTTTCTTTTATGGACATGTTCTTTACCTTTCAGCGCCCGCGGAAATCAGCCCTGGCTTTATCTGAACCTTAACGCGGATATTTTTTCCCGTTGTGTAAAAATCCCGGATCATGTTGAACTCCTGAGATTCGGTGACTTCCATGATTATGTCCTCAGGCTGTGCGCCCATCAGGACGGCCTTCTGGCGGAGGGCCTGCCTGCCGGTTTCAACGGCGTCCGAAAGCGAGAAGTTGCGGGGAATAT
Organism: Smithellaceae bacterium; assembly: GCA_963682015.1. Taxonomy (GTDB): domain Bacteria; phylum Desulfobacterota; class Syntrophia; order Syntrophales; family Smithellaceae; genus UBA8904. The sequence continues at coordinate 404,217 of OY820932.1, read as the reverse complement.
CTTGTTTGCATCCTTCTTCACTGATGATCAGCTCTCTTTTTTCCGTATCCGCGAGGATGGTAATTTCAGCGGTTGTTCTGGCCAGGGCCACCCCCAGAGCATTGGAAACTTCCGAGTGTTCCGGAATGGAATAGGCGAGGTTGAGGTTTTGGGCGATGAAAGGCGCGATTACGGCGGGGCCGCCGACAACATAAATCATTTTCGGTTTAATGATCTTTCCTTCCAGCAGTTCGTGAATGGTATAAACCGGTTTGTTATTGATTTCTGTCAGTGTCTGAAGGACGCTCTCAGAAATCAACGCTGCGGTCTTTTCCACAACAGCTTTTGCCGCAGCTTGGACGTCCATATTTAATTTCCTGGCGATTCCAGCCATTGCCTCAGCGGCCTTTTGTTTATCGCCGAAATCAACAATGCCCTCGACAATCATCGCATCCGTGGGAGTTGGAAATGGCCCGCCTACTGCGGCGGCCGGTCCTTCCCGCTGAGGTCCGATCTGGATTGCTCCTTTTTCAATTTTCACAACGCTGTCGCCGCCTATGCCGATCGATTTTGTGTAAAGTCCACGGATGAGTGTTTTGCGGCCGTTTATGGTAACGCCGGATGGTTCAAGCAGGGGAACGCCATCGGCGAATACCGAAATGTCGGTTGTGGTGCCTCCGATATCGAGTGCCACGGCATCTTCCTTGATGCAGGCCGTCGCCAAAACACCCATGATGCCTGCGGCAGGACCGGAGTGAATCGTCTGTACCGGGCAGTTCACGGATTTATCGATCAGGATAGTACCGCCGTCCGCTTTCAGGATATAGACAGGAATGTCCGAACCGATTTTGACCACGAATTTTTGTACGTCTTTTACGAAATTGCCATAAATGTCGTGAATAGCCGCGTTGAGATAGGTTGTTGCGATACGGCGGGGAAAATTCAACTGGCCGGACAGAGTATGTCCCAGTGAAATATTCCGGGAGTCGTTCCGGAGCAGTTCGGCCACATCGAGTTCCTGCTGCGGATTCCGGCTGGAGAATTTACCGACAATCCCTATCTGACGGATGTTTTTATCTGAAATCATATTGCTCGTACGTTCAATTTCCCGGCTGTTGACATTTTTAACAGGGATGCCGCGATGATTCACATAGCCCTGAACAAAAAAAGTATCGCGGCCTAGATTCAGTGTGGCTGGTGACAGACCTGGACCACTCAACAAGACCATTGCCACCTGATTGGTTTTGTTTTGAACGATCGCGTTGGTCGAGATTGTCGTGCTTAAGACAATCCTTTCAATGTTGTTGATATTACTTGACGAAATAAGTTTTTCGGCTGCTTCGAGAAGCGAAGCCATAATATTTGCCTGATTCGTGAGTACTTTGGCCTTCTTGATCAGTTGGAAATTTTGAACCAGAACGGCGTCTGTATGAGTTCCGCCGACGTCAATACCAAGTATCATTGTAGCGTCCTTTGAGATCAATTTTTGTTACTTATATATGTTTAAATATCTCTTGACAAGGCAAAAAAAAGGCGTATTGTTCCCCAACGAACACCACTAGTGTGAGTAACACTAAAATCTTGAAAGGAGGAATGCTCTAATGAAGAAGGTATTAGCCATTTTTGTTAGCGTGCTTATGTTGGCTTCTTTGTCCGTTGCCGCTATCGGTTGCAAGCAGGCTCCCAAAGAGGAAGCTCCTAAAGTGGAAGCTCCTGCGGCTCCCGCAGCTCCCGCAGCTCCGGCTCCGGCTGATCAGGCAGCTCCCGCAGCACCCGCAGCTCCGGCTCCGGCTGATCAGGCAGCTCCCGCAGCACCCGCAGCTCCGGCTCCTGCACCGGCAAAATAATGCTATAATCAGTTGCAGGATTATAGAACCGGGTAACCTTTGTTTGAACATCGGTTACCCGGTTTTTTTTGTCTTTCATGGTTAACCATGAAAAAATATGCTATAAAATCAAAAAATCAGGAGGTGCCTTATGGCGGAAAGAGATTGGGATTTGGTAAAAGGTCTGGTCATCGGCGGCCTGGTTGGCGTAGCCATCGGGATTTTATTTGCTCCTAAAAGCGGGAAAGAAACCCGCCAGGATATTGCCTGCAAGGCTGACGAATTTCTGGCTAAAGCCAAGGAAGAATATGAGAAAGCGGCGGAGAAAAGTAAATCAATGTACGAAGCCGCACTGCTTCGATTAAAAGATGCCGAAGGTGTAGCAAAGGGTAAAGTGGATGAACTGACCGGAACGCTGACGGATAATAAAGAGCGCTTAAAGAAGGCGTTTGAAGCCGGTGTGGAAGCATACCGGGAAGAAAAAAACAAGAATCCGGTTTAAATCCATCAAGATTGTTACAATTGTTTTGACCATAAGAGTTAAAAATTTCTGAAGGGAGGGAAAAATGTATCTGGAAATCGGTTTGTTATTGTTTGGCATTGCCTTGCTCCTGCTGGTGGCATTTTGTATCCCGATCCTGTTGAAATTATGGCGTGCAGCGAGCGATGTCACTTTAACCCTGAAGGCATTGAATGAGCGATTGCCGCTGATTTTGAAAAACATGGAGGAAATTTCCACCAGTATTAATCAGTCGACAACAGCGATCAACGACCAGGTTCAAAAGTATGCCGAAACCTCTCAACGTTTGCAGTCCGCTTTGCATCAAGTCGTGTCAGGAGTGGAAACGATTTCTCCTTTAGCGATCCAGACTCCTGCATTCCGGAAAATAACGGAAGCAATTGCCCTCATCAAAGGCGCCAGAATATTTTTCAAAGTGTTGACAGGCAGATTGTAGGGAATCTTCATGGCCAAAATGACCTTTTCCAATAAATGGGGACGCGTTGCTGTTTCAAAAAAAACGTTGACGGTCGATGCGCAGAAATCCGTGGAAGATACCGTGCGGGAAATGAAAAACGCCGCCATAGCAGAAGGCGGCGAGGATTACCGTGAAAAATCTCTACGTCTCCATGGCCTTGTTTGCGCCCGTTGCGGCCGGGATTTTTCGGGACAGAATCGCCAGCTGTTAACAGTTCATCATAAAGACGGAAATCACGATAACAATCCTTCCGACGGCAGTAACTGGGAAAACCTTTGTGTATATTGCCATGAAGATGTACATAGCCGGGAAGTGTTATCGGAATGCCTGAGTGAAGCCAGGTCAAGCCGGGATGTGGGGCTGGTTTACGGAGAAAGCCAAAGATTGCCTGTCGAAGGTGAAGGACTTCTGGCGCAGAAGTTAAAGCAGGCACTGCAAAAGAAAAAATAGGCTTTATCGAAACAGAATTTTTGTGGTTGCGTTTTCTTTTACGAGTTTGTCGCCTACAGATGTTCCACAGTAAACACAACTGTAATCATATTTGTCTCCTTCGGCAAGAACCAGCAATAATCTTTTACGCACCGGCACGGCGCGCCGGCATTGCGGGCAGAATAGTTCCGTGGCATCAAAATCTTTGTAAGAGGGTTTCATTATGCACGGTCCCTGTCCGGAATCTCCTTCCAGTTGGCAAGCCACACGATTGCTTCACTATCGCTGGGTGCGCGCCAGTCGCCTCGCGGTGACAATGATCCGCCCGATCCCACCTTGGGGCTGTTGGGGACGCAGGATCGCTTGTACTGGGATGTTTTGAAAAACCGGGTTAAATATACATAAAGCCATTTCTTGATTTCTTTAAGGCTGTAACTATTTTGTTTATCAGCGGGTACATCCGGCCAGGCTCCTTTTGTTTTATCCCTCCAGGCCAGCCAGGCCATGAAGGCCACTTTTGTCGGCAGATAACCAAAACGGGTAATATAAAAATTATTAAAATCCTGTAATTCGTAAGGGCCGATAGTTGCCTCCGTTTTCTGTGCAGGTTGCTGATCTTTTTCACCGGGGATCAGTTCCGGAGAAATTTCCGTTGCCAGAACCGCCAGAAGAATGCCCGAGACCTCGGCTGAAAACTGATGAGTTTGAGCGACCCAGCGGATTAAATACTGGATCAACGTTTTGGGGACACTGGCGTTGACATTGTAATGCGACATGTGATCACCGATGCCGTACGTGCTCCAGCCCAGTGCCAGTTCACTTAAATCGCCCGTGCCGACAACCAGAGCGTTTTTCATATTGGCCAGCCTGAACAGGTGTGCCGAACGCTGTCCGGCCTGCACGTTTTCAAAGGCGATGTCATAAACTTTCTTGCCGTGTATGAATGGATGACCGATATCTCTGAGCATCTGAAGGCAGGCCGGCTTAATGTCAACTTCGTTGTCTTCGACACCCAGAGCTTTCATCAGGTTGACGGCGTTACGATATGTCTTATCGGTTGTTCCGAAAGCCGGCATGGTGTAGGCTTTGACCTGTTTTCGTGACCTGCTCAGCAAATCCATGGTCTTGGCTGCCACAATCAGGGCGTGAGTGGAATCAAGCCCCCCGGATACGCCGATCACCAGGTTCGGGATGCCGGAAGATTTGAGCCGCTGGGCCAGCCCCTGAACCTGGATATTGTACGCCTCATAGCAGCGCTGGTCGCGTTTGCCCGGGTCTGCCGGGATATATGGAAAGCGCGGGATTTCGCGGTCCGGCAGCAGCCGTCCTTTCGGGTATTCCACATCAAACTCGATAGTTTGAAATCCGGAGATTTTATTTTTATGGTCCGCCGCGTTTTGCCCAAAGGTGGTCAGCCGTATCCGGTCCTGGGCCAGACGGTCGAGGTCGATGTCGCCGCAAATCAGCTGCTCTGACTTTGAAAAACGTTTCGATTCCGAAAGCAGGTTGCCGTTTTCATAAATCATTGCATGACCATCCCAGGCCAGATCGGTTGTAGATTCGCCAAAGCCTGCAGCGGCGTAAAGATAAGCGGATAAGCAGCGAGCCGACTGGTTTGCGGCCAGTTGATGGCGGTATTCGGATTTACCAATAGTGATGTTGGATGCCGAAAGATTGCCGATGATTGTTGCACCCGCCATTGCGGCAAAGCTCGAAGGAGGAATCGGTGCCCAGACGTCCTCGCAGATCTCGAAGAATAAATTAAAATTTTTTACATTGATGGCTTTGAAAAGCAGATTTGCCCCAAAGGGAATATCTTTCTGGCCGGCCAGGCTGATGGTTGAGGTTAGCGCTGCCGAAGCTGGCGCAAATTGCCTGCCTTCATAGTATTCACGGTAATTTGGCAGATAGGATTTGACCGCAACGCCGAGAATTTTACCCCGGTAAAAGATTACGGCGCAATTGAACAGGCGGCAATCCACCCGTAACGGCGCACCGCAGCTAAAAATTAGATTTAATTTTGCGGATGCTTTTCGAATAGAGACCAGGGCATCTTCAATGCTTGTGAGCAGGGCATCCTGATGAAATAAATCTTCGTTGGAATAAGCGGAAAGTCCCAGCTCAGGAAATATGGCCAGGATTGCTTTTTCTTTTGACGCTTTTTTAGCCAGCGAAATGGTCCGGGATACATTAAATGGCACGTCGGCAATTCTGACTTCGGGAATGCAAACGGCGGCTCGGATAAATCCATGATGGTAGAGATTAAAAAAAGGATTGGCGGCCATTGGTCTATCCTTTCTCGACATAGGCATAAGCACTGTGATTGTGGATACTTTCAAAGTTTTCCGCTTCGATGCTGTACCAGGTGAAATTATCATCAGTATTGAGTTTCACGGCCACGCTGCGAACCAGATCTTCTACAAATTTTGGGTTTTTGTACGCCTTTTCCGTGACAAATTTTTCATCCACGCGCTTAAGCAGGGAATATACCTCACCACTGGCCGAATCTTCCACTGTTTTTATCAGATCTTCGATCCAGAAGAATTTTCGAAAGCGGACTTTGACGGTAACGATGCTTCGCTGATTGTGCGCTCCGAAGGCGCTGATTTCCTTGGAGCAGGGGCACAAGGTAGTAACCGGCACAACGACTCCCACCAGAAAGTCAGTTTGCTCGCCGTTACTTTCTCCGGTGAACAGACAGCGGTATTCCATCATGCTTTTGGCTCCGGAAACGGGTGCCGTTTTTTTTAAAAAATAAGGGAATTCGATTTCCATGTGCGCGGACTGTGCGCGAAGCTTCTGCCGCATTTTCCCCAGAATCGTCTGAAAGGTTTTAATATTGACCTGACCGCGAAAGTCATTGAGCACTTCCACGAACCGACTCATGTGCGTGCCCTTGAAGTGATGGGGAAGATTGACATACATGTTAATGGTGGCGTTTACCGGCTGAGTGCCCCGTGTACGGTCCAGCACTATAATCGGGTATTTGATGTTTTTTACGCCGACCTTCTTGATGTCGATTTTTCGAAAATCCTTTTGGTTTTGAATATCTATCATTTTTAACCGGCTAGACTGAAGACTGCTTAACTATTAGGAATAAATAAATTTTTTAACTACTAATAACCTGCAGCCTATTCTCCTCTATAGGTTACTGACGCGTTTTCCGATTCCCAGACTTTTACCCGCACCATCTTGACGCCGGATTTCTGAATGCTGTCCTGCATTTCCTGATAGATGTAATACGCAAGGTTTTCCGAAGAAGGATTTTGACCGGCAAAAAAAGGAAGATTATTCAAGTGCTGGTGATCCATACGGTCCAGAATGTCTTTGAGCCATTTTTTTACCATCCTGAAATCAATCAGAATTCCTTCGGAATTCAATTCAGGGGCGCCGACAGTGACTTCCACCTTGAAGTTATGGCCGTGCAATTCTTCGCACTTGCCTCCGATTTCAGCCAGTAAATGCGCGGCGGAAAAAGATTTGATAATGGAGACTTCAAACATAATGCCCAATCATTGCCTGTCAGTGCGCGTGGCGCAATGACGAGGCATTTTTTTAATATTTATCAATCCTGCTAATTTATTATCACATTTTCATCAAGGGGAAAACAGATTAAACGGGATAGTGCAAATTGACAATTGTTTGGTGAAAATGACCTGTTTTTATACAAACATTCTGTTTTTTTAGGGTGATATTCGTCACTATAAATTTCTAAGCATTTGATAATTGTAATGAATAAATAATCAGTTTTATTTGGCATACCCATTGCTTTACGAAAGACTGAGAGAAATGATGATTTATATAAAAATGCAGGAGGTAAAACAGTTAACAAATTAAAGATTGAAAAAAAAAAGTTCTTATGTAATGAATATACGAACAAAGGCAACCAAATAAAACACTTAATTAAACAAGGAGGACTGCTATGTTGAAAGTATTTCGTAGAAAATCAGGTCAGAAAGGTTTTACATTGATTGAGTTGATGATTGTTATCGCAATTATCGGTATTCTGGCGGCGATCGCCATCCCGCAGTTTGTTGCATACAGGCAGAAGGGATACAACACCAAGGCAAAGGGCGAGTTAAAGAGTTATTATACAGCCTGCCAGGCTTATTTTGCTGATAGTCCGACAAGAACCGATTGCACTTTGGGTACGATAACAGCAACGTTTATTAACTCTGGAGATGTTGCAATTACAACAATTGGAGGTCAGACGCTGGTAGGTGCTACTGCGGTTCATACTGCTGGAACGCAGACTTATACGGTTGGCGCAAGCGGCAATATTACACCTTAGTCGGTAAGGATGTAAAATGTAAAAATCAAGAAAGGCTGGTTAATGTTTATACCAGCCTTTTTTTTCAAACTGATCCCAGGAATGTATAGGTTAATGGTTTGTAAGATGGTTTTTGGTTGCACGGAGGGTGGTTATGATAAAAGCAATTCGCAGAAAATTTAACCAGAGAGGTTTTACGCTGATCGAATTGATGATCGTCATTGCAATCATTGGCATTCTGGCCGCCATTGCCATCCCGCAATTTGTTTCCTACAGGCAGAAAGGTTACAATACCAGCGCTAAGGCCGAATTAAGAAGTTTTTATACAGCCTGTCAGGCGTATTTTGCAACGCATAGCACTCAAGATTGTAATCTTAGCACCGTTGCTGATACGTTTACACAAACGGGTGATGTAATTATTACAACTGCGGGGACACAGAAAATGACCGGTGCGTCCGCCTATCATTTGGCAGGTACTGCAACGTACAGTATTAATACGGATGGAAATATTGAATAATAATTATCAGTTAATTATTCTGAAAAAGGCTGTTATTTCGATAACAGCCTTTTTTTACATCACAATATCTGAAATTATCGTGTTGTTATAATTCCATTCTCCGATTCCATGAGGAGTGATTTATGCACGTTTTTTTCCTGCCTCTTCGCTGGAAAATAATGATGATCATTCTAGTATTGTCCATGTTGACTCTTGCCATCTACTGGCAGGTACAGCGTTTTAATTTTATAAACTATGATGACAATATGTATGTGACGCAAAATAACCATGTAAAATCGGGAATCAATTTACAATCCGTGTTCAGTTCGTTCACGGATATTAAAACCGCTAACTGGCATCCCTTGACAATGCTGTCGCACATGCTGGACTGGCAGTTGTTCGGGAATAAGGCCGGAGGGCATCACTGGACCAGTGTGATCATTCATATTCTCAATACGATTTTGCTGTTTCTGTTATTGAACCGTCTGACCGGAGCCTTGTGGCGAAGTGCTTTGGTGGCGGCTTTATTTGCAGTTCATCCGATCAATGTGGAGTCGGTAGCTTGGGTGGCGGAGCGGAAGAATGTGTTGAGCACATTTTTCTGGTTTTTGACCATGCTGTTTTACGTCTGGTATGCAGAGAAACCGGGATGGAAGCGATACCTGCCGGTGATACTCTGTTTTGCACTGGGTCTGATGTCCAAGCCGATGCTGGTAACGTTGCCGTTTGCGTTGCTGCTTATGGATTACTGGCCGTTTAACCGGACAGAGATTGATACAAGCTATAATGAGGATCGACAATCCGTTCAAGTCCGGAAAGCCGGATGGAAATTTTTGATTGCAGAAAAAATTCCGCTTTTTGTTTTAACGGGAATATTCAGTGCAATAACGATGCACGCGCAACAATCGGTAGGCGCTGTGGTAAGCATTGATTCTTTGCCCTTTCATCTGCGCGTTCAAAATGCCATTGCTTCTTACGGAATATACATTCAAAAGATGTTCTGGCCCTTGGATTTGTCCGTATTTTACCCAAGATACAATATTGCAGGATGGGAACTTTTGATGATACTACTTTTTTTAGTTTTTCTTTCCCTTCTGATCATAAGATACTATCAAAAAAAACCTTATCTGTTAGTCGGCTGGCTCTGGTTTCTTGGAATCATGGTGCCCGTAATCGGTTTTGTTCAGGTTGGTGACCAAGCAATGGCTGATCGTTACGCTTATGTTCCTTTTATAGGGTTGTTTGTTATGGTGGTCTGGTATTCTTATGACTGTGTATCGCAAAACAAATACCTGAGAGCTGGTTTTATTATTTTTTCATTTTGTGTCGTATTGTTTTTGTCCGTTATTTGCTGGCAGTATTGTCAACTGTGGGGGAATAAGTTTGCTCTATGGAACAATGTCCTTAAGCATCATAAAGTTGCTTTTGCTTATAATTTTAGAGGACTGGCCTATGCTGAAGAAGGCCGGAATAATCTGGCACTGGCTGATTATAACACTGCCATAGAATTGGAAAAAAAATTTGTTGAGGCTTTCATTAACAGAGCCATTCTGTATACAGGCATGAGCGAGTATTCTCGTGCTTTGATCGATTTTAATCACGCGCAAAGCATTAATCCAAGATTTGCCGATATCTATTATAATCGGGGCCTCCTATATCTTAAAACCGGTCAACTGGATGCGGCGATTGCGGACTTTACGGAAACAATCAGAATTGAGCCTGAAATGGCGGATGCATATAATAATAGAGGGCTGGCTTTACATTTAAAAGGGGATTACAAAAAAGCATTTGCTGATCTAAACCGGGCGTTGAAAATCAATCCGCAGCTTGCCGAGGCATATTTTAATCGGGGGATTATTTATAACACTTCAGGGCAGTATATAAATGCGATTTCTGATTTTACCACAACACTGGATATTAAGCCGCAATTTGCCGAGGCATACTTATATCGAGGGGTATCGTTTGCCTTTCTTGGCAGATACAATGACGCTATCGGAGACTTTCAGCAAGTGATAAGTATAGACACTCGGCATGTTCCGGGACGTAATAATTTGGGTAATTTGTTGAAAAAGATGAAGAGATATGAAGAGGCTTCTGAGCAATACAGAAAGGTGTTACAAATTAAGCCTGACGATCAGGATGCTTTGCGTAGTTTGAGAGAGATCGAAATCCTTAAGAAAGGCAAATCATGACCATCAGTGTTATGCTGAATCGCCGTAATGAACAGAAACTTCCAAATTCAAGATCATATAAAGAGTGGCGTTGGAAAATCATCTTATTTTGATACAATGAAAGTGAGCAAAAAGCAGTTAAAACAACTTCAGAAATTTTATTCACTCCATAGAGGTTGGAGTAATGTCAATTTTACCCGATTCAGTGGCGAAATGTAAAAGTCTTGCTATCTTGGCATTGATTGCCCTGATCCTATGCGTTTACTGGCAGGTTCAGGGTTTTGATTTTATCAATTATGATGATCAGCTTTACGTTACGCAGAATTACAGGACACAGGGCGGAATAACACCTGGAAATATTGCATTTGCATTTACGGATACCCATACAACCAACTGGCATCCATTGACCATGCTGTCGCACATGCTGGACTGGCAGATGTTTGGAGACAAGGCCGGGGGGCATCACTGGACCAGTTTAATTCTTCATATTATCAACACGGTGTTACTCTTTTTGCTCTTGAGCCGGATGACAGGAGCGATATGGCGAAGCGCGATTGTTGCGTCCTTGTTTGCGATCCATCCGATTAATGTGGAATCGGTAGCGTGGGTGGCGGAGCGGAAGAATGTGTTGAGCACCTTTTTCTGGTTTTTGACCATGCTGTTTTATGTCTGGTATGCAGAGAAGCCGGGATGGAAACGGTACCTGCCGGTGATAGTCTGTTTTGCACTGGGGCTGATGTCCAAGCCGATGCTGGTGACGTTGCCGTTTGTGTTGCTGCTGATGGATTACTGGCCGTTGAACCGCACGCTGATCGATACGGTTCCGCAGGAGGTTTCACCGCCTGTTCACGCAGAGAAGGTAGGCCTGAAATTCCTGATCGTGGAAAAGATTCCCCTCTTTGTTCTTACGGGAATATCCATATTGCTCACGGTTTACGCCGCAAGAAACGGAGGTATCATAGCACATTTTGGTTTTGTGCCGTTATCGCAACGCATTTACAATTCAATATGGTCTTACTTTCTTTACTTAAAGAAACTCATCTGGCCCGTGGATCTGGCTGTATTCTACCCTTTACTGGAAATTCCGGTGGAACAGTTATTAATGGCGGTCTTCCTGTTAGTCGTTATTACTGCAGTATGTCTCGTGTATTATAAAAAGCATCCCTACCTTGCTATTGGCTGGTTCTGGTATCTGGGTACTCTGATTCCGGTGATTGGCATTGTTCAGGTAGGTTCGCAGTCCATGGCCGACCGATATGCGTACGTTCCTTTCATCGGACTATTCATTGCCCTGATCTGGATGGCAGCGGATATGATTCGGAATCGTAATTTTAAAAGACTTGCCGTAGTTTTTCTAATTCTGCTGCTTGCGGGATTAACTGCCGTTGCCCACAAGCAGGCTTCCTGCTGGCAAAATTCTTACGTGCTCTTCGAACGAGCCCTTCAGGTGACCAAAGGAAATTTTGTTGCCCATGTTATTCTGGGAAATGAGTTGATCAAGCAAAATAAAATAGAGGAAGCGATTTCTCATTTTCAGGAATCTATCAGATTAAATCCGAAAAATCCCGCAAACTATATGGCTTTTGTTGGTTTAGGGCATGCCTTCAGCTTGCAGGAGAAGAAGGAAGAAGCCATTCATGCATTCAAAAGTGCCTTAAGGCTTCATCCAATGCTTGATGAAGCCTATTATCGACTCGGGTTTGTTTACTTTGAAGCCGGGCGCGTGGATGAAGCAATTGAACAATATCAGAAAGCCATTGCCGTAAATAACGACTATCCACTTTATCACGGCAGCCTTGGAAATGCCTATATCAAACAGGGAAAGACCAAAGAAGCAATCAACGAATACAACGAAGTATTGCGCATCCAGCCGGGGAATGCCGGCGCGCACAACAATTTGGGCATGCTCTTGATGAATCAGGGGCAACCGGATAAAGCTTTAATGCATTTTCAGCAGGCAGTAAGACTGCAACCACTGTTTGCGAATGCTCATTATCGATTGTCGATTATTTTGAGACAAAAGGGTATGAACGAAAAAGCTGATTACCACTATAATGAAGCGGTCCGAATTAATCCCGGGTATGGAAAAATAGAAAATTAAAATATACCGACGTAAGAGGTTTATAGAATGTTGATCGGTTCCATTACGGATCGTCATCAGAAAATAATCATAATTCTGGCTTTGCTGGTATTCATTCTTGCCGTTTACTGGCAGGTTCAGGGTTTTGATTTTATCAATTATGATGATCAGCTTTACGTTACACATAATTTCAGGATACAGGACGAAATAACACCGGGAAGTATTTCAGCGGCATTTACGGATACTCATACCGGTCATTGGCATCCATTGACCATGCTGTCGCACATGCTGGACTGGCAGATGTTTGGAGACAAGGCCGGGGGGCATCACTGGACCAGTTTAATTCTTCATATTATCAACACGGTGTTACTCTTTTTGCTCTTGAGCCGGATGACAGGAGCGATATGGCGAAGCGCGATTGTTGCGTCCTTGTTTGCGATCCATCCGATTAATGTGGAATCGGTAGCGTGGGTGGCGGAGCGGAAGAATGTGTTGAGCACCTTTTTCTGGTTTTTGACCATGCTGTTTTATGTCTGGTATGCAGAGAAGCCGGGATGGAAACGGTACCTGCCGGTGATAGTCTGTTTTGCACTGGGGCTGATGTCCAAGCCGATGCTGGTGACGTTGCCGTTTGTGTTGCTGCTGATGGATTACTGGCCGTTGAACCGCACGCTGATCGATACGGTTCCGCAGGAGGTTTCACTGTCTGTTCACGCAGAGAAGGTAGGCCTGAAATTCCTGATCGTGGAAAAGATTCCCCTCTTTATTCTTACGGGAATCTCCATATTGCTCACGGTTTACGCCGCAAGAAACGCAGATACCATAGCGCGGTTTGCGTTCGTTTTATTCACGCATCGCATGAATAATGCGATTGTGTCGTATGCGCTGTATTTGAAAAAGATGTTCTGGCCGGTTGATCTCGCCGTCTTTTATCCCCAGGTGGAGCTTTCGATCGTGCAGGTATTGCCGGCTGCTTTATTGATTATCGTCATTACTTCAATTTGCTGGAAATATTATAAAAAGTATCCCTATCTTTCTATTGGCTGGTTCTGGTATCTGGGTACTCTGGTTCCGGTGATTGGCATTGTTCAGGTAGGTTCGCAGTCCATGGCCGACCGATATGCGTACGTTCCTTTCATCGGACTATTCATTGCCCTGATCTGGATGGCAGCGGATATGATTCGGAATCGTAATTTTAAAAGAGTTGCTGCAGTTTTTTTAATTCTGCTGCTTGCGGGATTAACTGCCGTTGCCCACAGGCAGGCTTCCTGCTGGCAAAATTCTTACGTGCTCTTCGAACGAGCCCTTCAGGTGACAAAAGGAAATTTTGTTGCCCATACCGCTTTAGGAAATGAACTTGTTAAACAAAAGAGAATGGATGAAGCCGTCAGCCATTTCAGGGAAGCTATCAGTGGAAATCCATACAATCTGGCTGATTATACGCCACTGGTCAGCCTGGCGAATGCGTTGAGTTTGCAGGGTAAAACGAATGAAGCCATTACCGTTTTCAAAAAGGCGATAAATATCAATCCGAAAGGTCACGAAGCCTATTACCGTCTCGGGGCCGTCTATTATCAGAATAATCGTATGGACGAAGCGATCATCGTATACCAAAAAGCGGTTGCCCTGGAGAATGATGATCCCCGGTATCATGGCAGTCTGGGTAATGCTTATCTCATGAAAGGAAAAACGACTGAAGCGATCAGAGAATATCGAGAAGTTTTGCGTATTCAGCCCGGCAATATTGAGGCAAACAATAATCTGGGGATTGTCTTAACGCAGCAGGAAAAGATGGATCAGGCGCTTCAGTATTTCCAGAGATCGGTTCGTTTAAATCCGCAACAGGCAAATATTCATTATTATCTATATAAAATTTTGACGGTGAAGGGGTGCGACAAAGAAGCGCAGGAGCATTTTAAGAAAGCTGTTGATCTTGATCCACGATATAAAGTCTTAGAAAAACTAACAAAGAGATGATGAAGATTAATGATGAAGACTGGCAAATATAAATATCTTTTATCCATTCTGGTCATTCTGACCATTATTTATTTTATAGTAATGGCGGCTCTATTATGCCTGACGCCACCTGTCGCTCGTGATGCCCTGATCCATCATCTGGCGATTCCCAAACTCTGGATTCATCACGGTGGTTTTTATGAAATGCCCTGGGCCCCCCATTCATATTTTCCCATGAATGTCGATTTGCTTTACGGGCTATCACTGTACTTCGGAAATGATATCATTCCTGCATTCATTCATCTGTGTTTTGCTTTGGGCACTGCTGCAATGATTTATCTTTATCTTAGAAGTCGCTTGAATCATATTGCCGGTTTGCTTGGTTTCTTAATGTTTTTCAGCACCCCGATTGTCAGTAAACTATCAACGATGGCGTATGTAGATCTCGGCCTTGTATTCTTTATTACGGCTTGTATGCTCTCGCTGATGCATTGGCGTGCATCGGATTATAAGTCTTTTCCATGGCTGATGCTTGCTTCCGTAGCAATGGGGTTGGCTTTAGGAACAAAATATAATGCCCTGATTGCCTGGTTTTTCCTGACAATGGCCACCGTATTTATCTATTCCAGAGACACCGGGAATTCGGGAAAGTCTCTAAAATATGGTTTTATTTTTTTTGTCATTTCGCTGGCTGTATTTTCCCCCTGGATGATCAAAAACACGCTTCTGACCGGTAATCCCTTATATCCCCTGTTTCCCGGTATATTTAAAAGCACCGAAGGGGGCGGCGGAACGAATACAGTGGCATTCGGATACACGCATATTGGTATTTTTAAAATGCGGGAGCTTCTATATGGGGAAAATTTATGGGATGTCCTGTTAATCCCTTTCCGGATGTTTTTTCAGGGCCAGGATGATTCTCCTCGTTATTTTGATGGTGTTTTGAATCCACTGCTGATCCTGTTTATTCCTTTTGCTTTCTTGAAGAGAGAAAAAAAAGGGGAGAACATGCTTTTCCTGCTTTTCTCCGTGTTTTTTATTCTGCTTACCTTATTTCTGGACCAGATCAGAATTCGATATATACTGCCGGCAATTCCTTTTTTCGTCATTCTGTCGGTAACAGGCTTGATCAACCTGCTGGAATGGATCACGGCTGGAAAAAATCTATGGCGGAAGATATGTGCAGTCGCATTAGCGGCCGTTTTTGCAGGGTTGATCTTTCTCAACATTATATATTTTCAGAAATATTTTCGCAAAATTGCTCCCGTAGAATACATTGTCAAAAAAGAATCACGAAACGACTTTATCTCGCGCCATGACGCCAGTTACCCTGCAATCATGTATATTAATAAAAATACGGATGAAACTTCCAGGATCAGGCTGGTTTTGTTGTCAGGACGAGGATACTATCTCGATAGAATTTTCCGGGACGACCCTTCACGGGGAATAGCGGTGATCCAGGGCATGGTCAATCACGCTGCCGATTCTTATTCATTCTATAAATATTTAAAATCGTTGGATTGCACCCATCTATTTGTGCGTTATGATTTGTTTCGGCAATATTTATTGGACAATTATGATTCAACAAAAGTGGAACAGTTAACGAGGCAAATGAACCGTACTTTAAAAAAGGTTTTCGAAGATCGCAATTATGTCGTATTCAGTATAATGAACCAATAGCCGGTGCGAAACGCCAGCGCCTTTTGTTGTTCGATGATAATACCGGTGTGAGATGGGATTATCTTCCCGAGTGGACAAGAGAATAATTTTCAGGGAGATTCCAGTTTATCGATGTATTGTAGTCTCCTTCTGAAATTCGGATTTTCGGGGCAGAGTTGAATCGCCTTTTCCAAATTTGTGCGTGCACCGGGTATGTTATGTAGATTAAGAAATGCTACACTCATGTTAGTGTACCAGAGACAGCGATCATCTCTCATCATGACCAACGCATGAGATTTGTCTAAATATTCTTTGGCGTTTTGAAAACGTCCCGTATTAATGAGCAGTGCAGCATAATCAATATATGTTTGCGCTTTGTTTGGAAAGGCTTGTAGAGCAACCAAATAGAGACGTTCCGCTTCCTGGTATTTTCCCTCTGATTGCATTTCTTTAGCCAGATCATGGGCAAACAGGATATTATTAAATTGCAAAACCTCAATGTTCAAAAAAGAGCGATTATTTTTCCATAGTGTATCATTCAGCACGAAAGTGTAGGTTCCCAGGTACATAAAAAATATCAATGGGATGCAGACAAAAATCCCGTTCTTCTTGAAGGCTGTTGCCGACTTGAATCCATAAGCTACCGCAATAGATAAAAATGCTAACGGGAAATATATCCATCTCATGGTAATAAGTGAAGGCGATGCGAAAGGTATAATATGCATAACCGGAAACATGGATATGACAAAGGCGGATATCGAAAAGATTAATAATTTATATTTACGGAGCATCCACAATGCCACAATCAGTAATAAAAGGAATGCATCGGAGAGGATTGCTTCATAACCAAGGTAAGAAGCCGGGTATTTTACATAGAAACTGTGAAGCCCGTAAGGAACGAAAATTAAGAAAAGATTATAGATGATGAGATACGGAATAAAAAATAACCTGGTGAGGGTATTGCTCGTACCAAATGGTGAAATGAATCCTCCGATCACCTGCGATCGAATCATCAGGTAAATAATCACAATCAGTAAGAAAGGTAAATAACTCAATAATTCTCTTGAGATGTTTCTGTCCTGCGCATCCACCAATCTGTTGTACAGGAAAAAAACAGGTAGTATCATGAGGGCGACTTCTTTAGATAAAAGGGCCAACAGGAAGAAAAGCATGGAGAAGAATATGTTGAACTGCCAGCCACGGCGGCTTTCAATATAGGAAATGAGAGACAGGACGGAAAATATGGTTGCAAGAAGATTATTTCTGCATACGATCATGGATATGGTCTCAGAATTAATCGGGTTAACCGCAAAGAAGGTGGTGCCGAGCAGTGCCGCTATCTGATCAATTTTCAAACGAAGAAGCAATTGAAAGATTAACAGACAACAGATTAAATGCAAAAGAATATTGGTTAAACGAAAGCCGAACGCGTCCATACCCCAAATTCGATAGTCGATGTAATATGTAAAGTTGAGCAGAGGTCTGTAGTAACCGGTATGTAAAGTGACTTTATCTGTTTCATCAACAATACCGTCTTCCTGGGTGAGGTAGGAAGATACATTGTGCAAACTTTTGATGTAGGGATTGTTTTTGATGAGCATATTGTCATCGAAGATAAAATCACCCGACAGCGATGGCCAGTAAATCACCATAACCAGTATCGAAATTATAAGATAAGGGGTATATTTTTTTAAAGCAAACATGCATTTCTAATATATTAAATCTATTTGATCTGTCTATCTTTTTCTCATGATTTGCCTGATGCAGTCAGCGAGTTTTATGGTTTCGATCAAATCATTTTCCATTTTTTTATTTGCCTTGACTTTGGTGTTTGTTTGGTTTAATAACCAAATTGACTTTTAGTCAGTAATTGACTCAAACCCAAGGTACAGCTAAAAGTAATCCCTCAGGGAGCACGGAGAGGGCGAAGAATTTGAACCGAAAACAGACGCTGATTATCATTATGTGAGTCGTTGTTTTCGTGAAAAAACAGGTTTTTCGAATTTCCGTATAAGCAGGGATAGTTTCAGCAACTGTTGTTTCTTTCCTGAGGATCTGGAATTGATACCCGGATGTAACAGCAGGGCAAAATCAATTTCAATTATTTTGACTTCTCTTCAAAGTGGAAAGGGAGCCACGGAATGCCTGAAGTCTGTAATACAATGTATTTCCAAACACGTCTTTATGAACCAAAAGAAGTACCGGAATCAAGATTTTCAGCAGTCATCTTTCATCTTCTGATCACTTTACATAGTTTCCACTTTCAACCCTGCCGCAGGCAAGAACATGATCATAATAAAAGCCTCACCGAATTTTCCTTGGTGAAGTTTTTTGTAACCGGAAATAACGGTGAAGAAAGGATGTGATCAATTTAACATCATAATTTGTAAAGATAATGAGTCGCATGTGATGCGGTTCATGAAATATTGAAAGAAGCATGAAGTTTAATGGAGGCGCAGTTCGGCCTCAAACAATTTATGGGCCGTAAAAAATACAAAGACGGTTCATAAGAAAAAGAAGGAGGAGAATAATGTCATTACAGATCAAAAAAGCGGCTGTTTTAGGTGCGGGAGTCATGGGGGCTACCATCGCGGCTCATCTGACCAATGCCGGTATCGAGTGTTATTTGCTCGATATCATCCCATTCGAACTGACGGATGCTGACAAGAAGCAAGGCTTGACGGAGAAAAGCCCCGCCTGGCGTAATCGCTTCGCGGCAAACGGTCTGGCCGGCGTTACGAAATCGAAACCAGCCAGTTTCTTTACCAAGAAGAACGCATCCATGATCAAAATCGGCAACTTTGAAGACAATTTAAAAATGTTGGCCGATGTTGACTGGGTTTGTGAAGTTGTTGTGGAAAATCTCAAAATCAAACAGGAACTCTTTGCCAAGGTTGAACAGATTGTCAAACCGACCTGTATCGTTTCGACGAACACGTCCGGTATTCCCATTAAAGATATCAGCGCGAAATTCAGCGCTGGTTTAAAGAAGCGTTTCCTCGGAACCCATTTCTTCAATCCTCCCCGTTACATGAAACTGATGGAGATCATTCCGGGCGTGGAAACGGATAAAGAGATTCTCGATTTCATGATCAAATTCAGCGAACAGACCCTGGGGAAAGGCGTCGTCATCGCCAAGGATGTTCCCAATTTCGTCGGCAACCGCATCGGATCATTCGATTTGTCGAATGCGCAGCGCATCATGTACGAAAGAAAATATAAGATCGATGAAACAGATGCAATTGTCAGCAAAGCCATCGGCCGTCCCGGCACCGCTCTTTTTGGAACCCTGGATCTGGTGGGTCTGGATATCGGCATGCATGTATCCAAGAATCTGTATGATGCCGTTCCCAATGACGAAATGCGCGATATGTACGTACCTCTGCCTTTCGCCGAGAAGATGATCGCCAACAAATGGCTTGGCAACAAAACCAAGCAGGGTTTCTACAAGAAAACCAAAGATGCCAAGGGCAAGTCCGTGAAGTTGATGCTGGACATCGAGACGATGGAATACGTTCCGTCCGGCAAGCCGAAGTTTGACTCTGTCTCAGCGGCAAAAAAGAAAGAAAACGTTGCTGAATCCATGAAGATGGTTTTCTATGCCGACGACCGGGCCGGAGAGTTTGTTCGTGAATATCTCTGCAAAAACTTCATTTATTCAGCCAATCGTATCGGTGAAATCTGTGATGACATCATGGCGATCGACAACGCCATGAAGTGGGGCTACAATCATCAGTTGGGTCCGTTTGAGTCCTGGGATGCCGTGGGCGTCAAGGAATCCATCGAAGTCATGAAGAAACTGAAACTGAAGGTTCCCAAGAAGATCGAAGAAATGCTGAAGAAAGGCTGTGAATCCTTCTATACGACCAAAGCCGACGGCAAATATTACTATGACTTTGAGAAAAAAGCGTATGCAAAGATCGAGGAGAATCCCCGCATCATCATTCTGCCCGATCTCAAAAGCAAAAATAAGATCATTAAAGAAAACGCCAGCGCCAGCCTGATTGATATCGGTGACGGCGTGGTTTGTCTGGAATTCCATACCAAAATGAACTCGATCGATGAAGGTTTGACCGCAATGCAGCAGGAAGCCTGCGATATCGTCGAAAAGGATTTCGTGGGTATGGTGGTTGCCAATCATGATCCGCGTGCCTTCTCGGCCGGCGCCAACGTCTTCCAGGTTCTCGCGGCTGCTCAGATGGGGCAGTGGGATCTGATTGAAAAAGGCGTTGAAGCTCTGCAGGGAGCCAATATGAAGATGAAATATCTTTCCAAGCCTGTTGTAACGGCTCCGGCCGGCATGGCTCTGGGCGGCGGCTGTGAAATTGCGATGCATGGCGCCCGTTGTCTGCCCAACGGCGAAAGCTATATGGGGCTTGTCGAAGTTGGTGTTGGCGTGATTCCGGCCGGCGGCGGCTGCAAGGAACTGCTGGTTCGCTTGACCGAAGGCATTCCCAGCGGCCTGATCGAACAGGGATTCAATCTGCAGTATCACATGGGCAAAGCTTTCGAAAACATCGCCATGGCCAAAGTCTCCACCAGTGCGGCGGAAGCTATGGAACTGGGCTATGTCCGCAAGTCGGAAACCATCAATATGAGCCGTGATCAGCAGATATTTGAAGCGAAACGGTTGGTGTTGTCTCTGGTATCGGCCGATTACAAACCGCCGAAACCGGCTTTGATTCCCGTCATGGGAGAGAATTTCCGCGGTATGGTTAATGCCATTATCCAGAACATGAGATACGGTAATTTCGTATCCGATTACGATGTATTTGTATCGAAGAAAGTGGCCTATATCCTTTCCGGTGGCGATTGTGCTGAAGGAACGTTTGTCTCGGAACAGGAAATTCTGGAACTGGAAAAAGAAGCGTTTGTCAGCCTGTGCGGCGAGAAGAAGACTCAGGAACGCATTATGTACATGCTGAGCAACGGCAAACCGCTGCGTAACTAAAATATATAATCACAGACGCGGTGATCGTATGCATATTCCCCGCGTCTTCATGACATGAAGGAGGAAAATCATGAGCGATGCTGTAATTGTAGAATCCGTGAGAAGTCCGGGCAGTCGTTATAAAAGAGGAGGTCTCGCCGCAACGAGATCCGATGTATATGGAATACAGGTTCTTAAAGGCCTGATGGCCCGTGTGCCGCAGGTTAATCCTGCTGAAATAGATGATTTAATCGTTGGTTGTTCTTTCCCGGAATGCGAACAGGGGATGAACCTGGGAAGAATTCTGGCCATGGGAGCCGGTCTACCCATTTCCTGCTCCGGCATGACGGTTAACCGTTTCTGTTCATCCGGTGTTCAGGCGATTGCTGACGCGACGGCAAAAATCCGTGCCGGGTGGTCGGAAATCATCATTGCCGGTGGTTGCGAAACCATGTCGCATATTCCCATGGGCGGTTCGGCCATGCGTCCCAACCCCGACTGGAAATTTGACGGCAGTATGCCGGATGTTTATATCAATATGGGCAACACGGCGGAAAATGTAGCAATGAATTACAATGTTACCCGCGAAGATATGGATAAATTCGGAGTGGAAAGCAATCGTCGCGCGTATGAAGCGATCAAAGCCGGAAAATTCAAAGATGAAATCATTCCGATTGATGCATTCAAATACAAAATTAAAAATGGCAAGCGTGTCCGTGAAACATTCATTTTTGACACGGATGACGGTGTTCGCTGGCCGGTAACGATGGAAAACATGGCAAAATTGAAATCACCCTTTAAAGCGGGTGGTAACGTAACGGCCGCCAATTCTTCTCAGATGACGGATGGCGCGGCATTCTCACTGCTGATGACGGCTGAAAAAGCCAAAGCACTAGGGCTTAAGCCTCTGGCTCGCCTGGCATATTACGCTGTGGCCGGTTGCAAATCCGAAGAAATGGGTGTCGGTCCCGCCTATGCAATTCCCAAGGTATTGAAAATGGCCGGTCTTACGCCGAAGGATATCGATGTGTTTGAAATTAACGAAGCCTTCGCATCGCAGGCGATCTATTCCTGCCGCGTGGTCGGTATCGAAGACCGCTACTGGGCGGGCGATATCAACCCCAACGGCGGCGCCATTGCCCTGGGCCATCCTCTGGGATGCACCGGCGCAAAGCTGACGGCTCAGTTGCTGCATGAATTGAAGCGTCGCGGCGGCAAGCGTGGCATCGTTTCCATGTGTATCGGCGGCGGTATGGGTGCAGCCGCAATTTATGAAATGCTGTAATTAAACCCCTCCAGCGCCAAGCTGAAAGTGTCGCTAGAACCCTTCCGTCATGCATTTTTTTGGCGGAAGGGTCAGCGGCTTTTTCCCGACTGGTCGAATCTTGACGCGGAGGAAGTCTTTTTGCTTGAAATGCGGGATGCTTTAAGCTATAGCAGACCACACTCGGGCGGTTAACTCAGCGGGAGAGTGCTACCTTCACACGGTAGAAGTCACTGGTTCAATCCCAGTACCGCCTACCATGAGAATCAAGGGATTGGTGAGGAATCACCAATCCCTTTTTCAGTTTATTTAGGGTATGTTTTACTGAAAAAACTGGTTTGCAGTGTTGACTAATGGATGTTTGTCGATGTTTCCTGAAAAGTTTTCCTCATAAATAAGGAACTGGTAGAATCAGCATACACGTGCTTCCACGCGGACTGCTGGAGCATCAAGTCATGGATTTTTGTGTGTGGTTTGATCAATACCATGTCGTGAGGGTATTTGTTCAAGAAGATTTGCCATCCTTCCCTTGCCATAAAAAAGTTAAAATATTCTTTATGGACTGCTTCCGGATATACCGTTTCGTATCTTCCATCCATGGCAACCTTGCAATCCGGATAACACGACCACATCAGAAATTCTCCCCAACCAAAAAAGGGTAATATATATCCTCGAATTTTGTTATTTTTCATCCAGTTCAGAGCCCCGATGGGGTAGTAAGAGTAAGATACCGTAAGGGCGTATGAAGGAAGGTAATTGATCGGAGAAGAGCGATGAATGAGCCAATGAGAGGATAAGAAAAAAATCACAAGCAGAATTGGCGCGATCCAGGACATGTTTACGAATCGCTGCTTTGGAAAAGAAGTCTTCCTTATGTCGAAAAGAATCGCAGGGAAAAAGGCGCCAAAAAGAATTCCTAAAAATATCGTATGTCTGGCGTGTTTATAGCCCAGATAACAGATGACCATAAGAATCAGAATTTCCGTAAAATACTTTTTAGAACGAGTCATAAAAGAAAAGAAACAAACCAGGCTCAAAAGAATGAAGGAGACAACAGGAACAATCATATAGCTATTTTTTAAGGCAGCTGTGATCGACATCCATTCATCGATTTCCGGGCGAGGCATCGATACGGCATGGAAAATGAATTTCCAGTATTCGATTCCGTAAGGGTTGATCAGAGTGATGAGTGTGGCTGGCAACAGGATGATCACTAAAGGAATAATTTTTTTTCCTGACACGGCGTCTCCCAGAGCATAAAGGCCGATTAAACCGAGGCCTGTTAAATATCCGCCGTGAAGGTTGCACCAGAGAAGTTGAATAGGCACCAGCCATAAAAGCACAAGCCATTTTTGATCTCTTCTGGCGCTCTCAATAATAAAAATCGTCAAAATAAAAAAGAGATAAGTAAAAATTTGCGCCCTGACAATGGTCGAATAACCGTAAGAAATCAAAACAACCGCCGGAAGAAGAGCCATCCATGCCGATATGGAATTTCCACTTTTTTTAATTGCAGTCAGGTAGATAAGGTAAAGAGTGATTACGATAATAATGTATCGCAGGACCTGCAATCCAGCAGGTCCTGCGTAGTCTAAAATGGAATAGAAAATGACACCTGTCAGCCATTCATGATACACCCATACAGGGTTTGTTGGTACATAGGAAAAGATGTCTTGAAAAGGAAAGGTTTCCTGTTTCCAGAAAATACGGCCAAAAGACAGATATCCCCATAAATCAACATCTGCTGCAGTTCTGGAAAATAGTGTAATAAACAATAAATATAACGCGCCGGCAATCAGAATGATTCGAATATATGTAAAAGTATTTCTGATCAAGATATTCCTTTTTGATACCGCTTATGATATTGAATAACGGTAATTTTACTATCATAATGAAGAATACAATGGAATAAATAATCAAAACTGGCAAGAAAGGTTTTTGAAGGCTTGCTTTTAGATCTTGAGGGCTAGCCAGGATCAATCAGGACCAGAGTGTGGGTTAAAAGAATGATGTGCCGATAATCGCTTATATTCATTATTTAAAATGTTTCACCAGAGAACGAAAACAGTGGGATATATAGAAGATGTACAAGAATAAAAAAGTCATTGTCGTGATGCCCGCATACAATGCGGCTCAGACGCTGAAACTGACCTATGATGAGGTCATGGCGCAGGAGATTGTTGACCTGGTGATTCTGGTGGACGATGCAAGCTCTGATGAAACGGCGGATATTGCCAGCCAATTGCCCGGCACGGTGGTTCATGTTCATAACAAAAACAGAGGATATGGTGCAAATCAGAAAACCTGTTACCGGATGGCCATGGAAGAGGGAGCGGATATTGTCATTATGGTGCATCCCGATTATCAGTATACGCCGAAACTGATTCCTGCCATGGTCTCCATGATTGGAAACGGACTTTATCATTGTGTGCTGGGATCAAGAATCCTGGGTGGATATGCATGGAGAAGCGGGATGCCGTTGTGGAAATATATCGCCAATCGTTTCCTGACGTTTACGGAAAACATTATTCTGGGAGCCAAGCTCTCCGAGTACCATACGGGTTACAGGGCCTTTTCCAGGGAGCTGTTGGAAAAAATACCCTTGGAAACAAATTCCGATGATTTCGTGTTTGACAATCAGATGCTGGCCCAGATCATCTGGAAGGGTTATACCATTGCTGAAGTCAGTTGCCCGACAAAATATTTTGCCGAGGCGTCATCCATTAACTTCAAACGCAGTGTGAAATACGGTTTCGGCTGTCTCATGACTGCGATACAATTTCGCTTGTCAAGGGCCGGGGTAGTAGATACCCCGCTCTTCCCCTAGGGGCTTTCATGTCGACTGTTGCTGAAAATCGTTTTCAGGCTTTCTTTGAAGATGAAAAATATGTGACCCTGAAAAACCACCTTTACAACTATCTGCTCAGAAAGCGTGCGGTAGAAAAGGCGATGCAGAAGGAAGTAAAGGATCTCGTCCTTGAAATCGGCAGTGGTATTTCGCCGGTTTTAACTTCGTGGGACCGCATGGTTTATTCTGATCTATCCGCATCGGCTCTTGATATGCTGAAAAAGATCCACGGGAAAGGGCAATATGTTGTCGCGGACGCCATGCATCTGCCTTTTCCGGATCATTCCTTCTCACATGTGATTGCTTCGGAAGTCCTGGAGCATCTTAGCGACGACAGAAGAGCCCTGGCGGAAATGTCCAGAGTGACAATGCCCGATGGCACACTGATTATCACGTTTCCTCATCGTCAGTTTTATTTTGCTCATGATGACCGTTTCGTTGAGCATTATCGCCGGTATGAAATTTCCGATGTGACTGCCCTGCTGGAAGAAGCAGGGTTTTATATTGTATCAGTCACAAAAGTGCTAGGACCGCTGGAGAAAATTACCATGTGGACTGTAACGGTTTGTGCATCTATGCTGGAAAAATCGAGAAGCAAAACCGGCAGCGGCAAGAAACCTGAAGCACCGCCGGATGTTGTCATTACTCTATTCAAGTGGGGAAACAGATTATTTGCACTTCTCGCATGGCTTGACGCCATGGTCATGCCACGACCGCTAGCGACGGTTTTGCTGATAAAAGCCCGGAAAAAGAAGCACAATGAAACTGGCGCAGTTTGAGGGCGGCGTCTATTGATAAGAAAAACGATACCGGATCAGGCAGAGTTTTTCATGGTTGCCAGATAGGTCCGGCAAAGGTAGCGGTAAGCTTCAATGCCGTCTTTAGCGGATGCTTTGTCCTTGTCAGTAACATCGCGGATGATTTTTGCCGGATTGCCTGCAATAATTTTCCCGGCGGGAATGTGCATCCCTTTGGGAACCAGCGATCCCACGGAAACGAACACATCTTCTTCGCAAACAACATTAAAAAGAACGATGGAACCGATGCCGATCATGCATCGGGCATGAATGTGTACGTCGTGCAGGATCACGCCATGTGCGACGGTTACGTCATCTTCAATAATAGAACGAGAGCCCGGATAGACATGAATCACCGCATTGTCCTGGATGCTGGAACGGTTGCCAACAATGACCGGACCGAAGTCTGCACGAATGGAAACGCCGGGTGCAATCAGACATTCATGTCCGAGGCGCACATCGCCGATCAAAACCGCGCTGGGATGAACAAAAGAGTCGGAAGGAACCTGCGGACTTTTCCCATCGAATTCATACAACGCCATGATAATACACCAATTATGTTAGTAGGTTAGTGAAATATTGACCGATCCGCCCCTCCCGAAGATATCGTGCAGGTGGACATATCCTTTAAGTTTTTTCTTTTCATTGACTACGGCCAGCGAGGTGATTTCCTTCTTCTGCATGAACTCAACGGATTCAGCTAGAGACGCTCTTTCGTTGATGGTTTTAGGATTAACCGTCATTACTTCGTCGATGGTAAGTCCTTCAATGGATATCCCTTTACTAACCATTCGCCGAACATCACCGTCAGTGAGAATACCGAGCAGGTTGTTTTTTTTGTCAGTTATCAGGACGAATCCGACGTTCATCCGATCAATGACTGTAATGGCCTGTCGCGCCGGAGTTCCGGTCAGCACGCGTGGAATCCTGTCACCAACAATCATGGCGTCGCTAACCGTTGCCCGAAGTCTTGCACCCAGGCTTCCGCCCGGATGAAACTTGTAAAAATCCTTTTCCCGGAATTTCCGTTTGTCGATCAACGCGATGGCCAGAGCGTCTCCCATGGCCAGTGTGGCCGTGGAACTGGAGGTCGGTGCGAGCCCGAACGGGCAGGCTTCTTTTTCTACAGATACGTCAATGACGATATCGCTGTTTTGGGCCAGTGTGGAGGTAAGAACGCCTGTAAAGCAAATGATCGGTGCCCCGATACGTCTGACCGAACTGATGATAGGCATCAATTCCCGGGTTTCTCCGCTGTTGGAAATGGCCAGCAGGATGTCTTTCTTTGTCACAATACCGAGATCTCCGTGAATGCCTTCCACCGGGTGCAGAAAGAGCGCCTGCGTTCCCGTGCTTGTCAATGTGGCGACAATTTTCTGTCCGATTAAGCCGGATTTGCCGATGCCTGTAATAATGACCAGTCCTTTGCACTTAAAAATGAGGTCAACCGCCCGGGTAAAATTGGCGTTTATTTTATCGATAAGGCTCATGATGCTTTGGGCTTCAATTTTCAAAACCTCTTTGGCTCTATGAATTGCCGCTCGGTTGTTGTTCATGTTTTTTATCCTGAGTGTTAATCTTTTATTTATCTGTATGACAGACGATATGGAAAAACTAGCAAAAAAAATCATACAAAACAAGAATCAAATACTTATTTCTATTTGACAGATTCAATAAAATAAATCATGGTTTCGCACGGAGTTTCTGTTTTGAGATCAGTAACTTTGTAAGAGGACGAGAAGATTATCATGAAAGCAGTTTTTCTATCTGATGCTCACTTGAAGCGTGCAGCAGACGAGCGGTATGGCCAGTTAATCCATTTTTTTAACGATCTCCAGGAGGGGAATATACGCGCGCTTATTAATGTTCCGGAGGTTGGTCGGGAAAGAACGCAGATTGATGATCTCTTTATCCTGGGCGATTTCTTTGATTTCTGGTTTTGTGAACCTCATCGCATTTATTCCGAATTTCAACTGGTGATCGGCAAACTGATAGAACTTCAGAAAATCGGCATCCGGATCCATTTTTGCGAAGGGAATCATGATTTCTTCATGAAAGAGTATTTTCAGAATGTGCTGGGTATGGAAGTTTTTGAAGAATGGGCCACCATCCGGATGGATCGATTACAGATGCTGATTTCTCACGGTGATACAGCGGATCGATCTGATCGGATATACATGATGTTTCGAAGAATTCTGCGCAGCCGGCCGTTTTATCAAATTCAGCGACTGCTTCCCGCATCGATGCGCTGGGCGATTGCCGGGATGACTTCCAGTGCCAGCAAACAAATCAATGATGAAAACGGCGACTACCTTGTGGAAAAGATGCTCTCCTTTGCTTCCGGTAAACTGCGCGAAAATTATGATGCCGTGATCCTGGGGCATTGTCACAAGCCCGTCCTGCGTTATTTTGATGTGGAGGGAAAGAAAAAAACGTTTGTTACACTGGGAGACTGGATTACACACTATTCGTTTTTGTATTATGAAAGCAGAAAATTCTTCTTAAGCTACTATTTACCTCGTTAAAGATCTCGTTTCTGTGGTCTTTCAAGCATAAAGGATCGGATGAAATACTGGACATATCTTTTTCTTTATGCTAGGAAACCCGATCTTTTTTACAAAAAAAGAGAAATTTTGTGTCTTTCGGGAACATTTTGAAGCGTATTCCCAAAACACAGAAAAAGCTGGTCGGAAACAGCTTTTTAATGAAGAAAAAGGATAAAAACATATGAATTTTGGCGGAATATATCCCGAATGTTCGCTGCGTGACGCTCACTTCGTCGTAGTTCCCGTTCCTTATGATTTAACATCAACTTACCAGCCCGGCAGCCGCCGGGGTCCGCTGGCCATTATCGAAGCTTCAACCAACATGGAGCTTTATGATGAAGAGTTGAAAAAAGAAACATACCTGGCCGGCATTCATACTTTACCGCCATTGAGCGTCGATGCCCGCGGGCCCAAAAACATGATCAGCGCGGTTCGCAAGAAAATCAGTCGTATTGTTGCCTTAAATAAGATACCGGTTATGCTGGGCGGCGAGCATAGCATAACACTGGGCGCCGTTCAGGCCGTTGCAGAGAAATATCCGAAATTGACGGTCTTGCAGTTGGATGCCCACGCCGATCTGCGTGACAGCTATCAGGGCACGCCTTACAATCATGCCTGTGTGGCCAGACGAATTACCGAAATTTGCCCCCTGGTCCAGGCAGGCATTCGCAGTATGAGCAAGGAAGAGGGAGATTATTTACCGCAAAGCAAGGTAAAATCCTACAGTGCTGATTATATTGCAGCCAATAAGAACTGGGCTCAGACGATTTGCAAAGACCTGCGCGGCGATGTTTTTATCACAATTGATCTGGATGTGTTTGATCCTTCGATCATGTCGGCGACCGGCACTCCGGAACCGGGCGGTCTTGACTGGCGCGACGTTTTGCAGTTGCTCCGACTGGTTGCGCAGAAATGCAGTATCCGCGGTTTTGATGTTGTTGAACTGGCGCCTTTGCCCGGTGTTGTCGCGCCGGATTTCATGGCGTCGAAACTGATCTACCGCTTAATGGGTTATATGACAAAATAGACGAATGTCTGTTGCAACTACTTTACCAGGGAGATAGAAAATTGAATTCAAGCGTACCTAAAAAGATATTTTTCACGAAAGGCGTAGGTTCCCACAAAGAGGAGCTGCATTCATTTGAACTGGCTCTGCGCGATGCCGGTATTGAGAAGTGCAATCTGGTGCAGGTATCCAGCATTTTTCCGCCAGGCTGCAAAGTGATTTCCAAAACGCAGGGCATTAAAGAACTGCAACCGGGAGCGATTACCTACTGTGTGATGAGCCGTTGCTGCAGCAACGAACCGCGACGGCTGCTTTCCGCGTCGGTGGGGCTGGCTATTCCCGCGGACAGGAAAGCATATGGATATATCAGCGAACATCACGCTTTCGGCAGAAACGAAAAAGAGACGGGAGATTACGCGGAAGATCTGGCCGCGGCAATGCTGGCATCAACGCTGGGCATTGATTTTGATCTTGATGAGAGCTGGGACGAAAAGAAAGAAATATTCAAAATCAGCGGAAAGATCGTCAGCACGCGCAACATTACGCAATCGACTATTGTTAAAAATAACTGGTATACAACTGTTGTTGCGGCCGCTGTTTTTGTTTTCTAAATCCATAACGGGGATTTACTAAATAACTCCTTGACAAACCTTGGAGATAATGGTCTAAAGTCACCCGTTAAAAAAAGTTTTGTCGCGGGGTGGAGCAGCTTGGTAGCTCGTTGGGCTCATAACCCAAAGGTCATAGGTTCAAATCCTATCCCCGCTACCAATAAAAAAAAGGAGCCGGAAGCAATTCGGGCTCCTTTTTTATCGTTCAGTAAACTTACCCATCTAAAATATTAAAATATGTAGCAAGCGGATATCGTTCGTGCGGCTATGACTTTGCATCTGATATTCCGAACAGGTATTTTTTAAGAGATTCCATGGTTCTGCGCCAGGAGTCCGCATCCAGTTCTTTGTTTTTCATCGGGCCCAGGTTAAAGCCGTGACCCGCATGAGGATATACGATCAGTTCCACATCCCGTCCCTTTTCCCGGGCTTTCTCCAGCATTCCGCTAATGATTTCCACCCTGCAGCAGTTAAAGTAGTTGTCATCTTCCCCCTGCAGGACGAGGAGGGGGACGCGAAGACCGTCGATGCAGGCGTTTTGATCAGTGATGAATCTTGTTGCGGGATAGTATGCAATAACGGCGGCGACATGATCCGGCAGGGATGCGGCGCAGGAAAGGGCCACGGCTCCCCCCAGGGAATAGCCCACAACAGCCGCTTTGGCGGTCGCATCCGGAGACTGATCTTTTATGATTTTCAGAATTTTTGCCCGGCAGGCATCCGGCCGGTCAATCGGGAAATCATTGCCGTCAAAAAGAATGACACGGTAACCGGAATGAGCAAGGCGTTTTGCAAACTCACTGTACAGGGTCGGACCACTTATTCCTGAAATCATAAGCACGAGGGGGCCCTGGCCTGCGGAGGGTTCGTAACGCGCCGGACCGGCACAGCCGGTAAGCATTGAAAAGAATATTGCGGTGCAAGTGGCAAAAAGAATGTGTCTGTATTTCATGATCAGGTCTCGTTTCTGTAAGTGAAAAAAAACAATCTGTTTGAACCATCAGCATAACGGCTAAAACATATAACGCAGTCCAACCGACAGGCCATGTAACCGTATGGGAGATTCGATGCCGTTAATGGCAATTCCCGCAGGTTTGACATCCATAAACATGTTGCCCGGAGATGTTTCCACCCGGCCGAGATCGAAATAGCGGTAGGCGAAGTCCATGCTGAGATGTTCGGTCAGAATGACACCTGTGCCGATGGCCAGCATGTAGGCAAGGTTCTTCCGATCTCCGGATGGTGTGATACTGATCTTGTGTTTACCCTGATTATCCGGGAACAGAAAAGTCATCTGTCCGACACGATTATAGGACAGACCGACACCGCCGCCCGCATAAGGTTGGAAACGCCATAAGATTTTATCGGGCAGAAAGCCATTGAAGTCGATAAATACATTCACCATGCCGCTGATTGAATCCGCTTTAGCCGATACAGGCTGGTTAGGGCGGACGGAAAGAAAATTGGTTCTTCCGTCGTAATTCATTGAGAAGCGATAGGACATGGAGAGGTCGGCCCGGAGCCAGGGTAGAAACTGGCGGCCTGCGGCTGCTTCGGCCATTGGAAAGTAGCCGAAATCCCCGTAGGCGCCGATGGCCTTTCCATCATCACCGTTGGCGCAACCGAACAGCGCCGGTGGTCGGGTTGATGTGCAATCCGTATCAGAGAAATTCGCGATCAGCGATTTCTCATAACCAATGCCTCCACGGATATACCAGCCGGCAGCCACGCCTGCTGATGGAAAGAGCAGGATAAAAAGAAAGAAAATGGTCCAGACCGCCGTGTATCGGGCGGATATGGAATTTATTTTCATAAACCGTACAAGGATCCTTTCAATGATTATAGTGAAGTTTGATATGACAATGCCCGTTTTCAGCGAAGGATTCCACTCTGTCCGCATTTTTATGGATCAGATACAGGGAAAGTTTCGCGATGCCTTCCGGAGAGTGAATGATTTCTTCCTCTGATGGTTTTACGTCCGTAAAGACCATGATTTTCCCCCTGTAGAGGATTTCGACATCGACGTTGAACTCATCGAAAGAGACGGATATTTGCAGGGGGCCTTGTGCGGCTGATTTGGCTTCCGCCGCTTCGAACGTTTCATTGATGGCGGCGGCTGCCCGGTCAATCACGTCCGGCATGGCACCCCAGAGACTGCCCTGCTTTTCCATGAAAGTAAAGATTTTATCGGATGAATCAATACCAGGAACCAGTTCCATGCGGGCGGTCCTGGAGATGCCAATTCGCATGAACAGGTTCAGGATGATGGCGGACAGTGTTGCCAGGGAAAGGGAAGACTGGAAAAAGGGCCGGATAAAATCGGGCAGGTTGGCATACAGGCCCGGAATAAAATCCACGCTCAGCCCGAAGACGATGGATGTCCCGATGACGAAGGTTTTTCTGGCGTCAATCATGCGTGAGAGCATGATCTGGATTCCGGCAATCACCATGAAACTGGCGGCGAAGACGAGGCTTGCGCCCATGACGGGCGTCGGCATGATAACAAAGATTGCGGCGATTTTTGGCAGGAAAGCCAGTGCGATGAGGATGCCTCCGGTTGCGTAAGCGATGACCCGGCTGGTTGCGCCTGTGGCAATCGAAAGGCCGATATTGCTGGAAGAGGGAGACTGGCCCAGCGCACCGGCCATGCCGGACATAATGTTGCCGCAGCCGCAGGCCAAGATGCCTTTGCTGATGGATTTCATATCCGGTCGCTTCCAATCGGCGTCGTTGATTTTCTGGCAGGTGGTCAGATCTCCCATGGTTTTCAGTGCAGAGGAGAGGGCGGCGACTATAAACGGAATCAGCAGCGCCATACTGAAGGACATGCCGTATGAACCGGGCGCGGGCCAGGAAAGCCACGGCGAATCACCGAAGTGTTTAAACTGTTCCGGTCCCAGTATGCCGAGGAAAAAGGAGAGCGTGTATCCGATGAACATGCCGATCAATACGGAATAAAGCCGGAATTTACCTTTTCCCCATACGGTAAGACCAACCATGGTGGCAAGCGTCGCGAGTGCGATGGCCGATTCCATCGCGTCCGGCGCCGCATGAACGGCATCTATGCCGACGAATCGTTTCATGGCGAAAGGGATTACCTCGATGCCCACCATGGTTACGATAGTGCCGGTGACTTCCGCGGGAAACAATGCCCGCATTCTGACTGCCACCCGGGAAAAGAAAGCCTCGAAAATGCCTCCGAGAAATGTCATGCCGAAGATCAGGGACAGCCCGCCGCTTTTACCGGCCAGAATGGACGCGGATAAAAAGGCCGGTCCATTCAGGAGCGGGCACAGATAGCCGGAACCCACCGGGCCTCTGTTCAGGCCCTGCAGAATGGTGGCGATGCCTGAAATAAGCATGGTCATGGAGATCAGATGGCGGGCGTCGTGCTCGGGGCCTCCAATGGCGTCCACGATGAGCACCGGAAAAACGAACGCGATCGTGATAATGAAAATATGCTGAACACCAAGCATCAACAGAGCCCCGATTCCGGGGTTCTCATCAACATCGTACAAAAGGTTTGCCGGCTTGGTCCGTAAAGTCATAACGGTATTCGTTTCATTTTCTGATGATTCGGTTCATGAAAACTTTCTAACCCACACTGTTTGCCGCTGAAATTATAACCTGAAATCCTCCAAAGTGCATGGGAAAAAGTCCTTTCACATGTTCCGCGCCGCCGTTTTTTTTCGCGGAAATTTAATATAGGGACTAATTTTTGAGTTGATATTTTTGCCGGTGCCGTCGTAGTTCAGTGTCACAACCGGCACACCCGTATATTCTTCAATGCGCGCCGACATGGCTTCCGTGACAAGGCCCGCGCAGCAGAAAGCGGGATTGGTTTGCACGAAGAGTGACAGGTCAGGATAATGCCGGATCAACGCCGCGATTTTCAGCAGATTGTCGGCGGACTCTCCGTAATGCTGTACGGTAAGACCAAAGTACTCGTATATCTTCTTATAGTCGATGTCCAGATCCAGCGCGGGTTCATTGAGCACCTCATTGAATATTCGATAGTAGCTTTTATCCAGTTGATTGATGAGTGTGATCAGCGTTTTGGTAAATAATACATCCATATACTCGCCTTCAATCAGCCAGCGTTTCATGTAAGGTGCGGCAATGAGTTTGGCGAACTCGCTGAACGGAGTAGTGATGACTTCTCCTCCATAAGATTCAATGCAGTGCATCAGATCCTGATTGAAGATGTCGTTGTCGCGGGCATAGAGATCGCCGAAAATAGCGACTTTGGGGCGTTTGCCGGGGATTGTGTCGATCTTCTTAAACAGATGAATCACACGGGCCAGGTCATCGTCCTTACTACGGCTGCCCAGGAGCGTATTATAAAGGATTGTCACGGATTGGGCGATGACTTTATCCGTCACGCCTTGTTCTTTTTCGTAAGGACGAATTTTGCAGCCGATTTTACGAAGCATACCACCGAACATATGGGCGAAGTAGGCTTCAATGGAGGCCTGCATCGAGATGTCGGAAAGCACCATGCTTCCAATATACATGTCGACTTTTTCCATGCCGTGTCCCGTGGATTCCATAATCCCCTTGATCAGTTCGGGATACAGGCGGATGTTGCAGGCCACATGACTGTCGAAAATCCAGCCAACGGTTTCGGCCGGATCCAGCAGGTTTTCTTCGATGTAGTCCATATAACTCTGCGCGATCAGGTTAACGGGCAGGCACTGTCCGGTGTTGGTGCGCAATCCCCGCTGAATGTTTTTTTCCGTGAGCGGGACCATTCTTGCATCTATGCCTTCCCGGATGAACACGGCCTCCAGCAGTTTGGAGTTAATGGGATCTAGGCAGGGGAAGAGCAAAGTCTTATCCTTGATTTTGGACGTGCTTTCCGAATTCAGAGGCAGCACGCGTGATGGAACGAGCTTAAGGTTTTTGCTTGTATGGTGATTGTTGAAGGAGCGGACGGCTGCCTCGATGCGAGTTTCGTAGCCGACATTCGAGTCGTGTTCATCCAGCTCCAGAATGAGATACGGTTTCCCGTATTTATCCATAATGCGCTTGAAGTATTCCAGGGTAAAGGAATCCGGGCTGCATTTAAACGAGGTCACGTATACCGGATAGAGACCCCGCGTGCGGGCCGCGACAAGTGTGGCTTTTAAAATCCGTGCGGCGTGATTCCAGTGCATTCGTTTCAGCAGGGGGGCTATTTCAGACAGATCCTCCCGTTCCACGGGCAGCATGTCCTGATAAAAAGTCTTGATGCCGAGCGTGCTGAAAATGTCCGGGATTCCCTTGTTCATTGAGTTCTGCATGATGGCGTAAGGTCTTCCGAGAAGCGCCACGCTGATGTTATCTTCCGCCGGTTTTTCCCGGTGATAAATGTTGACGAGGTTGTTGCGGCCTTCGTTGTAATAGGCCAGAGCGGCCTCGTAAGCGTTGTATATTTCCCAGTACCCGGTGTTGATAATGGTTTTAAGAATGGAAAAGAGTTCGATGCGCGATTGAAATGAGTGATGGTCAATCACCGGCATGACCGCCTTTCCGGTCAGCTTCAGACTTTTCAGGCCCGCGGCAATTGTGGCCGCGAACTGGGTGTAGTAACAATAGTAACGATAATCTTCGTCCTTCTGCTTGGGAGCTTCCAGATAGATCGGCAGAAAAATGCAATCGCATTTATCGGCCAGGTGCTGCACGTGGCCAAAAAAGGCGTTCATCGGCGCGCAGAATTCCGCGCCGGCCGCTTTCTTGCCGGTCTTGATGGCGTTCTTCAGTCCTTCCGATGTGATGATTTCCACGCCCAGGGTGGCGAAAAAATGTTTCCAGAGCGGCATTTCTTCCGTCAGATACAGAGCATTGGGAATGCCGATCCTAACCGCTTTTTTGTAGCGGGAGTGTTGTTTGGCGGGAGGAAACACCTTGTCGCGTTCTTTGATCAGATCGTATTGCTTTTTGGCGGCGCCGACGTATCGTTTGGTGTCATAGTCGCGTCCACACAGAAAGCCGAAGGCGACTGTTTCTCCCTGAACGGTAACTTTGTTGATTTTGCAATTGTTGTAGCACAGTTCACAGACTTCGTTTTCCACGGGGATGCTTTCATGATGAAGAGCAAGGCCCCGGAAAGCTGAATGCCGAACGGCATTTTCCGCCAGGATGAGCGCGCTGCCCAGAGCGCCGGTCAAATGGCAGAACATGGAAACGAAGATGGGTTTTCTCAGACGCTGTTCGAAAGCGGCCACCAGCGCCTGGTTGCGGGCCGTAGCTCCTTGAAAACAGATGCTCTGACCGATATTGGCTTCCACGGCGACTTTGGTCAGATAATTTTCACAAACGGAATGCAGAACGCTGGCCAGCACTTCGTCAACGGTGTATCCTTCCGTCAGATAATTATTGATGTCGCGTTCCATGAAAACGGTGCAGCGATCGCTGGAGATCGGCGACGGAGTATTCAGAGCCCGGGTGGCGTAGTCGGTCAACGCAACCCCCAGCTTAATGGCCTGTTCTTCGATAAAACTACCGGTGCCTGCGGCGCAGACATTGTTCATGACGGAAGATGTGACCATGCCATTCTTCATGGTGGTGAATTTGGCGTCCTGACCGCCGATCTCAATGATGGTATCCGCTTCATTATTGAGTTCATAGGCGGCGCGCGCGTGCGCGGTGATTTCGTCGATGATCAAATCGGCGTTGATGATTCGGCCGATAAATTTGCGGCCCGAGCCGGTCGCGCCGACACCGTTAAATATGAAGGTACAGTTCTTTTTGCGGGCGATATCGTCAATAGCCTCCAGGATGGCCTGAATGGCTTTGACAGGCTGGCCCGAGGTTTGTGTATACAGCCCGACCAGGACAACATTCTGATGATCGATCAAAACCGCCTTGGTGCTGGTGGAGCCGATATCAATACCCAGGTATACGTTTTGTCGTTCCGGTAAGAGCTGATAAATATCCACTTCAACGGCGGAGGAATTGTTACCCGGTTGATACAAGTAACTGGCGTCGGTGGTGAATGCCGGATACGTCGAAAGAACCAGTTGGAGGGGTGGATAACCGTATGTTTTTTCTCGGGTCTCTTTAATGAAAAGATCATTCCATGATTTTATGGAACGTGGAACGGGCGATGTTTCTTCCAGATAAAGCAGGGCCGCGCCGATTGCTCCATAGAGATGACTGTACTCTCCGATAAGTGGTTCCGTCTGCAGGAGATTACGGAAATGCTTGACCACGGCGGAATTCATTGAAACACCTCCCGCCAGAACAAGAGGTGTGTAGATATTCGAATCAGGAATCAGCGCGTCCAGAACGTTTTTGGCCAGTCCTTCGCAAAGTCCATCGCTGATCTGGCCCACGGAATATCCTTCCTGCTGGGCGTGAATCAGATCCGTTTTGGCGAAAACCGCACAGCGAGTGGCTATTTTCGGTGTGATACCCTGATTGCAGAAAGCAACGGTGCTGAGCGTCTCAATGCTTTTCAGGTTGAGCCGTTTGGCCTGCTGATCCAGAAAGCTGCCAGTTCCGGCCGCACAGGACGAGTTGGAACGGAACCGTTCATAATCTCCTTCTTTATTGAACGTAATCAGACCGAAATTTTCTCCGCCGACAAACAGAATGCTGCCGGCTTCATGGTGATATCTCTTTACTGCGGCAATCATGGCGATCTGTGTGTCGTACCGTGTCACGTTTTCGAAAATATCGGGACCGGACGACGTCATGGCGATGCCAGCCACAATATGGATGTCTATTGCCGCAAGCATTGAATGAAGTGTTTCGTTGATGGCGCCGCGGTGAAAGTTGTAGGATGAATGGGTAATGGTACCTTTTTCATTCAGGACAACGATGGACAGCGCGACCGAACCAATATCTATCCCAACGATATGCCGCATGATTTAACCTCATTTTTTCTGGTTTAAAATCATGCCGTGTTTTGTTTGGTTCGTCAATCATGAAATGATGAAGGGCGGGTAAGAAAATAAAAAAACCCTGTGACTGCGAAGTCACAGGGTTTGTTTACAGTTCAGACGTTAAAGTCTAGAACATGTATTTGATGCCCGCGCCAACATTGATGCCGTGCATTTTCAGGTCAACATCCACCGAGTAGGCGGGAATGAGCTGAGAAGAAGCGGTATTGTTGTTGATCACGTAATTGTAGCCAACTTCAAAGTTGAAGGCCACTTCGGGCAGTGCCGGGAAATTCCATTCAGCGCCCACCAGGATGCCGGGAATGTAGAGTTTGCCCTTCACATCGCCAATTTCATAGCTCTGGAAAGCGACGTTCGCGTCATACTGGCCATAAGCGAATTTTGCGCCAGCATAGAAGCGGCTGTTCTGTCTCACGATGAAAGCGTACATGGCTTTGAGTTCTACCATCCATGCATTGGCATTCAGATCTGCGGACAGATAGCTGATCGGCTGAATCGTGCCGGTGCCCTTCAGGTTGCCGTAAAACACATTGGCTTCCACACCGATGGCGGTGCTGGGGCCGAACCAGCTGCGTACGGACAGACCGTTCATCATATTGCCACTGAACATACCCTGATAACCGACGCCGATTTTAAAGTTGTCCGCTGCAAATGACGGAGCAGCGCACAGACAAATAACCGTGACCATTACGGCCACATAACCCAAAATTCTTCTCTTCATAATTTTCCTCCTAAATTTTTTTTAAATTGACTAAGGTATTTACCCACCATGGGTAAATTGCCTTGAATCTCCCTGAAAACCTTATTCAATATCCTGTAAAGAGAACGAAATTTCTTTGCCCGTTGTATTGAGAGCACAATAAAGTAAGTGAAAGTGATTGTCAATAAAATTATTTCTGTATTTTTGTGGGGAAAACACAGGTGAATCAACCGTTTATCAGTGAAAACCATATATTTTGTGTTTTTTTTCCAAAGAAAACTGGGTTTTCGCCCGTAAGAGAAAACCGTCGGGTATACTTTTCATAAAAATAAGGATTCCAGAATCAGCATGCTGCTGAGAACTTTTTTAAGATCCGTTATTGTCGGATATCTGATGAAAGTCTCGTTAAGGAAGGAATCAGTTATGCCATTTGCTTTGCTTCTTTTAATTATATAGCCTCTGTCACATTCCGCGAGACGCCGTTAATCCTTTCATTGATCGATACAATTCATTTGAGACTCTGTTACGGGCGGTCTTGCCGGCAGGATAATTTCCATGATTAGCCCGCCGTCATCAGCATTTTGCGCCCGGATCACACCGTGGTGAAGGCGAATTGCTGCTTCGCTGATGGCCAGGCCCAGTCCTGC
Organism: Smithellaceae bacterium; assembly: GCA_963682015.1. Classification (GTDB taxonomy): domain Bacteria; phylum Desulfobacterota; class Syntrophia; order Syntrophales; family Smithellaceae; genus UBA8904. Next base: position 365,139 of record OY820932.1, on the reverse strand, counting down.
ACCGGTTTTTGGTTCCCGGCCTCCCGTGAGTTTATAAAAGGGTTTGAAGATTAGCGGCAATGCTTCCGAAGGGACGCCTTTGCCATGGTCACGGATGATAACGTGAGCGGCGGTCCTGTCTTCAAGGACCATGGTCTTGGAAGATATTTCAACGGCACTGTTTGCAGGTGTGTGATAGAGGGCGTTGCGAATAATGTTTTCAATGGCTCTACGTAATAACTCTTCATTTCCGTCAATCAGAATGGATTCGTTAGCCTGAATCAATATTCGCGGACCGCCTGTTTCATAAGCGGCGTCGGATACGATTTGTTTTACAAGTCCTGAAAGATCCAGCAATGTTTTTGTAACCTCCATGGTTTGAGCGTTCATTTTGTTGTACGTCAGGATTTGTCCGATCAATTCATTCAGCCTCTGGGTTTCCAGCGCCATCCTGTCGAGGTGCTTTTGCGCCGGTTCTCCGGAATGTTGCCGGCACAGCTCCAAGGCCACATTCAGCCGGGCCAGAGGGGACCGTAATTCATGTGAGACATCTCTCAGGAGGTTGCGTTGAGAGGTTACAAGGGTTTCCAGACGTTCGGCCATTATATCAAAATCACTGGCCAGTGATGAAAGCTCATCCTGGCGTCCTTTTAATTCCGGTTTCACTCTTACGGAAAGATTACCGTCCGCAAGTTGTCTCGTCGCGTTGCGAAGTTTGAAAATCGGTCCGGTCAGGTACCGGGCAAGCAGATAGCAAATGAAGGCGGAAACCAGTAATCCGATGCACAAGCGGAGGAAAAAGTTCTGATACAGACCTTGTGGCGCGGGTCCGAAAAAAGACGGGAGACCAGGCGGCGGAGTCATTCGCGGTGGAGCAGACGGTTGGTTCGGAGGGTGATTTGATGAGCGCATTGGCGGTGGCGGTCCCGGCATCAATCCTGGGGGCTTTGGATGAGCATATGCCGCTGCGAACACATAAATATGCCCTTTCGGGCTTTTGACCGTCTGGGTGATGATTTCGACATCTTCCTCTCTCTGGCGTGTTTGATGATTATTTAACAGTGATTCGTCAACCTGTTCAAGAATATCGTTCCGGACGCTTTGGCCGGTGACTTCAATCTTCCGGTCGCTGAAAAGATAGGCCTTCATGTGTGTAGCCGCTTCCAGCCGCAGAAAATACTTTTTTAAGGAAACGCCGCCATCCCGTTCGAAAATAGCCACGGCTTCTTCAGCGTGAAAAGAAACGATGTTTTCAATATTTCTTTTCCAGTGTTTAATCATCGGTTCGGTTGTGAGGAGGCGTTCCGTGTAAACAAATACACCGGCCACCATCACGATGGTCAACCAGAAACCAAGATATATTTTGAAGAAAAATCCGGCTTTTTTCATGAAGGATTTTCTTTCAGGGCAAAGCCGAATGATCGGTTTTACGTTTGCCGGGCGAATCAATCGACGTATAAACATATCCAGAGTTTCGAACGGATTTTATCCGTTCATTTCCGTTATGATCCGGGCCAAGCTTTTTTCTGATCTTACTGATGTGAACATCAACGCTTCGGTCATAGGGGGATAGAGGACGTCCAAGAACTTCATTCGTTAAATAGTCGCGTGTCAGAACCTGCCCGGCATTTTTAATCAGGAGAGCCAGAAGACTGAATTCGACGCCGGTCAGTTCAACCGCTTTTTTAGCGCAAAGTACCCGGCGGCAGGATGTGTCCATTTCGAGATCGCCTATCTGATGACAGGAACTGGTTACGCTTCCTTCGATGCCGGGTTTACCGGCTAAGGATCTTCTTAAAATTGTGCGGATACGAGCCAGCAGTTCGCGGGGATTGAAGGGTTTGGGCAGGTAATCGTCCGCACCCATTTCCAGACCGATGATGCGGTCAATGTCTTCGCCTCGTGCGGAGAGCATCAGAACCGGCAGGGCGGTTCTCGAGCGGAGAGCCTGCAAAACATGGAATCCATCGAGCGCACCGGGAAGCATGACATCCAGGATAATCAGGTTGTAAGGGTTTTGCATGGCCAGATCAATGCCGTTCTTACCTTCATAGGCGGCTTCAACGAGAAAACCTTCCGGTTTCAGATATTCACAAAGCAGAGAACAGAGTTCACGGTCATCATCGATAACCAGTATAGTCTTCGGCCGTTCATCCATGTGTTTTCTCCACTGGCAAATTTTGCCTCGATGTTGTCGGCAAAATTTGCCTTCTTCCATCTACACTGTAAACCATAGTACCATGAATTTCATTCGTCAATTGTAAAGAAATGTTAAACAGAAGCGTTTGCAGGTCAGTGAAAGCCGGGTGTGCATTCATAATCCTTCAAAGTGGCTGATGGATAATATGCTTGTACATGATAGTAATGTGAATATTTGTAAATATGTTAAGCCTCAACCGAATCCTCGTCATTCAGGTACATTCGTTGCTCAATCCTGACCAGGTAATGAGAAATCCCTTACCGAGTTCAGAAAGAATGCATTCATAAGGGACCGGTTCCAGTATTAACAAATTTTAACGGGATTTTTAGTTGGAATGTGCCGATAGGCAAAACAGGTGTATAAAAAGAAAGGAGGAATGATTTATGGTCAGTTCAATCAGCAGCAGTTATTTCAGCACTTCGCTCATGCAATTAAGCCAACAATTGTTCAAGTCCATTGATTCCGATGGTGATGGATCAACCACAAAAACTCAATTGCAGGAATTGTCGGATGAAAGCAGTTCATTGATTGATAAATTTTTCAGCAAAGTGGATACCAATACCGATGGTGCCTTAACCGAACAGGAGTTCACTGCGGCTTTGTCTCAATTGTTTCATGAAATGAAAAGTTCCATGAATGATGCGCAGGCCATGGGGGTTCCGCCGCCTCCCCCGGATTCAAGTCAGATGATCAGTTCCATGGACATGAATGGCGACGGGGCTTTGTCTGTTGACGAGATGACGGCGGGCGGTGTTCCTGATGTGGAAACAATATTCAGCAAGATCGATACGGACGGTGATGGCCTGGCCAGTGCCAACGAATTGGATGCTTATGCTGAAACGATGAAAACAAAAGGTGAGCAAGAGGTGGTCCCGCAGCCTCCTCCGCAGCACTCGGGCGAGATGTTCAGTTCCCTGGACACGGACGGTGACGGGTATCTGACGGTTGAAGAAATGAAAACAGGCGGAATTCCGGATGCCGAGAAAATCTTCAGTGATATAGACACGGATGGTGATGGACTGGTGAGCCAGGCGGAATCAGCTGCCTTTGAAGACAAGATGAAGGCAAATGTGTTGCAAACTTCCACCGGCGAAAACGGTTCGGTTGATTTAACCTCTTTTCAGATGGAGCTGCTGAATCAATTAATTGCGTTGATTACGCAGTACAGCAGCGGTAGTGCCGCAACCGCAAGCACATCCGTAATCGCCTGATGCCTGCCGGTCAACAGCTGAGTGAGATAAAATTGGTCTATCGGCCTTCAGGAACGGCGGGGAGATTATTATCTTCCCGCTGCTTTTGTTTGTAGGCCAGCAAAACAGCCTTCAAGAGTGAAGCGCTGTGACCCAGTTGAACACGGGCTTCATCTTTTGTAAGTGCCCTTTTCTCTGCTCGCAGTTTATAGCCCAGTTTCCGGGTGATATTGGCAATGCGCGCGATTTCCCGCGCCAGGTCTTCTTCAAAATGATCCGGCTTCAGCTTGATGGAATACATGCAGGCGGTGATTGTTTGCGGTTCATCCATGACGGTATTTTCCACAACACCGTCGCACCGGTCGTGGAATGTTTTATTGAAGTCGTCATAAGGGATCAGATGCAACGGCTGCGACAGATCGGTAATGTAATGGGCACAGTAATCGAGATGATATTCGGCGTATTTGCCGCGGCGCAAGTCCCTTTCATAAGCGCGAAGTGACGCGATGATTGCTCCTAAAAGATGGCCTTCGGTATCGAGTAACTTATTTCTCTCATTATAGCGATCAATCTGGTCCAAAACCATCGGAACGGTAATTTCCACTTCAGCACTGTTGTTGAAATAATGATTGTACGATTCGATATGGCCGGCTTTTATTTTGGCCAGATCGGGCCCCGCGGCGTTGTACCAGGAAAACAGACCCGAAACTCTGGCTACGGTGACGTGTGTCCGGTCGTGCCAGGCATGGGCGTTTGATAAGGCGAGCAGTAATCCCAGGGCGATAAGGAGTTGTAATCTAAAAAGTTTCATACGGGTCTTCCAAAACAAACAGTAACTACTTCATCCGGCTGAACAGGATGCTTCCCGTGATGAGCATGACCGCGGCAAAAAGAGTGATAATGCCGAGGTCAACGTAAAACGGATAGCTGTGGATGCCCAGGAGGGCGCCGCGGACACCGTCGACAGTATAACTCAGCGGATTGATAATGACGAGTCTGGCCAGCCAGGGAGGAAGCTTTTCGTCCACCGGGAAGAGCGCACCCGAAAGGAAAAACAGCGGGAAAATCAGAAATGCCGATATAACCTGAAAACCTTCAAGACTTTCCAGAAGCGAGCCAAGCGCCAGTCCCAGCGCAACCAGGGCGATTGATGTAATCAGCAGGATTAATAAAGCCAGAGGAATTCCCCAGGGATTGACGGAGGGAAACAGAAACGAAAACACAAAAAGAATTGCTACCTGCAGCAGAACGTCCGTGCAGCCGCCCAGCACCTTGCCGAAGAAGATGCTGATGCGGGACACGGGCGCAACCAGAACGGCCTTCAGCACGTCGAGCTTGCGGTCCCAGATGATATAAAGTCCGAAAAAGACGGAACCGAAAATCACGGCCATGGTCAGTACGCCCGGATAAATATAGTCGCGGTAGTTGACATTGCCCACCGAGAGGCTGGCGCCGATGCCGCTTCCGAATAGAAAAAGCCACATGAGCGGTTGCACAATGCTGGAGACAATCCTGCTTTTTTCCCGCCAGAAGACTTTGAACTCCCGCCACCAGACGGCGGAGATGCCCAGAAATTCTTTTTGTACGATGTTGGAACTCATTTTTTCATTTTCCCCTTTGCCGGTAACGGGCAATGGTTTCGACCCATCCGTCGTTCTCGGCGGCTTCTTCGCGGATGTCACGGCCGGTCAGTTTGATGAAAACGTCATTTAGCGACGGCTTGCGCATTTCAACGCTGGCAACGTTCGGAATCATCTGCAGGAGTACTGCCAGATGCAGGTGTGCGGACTTCATCGTAATTTCCATTGTTGAACCCGAGGTTTTTACGGAGGATACATAATCCAGAGCGCGGATTTTATCGAGCGGCGGATCGGGAGCGATGATCTCGACAATGTCGCCACCCAGCGAGTTAATCATGTTTTCGGGTGTATCGAGCGCGATGATCCGTCCCGCGTCGATAATGCCGATGCGGTCGCACATAGCCTGGGCTTCCTCCATGTAATGTGTCGTGAGTACAACCGTAGTGTTTTCCTTCCGGGCCATTTTGCGGATGTATTCCCATGTGCGCGCTCGTGTCTGCGGGTCCAGCCCCAGTGTCGGTTCATCCAGAAACAGGACCGCCGGGCGGTGCAAAAGGCCGCGGGCCAGTTCCAGGCGGCGTCTCATACCGCCCGAATAGGTCCTGGTAAGATCATCTGCCCTGTCCTTCAGATCAACCAGCGTGAGCATTTCATCAATCCAGATATGGCGCATGCCGGCCGGAATTCCGTAAAGACGGGCGTGAAGCTGCAGATTCTCCCGTCCGGTCAGAATGGTGTCCAGCGTGGGGTCCTGAAAGACGATGCCGACTTTACGTCTGACCCGGGTCGGATGTCTGACGATATCGAATCCCGCGATGGTTCCCTGTCCTGATGTGGGCCGGATAATCGTGCACAGCATCCCGATCGTGGTCGTTTTTCCCGCGCCGTTGGGACCCAGCAGACCGAAAATTTCGCCTTCTTCAATAGCCAAGTCAACACCGCGAACAGCCTGAATTTTTCCAAATGTTTTGGTCAGGGACCGGGTTTCAATAATCGCCATAAGTTACCAGTGATCGGGTTAAATTTTTCATTCAATATTGATTGCACCAGGCCATAAATAATAAAATCCTGCCTTTGCTTTCAGAATTTCCGGAAGATCAATATGAATCAAAGCAAAATTTGCCGCGTCCGGCGCGGCAGCGCGGTAGTAGTTTTCCTCAGGAATATCTTTGCGACGGTAAACCACGACACGGGCGTCATCCGGAAGACCCGCCGCCATCCGGGTTTCTTTTACCGCATCGCGAATGTAACCGATTTTGTCGATCAGCTTCAGACGGAGGGCCTCATCAGCGACAAACACGCGGGCCGTGGAAACTTCTTTGAGCGATACATCGTCAAGCTTGCGGTGTTTCTGTACGAGCCCGATGAATCGATTGCCGTAAATATCCACGGTTTTTTGCATCAGCATTTTTTCCTCTTCGTTGGATTCGCGGAATGGCGAACCCATATCCTTGTTTTTTCCGAATTTGCTGACTTCCACGCCCAGGCCGATTTTATCCATCAGACCGTGAGCTTTGGGGCGCATGAAGATCACGCCGACCGAACCGGTAAGCGTTGTGGGATGGGCCATAATGAAATCCGCGGGCAGGGATAGATAATAAGCGCCGGAAGCCGCGACATCCATCATGATCACACCGATTTTGTTGCCTGTTTTCGTCTTGTAGGAAAGGATTTCATGGTACAGCAGATCGCTGGCGGTAATGGTACCTCCGGATGAATTGACCTTGAACAAAACCGCTTTGATGGAGGAATCGCTTTGTGCTTTATTGAGCTGGACAACCACCTGTTCCACCACGCTGGGTGAAGTTCCAAAAAGGGTTTGCTGCGGGGAATCGGAAATCATGCCGTTTACGGGAATAACCAGAATTTTGTCTTTTCCTTTTCCTTCCAGTGTGAATTCCTGAAGAGGGTTGGGGATGGTGTCAAAAATATTCAGGCGCGGCGCCGAACAGGCGCCAAGCATTAAGACCAGGCATAAAACCGCTAAGAATGTCTTTTTCATTGAAGTTCCTTTCTTCATCCGTTTGCTATTTTATCATCTTTAAGATCCATTTCATCAACTTTCCTTTATGAGGCGTAGCAGTATCGGCGATATCGGCAACGTTGTAACTCCGCAAAATACTTTTGGTGTGAGAAAATGTATCAAAACTGTATTTGCCGTGGTAGCGTCCCAGACCACTTGATCCCACACCTCCGAAAGGAAGATAATGCGAGACGATATGCATGATCGTATTATTGACTGCCCCGCCACCGAAAGAGGTCTCACGGATGATTTTTCTCCGGATCGTCTTGTCATTCACAAACATGTATAAAGCCAGCGGTTTGGGGCGTTCGTTGATCCGGAAAATGATTTCGTCAAGATCGGTATAAGGCAGGATCGGCAGGATCGGGCCGAAGATTTCGTCCTGCATGACCGGATCGTTCCAGGATGCGGGGTAGAGCAGGGTAGGTTCCAGATAGCGGTTGGAGGCGTTAGTCCGTCCGCCGTAAATGATTTTCTTTTCATCAATCAATGCAACCAGTCGCTGAAAATGCCGGTCGTTGATAATCCGACAGTAACGGTCATGTCGAGATGCATCCTCTCCGTAAAATCTCAGGATGGCCTTGATGAGTTCATCAATAAAAATGTCTTTGATCGAATCGTGGGCCAGAACGTAATCCGGCGCAATGCAGGTTTGACCTGCGTTAAGAAATTTTCCCCAGGCAATGCGGGAGGAAGCTGTTTTGATATCGGCGCTTTCATGCACAAGAACCGGACTTTTGCCGCCCAGTTCGAGTGTCAGTGGAGTCAGATTTTTTGCCGCTGCAGTCATTATCGTTTTTCCAACTGGCACGGATCCGGTGAAAAAAATGTAATCCACCGGCAGGGCAAGTAGCGTCTGAGTTTCTTCCACAGCACCCTGAACGACATGAATATGTTCCGGAGGAAATGCCGTGTTGATGATCTTTTCCATGACGGAAGCTGTATGCGAAGAGAGTTCGGAAGGTTTCAGAATCGCCGTGTTCCCCGCTGCAATCGCGCCCACCAGTGGCATCATCAGGAGTTGAAAGGGATAATTCCAAGGGGCAATGATCAGTGTAACACCGTAAGGTTCTCTGTACAGATAACTTTTTGATGGCATCATGAATACGGGGGTGGTTACTTTCTTCCGCGCAGCCCAGGACGGGACATTGGCGATAGCGACTTTAATCTCGCTGTATACGACAGATAATTCTGTAGCATAGGCGTCGATTTCGTTCTTGTGCAGATCTTCATAAACAGCGGAGAGAATCTGTTTTTCATTCGTTGCAATCACGTCTTTGAGCTTTTTGAGTGTCGCGAGCCGGAAAGAAATCTCCCGGGTACTCCCCGATCGGAAGAAACTTTTCTGTTTTTGAAACAAAGCTTCAATTGCTCCTCTATCCATGCCAGCCCTTCCAAAACCCATGTTGCAACCAGTGATTACCGGTTAATTTATGAAATTTACTATAAGCATAACCCTGTGGGGTGTCAAGACGAATACCCGGGGCTTGCGTATCCGGTTGAGGAATTGAAAATGGTTATGGAAGATGACCAGGGTAAATACTCAACACCATCAATGGAATATTTAGAATAAAGAAGAGAAGATGTCATGATCACGCCCTTTGTGATGAACACATGAGCGCTGATCATGAGTTGCCGGTCATGTCAAGGCCGGTCATGTCAAGGATGGAAGATTTTGCAGATCTTGATGGACGCAACATTTCTGTATGCATCGTTTAGAGTACCTTTAGAAGAACCAGCACAGAAGATTGCCTGCATCAACTCAGATGCGATTCACGATGGGAACCGGGGGAAAGCGTTCCCCCGGTTTTACAGTTTCTGCTTACTTCAGCCTCGTTTCCGAGAGGTGAAGATGATCTGCTTCGATGTCTACCGGCGCTATGAAGATCTGTCGGATTCGCGGATGATCCGTTTCAGCGGCCGCCTTCCGGTAGTAGTCAATAGCCCGGGTTTCCCGCGCATGGGATTCCTTCAGATTTTCCACATTCTCCTCGTAACAGGCATCAGTACCCGGCTTGATGGACCCCAGCTTGAGATTTTTTTTCCAGATGGAAGCGTGTTCCGCCTCGATCTTACCCAGTGCCTTGAACAAAATCTTTCCCTCCGGATCATTGGTTTGATTGTCTGCGCACATATAGAACGCCGAATTACTGACTTCCACCTGCAAGGCGTGGTCGGCATTGGCCAGATCTTTTCCGCTAGGTTGCATGTCAAAGTTAACCTGCGCTTCTTTTACTTCCTTGATGTGCTCGATATGCGCCCCGCAAAACGGACAGTTGGGCGGAGGATGAAAGCTGATATAGGCATCGCCGCATATCTCGCATCGGTATAACTTAACCAAGGAATTCCCTTTCTGCGATATTCTTATGCTTTCCAAAGACCGTGCAGGTTACAGTATTCCCTCGCCGTAATTGTGGCGGCTTCAACGGGGAAGAAGGCTTCCGGAGCCTGGCCGGGCGCTAAAAACTGGCGGCAGGATTTGCCGTCAGCGATCACTTCAATCCATTCGATGTAGTGTTTTTCTTCCATCGGGTGGGGCACACTGCCGACTTTTACCTTGATGCCGCCCGGCACTTTTTCAATGACCGGAACGTGTTTTTCCTTTGCGGCGTCCGTTGTGTTTTCCGTCAGCTTTTTCATGGGCTGATTGCAGCAGACCAGTTCGCCTTTGCCGTCGTGAAGCACCGCGATGATGTGACCGCAGACCTCGCATTTAAAAATTTCGTTTCTTTGTGCCATGATGAACCTCCTTGTTTAAGTATAATCAATCCACTTTTTTAAACATTTTGCCTTTGGCGCCGCAAACCGGGCAGGTTTCAGGCGCTTCCTTCTCCGCGGTGTATCCACACACCGGGCAGACATAATAGCTGTAGGCTTCTTTCGCAGCATCGAGATTATCCAGAACCTGCTGGTAAAGAGCGGCATGAATTTTTTCTACTTCGTTGGCAAAGTTGAAAGACCGCTCGGCTTCTTTGTGACTTTCGGCTCTGGCTGCTTCGATCATGGCTGGGTACATGCTTTTGAATTCGTGTGTTTCTCCGGCAATGGCCTCCTGCAAGTTTTCCTTTGTGGAACGGATGCCCTTCATCGCCCTTATGTGAGCATGGGCATGAACGGTTTCCGCTTCCGCGGCGGCACGGAACAGTTTGGCGGCCTGTGAAAATCCTTCCTGATCGGCTTTGGCCGCAAACGCCAGATACTTACGGTTCGCCTGCGATTCGCCGGCAAAAGCTTCTTTTAATGCTTCTTCTGTTTTCGACATTTTTTGTCTCCTTCATTTAAATTTTATTTTATAATGATCACGCCAGATCAAACCGGTCCAGGTTCATGACCTTGTTCCATGCTGACACAAAGTCCTGCACATATTTCTGCTGAGAATCCTTGCAGGCATAGACTTCCGCAATGGCACGAAGCTGGGAGTTGGCCCCGAAGATCAGATCAATGCGGGTGGCGCTCCATTTGAGTTCGCCGGTTTTGCGGTCATGCCCCTCAAACACGTCCGGATCACCGGCAGAGGCTTTCCACTCGGTGCCCATATCGAGCAGGTTGACAAAGAAGTCGTTGGTGAGCACGCCGGGATTCACGGTAAAAACGCCATGCGGCGAACCGCCGAAATTGGCGCCCAGCACACGCAGGCCGCCAATCAGCACCGTCATCTCCGGCGCGGTGAGCGTCAGGAGCTGCGCTTTGTCCACCAACATTTCCTCGGCCGAGACGGCATACTTTTTCTTCTGGTAGTTGCGGAAGCCGTCGGCTTTCGGTTCGAGCACGCCAAATGATGACGCATCCGTCTGTTTCTGTGAGGCATCCATGCGGCCCGGCGAGAAGGGAATCATGATTTTGTAACCGGCGATATTCGCTGCCTGTTCGATGCCTGCGCAGCCGCCCAGAACAATCAGATCGGCGAGCGATACTTTCTTGTTGCCATCCTGATCTTTGTTGAACGCTTTCTGGATGCGTTCCAGCGTCTTAAGTACTCTGGCCAGTCGTTCAGGCTCGTTTACTTCCCAATCTTTTTGCGGCGCAAGGCGAATTCGCGCGCCGTTGGCGCCGCCGCGCATGTCGGAGCCGCGGAACGTGGAAGCGGATGCCCAGGCGGTCGAAACCAGTTCCGATACGGACAGGCCCGAAGCCAGTATTTTGCGCTTCAGGGCGTTGGCGTCCGATTTATTGATCAGCTTATGATTGATGGCCGGAATCGGGTCCTGCCAGATCATGGCTTCTTTGGGGACTTCCGGTCCGAGATAGCGGGACCGCGGCCCCATGTCGCGGTGTGTAAGCTTGAACCAGGCGCGCGCGAAAGCGTCGGCAAATTCCTTAGGATTGGCGAGATAACGCCTGGAGATCGGTTCATAGATCGGGTCGAAACGCAAGGCAAGATCCGCCGTGGTCATCATCGGGCGGCGTTTCTTTGAAGGATCGTGCGCTTCCACCACCATGTCCTCATCTTCGACGTCCTTGGCCAGCCACTGATTGGCGCCGGCCGCACTTTTGACCAGTTCCCATTCGTATTTGAAGAGTACTTTCAAATATCCCATGTCCCATTTCGTCGGATTCGGTTTCCATGCGCCTTCGATACCGCTGGAGATGGTGTCGCCGCCTTTGCCGCTGCCAAAGCTGCTTTTCCAGCCGAGTCCCTGATTTTCGATCGGCGCGCCTTCAGGTTCCGGTCCCACATGCGTCGCAGAACCCGCGCCGTGGGCTTTACCGAAGGTATGACCGCCGGCGACCAACGCGACGGTCTCTTCGTCGTTCATGGCCATGCGCGCGAAGGTCTCTCGAACGTCGCGGCCGGAGGCGACCGGATCGGGATTGCCGTTGGGGCCTTCGGGGTTCACGTAGATGAGGCCCATCTGCACGGCGGCCAGCGGATTTTCCAGATTCCTGTCTCCGGAATAGCGGTTATCGTCCAGCCATTTATCTTCGGAGCCCCAGTAAATGTCTTCTTCCGGTTCCCAGACATCGACGCGTCCGCTGGCAAAGCCGAAGGTCTTAAACCCCATCGACTCGAGTGCGCAGTTGCCTGCCAGAATCATCAGGTCAGCCCAGGAGATTTTCTTGCCGTATTTTTGTTTGATCGGCCACAAGAGACGGCGTGCCTTGTCGAGATTCACGTTATCCGGCCAGGAGTTCAGCGGCGCCAACCTCTGGGAGCCGGAGCCCGCTCCGCCGCGGCCGTCGCCCATCCGGTAAGTGCCGGCGCTGTGCCAGGCCATTCGGATGAAGAGTCCACCATAGTGGCCCCAGTCGGCCGGCCACCAGTCTTGCGAGTCGGTCATGAGCGCGTAAAGGTCTTTTTTTACAGCCTTGAGATTAAGCTTCTTGAATTCCCTGGGATAGTCAAACGCTTCGCCCATCGGGTTACTTTTATTCGTGTGCTGATGCAGGATTTTCAGATTCAATGCATTCGGCCACCAATCCTTATTCGAGGTTCCGCCGCCGGAAATGGGTTTTTTCATTGAGCCCGTCACCGGGCATTTGCTTTCTTCCGTCATGGTAATTCCTCCTTTCGTTGCGTGTTAAAATTTGTCAACCTTACTAATCTGGAATGATTCTAGATCAAAAACAAAACTTACTCTTTCCGCCGCTACCGTCGTCGATATTCCATGAGACGGCGTTTGAGGGCAGAAAACTTAGTCGGAACGCTTCAGGCAGTCCCGGCAGTACCCGTGGAATTCCATCCGGGTGTCCGTGACGACAAAACCCGATTTACGGCCGATGTCTTTCGGTTCAAGATTTGCGGGAAGGCGATAATCGATGATATTCCCGCACCGTTTGCAGATAAGATTAATATGTTCAGACAGATTGCCGTCATATCGGTTTTCCATCCGGTCGAATTCCAGTTGTTTGATCAGACCGCTTTCGGAAAATTCCTTCAGGGTCGCGTAAACCGTTGATAAGCTGACGCGATTGGCTTTTTTACGCGCTTCATTGAAAATGAGTGTCACCCCGGGATGCCTGTCGCAATTATCCACCAGCGCGTCAATGATTGCCAGACGTTGCGGAGTGATTTTGAGGCTTTTTTCCTTTAACTGACCGATCAGGTCTTCTTTATTGATCTTTCTCATTTCGGAATCATTCCAAATTAGATTTGTGTGTAAACCATACGGGGTGATAAGTCAAGAACGTTTTGATTCGGCGTGTGTCAAAACTGTCTTTTGCGCATTTATCGCCGTTAAGATGGACAAAATCGGTTTTATCGTGTAAGGCTGGCGCACGATTTCAGATAAAAAAGGTGAATCATGGATATCATACAGGCGGTTGTATTGGGACTGGTGCAGGGGCTGGGTGAATTTCTGCCAATTTCGAGTTCGGCGCATCTCGTACTGGTTCCCTGGTTTTTCGGTTGGAACGATCCCGGATTGACGTTTGACATTGCGTTGCATCTGGGAACGCTGATTGCCGTTGTTTTATATTTCTGGAAGGATTGGCTCAATATCATTTACAAAGGGTTTGCCAAACCGAAAGAAGCAGAAGGCAAAATTCTGTGGTATCTGATCCTGGCGACGATACCCGGTGCGGCTATCGGTTTCTTTCTGGAACATAAAGCGGAAACGGTTTTCCGCAATCCCCTTTTAATTGCAGTCATGCTGATCATGATGGGTATGCTTTTGTACTGGGTTGATCGGAAAGGCAGAAAGCAAATCGACGTGAAGCATATTTCGCTCAAGACCAGTTTTCTGATCGGGCTATCTCAGGCGCTGGCGATCATTCCGGGTGTGTCGCGCTCCGGCATTACCATGACCGCAGCGCTGGGACTGGGGATGACACGGGAAGGAGCCGCTCGTTTTTCCTTTCTGCTTTCCGCGCCCATCATCCTGGGCGCGGCGCTGGTCAAAGTACCGAAACTTGTCGCCAATCCATCCATGATTGATACGGGATTTCTAACAGGCATGGCTGTATCCTGCGTTTCCGGTCTTGCGGCCATTGGATTTTTACTTCGCTACGTTCAAACGAAAACATTTCTGCCGTTCGTGATTTACCGTTTTGCGTTAGGCATTCTTATTTTCGGGTTCGCGATTTACCATTGGATGTAAGATCAATCTTCTTTCCGTGGCATGTACCAGTCGTCAAAATCAAGGAAGTCTTCTTCATCGACCGGCATAAACCATTTCTGGGCAATGAAGGTAGGGATGATTGCGCTGGCGATCACAACGCCGACCAGAATCGAATACTGCGTCTGGTTGATATATCCGGATTGTAATCCGAACAGGCTCGAGATCGTACCGAAGGTCAGTCCCGTGCTCATCAGCAGCGTCGTGTACATGCTGCCCTGCGGGATGTATTTTTTTGCCAGGTAATAAACGCCGGCAAATTTGGCAATAATCTTTACGGCAAACAATACAGCAAAAAGGCTCAGGGAGGCGATAATCATGGGCAGGGATACCTTCATGCCGCCGACGATGAAGAAGATCGGCGTGATAAAAGCATAGGCTACCGTGCGCAGACGGTTCAGGATAACACGGGTTTTCTTTTTTTCATCAAAATGTCCGGACATGACAAGCCCCAGGACAAACGCTGGCAGAATAGCCTGGCCTCCGCCCAGTTGTGCGAAAAAGATGAAAATCAGAAGAATCAGGAAAATAAACTTGATTTCCGGTTCGATAACCTTGTTGAAATAGATGGGATGATTCAGAATATATGGTGAAAACCGATGTACGAAAAAAATCAGTACAATAGACCCAACATAAAAGACCAGCGTAAAAATATTCGGCTGAATGAACATGATAGAGAGCGCAGCGGCCGTGCCCATATCCGTTACGAATGTGGCGGCCATCAGGAGTTTTCCGATGTGCGACTTGTTGAGGCCTGTTTCCACCAGCACGGAATAAACAACCGCAAGCGATGTCGTGGACAAAGCTGCTCCGGCGATCAACGCCGCTTTCAGGCTCCATCCGGATACGTAGTAGGTAAAGAGAAAAGCTGCGGTAAATGGCGCCAGAAATGAGAAAAAGCCGATCAGAAAGCTTTCTTTGAATTTCTCACGGAAGAGTTGCGTGTCAATTTCCGTTCCGGCCAGATACGTCAGAATGATGCCGCCGAACTGGGCGATGTAAAGCATCCACTCTTCTGTTTTTAGTCCCAGGTTGCCTGCGACGGCACCCAGTGTAATTTCAATAATGGCAACGGAAAGCCCTAAACGAAGAGATATGATGCTGGCCAGGAATACGAGAAAGCCGACTACTAAAGGTATGTAATGCCCTTTCATGCAATAAACTCCTTTTTCAGATTCGGCAGGAGTTATCAGCAGCAAAGGCGGTTAAAGGTGAACCCCATCACCCGCACAGCAAAGAAACAGATCTTTGAGGCGCTTTTCGTTAATCAAAATTAATTTTTTCTGTCAATAACAAAAAAGCGCCCTTCCGTTGGAAAGGGCGCTTTAATAATATTAACTATTCTTGTCGATAAAACGCTATTTTTTATACTCCGATACATGTTTCGGCCGCGAGAACAGCAGGGCGATGACAAAGCCGAGAGTCAGGCATCCGGCTGCTGTGTACAGGGACTGCTGTTTATTGAATTCGGCGAACACAAAACCGCCGACAACACCGGCCGCACCCCAGGCCGTGAGCAGGAATCCGTAGACCTTGCCGATGTAGGTCGGACCAAATGAATCGGCTGCAAACGAAGGCATAACCGCAAAACCGCCGCCCAGACAGGCCAGCAGGTAGCAGGCAATGATCGTGAAGATCAGGACGCTGGTGACCTGAGGCAGGAGGATGTACAGAATCGCCTGGGTGATGAACATGGTCATGTAAGTGCCTTTCCGACCGATCTTGTCGGATACGGCGGCCCAGAACAGACGGCCCAGACCGTTGAAGATAGAGGCAGTTGCCAGAACGCCGCCGCCCAGAACCGCCAGCTTTGCCGGATCATCAACGCCTTGCGCGATTTTAATGACTTCCTGTGCCATGGGGGACAGTTTGGATAAAAGTCCCATGCCGGCGGTAACGTTCAAGAAGAGCATGCACCAGAGCATGTACCATTGACGGGTTCTTTTGGCTTCATCCCAGCCAAAGGAATCAGCCGCGCTGACGGTCGTAGCCGCAGGCGTAAAGCCTTTGGGAAGCCAACCGACAGGAGGATTCTTCAACGTCAGGGCTGCCCCGACGGCAAAAATCAGATAAACAATGCCCAGAATGAAAAACGCATTGGCGACGCCGACATTGTTGATGAGACCGGGAATGATCATTCCAATGAAGAATGCGCCGAAACCAAACCCCATGACGGCCAGACCTGTGATCAGGCCGCGCTTGTCCGGGAACCAGCGGATCAGGGTGGCAATGGGAACAACATAGGTCAAACCGTTGCCGATACCGGCAACTACTCCGTAACCGAACAGCAGGAAATAGAAATTCCCGAGATGGAGGGCCACACCGCCCAGTAAAACGCCGATGCCATATAAGCAGGCGCCCAGTGTGGCGACAAACTTGGGTCCTTTTTTATCCACCAGCATGCCGCCGCAAGCGGCGGAAATACCGATCACACCGATGATCAGCATGAATACTCTCGATACGACCTTCACTTCCCAGCCATGCAGGGCCGCAATGGGTTTGACGAATACCGACCACGCGTAAACCGTGCCCAGGATCAGCATGATGACGACACCCGCGATGGCCAGAAACCATCGCTTACTCTCCAAGTTTTCATTAGCCATGTTTTTTAATTCCTCCCTTGCCTTGATATTCAGGTACAAATGTATTTGGTGGCACTTTAAGAAAACATCCGCGAATAAAGACAAATGATTTTTTCGCGTCAAGAAGCCATAAAATGACCATGGGTCTTATACATTAAAGAATATGCCCCGTGCAAGGGGCATATTCAGTTTTTTCCGTGTTATTTTTTGCCAGGCCGGCTGGGCAACGGCGATCACGCCGCTGCCAGTTTTACCGCGCAGACTTTGTATTCCGGGATCTTTCCCACGGGGTCAAGTGCAGGATTCGTCAGCACATTAACCGGTGCGTTGGTAAAGTGGAAGTTCATGAAAATCGTACCGGGAGCGCTTTTTTCCGTGATTTGGGCTTTGGCCTGGACTTCGCCGCGCCTCGATGCCACTTTGACAGTCTGTCCTTCGGAAATACCTAGCTTCCCGGCGTCTCCGGGATTGATTTCCACCAGACTTTCCGGGCAGCGCTCGGACGGGCCCTGTGCGCGCCTGGTCATTGTCCCTGTATGGTAATGGTATATGACACGGCCCGTCGTCATCAGGAAAGGATAATCCCCGTCGGGCAGTTCATCGGGCGGGATGAATTCAATCGCCGAAAACAGTCCCAGTCCGCGTGAAAATTTGTCCTTGTGCAGGAATTTGGTTCCCTTGTGATCGCTGGTAGGGCAGGGCCACTGGATGCCTTCTTTTTCAATGCGTTTGTATGTAATACCGGCATAGCTGGGCGTTACCGATGCGATTTCCTCGAAGATTTCCTTTGCGGATGCATAATGCATCGGATAACCGAGCGCGTTGGAAATACCGCAGATGGCTTCCCAGTCGGTTTTTGCCTCGCCGGGCGGTTCAACCGCTTTGCGGACACGCTGGACGCGCCGCTCCGTGTTGGAAAAGGTACCGTCTTTTTCAGCAAAACTGGCCACCGGCAGAACCACATCCGCCAGTTCGGCGGTTTCCGTTAGAAAAAGGTCCTGGACAATCAACAAATCCAGTTTTTGAAGCTCTTTCTTAACATGATGCAGATCCGGGTCGGAAAGGAGCGGATTTTCGCCCATGATATACATTGCTTTGATTTTGCCATCGCCTGCCGCCGCCATCATTTCCATAATGGTGAGACCCGGTTTGGCAGAAAGTGTCGCACCCCAGTCTCTTTCAAATTTCTTGCGAACGTCCTCATTGGCCACCTGCTGATAGGCCGGGTATACATTGGGGAGTCCGCCCATATCACAGGCGCCCTGAACATTGTTCTGACCGCGCAGTGGATTTACACCACCGCCTTCAATACCGACGTTGCCGCACAGCATGGACAGATTGGCCATACTTTTAACATTGTCCGTACCGCTGATGTGCTGTGTAATACCCATCGCATAGAGAATACTGGCCCGTTTGGCCCGGGCAAACATTATGGCTGCTTTTTTCAAATCTTCCGCAGGGACGCCGGAGATTTTCTCAACATGCTCGGGCGTGTATCTGGCGACAACTGCTTTGAGTGCATCAAGCCCTTCGGTTCTTTCGGCGATATATTCTTTGGCTTCCAGTCCTTCGGAGAGAATGACATTGATCATGCCATTGATGACGGCAACATCCGTTCCGGGTTTCTGGCGCAACCAGATGTCCGCGTATTTGACCAGGTCAATTTTACGTGGGTCGATGACGATCAGCTTTGTCCCGTGCCGTTTGACGGCCCGCTTTATTTTTGCGCCGATGACGGGATGGTTTTCCGTTGTGTTGGTTCCCGTCGCCAGAATCAGATCGGTATATTCGATTTCATCGATCGAGTTCGTCATTGCACCGCTGCCGAACGTGGCGGCCAGACCGGCCACCGTAACGGAGTGTCAGAGCCTGGCGCAGTGATCGACATTGTTGGTGCCGATGGCTGCCCGGATGAATTTCTGGAACAGGTAATTTTCTTCGTTGGTGCACCGCGCGGAAGCCAGTCCCGCAATACTGTCCGGGCCGTACTCATTTTTTATGGTTTTGAGTTTTTCCGCGATAAACGTAAAGGCTTCGTTCCAGGAGGTTTCCTTGAACTCTTCGTTTTTGTTGTAGCGGATAAGCGGTTTTTTCAGACGGTCGGGATGGGAAACGAAATCCATGCCAAAACGGCCTTTCACGCAAAGGCTGCCTTCATTGGGCTGGCCATATTCACGGTTGCCCATGACTTTAACGATTTTGTTGTCTTTAATACAGAGATCCATCTGACAGCCGACACCGCAATATGTGCAGGTCGTGCGGACTTTTTCCAGTTCCCAGGGGCGTCCCGCAAACCTTGCCTGTTTGAACGTAATTGCACCGGTGGGGCAGACCTGAAGGCATTCGCCGCAGAAAACGCAGGAAGAATCAATGTAATCCGCGTCAAAAGCGGGGCCTACTTTGGCGTAAGAACCCCGATTGGAGAAGTCAAGCACTTCGTTGACCTGGATTTCATTGCAGGCGCGGATGCAGCGTCCGCAAAGAACACATTTGTTCAGGTCGCGGTGGATCATCGTGTTCGTGTCATCCATTGCAAAGCCCGGAGGCTCAATGGGAAAACGGGGCTTGTCGATTTTCAGCCAGTAAACCAGGTTCTGCAGCTCGCAGGCGCCGTTTTGTTCACATAGCAGACAGTTATGATCACCGGAGGACCATAGCAATTCGACAATCATTTTCTGGGCGGAGCGAACAGCCGGCGTATTGGTGCGGACCACCATGCCGGGACTCACGGGCATACAGCAGGACGCAACAAGAGAGCGGGCATTTTCCACTTCCACCACACAAACGCGACAGGCGCCGACATTGGTGGTATTCTCATAGTGGCAAAGTGTCGGGATGTAAATGCCAAGACTTCTGGCGCATTCCAGGATGGTCTGGCCGGGTTTGGCCGAAACTTCCTGCCCGTCGATGGTAAGTGTGATGTTCTTTCCCATTTCTTTCTCCAGTCTTCTCGGATTATTATTCGGTTCAACAACTTAAATTCTTTTTGCGCATGAATTTAAGGAGTTACTTTATAGACACAAGATGCCGGTTTGTCAATTATGCCAATAATGTCATAGTGTTATGTCATTTCTGACCGATTGATCTTGTAAAAAGGGATTCAGGCAAATATACAGGCTGTTGTTGTCAAACTCGTCTTAAATATTATATTATCCCTCTGAATAACGAAAAGGAGTGCTTATGGCGTCTCAGGCAGGAAATCAGTCTTATCGTGAAAATGTAGAGAAAATCAGTAAGTTATCTTTTGCCGTGGGAGTGTATCGTCCACCCAGTGAAGGAGGCAGTTCATCTTTATTACTCAGAATTACGGAAAATTGTCCCTGGAACAAATGCACATTTTGCGAAATGTATAAAAATCAGCGGTTTGTTTATCGATCCGTTGAAGAAATCAAGGCAGACATTGATCATGTCAAAGCAATAGTGGATGAGATCCAGGAGGTATCGCGAAAAATCGGGCAGGGAGGGGAGCTCAACCGTGACGTTTTGCGAGCGATTTTGAGTGTGAATCCCTACATGAACGAAAATCCATGCTTTTCAACCGTATTCAGCTGGATGTACTATGGAGCGAAGACTGCGTTTCTTCAGGACGCCAACAGTATGATCATGAGGCCTCCTGAATTTATTGAAGTTCTCAAACATTTGCGCAAAACGCTTCCCGGTTTAACGAGGGTGACATCATATACGCGCTCCAAGACGCTGGCGCAGAGGAAACCGGAAGAGCTGAAAGCCATCCGAGAAGCGGGGCTGGATCGTATTCATGTTGGTTTGGAAACCGGAGACGATGAAATTCTTAAGCTTGTGCGCAAAGGCGTGACCAGTGATGAGCAGATTGAGGGCGGCAAAAAGGCTATGGCTGCCGGCTTCCAGCTTTCCGAATACTGGATGCCTGATCTTGGAGGTCGTGAACGCTGGAGACAGCATGCGGAAAACACGGCGCGGGTGCTCAATGAAATCAATCCGCATTTTATTCGATCCCGTCCCTTTGTTCCGAGGCAGGGGACGGAAATATTCGAAGAATATGAAAACGGGAGACTGCATATCTCGTCGCCTCATGAACGTCTGGAAGAGTTGCAGGTGATGATCGAGAATCTGGACGTGACATCCCGGGTCTGTTTTGACCATAATATGAATTCCTGGACGAACAGGAACGGTGGTCTGCTTTTTTCCCAGGATTATGAAGGCTACAAATTCCCGGAGCGAAAACAGATGGTTCTTGATCTGATTCGCGAAGGCCTGTCCGTTGACGAATCACGTCATCTGGATATTAAAGAATTAATTGCCCTGGGATCGCTGTAATTAAAGAAGCGCTGTGATGTGCCTGAAGGAAGAAAGCATCAAAATTTAAAAAAGGAGATTGATTTTGTATGGCAAATCGAATTGTTCTGGGCGTTCAGGTGACCAATCGTGTGGAAAAAATTCTGGATGTACAAAAAATTTTAACGGAGCATGGATGCAATATCCGAACACGTCTGGGGCTGCATGAAGTATCGAAGAAATCCTGTTCGCCTACCGGACTTCTGATTGTTGATACATTTGGAGATGAGGCGGACATCCTGGCGATGGAAAAGAAGCTGAAGAAGATAAAAGGGCTTATTGTACGGAAAATGGTTTTTGAAGCGTAATAAAATACTTGTAGGGAACGGTTTCAAACCGTTCCCTACGTCAAAAGAATCACTGTTCATTCAATTTAGTGCAAACCTTCAGGTTCGCCAAGAAGAGTGGCAGAAGTAAACTCGCTATGTGTTTAATGCAGTGTTTCCTGCTTTGTGCTGTTCGGCCGGTTCCCCACGCCATAACCGATCGTTCTCCCGATCATTTGAAAATCTTTTTCCAGTTTGGCGATGATATCCCGGGCGGATCCGACTTCAGCTCTTCCCGGATAAATATCATAACGGTTTTTATACTGTTGAGGAGTAAAATCCGGCATCACCACGTTTGCGCCCGCCTGGAGCGCCTGGAGTCGTCCATGGGGATTGAGTGTAGTGAGAGCAGTGGTTGCCGGAATATTGGTGTTGCGGGTTAATATCCTGGCGATGGCGATTACACGTAACGTCAGTTCGATATCATCGTTCTCAATGCCGGCCAGCGGTGTGTCGGGATGAGCGATAAATGGCCCGATGCCCAGCATATCAGCATCGAGCATTTTCATCAGCAGAAGATCGTCGGCCAGAATTTCATATGTCTGCCCCGGCAGTCCCACCATATTTCCGGTACCCGTTTCAAATCCCAGTTCCTTGATTGTTCGCAGGCAGGAGACGCGCTGGTCCAGCCGGCAGCCGGGTCGCAGATACTTATAAAGCTCAGGTGAGGCGGTTTCATGCTTGAGCAGGTAGCGGTTGGCGCCGGCTGCCCCGAAAGCGCGGTAATCCTCCAGTGACCTTTCGCCAATGGACAGTGTAATCACCAGACCGGTTTCTTCTTTGATGGTTTCCACCAGTTTGCAGATATGGTCCGCCGAGTAATGGAAATCTTCACCGGACTGCAGAACGGCGGTAGAAATGCCCGTTGCTTTTACCTCTTTTGCCGTCTCCATAATCTCTTCATTGCTCATTCGGTAGCGCTGCAATTTTTCATTGGCTTTACGAAGGCCGCAATAAAGACAGTTACGTTCGCAGAAATTGGAAAATTCGATGATCCCGCGCAGATGAATTTCATTGCCGACGTCGTTTTTCCGCACCCGGTCGGCTGTAGCGAAAAGATCCACGCAATATTCGCCCGGCATTTTCAACAATTCAATAATTTCAGAACGGTTCAGTGGCTTGCCGATTTCCGCTTTGAGCAGCAGCTTTTCAATGTGATCAGATATAGACATCTCTCTTGCCATCCTCGATTTGTTTAAGCCGGGTTACAGCCATTTGTTTTCGTTTTGTTTTAAAAGAGTCCGCCAGTGTGTTCTCGATCAGCTTTTCTCCTGCTTCGCGAGTCTTGGGGCTTGCATAATCCATCAGGTATTCCTTGAATGTGAAAAGAGCATTGGTCTGGCAGAATTTTTGGATCAGGCCGGGTTTGGCCAGATCCATGAAATCCTTGCCGGTGCGTCCCAGGCGGTAACAGGCTGTGCAGAAACTGGGGATATGCCCGTGCTGGCTGATGTCGTAAATGACTTCGTCCAGCGTGCGGGTGTCTCCCAGGTTAAATTGGGCGGCGCGGAAACGGTCGCTGGAGTCATCCTGATAACCGCCGGGATTGGTCCGTGATCCGGCGCTGACCTGTGAGACACCGTAAGCGAACAATTCCGAACGCAGTTCGGGATTTTCCCGCGTGCTGAGAATCATTCCGGTATAAGGCACCGCCATACGGATAATCGCCACCAGTTTTTTGAAGTCGTGATCGCTGACGGGACGTGGAGGAGCAATGGCGGCCGGTGCGTTGAGAGCCGGTTCCAGCCGGGGAATGGAAATCGTGTGCGGACCGACACCGCAGTCCTTCTCCAGTTGCAGTGCATGCAGCAACAATCCAAGAACTTCATATTTATAGTCATAAAGTCCGAAAAGCGCTCCGATGCCCACGTCATCCACGCCGCCTTCCTGGGCGCGGTGCATGGCGGTAAGCCTTCTGGCGAAATCTTTCTTGGGACCGCTGGGATGCATGGTTTTGTATGTTTCATGATGATACGTTTCCTGAAACAATACAACGGTGCCGATACCTGTTTTCTTCAAGGCCCTGTATTCATCGACTTCCAGCGGGGCGATTTCCACGTTGATCCGCCGGATTTCGCCGCCTTTTTCCGTTCTGGTCGCATACGCCGTTTCAATGGCTTCCATGAAATATTCCAGGCTTGATCGGTTGGGATGCTCACCGCAGAGCATCAGAAGGCGCTTGTGACCTTCACGCTCCAGAACTTCCACTTCTTTTTTAATCTGCTCCATGGTTAGCGCGACACGGTTGAGTTCCTTGTTGTCTCGCCGGAAACCGCAATACAGGCAGTTGTTGGCGCAATGATTGGCGATATACAGCGGGGCGAAAAGGACCAGCCGGTTGCCGTAAATGTCTTTTTTAATCTTGTGGGCCGCCTGAAGAATCGCGCCGATCATATCGTCGTCTTCCGTCTGGAGGAGGACGGCGACTTCCCCCGGTGTGAGGCCTTTGAGTTCATAAGCTTTGTCGATGATTTCACGAACCCGCAACGGGTCGGGATTTTTTGCCTGATCGAGAATGCCTTGAATTTGGTTGTCGTCTATGAAGTCTTTATAGTCTGTCATGATGTTTTTCCTTATGATCCGTTTTTAAACTTTCGTAAGAGATGCTTTGACGGAAACACCGGGCAGGGCGCCCAGCTTTCCTGTCAGCGCGCCGATATCGTCTGTATTGGCGTGAACAATCAGAGCAATGATGTGCAGTCCGCCCGGGGCATATGGCAGCCCCATCCGACCGATGATCATCTCCCCGAAATCACATAGTATTGCATTAACTTTCTGCGCCTGCTTACTCCTGTCCGTGATAATAATGGTAATTGTGCCGATTCGTTTATCCATAATGAGCTCCTCTCAGGCGTTATTTCCGCCCATTACTTGCCGGGTAAACATCCGGTGGAAAACCGGCTGTTTCCTATTTGTGGACTGTGGAAAAAGAAAAAAGGCTTGATCCCGGAAGAATCAAACCCTTAGATAGCGCAGTAAAGACTTTCGACTCCCCTCAAGATCAGAATTACCCTCACTCTCAGGTCACACCAAATTTTCAAACACAATATCTTCATTTGACGGATTTTGTCAATGCGGATTTCCTGTTTTTGCAAAATAAATCTTGACCGGCTGGTAATATTTTCACTATAGTTTGTGCTACCAGAAAACCTGAAGGGAGGCACATCCATGTCGAATCTTGTCCGGTTTGGCGTTTCGCTGGAAGAAGATCTTCTGGCGAAATTCGACAATCATATCAAGAAGCATAAATACACCAACCGTTCGGAAGCCATCCGGGATTTGATCCGTGAAGAACTGGTCAAGAAGGAATGGACTGAAAACCGCGAAGTCACCGGTGCAATCACGCTGGTTTATGATCACCATACCCGTGAACTGGTGACCAAGGTGCTTGATGTTCAGCATGATTATCATACCTGTATACTGTCCAGCCAGCATATCCATCTGGATCATCACAACTGTTTTGAAATTGTCGTGACCAAAGGGAAATCAAAGGATATTGAAGAACTTTATCAGAAGCTTAAAGCGATCAAGAACGTGAAACATGCGGGATTCATGATGGCGACCAGAGGCAAGGATCTGGTATGACGATCTTCATTCAGATTTGAGCATGCCCGGTATATGCTTAAATTGACATTCCACGGCTTGCGGGCAAGGATATCAGACGGAAGATTTATAAGCTTATTGTCGGCCGCATGAAGGAATCAGGAAAGGCCGATGATCTCGTCATATAGCATGTCCGTACTTTTACGGGTGCCGTCCTTCTGAAAAGCTTCAATGATCCATGGACGAAGTGCACTGTCGTTCAGGGTTTCATACAGTTCATGGTTATAGAACTTCCAGTGTTCTTCATCTAAACAACGACCACTTATTCGTTCTCGTTCAAGAAAAGCGTCAAGACACCTCTGCTGATTTCCATAAAGATATACAATCCTGACGCGGTTTTTGATTGCACGAATGTGATTTGCATTGAGTACGTCGTTACTCGGAAAAGAAAGAACAGTATGGGAACGTCCCGAGGATGCTAATTTCTTTCTGATCTGGCTGAGCATTGGACGTCTCCTGAACTTTAAAAAAAACTGATTACATGTTTCCTTCAGTTCCATTTTATCTGTTGTCCCATCTCCTCTTGGAGGATAGGTTTCGTCAAGATCAATGTGAAGCCAGTCATGCTGATTCTGAAGGTATTCACAAAAGTGTGTCTTGCCTACACCGGATGGACCGAGCACGAACCAGATATTGAGTGGCTCAGGCCTGCAGGGTCTTCCTCTGAAAGTGAATATCATCCTGATCACCGATTTCTGCATAATGATCGATCCGGTTTTGTTTAAACCAATAGAGCTTTTTCAGGCCCGGACTATAATGACGTTCCATGGAGATGTCAATTATTTTGAATGAACCCGGCTGACCCGTAAGTATCAACTCTTCTGCAGCGAAAGGGGAAGTTCCAGATGATTTTCTTCCAGCAGTTCTTTATCCGCGAGGATCTCCACGGCCGGACCGTCAGCGGCGACAGAACCGTTTTTGATGATGATGCAGCGGCGGCAAACATCCAGGATCAAATCCAGGTCATGAGAGGCGATGATTTTTGAGTGGCTGAAGCTTTTGAGCAAATTGATCAGCAGACGCCTTGATCGGGGGTCAAGGTTAGCCGCGGGTTCGTCCATGGCCAGAATGTCCGGTTCCATTGCCATGACTGACGCGATTGCCACGGCGCTTTTCTGGCCGCTGGAGAGGTGATGCGGCGGTTTGGATTGAAGGTCAAGACAATTAACCAGATTGAGTGCGTATTCGACTCTCTGACGCACCATGGTTTCGTCCATGCCCAGGTTGAGCGGTCCGAAAGCGACATCTTCATATACGGTGGGCATGAAGAGCTGATCATCGGGATTTTGAAAAACGATGCCGACTTTTTTGCGTATTTCCTGACGGGTCTGCCGGGTCAGGTAAAGATCGCCGATATTGATGGCGCCGGAGGTTGGCATCAGGTAGCCGTTCAAATGCAGTAAAAGAGTGGACTTGCCGGCTCCGTTGGCGCCGATGATACCCACTGATTCTCCGTGCGTGATAAGGAAAGAGACATTCCGCAACGCTTCGGTTTTGTCGGGATAGCTGAAGGATACGTTTTTAAATTCGACGATATGATGGCTCATGAAAGCACTTCCTGAATAAACCGGCCCAACATTTCCGGCAGGGGATAGAACCGGCAGATCAAGAGGAATCCGCACATGGATAAAGCGAAAGCGAGATCACCGGGTTTGATGTGAAGACGTTTGAGGGTTGGCATGTCGCCCTGAAATCCCCTCGACAGCATGGCGTTGTAAACTCTCTCCGCCCGTTCGATGGTTCTTAAAAAAAGGATACCGACCATCCGGACAAATACCGTCACACCCTTGCCGCGTCCGCCGAAGGTGCGCATATCCCTGGCCCGGACAATCCGCATGGCCTCTTCCATCAGAACGAAGAGATACCTGTAGAGAAAAAGAAGTTGAGAAACAAAAATCGAGGGAACGCCCAGTCGCCGTGAGGCATGGCATACTCCCGGGAAAGACGTTGTGGCAACCAGTAAAAGCGCCGCACTAACGGTGAGCGTGAATTTGAGCAGGATGGAAAAAAAGGACAGCCATCCGGAGGATATCGTATATCCATGTATAAGAACAATCTGTCCGGAATCCAGCAAAGGATTGAAAATCCCGATGAAAACGGCAAAAGGTGAGACAAGGGCTACTTTTTTAAAAATATATCCAAACGGTATTTCGCCCAGAGTCAAAAGCAGTACAGGGTAAAGAAAAAAAGGCAGGAGGGCGATCACCTCATATTTGGAAAAAGAGATCACGGTGAAAAGAAACAGCAGCGTGATCATCAGCTTTATCCTCGGGTCCAGAGAGTGGATGATGGTTTGTTTATAAGATAGCTGGTCGAGAAAACCGATATTGTAATATTTTTCTTCTAATGTCATGACTTCGCCTTCTTTAACAAACGGATTCCAAGACCGATAAGTACTATGAATAGCAGGACAACGACACCGCCGATAATGCCTGAAACCGATGTGCCTGCGTCAACGCCGGGCCATGCGGGTGAGCTCTTTTCACCAGGGTGGTCTTTCGAAGAGGATTGAAAATTATAGCCGGGAAGGATGGCTGTTTTTTCCTGAATCTTCCTGAGCGAAACGCCGAGGCCGGTCGCTGCCTGCTCGAGTTCAGCCTTTCCGGTTAATTTTTCAATGGACCATTCCAGCCCATCCGGATGCGTGGAAGCAAACCATGAGAGTGCCCCGCCGGTAACCACCGCCAGTGTTGCGAAAATAATGATGACTTTTTTAACGGAAACGCCGTTTTCCAGAGGACGGGACCATGATGCCGTCTCCAGAAGCTCCGGTCTCACTTTTTTTACATAGTTAATGATGCCCGCGGTGACAATGCCTTCGACAAGGCCGATCGCCAGGTGGATCGGCTGCATCAGCAGCAGAAAGGTGTCCAGGGGCAACTCGCTTTTGCCGGATAAAAATGTTTCCATCACAACGGAAAAAGCGCCCATCTGTAATGCGACAACAACGCCGGCGATAGCGGCAACGGAGATTCTTCTGAAGCTCAGACCGTTCCCGGCAATGGGTCTGTAAATCAGGGGATAGGCCAGAAAGCAGGGGTAGATGCCCAGATTCCAGATATTGCAGCCGAGGGCCAGCAGTCCGCCGTCCGCAAAAAAGAGTGCCTGTACCATCAGAACCGAGGCCATAACCAGAAACGCGGCATAGGGTCCCAGGAGGACAGCCAGAATCATCCCGCCGCCCAGGTGTCCGCTTGACCCCGTGCCGGGTATTGTAAAATTGATCATCTGCGCCGCAAAAATAAACGCACCCATCACTCCCATCAGCGGGATGGTTTTATTGTCAATATGGCTTTTCAGTTTTTTGGATGAATATCCGATGGCCGCCATGGATCCGACCCACATTATTCCCCCTGCGGCGGGGGAGAGCAACGCGTCTGCCATGTGCATAATGAAGTCTCCTTAAAATCTGAGAGCCATTCCGGACATTACCGAGAAAGCCGTTTCAGACCTGCTCAAACCGCATTTCATGCCAAAATCGACATCGAATTTATCAGTGATGGAATAAATGATTCCACCGATAAGAAAAGCAGGATCATTGCCAGCGGTGTCGGTGGGATTACGCTCGATACCAATATTGACGATCAGTTTCAAAGCCTTGACGGCTTCCCATGTTGTGGCGAACGATGCGTGCCAGATGTTCCTGCGTTCCTCGTGAGTGTTTTCATTCCGTAAATACCCCAGGTTGCCGTGGAAAGCCCATGATCCCAGTTCCTGAGACACAATTAAGAAGAGATGTCCGCCAAGCCGGCCGGCGCCCGGACCTTTTTCATTATTCCCCGTGGGAATCGTAATTCCAGGTTTTAACGCCAGGCTGAATTTATTTTTTTCAACTAACCGCCATTTCACCTCCAGGGCCGCGTCACCGATGCCCTGTTCGTCATAGATCTTCACGTCATTTTGTTTCACTTGTCCCCACTGGCAGGGAAGCCCGGCGATCAGATCCGCGTTATCCAGAATTCCGAAGGATAATGTGGCCGCTGAACGAATGCCTTCGGATTTGAAAGCTGAACCTTCGATATCCTCCCGGTCCCAATCATATTGACCGTTCAGTTCCAGCAGGAATTTCCCTTTCCCTTGCGTTCCCGTATCATCCGTGATCAGCGGATGAGCCGCCCGTACGGAAGATGAGATAAAAAGCATACAAAATACGGATATCCCGATAAACCATTTTCGCATGAATGTACGTTCCAAATTGTGTTACTAATTATGTTTTCGTAGCACATTTGTCCCGTGTGTCAAGTATTTTATTCAGGATAGAATCCTATTGTCTGTTTTCGATTATTCTTTATTCATTGCCAGTTCGTTGAAATAAGGACCGGTCTGTCAGGGTAGGTCGAACAGAGCGGCATTCCAGCTCAAACAGTTCAGCGTAATGGATTCCATTTATATTTATCCTGTATGGTGTGAACTGACCGGACGGGGCAATATGGGGTTTGCAGCGATGCAAATGAATGCCGATTTATACTTGAAGTGCACTGTCTTCGGATCGGGACACAGTTGTCGGATAATAGTTTAAGCGGGTCGTTTCTTCCATTCAAATAAAAAGCCGGAAACGGCGTCACCGCCGATTCCGGCTTTCCTTAAATCCGAACCTTTAATTTATTCGCCGGTAGCGCTCTTGCCTTTGCAGCGATCCAGTTTGGTATCCATCCAGGGAAGGACTTTGGCTGCGGGAATCACGAACGTAGGACCGTAAGACGATGACGTTTTATACCAGTAGTACGGCGCAATATTCATGTGAGCTTTCTGCTGCTCCCACGGAACAAATTCGGACACAGACAGGTCCTGAACGATTTTGTGATCGCAGGCTCTCATTTTGACCACTTTTCCGTTTACGTACTTGAAGGTATCATTCTCCCACACAGAGATGATTTTTTCCGGGTCTGTGCTTTTGGCGCGCTCGATGACGCTCATCAGCCAGTAGGTTACGTTTGTCCAGGATCCGAAGTTTCCGAAATAATGTTCAAACAGTTTACCGTTGTAAGGCGCTGTTTTCCAGGTATTCTTCCACAGCCCGTTCCATGCTTTATACATCTTGACATAGCCCGGGGCTTTGAACTGGGGATTTGCTGTCCAGAAGGAACTCAGATTAACCAGCCCCTTCGTCCCTTCCACACCGACTTCGTTGAGCAGGTTGGGATCATCCACATAGATATTGGCAAACGGCAGCATGATACCCATCTGGCGAGCCTGTTTGAGCAGATTGGCGGAATCGGGAAGCCAGTCGCCTGTGAACACAACTTCAGCGCCGGACGCCTTGATTTTGGTCAGATACGGGGCGTAGTCGGTCAGAAACAGTTTATGATAATCTTCACCGACCAGTTGCGCCTGAGGATAATACTCTTTCAGACCTTTCTTGAAATCATCGGCAAACTGACGGCCAAAAGCATAATCCTGATTGAGAATATAAAACTTTGTCTCTTTTTTCCTGATCTGTCCATAATAATAGGCTAACGCGCGCGCATTTTGCTCTGTTGAGAAAGCGGTATGGAAAGCGTAGCGGGAGAAACCGGTTGCATCCTGCAAATCATCGGACATGCAGGTCGCGTTAATGGCAATAACTTTGTGTTTATTCGCCATATCGTTGATAATTCTCATGAGGTGGCTGCCGTCCGTTCCCCAGAGAACGTGAACCTTTTCCTGCAGAATCATGCGTTCGACGACTTTTTTACACTGATCGACTTTGCCCATGTGATCGGCCTTGATGACCTCGATGAGTTTCTTTTTTCCATCTACCCAGATACCGCCGCGCTTGTTGAGATCATAGGCCACCCAGTTGACAACGAGCCAGTATATCTGGCCATTGATTGCCGACGGACCGGAAAATGAGGCAACCAGGGCGATCTTGATGGTGTCGCCGGTTGGCTGAGTGATATTGGCGGGATCATAACCTGACATATCACTCATTTTTTCTCCATTGACGGCAGCCTTGGCATCAGTCTCTTTTGCCACCTTGGCCTTGGGTGCCTTTGCCGCCGCTGCTGAACCCGGTGCGTAAGCGACCAGAGAAAGAACGGCGATGGTCAACAACAAAACCGAAAAACGTTGAAACAAATTTCTCATCTTGCAAACATCCTCCTTATGTAATGATTTTCAAGGTTAAAAAAAACCTGATTTGTCGGGTATTCGCTTGCCCTGTATACGATGAATGGCTGTCCTGGTCTACTCATAACAAACTTTCTTGGATTCGGAGAAACAGCGAACCAGGATCTTTGGGCGAATCGGGCTGGAATATTTTTCCGGAATGGATATGTGGGACAACGGAGCTTTACTGTCGATTGCTGCTGGAATTGTTGTCTTATTCAAATCAGATAACTTCAATCGTAAGACAATTCATAGCGGTTTGAACAACACTGGCAATAAAAATTACGGATATCCCGCTTAATCAATTTCGGTGTTTTTGATCCGGGTTTCGGGCCTCTTATTTACGGGCAAAGAGTTAAAGGGACTCTCTTTGCTTTCGTCCACAATACAAATACAGTAATGGCTTTTGATCCTTTCCAGCCATCTCCAACTCATTCTCAACCGGCAGCGTCGAATATTAAATATTACAACGATCGTTGATTGTGAAACGTAACGAATAAGGGGTGCTTTTGTCAAGGACAATTTATGGTTACGTGGAGGTCGGAAAGGAAGCTATCCTGTAAATATGAATAAAAGCAGGCGCGTTCCCCGTTGCTCCGGAGACCGTTTGGCCGTTACGGAAACAATGGAGCGCTTCGATATTTTTTACTTGACAGGGGCTTTTTATTGGGTGACCCTATGGACGGCGACGCCGGTTTCATTAAAAAAATATCGACACTGATGGTTGCGAATCTGGATATGAAAAGAAATTTGGATAATGCCCGGGCTATCGTTCAGGAAATCCTCGCGGATATTGAAAACAGATCGAAGTGCGCCCGGCTCGAGCCGGTTGCCGTGAATGATCTTGAGGCGCGATTGAGGCAGATTGAGGATCGAATATCCCATGAATGCCAGAACGGTGTCCCGCGGAAATATCTCACCATGATCCGCGAGGAAGTCGGGGCGGAGATTTCCGAAGCCGTTGAACCGGGAAAGCTCAGCGCCGTATTCAAGAACCGCGATCGTATCCAGGAAGTGTATAAGAAGATTGCCTCCCTTCTCGAAAAATATCACCATGCCCTGAAAACCGCGCAGCAAAGTCTGCACGAGGCGGACCGCCTTCAATTCGTGCAGAAGGAGATGGCGGAATCCCAGATCGCCCATGTGCAGGAGATCGAGTTGTTTGAACAGAGTGTCCAGCAGATCCGGTGGCTGGTGGATGTTCAGCTTGATCCTTTTGAGAAAGCCATGGGCAAGATCGTCAAATTTCTCAACGCCAGAAACATCGAAGTATATTTTTTTGACGATGACAAACTGCTGACCAGCAATCTGAATACGGATGGAAAAATATTCGCATACAATAAGCAGCAGGAGGAGCGTTCCGATTTACCGGAAACCATTGAAACGCCAACCTTTCAGGAGGTGCAGGAAACCATTTATGAGACGCCTCTCAACGTTGAGGGGCGTTCAATCGGCCAGTGCCGCATACGGTGTACAAAGACCAGGGATTTTGACCGGGATGTCTGGATTAAAAAAGTGGACTTTATCATGCCGGTGGTGGCACGCATCGTGGAAGCCAATCAGAATCGGCTGCTGGCCGCCAAGGTTTACACCGATGACCTCACGCAGCTGTATAACAAGCGCAAACTCAATGAGCAGATGGGGCGATTGTTCAAACAATTCAAAACCGGCCAGAAAAAGCTGTTTGTCGCGATGATTGACATTGATAAATTCAAGACGCTGAATGACACATACGGTCATCCCATAGGCGATCAGGTGCTCAAGAAGATCGCCATGCTGATCCGCGATGGAGTGCCCTATGCATACCGTTACGGAGGCGAAGAATTCTGCGCGGTCTTTTACGGTTATGAAAAACAGACGGTGCTCGACGCCTTGGAGAACCTGCGGAAAAAAATAGAAAAGGCTTCGTTCGCCGAGGAAGGTATCGATCATTCGATTACAGTATCTTCGGGAGTTGCGGAATTTGAAGTCAGTATGAATGCCGTAATGGATGCCATCGACCACGCCGACAAGGCTCTGTATGTCAGCAAGGAAGACGGCCGCAACCGCTGCACCTATTATGACGATATCAAGGACCGCTATCTTGCGGATGCCAACCGCCTGCGCCAGAGAAATCTCATGCTGGAGGAAGAACTCGCTCGACTGCGCCAGGAAATATCGGGCCTCCGGAAAGTCAAGACCCGTTCATCAAAAAGCGTAAATGAATAATCCCGCGTGTGTGGATGATGATAGAAGTTCCGCCTGATTACTTTACTTTTTTATTGACAATTCTTATTTTACATAAAGAAATAACAAAGGCAGGCATGTAATATTTGCCTGGGTAATTCTTACACATGAACAGGGTATAAAAGGGGATATTATATCCAGTAAAGGACAGCTAAGATATTCTCTTACGCTGAGACCAATAGCATGATTGCCCAAGTATGTTGAAGAGATAGACTAATATCTTATGTTCTGGCACAGGTATTGCGTTTATATCCTTTGGAGCGGGGAATCATTTGAAAAAAATTAAAGGGGGAGAGAAAAATGATCGGCAAGATAGAAAAAAGGACAGATGGCAGGTATCACCTTCGGATGTATCGGATCGGTTGGATTTTCTTGCTTCTTTTGATCATTCCCTTCATCAGCTCGTGCCATCCTCGATACAGCCAGGTGGCTGCCGAACCGGTGAACTCAAAAGCAAACGAGAGTATCTCAGCGATGACGCAGGTTTATTTTTATCCAAACAAGAGCCAATCCGCCCAGCAGCAATCGCGTGATCAGTACGAGTGCTACAACTGGGCAATCAGCCAGACCGGCTTCGATCCCAGTCTTTCTTCGATAGCGCCCGTACAACGCGTCCGGGTCGTTCCCATGCCTCCGCCCGGTCATGATACGGTGATCCTATCCATCGCCGGAGCGGTGCTCGGTGCCTTGATTGGCGGACCGCGCCATGCCGCAGAGGGAGCGCTGATCGGCGCTGCAAGTGGAATGATTGCCGGAGCGGCATCGGATATCAGCCGGGACGCGCGGGCGCAGCAAATGCAGGAGGCCTACGCCAACCGCGACGAAGCGCGAAATCTCCAGAAAGAAAGAAAAGCTTCGGATTTCCGACGGGCGATGACAGCCTGTCTGGTTGCGCGCGGCTATACCGTAAATTAAGACGTCAGCAAAACTTGTTACGGGAGGAAAATAAAATGGTAAATATAAAGAAAATTCTGGTCTCGGGATTGGCTTTGTTGATGTTGTGCGGCACGGCGATGGTTTTTCTTCCCACGGATGCCATTGCGCAGGGGCATGAAGGGCGTGGTCGTGCGGAAGGTGTCTCCCGTCCGGGTGGACGAGAGGGTATGCACTCGGGGAGCGCGCAACAGTACCGCCAGTTTCAGGATTCCCGTTATAACCATAACCGTTCTTATATGGCCAGGGGGCAGTACTTCGGGCATTTGCCGGATGATCACCGGCCAATCCTGTATCGGAATTCACGCTACTATTTCGCCCATGGAGAGTGGTATCGTCCGGTTGGCGACCGATTTCTGGTTGTTGCTCCGCCGATTGGATTGTTTGTGCCTTTCCTGCCCGCCTTTTATGTTTCGCTCTGGGCGAACGGGATTCCCTATTACTACGCCAATGATGTTTATTATACGCCGATTGCCGGAGGTTATGTTGTAGCCGAGCCTCCTTCGACGGATGCCAGCACAACTCCTCCTCCCGCTGCTGAACCTGGGACAGGTGGACAGTTATTCATTTATCCGGGCAAGGGACAAAGCGAAAAGCAACAGGCAAACGACCGTTATGAGTGCCACGTCTGGGCGGCAGGCCAAACCGGCTATGATCCGATAAAACCCCCCGAACTTCCGGGCAACCAGTTAATGCAAAAGCGGGCGGATTACCAGCGCGCGGTGAGTGCGTGCCTGGAAGGCCGCGGTTATACCGTAAGATAGTACTGCTGCATCGCTGAAACCGGCTGATGATGGTAAGCTTTTTCATCAGCCGGTTTTTTCTTTGCAATAATATCTTACCTGACCATACAGATGGAATGGCCTAAGATTTAACCCAGACTAAATTTAGTGATTTGCCGCCGAAGTGCCGTATCTGCTCATTTAGGTTTCCATCCGGGAGGCGCGGACGTGCCCGTGATGGTCATTTATATTTCAGCATTCTGCGGACTTCGTCGAACAATTCGATGAAACAGCCGGCGATGGCCAGGAAAAACAAACCGAGCATCAGTTTCGGAGAGGTTCCCAGCCATTCATCCAGGAGATGGCCGACCCACAGGAACAGCAGGGAGGCAATGGCCAGCACAAAACCCCATGCCGATATCACCATGATTCTGCGAAACAAGGCAGACTCATCGAAACGCAGTTTGTGCAATTTTGTCAGCAAGTCCTGTCTCCTCCGGTTATCTTCTCACCATCACTTATAATGCCCCCATGCAGGAATATTAAAACATTCCGGTGCATCATCTGCTTTCTGCGGATAAAATAACAATCACGTCCCGGTTTATCAACCGGTCTCAGTTATCAGGAAATATGCTTTATTTTTCCAGGATCACCTTCATCGCGCACTTCATGCAGTCAAACTCCAGGCGGTAGGTGTGGTGGGCGTCCCGGAGCGTTAATGGTTCTTTAACGGTTTGGGGCGGATGCTGCAGTTTGGGACACAAATTCAGCTGGTACCGGATGCAGTAGCGGGTGGTCATGACCGTTTTTCCGGTTACGTTGGAGAGTGTTTCAAAGGCGGGCTCGGTGATGGTTGCGCCGTGGCGTTCATAGAATTTCCGGGCAAGGACGTTCATTACATTAGCATTGTAGTCGAGTGCCTTTTCAGGATACGGGACGTTCCCGGGTGAAAAGGGAATGACCTGATGCGCATAGGCCTCAAGACGGACGCAAGAGAGCTTTTCCAGTGCCTCACGCCGCAGACCGTTGATCATGCTGGCGGTCAGAAAACCGGGGCTTTGCGGTTCAATGGTTAACCTGATGATCCGGTAAGGAGTGTTCCCTGTACTGGTCAGGTGTTTATCAATTTGCGCTTTCGCTTTGTCAGGATGATGGGACGGTTCAAAGGGTACATTTCTTACCGCCAGAACCTCATTGCCATCTTCATCCCTTGCCTGAAGCCGGATATGTTCATTATCCTGGGAGAAGTACAGTTCCACGGCAATACAGCGGCCACCCGGGGAGCTCTTCAGAGTGCTCTCAAACGCGGCGTCATGATTACGATAGAGCTGCGTTCCGATCTCCAGGTCTTTCATGCTGCTCGGGAAAATTTTCCCTTTGTCGATACGCTCCACACGGAATCCCGCCAGATCGTTATGCCTTGTAAAAAAACACAGTCCATCGCCGTTTTGCAGATCCTTGCGGGTCATTTGAAAATAATCCCTGCCTGTGGCCGTGATTTTTCCCAGGTACTGCCCGGTGGATTTTTGCGTGTCGATGGAAGCAATCTTTTCGGGTTTTCCGGAAAGGAAATACTGCGTGTAGCCGCGATTAAAGGTTCGCTCCACGTCCGGTGAAAAACTGAAAGAGTTATCGCCCGTGCTTGCGCGCCGGTATCCGGAATGGTTGCCGATGAATTTGTCGATGGCTAGTCGATAGGCGGCAGTAACATTTTTTACGTAATCGATGTTCTTGTATCGCCCTTCGATTTTAAAGCAGCTGACGCCTGCCGAAATGAGGTCCGGCAGTGCATCAAGGCGATTCATATCCCGGAGGGAAAGAAGATATTTGTTTTGCAGAAACTTGTTTCCGCCGCCGTCGATCAGCGTGTAGTGCGAACGGCAGGGCTGGGCGCAAACCCCGCGGTTGCCGCTGCGGCCGGCTACGGCTTGGCTCATGTAGCATTGTCCGCTGTAGGAAACGCACAATGCCCCGTGCACAAAGGCTTCCAGCCCTATTCTGGAGGTCTGGCGGCGGATGTCGGCGATCTCCGCAAGGGACAGTTCCCTGGCCAGAATCGCCCGCTGGAAGCCCACGTCTTCCAGAAACTTAACTTTTGCGGGTGTGCTGTTGTGCATCTGGGTGCTGGCGATGAGCGGAATCGGGGGAATATCGAGCTCCAGCAGGCCCACATCCTGGATAATCAGACCGTCGGCGCCAAGCCGGTAAATCTCCCGGATAATGTCCAGCGACTCGGCCAGTTCGGCATCCGTAAGAATAGTGTTGAGCGCCACATATACTTTTGCGCGGTAGAAGTGTGCATGCCGGATCAGTCGGGAAAGATCCGTTGTGCTTACCCCTGCCGCGGCCCTGGCGGAAAACCGGGGAGCCCCGATATAAACGGCATCCGCGCCGTGGTTGATGGCGGCTATGCCGATATCCGCATCGCCGGCGGGGGAGAGTAATTCCAACGGTATGGCCATCTACTCACTTCCCGAAGAAATGGGCATTCTTTCTGTTACCTTTCGGATGAATTCCGTCATGATCGCATTGGCTTCGTCCGGCGAGGAATAGGCGGCTGTCCGGATATCGGGGCTGCCGGCGATCATGGCGGAGAGCGGCCGGCCCGGCACAGGCCGATAAAGGCATAAAACCGGTTTTTTCAGCATGGTGGCCATTGCCAGTTCATATCCCACGCCCAGGGACGGCCTTGTAACTTCGGCAATCACGCAATCGCAGGATTTCAGCCAGGCCATATCGCGGTTGTGAATGAATCGATCGTTCGGTCCGTCGTTGCCGGACTGTGTAAGGGCGGGGTTTCCGACATGTCCGGTCAGCACGCTGCCGAAAGACCGCAGCCACTCAATCATGGCTTCATAAATGGCGGCGTCGTCACGTCCTGCCCGGATGGATCCGGCAAAATAGATTTTCATGGATTCCCCTGTTTTAACAAATTCTCGGCACCAGTTCTCCAGTAGGCAGATCAATCATGCGCTCGCCGCCGATCGAGGTTTTGAGGACAACGCGTCCCTGTGCGGCTTTGGACACTGTGCCGATGATGGCGGCTTTCCGTCCGTATTTATGGTCTTGCATGGCGGTCAGAACGTTCTGTGCGTCTGACGAGGCACAGAACACCACTAGTTTGCCTTCGTTGGCCAGAAAGAGCGGATCAAAACCCAGGATCTCACAGACACCCCGGACACTGTCCTGCACGGGAATGCATTTTTCATCGATGTCGATATGTACCGGCGCGCTTCTGGCGATTTCCGCCAGAATGGCGCCCAGGCCTCCACGTGTGGCGTCGCGCATGCAATGGATGTTGGGGCTGGCGGCGAGGATGCCGGCGACGAGTTCGTTAAGCGGTGCGGTATCCGAGAGGATGTCGGAAGAAAGCGACAGGTTTTCGCGCGCCCCGATGATGGCCGCGCCGTGATCGCCTATGGTTCCGTTGACGATGATCGCATCACCGGGCTGAATGCTTTTTACGGACAGGACGCCCGGATAATTGACCAGCCCGATGCCGGAAGTATTGATGAAGATGCCGTCGGCCGCGCCGCGTGCGACGACTTTGGTATCGCCCGTAACGATCTTTATGCCTGCTTCGGCCGCTTTGTCGGCCATGGTGGCCAGAATGGCGTCCAGGGTTTTCATGGAAAAGCCTTCTTCAACAATGAAGCCGCAGCTCATGTAAAGGGGAACGCCGCCACAGACCGCCAGATCGTTCACCGTCCCGCAGACGGCCAGGGAACCGATGTTGCCGCCGGGAAAGAAAATGGGACTTACGACGTAAGAATCAGTTGTAAAACATAACTTTTGTCCATCAATGGTCAGAACGGCGCTGTCTTCCAGCCGTTCAAGAAAAGGATTGCGGAATCGGGGGACAAAATGCTCGGCGATGAGTTCACCGGATAAAAGTCCGCCACCTCCGTGTTCCAGTAGTATTTTGTCGTATTTCATTTTTTTTACATTCCTTTTTTAATCATTGCTGCCGCGATGACGGCCTGGCCCAGGGCAATGCCTCCGTCGTTGGCGGGAACCTGACTGTGGCAGTACACCTCCAATCCCGATTTCCGCAGTTTATCCATGGCGCCTTCCAGAAGAATTCTGTTTTGAAAGCAGCCGCCCGAGAGTACTACCCGGGTCAGTCCGGAAGATCTGCTCATTTCCCGGGTCATGGTATCAAACATATCAATAATCGTCCGGTGAAACGATGCGGCAATTCGGGCCTTGCTTTGTCGGGTCAGCAAATCATTCACAATAGCCCGGATCGTGGCGCCGGTGTCGACAATATACGGTTTATTCTCATTTCGCAAGATGTCAAAGGGGTAGGGCGGGGCGTTTATCCCGATAGCCAGTGCTTCCATATCCATAGCTGCCTGGCCTTCAAAACTGACGCTGCGACGCAGACCAATCAGGGCGGCGACGCCGTCAAACAGACGTCCCAGTCCGGAAGACAGAGGCGAATGAATTTTGCCTTCAATGATTTTATCAAGCAGTTCTGTCTGATTCTTATCAGAAAGCAGGTTTAAACTGCCGGCTATTTCGGGCCAGGATGCCCCGTACGAGGCTTTCAAAAGGCTGACGGCTATCCGCCAGGGTTCACGGATCGCCTTCTCTCCTCCCGGAAGGACAAGGTATTGAAAATGCCCGAAGCGCTGAAATTCAGTCTCTGAGGCAACCAGAAATTCTCCTCCCCAGGCGTTCCGGTCCGTTCCGTAGCCCGTGCCGTCCATGGCCAGACCGATAACGCTTCCATCTATCCGGTTTTCCGCCATGCAGCTTACGATATGGGCATGGTGGTGCTGAACCCCGATGACTTCTGTAGAGGACAGCTGGCGCGCCGCCTGCGTAGTGTAGTAAGCGGGATGCCGGTCGCAGGCAATGATTTGCGGCGCGGATTCAATGACGCGCTTCATGAGTGTCAGGCTTTCCTGAAAAAAGTCTCTTGCCTGGGGGGTTTCCATATCCCCGATGTGGGGGCTCAAAAACGCGAAACGGCCTTTCAGGATGCACTGCGCGGTTTTGAGCTGCCCGCCCAGGGCCAGGACCGGCGGATAAAGCTCTTTCAGGGGAATCGGCTGCGGAACATAGCCACGCGAACGCCTCATGAGTCGTGGCTGCCGGTCGGCAATAAAAGCGATGGAGTCATCGCAACGCACCAGAATGTCACGGTTGTGTACAAGATAGTAGTCGGCAATGCCCTTCAGGCGGTTTATTGCTTCGCGGTTGCCGGTGCATATGGGCTCGTCCACCTGGTTGGCGCTGGTCATTACCAGCGCGGCAAAATTGGCGTTCAAAAGCAGATGATGCAGGGGTGTGTAGGGAAGCATGATTCCGAGGTTCGGGACGTTAGGTGCTACCCATTCCGAAATGAGGCTGTTTTGAATTTTATTCAGCAGTACAATAGGGCGCCGTGGTGAGGCCAGCAGAGCCTCTTCTTCCAAATTCACCGAGGCAATTTGCCGCACACGGTTCATATCGCGCACCATGATTGCCAGCGGCTTTTCTTCGCGGTATTTGCGTGAACGGAGCTTTTTCACCGCCTCATCGTTTCCTGCATCGACACTTAAATGAAATCCGCCCAGACCTTTGATGGCCAGTACATGACCGGATGATAGAAGATCGCAGGCCAGCCTGACGGGGTCGTCTGCTTCGATCGGGTTGCCGTCCCGGTCGGTCAGGGTAAGCCGCGGGCCGCACACCGGACAGGCGTTGGGTTCGGCGTGGAAACGCCGGTCACCCGGGTCTTCATATTCTTTGCGGCATTGCGCGCATAGGGAAAAACAGGACATTGATGTGTTTGCACGGTCGTAGGGAATTGCATTGATGATTGTGAGTCGCGGACCGCAGTTGGTGCAATTGATGAACGGGTAACGGTAGCGCCGGTTGTCCGGGTCGAAAAGTTCTTTCAGGCAATCGGGGCAGGTTGCGGCATCCGGTGGAATATGGACGTCTGCATGTCCCTGCGCGTCGCTGGGGATGATCCGGAAATCCGGATCGCCGTGAAGCTCGATTCGTTCGGCGTTGGTATGTGTGATATGAGCCAGGGGCGGCAGCTCTTTTCGAACATTCTCCGGAAAAGATGTTACGGAAGCACAGCGGCCTTCGACTTCGATGAGCACGCCTTCGGGCCGGTTTTGTACAAAACCGGCAAGACCGTTTTTTACGGCCAGACGGTAAACAAAGGGCCGGAAACCAACCCCCTGAACAATGCCGGAAAAAAGATACCGGACCCTGATTTTGTTGTCATCCCCGTTTTTTGAAAGCATCAATCTGTTGGGTGAGCCAGGCGATCCAGGCTTCCAACCCCATACCGGTTTTACAGGAGACTTCAAAGATTTTCAAATCCTTATTCAGGGCCGTTGCGTCGTGTCTGGCTTTGGGCAGATCAAAATCCACATAAGACAGCAGATCCATTTTGTTGATGAGCAGCGCAGCCGATTCCTGGAACATCAATGGATATTTCGCCGGTTTGTCCGCGCCTTCGGGGGTGGAAAGCAGCATGACCTTGATGTTTTCTCCAACTTTGAATTCGGCGGGGCAAACCAGGTTGCCGACATTTTCGACAATCAGCAGATCCACTTTGCTGAAATCGAAGGAAGGAAAGGTTTCCCGGATCATGTTGCCGTCGATATGGCAGGCGCCGCCCGTATTGATTTGAACCACGGGGATGTCCAGTTTGGCGATGCGGTCTGCGTCATAGGTGTCCTGAATGTCGCCTTCAATCACGGCGATTCGGTATTTATCGCGCAGCGCGGTGATTGTCCGTTCCACCAGGGATGTTTTTCCCGCGCCGGGAGAACTCATCAGGTTGATGACAAACATTTTATGTTCGTCAAAGAGCTTCCGGTTTTCTTCCGCGATGCGATTGTTGGCGTCCAGTACATTTCTTACTACGGTTACTTTCACTGATATAACCTCCGTTAATGATATTTGAAG
Source organism: Smithellaceae bacterium (assembly GCA_963682015.1). Taxonomy (GTDB): domain Bacteria; phylum Desulfobacterota; class Syntrophia; order Syntrophales; family Smithellaceae; genus UBA8904. The sequence continues at coordinate 323,401 of OY820932.1, read as the reverse complement.
TAGGTGGAACAGGTGCCCTCCGATGAAACCATGCACGGGCCGACGGGATTCAACGGGGTACAGACTTTCCGAAACAGGGGGCAGTCATGCGGCAACTTGATGCCGCGTAAAATATCTCCGCAGCCGCAGCCGGGAATATCCGCCGACTGAATCTCCGGCAGGGAAAATTTCCTGAGTGTGTCAAAGGCGGAAAACTCTTCCCTGAGGACAAGACCGCTTTGAGGAATCGTGCCCAGGCCACGCCAGCCGGCGTCCGCTGTTTCGAATACGGAAAAAAGCAGGTTCATGGCCCGCGGATTTCCTTCCGGCCGAACCCCCCGGCTGTACTGGATGGCGACATCGAATTGGTTACCTTCCATCTGCTTGAGGAGCATCCAGACGCCTTCAAGAATATCCACCGGTTCGAAACCGGTAATGACGGCGGCGCGTCCGGCATCAGGGATCATCCGGTAGGCTTCCGCTCCGATCATGGTGCTGACATGGCCGGGACAGAGGAAACCGTCGACGTTGAGCAGAGGATCGGCCAGAAGTGCATGGATGGCCGGCGGCACAATCTTGTGGACGGAAAACACGGAAAAGTTGCGGATGCCTTTTTTCCCGGCACTTGTCAGAACAGCGGCAATGGTCGGTGCAGTGGTTTCAAAGCCGATGCCCATCAAGACAACTTCTTTTTTAGGATTGGACTGCGCCAATCCGATGCATTCGTCGGCGGAGGATACCACCCGGATGTCTGAACCTTCAGCACGTTTCTTTTGCAGGCTGTCACTGCCTGTTCCCGGAACCCTGAGCATGTCGCCGAAGGTGGCGAAAGTAACGCCGGACTGTGAGGCGATGTACAAAGCCAGATCCACGTCATGGGCCGAAGTGACACAAACCGGGCAGCCGGGGCCGGAAATGAGCCGGATGTTTTCCGGCAGCAGCTTGCGGATGCCGAAACGGCCGATGGCATAGGTGTGACTTCCGCAGATTTCCATAATGGTTACGGGACGCTGCAATTTCCGGGAGGCGGACGCAATCTGTTTGAGCAGTCCCGCGACAACCGCCGGGTCCCGGTATTCATCAATAAATTTCATTGTCAATGATCTCTTGCAGGCAGTTGAGTTTGTCCCGGGCGGTTTCGGGATCGATTTTGTGAATGGCGTAACCGGCGTGAGTGATGACATAGTCGCCAATGGTTGCTTCTTCGTCGATGATATCCAGGCATACTTCGCGGCGCGTGCCGCTGATATCGATGACCGCGTAATTATCCGCGTCGATGGATATGATTTTTCCGGGAAATCCAATGCACATAAAAAACCTAATCTACATCCAGTTCTAATATCTTCAGTTCTTCCGTTCCGGCGGTCAGAACGACTTCCTGTCCGCCGCAGGCAGGGCAGCTGCCCGTATGCGATTTTACTTCTAAATCCATTCCACAAGAAAAGCAATGGATAACGGCGGGCAGAATTCTGAAATCCAGCCCCGCCCCCTCGGCGGGAGTCCCTTTGGCCTGCACATCAAAAGCAAATTGAAGCGTTTTCGATTCGATGCAGGAAAGACGTCCGTAGGAAAGAGATATGCTATTGACTCTCTTAAATCCATCCCGTGACGCATAATCACGAACGATGTCGATAATGGATTCGGCCAGATAAAGCTCATGCATCGGGCAGACGCTCCGTTTGAATACTGAGTTTGACAAGCTCGGCCAGCAGAAGCTTTTCCATATCGGGAAATTTTTCGTAAAGGAATGGAGACATGTTCATGTTCAGATCTCTGTAATTCTGGGGAACGATACAAAGAAAGATTGTCTCAGGCGCCTCGCCCATCAATTCGCTTTTAAAAAGGACGTCGGGAAAGGTGACTTCATGCGCGGTGGTTGGCGGCGGCATGTGCAGTTCCATCTCCTCCTTGGTGAATCGGTAAATGGAACCGGGAGTATCCTGCAATTTCAGAACGTCAACGACAATCAGGTGATCACAACTGCAAATGATGTCCAGAAGCTTGTAACCCAGCGTTCCTCCATCCACTACCTGCAGGTCGTCCGGCATACGCCAGCGCCCGGAAAACCAGCGCGCAAAATGAACGCCGAAGCCTTCATCGCCCATTAAAATATTGCCGATACCTAAGACTGTGACTTTGTTTTTTTCTGCCATAAATCAAATATGTAGATAACGGTTTGAAACCGTTCCCTACGATGTTGTAAAATTGTTTTTAATACCAAAAAGGGGAGAAAAATTTCTCTCCCCTTTTCTGTATGTCGGTTAATCGTTATTTTCAGTTTCTATTCTTTAACCTTCTTGAAAATATTGCCGCTGATCATGGACGATACGGTGCCTTTCTTTAAAACGGCATCATACCAGAAGGCCATGTAAATATGCACCACGATGAACAGGATAAACAGCCAGGTGAAGATGTGGTGAATATAGCGAACCACGGCCAGTCCGCCCAGCAGGTTTTCAACGGGGCGCAAAATGGTGTAGGCAACAGCCGTAAACCCTGCATGATAGCCGGCGCCCATTAAAATCAGGCCTGTGATGCAGATCACGAAAACCATGAACAGCAGGCCCAGATAAGCCACGGACTGCAGCGGCCCGTAAAGGGTTTTATAATCAGGGCCTTCTTTGGTGATGAGCAGGTAAAACTTGATCTGGTGGATGAAATTTTTAATATTCGTCCAGGCCAGAAAATCCTTCCAGTCCGCATGAAAGCGGGAAAAGAAGGCCAGATAGATTCTCCAGATAAACAGGAACAGCAGAATGACCCCGAAAAGGATGTGAACATACCGCATGTTGCCCATGAAGAATTTATTGACCGTTTCTCCCTGGTTCATGCCAAACGGACTGGCAATATATAAACCGCTGACTATCAGGATAAAAATCGAGAGAGCCATGGCCCAGTGGTTCAGCCGTATCGCGGCGGACCATTCTTTAACGCTGGTAATTTTTTCCATGGTAACCTCCTCCTAGGGCCTAAGCCACTTTAAATTTCCTGATCTCATTCGTTTTCGGATCGATGATATGAACGGCGCAAGCCATGCAGGGATCGAAAGAATGGATCGTCCGGATGATTTCCAGCGGCTGGTCGACTTTGGCCAGTTTGGTGCCGATCAGGGATTCCTCATAAGGACCACGCAGGCCGGCTTTGTCACGCGGCGAGCAGTTCCAGGTGGAAGGAACCACGGCCTGATAGTTGGAGATCATGCCGTTTTCGATCTTGACCCAGTGTCCCAGTGCGCCGCGCGGCGGTTCCGTCATGCCGCGACCCTGAGAGGGTTTTGCGGGAAGATCGCAACGCGTCCAGGTGCGGGTATCACCTTTCTTGATGTTGCCGATGAGTTCGTTGATCCATTCTTCGGTATGATCCGCGATGTACTTGGTTTCCAGAGCACGGGCCGCTGTTCTGCCCAGTGTGGAGAACAAAACGGTGGCAGGCAGTCCGGCAGACTTCAGCGTGTCATCGATCAAGGGCTTGATTTCCTTGTGGCCCTGAGCGTAGGCAACGACCATGCGGGCCAGCGGTCCGACTTCGTGCGGCTTGTTGTCGTATCGCGGTGCCTTGCACCAGGAGTACTTTTCATTGCCCTTCAGATTGCCGTTGTTATCGTATCCGGTATATTCCGGAATGGTAGATTCATCGTAAGGATGCTTCGCTTCGTTTTCCTTGTACCAGGAATGCGTCGCTTCTTCCGTGATCTTCTTTTCATCGAGGGTCAGCGGTTTGGCCAGATTGCGACCCTGGACAACGCCGCGGGGGAACAGAAGGTTCTGCCAGTCGTCATCCAGCGGGAAGCCGCCGTAAGACAGGTAATTCTTTACGCCGCCGCCGATTCCCTCGAGGCCTTCACCTTTGTAGTAGGTTGCGGCCAGCAGTACATCCGGAATGTAGGCCGTTTCTATGAACTTTTTTAGTTCATAGAAACGGAATTTATACTCGCCCAGACGGCTGGCGTCCATTAGATCCATGCCGGAGGTAATGCCACCAACAACCAGGGACTGCGGATGCGGGTTCTTCCCGCCCAGGATGGCCATCATCTGTGCGCCGATTTTCGAAACCTGCAGAGCGTCGAGGTAATGCGATACGATGATCAGGTTGGCTTCCGGCGGCAGCTTATAGGAGGGGTTGCCCCAGTAAGCGTTGGCAAACGGTCCCAGACGGCCGGATTTGACGAACTTGGTGAGGCGTTCCTGAACGGCTTTGTAATGGGTCGCCGAACAGTTGTAAGGATTATCGCAGTAGCCTTTGGCCATATCCACGGCCTTCTTGGGATCGGCTTTGAGAGCGCTGACGATATCCACCCAGTCCAGACCATGCAGATGGTAGAAATGCATCACGTGATCGTACAGATACTGCGCCGAACTGATCAGGTTGCGTGCGATGCGGGCGTTGGGCGGAGGTTTGATTCCGAATGCATCTTCGCAGGCCAGGATGCTGGCTTCATAATGCACGTAGGTGCAAACGCCGCAGAAACGCTGCACAATCAAGCCGGCGTCACGCGGATCGCGGCCTTTTAAAATGGTTTCAATGCCGCGCCACAGGGTAATGCTGCTCCAGGCATCTTTAATGACGTTTTTCTCGTCCACTTCCACTTCAATTCTTAAATGTCCTTCAATCCTGGTAATCGGATCGACAATAATTCGTTTACTCATGATGTTTTACCTCCTGCTTTTTTGCCTGGTCATCGTCCTTATGTCGAAGTGCGGTGGCCGTAGCATGAGCAGCGATGCCTACCGCGGCAATACCGGTCAAAGCAATGCCAATGTTGTCGACGGTTTTTTCTCCTCCTCCGTAAGATTTGTCAGGTAGCGGTTTTTCCAGCGGAGCCATGGTGTCCCAGAATCCGGGTTCGGTGCAGCCGATGCAGCCGTGACCGGCCATAATCGGCCAGGAAATGCCGTCGTTGAAACGTACTTTTCCGCAGTTGGCGTAAGTATAAGGGCCTTTGCAGCCGACTTTGTACAGGCACCAGCCTTTGAGCGCGCCGGCGTCACCCCATTCATTGACAAATTCGGAAGCGTCATAATGCGGACGTCTTTCGCAATAATCATGAATTCGTTTGCCGTAAGCCCAGACTGGCCTTCCCAGACCGTCGAGCGCAGGCAGACCGCCGAACATGATGTAATGCAGCAACGTGCCGGTGAAGTTCACGACATTGGGCGGACAGCCGGCGATGTTGACCGTGGAAACGCCGATGGCATCTTTAATGCCGACGCAATCCGTCGGGTTGGGTTTGGCGGCGGGAATATTGCCGAAGGCGGAGCAGGAACCGATGGCGATGCATGCGGCCGCTTTCTTGGCGACTTCTCTGGCGACTTCAATTCCGGTTTTTCCTTTGGGGCCGAGCGTCAGATACTTGCCGTCAAGACCTTTGGGAAGCGCACCTTCAATCACGCAGATGAATTTGCCGTTGAAAGTGTGAACGGCGTCTTCCAGGCATTTCTCAGCCTGATAACCGGACGCGGCCATCAGGGTTTCGTGATATTCCAGAGAAATGGTTTCCAGCAGAATATCGTCAACATTGGGATAGGACGAACGAAGCAGCGCTTCGGAGCAACCCGTACATTCGGCAAAATGCAGCCAGACCACCGGTATGCGACTGAAGTTTTCCGCCGCTTTGGCGACCATCGGTTTAAACATGGGCGGCAGCATCAGCGCGGCGGTCATCGCGGAAGTCCATTTGACGAAATCTCTTCTGGTAATGCCTCTGGATTTCAACAGTTCATGCAGATCTTCCTTTGGCTCAGGCATTGTTTTTTCAACCTGTTCCATGTGCGATTGACAATGCTTCAAAAGATCTTTGTACTGCTTGTCAATCATTTTCTTGTAATCGGAATGATTTCCTTTTGCCATATAACCCCCTTATCAATTGTTTGGCCGTTTATGTCAGTGCAACGAGCCAATATTATACACAAATCAATAACTATGCCGATTTAGGCATATGTCTAATTAGACATATGTTCAAAAAAACATACATAATTTACAGGTGACCGTCAAGCCCGAAGTAAACATTTTATGCGATCATCCTGACCATCTTCACCGAATACAGTTCTTCGCACAAATGACGGCGGATGGCCGGTATTCGGAGCGGGCATACTTTTCCGGTGCCTGTTCCCCCGTTCTTAAACCGAGCGGGCTGATGGAATGCTTGCAGAGTCTACTGCACGGAAGAATCGGTGGGGGAGGTTTTTTGGAAGCTTACAAGTTTCCGGATCAGAAAACCTCATTTGGAATATGTCAGATTAAAAGAACGAATCATTATTTTTTCCCTTGTCTCTTGCATGGATGCTTAGCGTAAAACAGAAAGCAAAGTCAAGAAAAATAGTTATACTGGATATAATAAATTATCATGAACATTTTTGTTCGATACCGGGAACAATTATGTTCGAATTAAGGATGGTTCAGTTGTTTCTCGAAAGCTGCCAGTGCGGAAGGAAAGGGGGCCAGACTGCGTTTCAATACACCCTGCAGGAACGAAATGGCCACACCGTAATTGGTTACCGGTATGCCGGCTTCCTGTGCTTTACGAAGCCTTGTGAGCATTTCCCGGCGATTGATCATACAAGCGCCGCAGTGAAAAATTAATTTGTAGTCTTTCAAATTATCCGGATAATCACGGCCGCTGACCGTATCAATATGCAGATCGCCGCCTGTATACTGGCGGAGCCAGCGGGGAATTTTCACACGGCCAATGTCGTCTTCCAGTGCATGGTGGGAGCAGGCTTCCGCGATCAGGACCCGGTCGCCGGGATTTAGCCTTTCAATCGCTGCGGCGCCCGCCGCCATGATGGCCAGGTCGGATTTTTGCCGGGCAAATAAAATGGAAAAAGTCGTGACGGGAATTTCTTTCGGAACATCGGCCGTCACTTTCAGGATAGCCTGCGAATCCGTTACCACGATGGCGGGAGGTTGCCTGAGGTTGGCGAGCGTTGCGGCCAGTTCCCTTTCTTTGACGACGATTGCGGAAGCATCATTGTCCAGAATATCGCGGATGGTCTGCACCTGGGGAAGGATCAACCTGCCTTTGGGCGCCTGCAAGTCGATCGGCACAACCAGCACTGCAAAACCGCCGGGTGGCAGCAGATCGCCGATAAGCGACGGCGTTGAGATAAAGTCCGCCGGAGCCACTTCCAGAAGCAGACGCTTTAAATCCTCCAGATATTGCTGGCGTTGAACCGGATCGCTGCATGAGACGGTCAGGACCCGTCCGATTTTCCGTTTCAAAAGTTCCAAATGTTCGGAGGAAGGGATTTGGAGATCGATTTTATTGATGACGGTCAGGACAGGGATCTTGCGGTTTTGCGCCTCTTTCAGGACGGATTCTTCATAATCCGTCCATATGTCCGCCTCGGTAACAAGGATCACCACATCAGCGCGGTCAAAAACCCTGGCTGTTTTTTCCAGGCGCTTGCCGGACAATTCAGATATATCGTCCAGCCCTGCCGTATCCAGAAACAATATCGGTCCCAGCGGCAACAGCTCCATGGCTTTTTCCACCACATCCGTTGTCGTTCCCGCGATGGGCGATGTGATGGCAATGTCCTGGCCCAGCATCAGATTCATGAGGCTGGATTTACCCACGTTGGTGCGTCCCAGGAGAGCGATATGCAGGCGGTTAGCTTTTGGTGTTTTATCCACGGTCTTTGTACCCCAGTGCGGTCAGGGCAAATGGTGACAGATGTTTATCCAAGGTGTCTTTCCCGATTTTATCTTCTAAAAATAGTCGCATGTTTTTTTCCGTACCAGCGAAAAATTCTTTTATCAGTTCGGTTGCTTTTTCGTAACCGATAACCGGTAAAAGGGCGGTGATAATCATCGGGCTGTGGTTGAAATACTGAGAGCATTTTGCCGGATCTGCAACGATCGCCCGAATGTGATCCGCAAGCAGCGAGTTGATGTTGATCAAAAGGTCCAGGGATTCCAGAATCGAATGGGCCAGAAGGGGCAGGAATTCATTGATCTGCTGGGTGCCACGAGAAGCGCAGTCGGTGATGACAGCATCGTTGGCGATCACTTTCATACCAATCTGCATGGCGGTTTCCGCCAGAACCGGATTGACCTTTCCTGGCATAATGGACGATCCAGCCTGAAGTTGAGGCAGACGGATTTCTCCCAGAAAATTCATCAGACGCAGATCACTGGAAATTTTGATGAGATTCACGGCATGAGCTTTCAGGATGCCGGACACTTCCACGAAAGCATCGGCATTGGCGGTTTCACCCATGACGTTTTCCCCGCGTGAAAGTCCCAGGCGGGTTATTTCTCTTAATTTTTCGATGACCAGGAAAATATAATTCCGGGGTGCGGCCAGCCCCGTGCCGACGGCTGTTCCGCCCAGGTTTACGACGCGCAGCCGCTCTTCACATTTAAATGTCCGCCAGCGATCACGTCCGAATGCTTCGGCAAACGCGGAAAACTCCGCCCCCAGAGTAACAGGAACGGCTTCCTGCAATTCTGTCCTTCCCAGTTTAACAACAGCTGCGAATTCTTTTTCCTTTTCCTGAAAAGCGCCCTGAACGCCGGCTATCGCCTGGGATAAATTACGGAGCAGGTAAATCGCCGCCACTTTGACGGCTGTCGGATAAACATCGTTGGTGGACTGATGGAGGTTGACGTCTTCCAGAGGATGAATCACCGCATAATCGCCTTTTATTCCCCCCAGAATTTCAATAGCACGGTTGGCGACTACTTCATTGATGTTCATGTTGGTCGAGGTTCCCGCGCCTCCCTGAAAGGCGTCAACGGGAAACTGGTCGGAAAGGAGCCCCTCCGTGATTTCCTGGCATGCTTTCTCGATAGCGCGAGCTTTCCCGGAAGACAAAAATCCCAGCTCGGCATTGGCCTGACAGCAGGCTTTCTTGATCAGGGCCAAAGACCGGATGAGGGATGGATTGACTTTCTGGGAACTGATGCGGAAGTTAGTCACAGCCCTCCCTGTATGAATACCCCAGTAAACGTTATCGGGAATCTTCAGTTCACCTAAAAAATCTTTTTCCGTTCTTTGCTCAGCCATGAATCTTCTTTACCTTAAATGAATCAACAAAAAAAGAGGTTTGTCTTTGTCGGACAAACCTCTTTTTCGTTTCGAGAACTCAGAAAAAGATATTACTCATCTTTCGTGTGAGGCATTTCCGTGCCTCTTTTCGTATACTTGGTGTGCAGCAATTCGTGAGATTTATGCCCAAGAGGTTCTTTAAGGAATTTCTCATAGAGCTTTTTCACCGACTCATTCTCATGAGACTGGCGTTTCTTCTGCACGGAACCGTCATCCGCATACAAGGCGGATGATCGTTTGACGCGGATTTCGTTATTCGTGGGAATCGGCTCGCCGCCGCCGGAAATGCAGCCGCCCGGGCAACTCATGATTTCGATGAAAGCATAGTCGGCTTTTCCATCACGGATCTTGTCCATAAGTTTGCGGGCATTGCCCAGACCGTGGGCAACGGCTACTTTGACGTCTCCCAGGGCGCCGACTTTGACGGATGCTTCCTTAACACCCTCCAGACCTCGGACAGGGGTGATGTCCAGACTCGGCAGATTTTCCCCGGTGACTACGGCGTAAACCGTGCGCAGTGCAGCTTCCATAACGCCGCCGGTTGCTCCGAAGATGGTGCCGGCGCCGGTGTATTCACCCATCGGCGCATCGTAGTCTTCGTCCGGAATATTTTCAAAATCAATGCCGGCTTCATGGATCATCCGGCCCAATTCTCTGGTGGTCAGAACATAATCCACATCACGGAAACCGCTGCTCGCCATCTCCGGTCTCTGTGCTTCAAACTTTTTGGCGGTGCAGGGCATAATGGAGACCGACACGATATTTTTCGGGTCGATGCCTGCCGTTTCCGCATAGTAGGTTTTCGCCAGCGCGCCGAACATCTGCTGCGGTGATTTGCAGGTGGACAGATGCGGGAGCAGATCCGGATAGAAGTGTTCGCAGAACTTGATCCAGCCGGGGCTGCACGAGGTGATCATCGGCAGCGCGCCGCCTTCCTTCACGCGTTTGAGCAGCTCATTGCCTTCCTCGATGATGGTGAGGTCGGCGGTGAAGTTGGTGTCAAATACCTTATCAAATCCCAGACGGCGCAGGGCGGCGATCATTTTGCCCGTAACCAGCGATCCGGGAGGCATGCCGAATTCTTCGCCCAGGGCGGCGCGGATGGCCGGAGCTTCCTGAACAACGACGTGCTTGGTCGGATCGTTCAGAGCCTTCCATACCAGATCCACATCGTCTTTCTCATACAGAGCGCCGACCGGACAGGCCAGGATGCACTGACCGCAGGTGACGCAGTTCGATTCGACCAGCGGCAGATTGAAGGGCGGTGTGACTTTCACATCGCTACCGCGATGTGCCGGGGTCAGAACGCTGACGGTCTGAATCTGATCGCAGACCGTGACGCAGCGGTGACATTCGATGCACTTGCGGCTGTCGCGGACAATCGAGGGGCTGGAACGATCGATCGATTCTTCCTTGGAAAATTCGGAGTAGGGGAAACGGACTTCTTTCAGGCCGACAAATTCGGCGACCTTCTGCAGTTCGCAGCTGCCGTTTCGAACGCAGAAATTGCATTCCTGCGGATGGTTGGCCAGAAGCAGCTCGACGACCATTTTTCTGGCCTGACGGACTTTCTCCGTGTTGGTATGGACGATCATCCCTTCGGTTACGGGGAAAACGCAGGCGGCGATCAATGAGCGCTGTCCTTCCACTTCCGTCATACAAACGCGGCAGGCGCCGGGGGTGTGTTTGATTTCCGGCCAGGCGCAAAGCGTGGGGATTCTGATCCCCGCGATGCGGGCGGCTTCCAGAATGGTTGAGCCTACAGGCGCTTCCACTTGACGATTATCGATAGTCAATTTTACTGTTGACATGTATTATTTCTCCTTTTCAATCCTTTTCAGTTATACGGCCGCGTCGCAGCGGAGGCAGCGGCAGGCTTCCTTCATGGCATCTTCACGACTGAAGCCCAGTTCCACTTCGGCGAAACTCATTTTGCGGGTGTCGTGATGCATTTCGGGCATCGGCATCTGTGGAGCCTCCGTCGATTCTTCATCAATCACCAGCGGGACAAAAATGTCTTCCAGAGCCGGTTTCACGAAGGCGGGTTCGCCATTGGCCGCGCGGATGGCCGCGTCGATATCATCGGCGGCCTGATGGCCCGCGCCGATGGCCGCGATAACCGTATCCGGACCGGTTTCCGCATCGCCTCCGGCGAAGTATTTGGGATTGTTGGTGCGGGACTTGTAGCCCTTGCCGACCGTATAGCAATCCCACTTGTTGATTTCGACGCCGATCTTCTTGTCAATGAAGCTCATATCCGGCACCTGGCCGATTGCCGCGACAATGGCATCCACGTTCAGTGTGAACTCGGAACCGGATACCGGCACGGGTTTCCTGCGGCCGCTATTGTCGAAATCACCCAGTTTCATGCGCTGGCACGAAATGGATTTAACCTTGCCTTTGTCTCCGTCAATCTTCAGCGGAGCCACCAGGTATTCAATCTTGATGCCTTCGTCTTCGGCCGCCTTGATTTCTTCTTCAGCCGCCGGCATATCCGCTCTCAGGCGGCGATACAGGATGGTGACTTCGGACCCCAGTCGCAGAGCGACGCGGGCCGCGTCAATGGCGGAGTTTCCACCGCCGATGACGGCCACCTTCTTGCCCAGAGTTTTTTCACCTTTGAGCCATTTGTCTTCGTTGTTATTGAAGTCGCGCAGGAATTCAACGCCGCCGAATACATTGCCCAGGTCTTCGCCGGTGACGCCCATTTTTGTGCTTTTGTGAGCGCCGGTGGCGAGATAAATATAATCGAAGTCTTTTTCCATCTGATCGAATTTAATGTCACGGCCCACACGGGTGTTAAGACGAATTTCAACGCCGAGTGCAGTGATGTCGTCAATTTCACCCTGCAGGATATTGCGGGGCAGTCGATAAGCGGGAATGCCCCAGCGGAGCATGCCGCCAGCGTAAGCCAGCTCTTCGAATACCGTCACTTTGTAGCCGCGCAGAGCCAGATCGCGCGCTGCGGTGAGGCCGGCGGGACCGGCGCCGACAACTGCGATTTTTTCCTTGCGGGTTACGGGTACCGGATCGGTTTTCGGACGCGGTGCGTTGTCGGTGATGAAGCGTTTCAGGAACTTGATGGCCAGCGGTTCATCCATATTGCCGCGGCGGCATTTGGACTGGCATTTGTGATCGCATACACGGCCACAGACAGACGGGAAGGGGTTGGTCTGAAGCAGAATCTTGTAAGCATCTTCAAACCGGCCTTCGCGAATCAGCGCGATGTAGGATGGAATGTCCATCTCAATCGGGCAGGTATGCTGGCAGGGGGATTTATACATGGCCGAGCAGACGGTCGCGCGGCAGCGATGTTCAAAGATGTGCTCTTCGTATTCTTTCTTGAAATAACGGATGGTGCTCAGTACGGGGTTGGGAGCTGTCTGGCCAAGGCCGCACAGGGCCGCGTTTTTAATGACGCCGGCCATTTCCTCGAGCAGATCGAGATCGCTGGCCTTGCCTTTGCCTTTGGTGATGTCCGTCAGAATATCCAGCATGCGCTTCGTTCCTTCGCGGCAGGGGGTACACTTTCCGCAGGATTCATCCTGGCAGAAATCCATGAAGAATCGCGCCATGTCAACCGCGCACTTGTCTTCGTTCATGACGATCAAACCACCGGAGCCCATAATGGCGCCGAGTTCAGCGACTTTTTCGTAGTCAACCGAAGCGTTCAAATGCTGCACAGGAATACAGCCGCCGGAGGGGCCGCCCAGCTGGGCTGCTTTGAACTTCTTGCCTTTGGGAATGCCGCCGCCGATATCGTAGACGATCGTGCCCAGCGTGGTGCCCATGGGAACTTCCACCAGACCCACGTTGTTGACGTCGCCGGTAAGGGCGAATACTTTCGTACCCTTGCTTTTTTCAGTGCCGACCGACGCATACCATTTGGCGCCGCGAAGGATGATCTGACCTACATTGGCGAAGCTTTCAACGTTATTGAGGATACTGGGCTTCTGCCACAAACCGGCTACGGCCGGGAAGGGCGGGCGGGGACGGGGCATGCCGCGCTTACCTTCGATGGAGGTCATGAGCGCCGTTTCTTCGCCGCAGACGAAAGCGCCTGCGCCCTGGTAAATTTCCAGATCGAAGTCAAAACCCGTACCTAAAATATCCTTTCCCAGAAGACCTGCGTCTTTGGCCTGGGCGATGGCGATATTCAATCGATGAATGGCCAGCGGATATTCCGCGCGGCAGTAAATGTAACCGTGGTTCGAACCGATGGCTTTGGCGGCGATAACCATGCCTTCCAGAACGGCATGAGGATCGGCTTCCAGAACGGAGCGGTCCATGAATGCGCCGGGATCGCCTTCGTCGGCGTTACACAGAACGTATTTAATATCGCCCTTGGACTGGGCTGCGAATTTCCACTTCAGACCGGTGGGGAACCCCGCGCCGCCGCGGCCGCGCAGTCCGGAATCCAGCATTTCCTGAACAATCTGTTCCGGCGTCATTTCGGTGAGCGCCTTGGCCATGCCGGCATAACCGTCGCGGGCAATGTATTCTTCGATTTTTTCGGGATCGATCAGACCGCGGTTTTTTAATACTCTCAGTTCCTGATGGGCGAAGAAGGGGATGTCCTGCATTGTCGGAATGGCTTTGTCCGTACCCGGCTCGCGATACAGGAATTTTTCAACGATACGGCCTTTGATCAGGTGTTCTTCCACCAGTTCCGGCATATCGGCCGGTTTCAGGTTTATATAGATGACGCCTTCCGGATAAACCACCATGATGGGGCCCAGAGCGCAGAAACCGTTACAGCCGGTCTCGACGACTTTGATTTCCTCAGACAGCTTTCGTTTAACGATTTCTTCCATCAGGGCGTTCTTTACGCCGAGACTGCCGGAAGCCTGGCAGCCCGTGCCTCCGCATATCAATAAGTGTGAACGAAATACTTTCATTGATCCAATATCCTCCTTAACAATCCTTGCACGGGAAGGTTATTCCCGTGAGATTGATCATATTTTTATTTGATGACCTCAGCGCCTTTTGCCAGTACAAAAGGTGTTTGCACTTCTCCCGCCAGAACATGTCTTTTGAAGATCTGTCTCATTTTGTTGGGATTGACATATTCATACTTGATGGGATCCTGATTCAGGACTTCAACGGTCACCAGGGGCTCGCGGCTGCAAAGGCCCATGCAACCGGACGTAGTGACGATCACGTCGTTTACTTTGGCGGATTCGATTTCTTCGAGCAAGGTGTCCATCACTTCCTTTGCGCCGGAAGCGATACCGCAGGTTCCCATATGGACAGTGACTTTGACGCGGCGGTCGCCGTCGCGCAAAGACATTTCTTTATGAACTTTTTCCTTGATCTTTTTTAAATCGTCGATTGTTAATTTTGCCATGGATGTGTCCTCCGTTATCTATTCTGAATGGTTAATTGTACTGACTTAAAACTTCCTTGACCTTGGCGGGCTTGATGCGGCCGTGAACATCCTCATCCACCACGACGACCGGCCCCAGACCGCAGGCGCCCAGGCAGCGGACGGATTCCAGCGTGAACATGCGGTCGGGCGTTGTTTCGCCTTCTTTAATCCCAAAGGTTTTTTCCAGAGCTTCGGTAATGGCTTTACCGCCGCGTACGTAACAGGCTGTGCCCAGGCAGACGCGGATGGTGTGTTTGCCGCGTGGAGTCATGGTGAAAAACGAGTAAAATGTGACCACGCCATAGACGCGACTCAGCGGCAGATTCAGACCGGCAGCAATTCTTTTCTGCACGGACAGCGGCAGATACTCGAGGCATACCTGAGCTTCTTCCAGCACGGGAATCAATCCACCTGCTTTACCTTTGTACTTCTCAATGATGCTGTCTAACTTTGCTACTTGTTCCGGGGTGAACTCTTTCAAAAGTTCTTTGTCTTCGGCTTTCATTTACATCCTCCTCAAATCTTCGGGGCGTGTTATGCTTCCGGTTCGATTTCGCGCAATCCTTCTTCAATTACGCCCCGGATATATTTTATTACCTCGGGATGATTAATGGGTACATCCTCGATTTCTTTACGGATTTCACGGGTATCCATTTCTAACCGCCGGTCATTATGCCTATGTTTGTAAAAAAAATCAACCTCAGAATTCGAAATTATTAGAATAACGATTATGTTAATTATAGCTCCGAGCGGTTGCCGGTCCAGATGACGCAAACCGAAGGTGGCGATTACCGTAGTGCCTGAGTTTTCCAGCGAATCGAGATGAAATGTTCCGCCGGACCGTTCGGCGGCGTCTTGGAGCAGCGGAAGGCCCAGACCTACAC
Source organism: Smithellaceae bacterium (assembly GCA_963682015.1). Taxonomy (GTDB): domain Bacteria; phylum Desulfobacterota; class Syntrophia; order Syntrophales; family Smithellaceae; genus UBA8904. Next base: position 308,121 of record OY820932.1, on the reverse strand, counting down.
GGCGGACCGTTTTGGTCGTGTAAAAAGGATCCAAGACTTTTTTCAGAACTTCCGGGCTCATTCCATGGCCGTCATCTTTGATGGTCAGCGTCAGCAGATCTTTTGAGGTATCTTCATCGATAAAGATCTCGATGAGTTTTGCTCCCGCACGGATGGAATTTTCACAGATATCTAAAATGTGGTCGGCAAGTGTCAGCATTTATCCTCCACGATGCAGCGGCCGTCCCGCCCCAGCAGAGCCGTTTTCAATTCAGCGAATGTCGGTTTTTCCATCATGATTTTTGTTGTTGACGTTCCGATGTCGTTGAGGAAGTGGGCGTCGGAGGATGTGAGAAACGGGTAACGGGCAAGGTCGCTGTAGCGGGTGCGTGCCTTCCCGATACCCGTCAGTTTTGAAATTTCCAGCGCGTCAAAATGAGAGCTGTCGTCGATAAATCCCAGCTGGCTCAGGACGCTGAAACTTTCCCGGTCAATATGGGCGGGAATGGCGAGACCTCCCAGCCGGTGAATCATTTTAACAATGTCGTCGATCGACAAATCCGTCGCACCGATGAGCATCTTTTCTTCTATTCCCTCCACTTCTCCAAGTTCATTGACTATAGCCTGTACGCCGAAGCGAGTTTCGTCATTTTTCCCGAAAAGATGCTGATCCATGACGGCCTGGAGTTCATGAAGAACGTTCAGGGATTCAAACAAAGCCAGGAGGTGTACTTCTTCACTGGTTGTGATTTCCATGGCCGGGATGATCCGAAGATTTGTGGTTCCGGCGGCGGCGATGACGTACCGGACATTTGCCGAAGCGTTGTGGTCGCTGATGGCGATCATATCCAGATTTTTTTCCAGCGCCCTGTCCACAAGCGCCCTGGGATGCATATCCAGTTCAGCGCAGGGAGACAGGCAAGTATGAATGTGCAGATCGCAATTAAAAATTTTCAACATCGGTTTTCACCGCTGAAAACAAAAGACGCCAGGATACGGATACAAATGAGGGTGATGTTTTCGGGAATCAGGATGCTGTTGTCAGTAAATTGTAAATCTTGCCCGAGATTTCGAAGGCGGGCAGATCGGACACCATGATCGGAATTTTTTCAGCCTCGGCTTTTTCCAGCGTTTCCTGGGTCGGCTCACTGGAATTGATCAGAATGATTCCCGCATGCTCTTTGAGACTGGCAACGGCGACAATATTCTGATGCACCTGGCGCGTGACCCAGATGTATCCTTCTTTGGAATTACCCATGACATCGCTCAGGAGGTCTCCCGTGTAGCCGCCCGTAACTTCCCTGTCCAGACTGTCTTTGGCGCATTTGACTTCCAGCCCCAGTGCTTGAACGATTTTTTCGATTTTCATGCTTGTAATCCTTAAATAAATTATGACGTATGAATGGTCATTTTCAAATGCGTGCCTTTGCCGACTTCCGAGGTAATGTCGAACATGTCTGAATAATTTTTAATGTTGCACAGGCCCATGCCCGCGCCGAAACCCATTTCCCGGATTCTCTGGTCGGCGGTTGACCATCCTTCCTGCATGGCCAGCTCGATGTTAGGGATGCCGGGACCTTCGTCCTTTACTTCAATCTTCACGACTCCGGGTTCCACCAGCAGCGTGACAATGCCTTTTTTGGCGTAAGAAACGACATTAATTTCCGCTTCGTAAGAAACAATGGCCGCTTTTCGGACAATATCGCCGGGAATTCCCAGTTTTTTTAGAATGGATTTAATGCTGGTAGAAACGATTCCGGCTGAATTGAAGTTGCCGCCTTCGATGTTAAAACTGCCGGAATACAGATTATGGTTAATTTCGGCTACTGACATTATCAACTTTTTGCAGGCAGCCGACAATACCTTTCGTGTACAGGCGGCCCGCCGTTTCGAATAGAATATATTTTGTGGTCAGGATGGGGATTTTCAGTTCTCTGGCCAGTGCAATGGTTTCCGTGGACGGTTTTTTGCCGCGGACAAGAATAATCGCTGCAATATCCAGTACATTAGCAGTTCGGATCACCTGTGTGTTGGTCAGTCCGGTGAGCAGCAGGCTGCCGGATTTGGCAAATGCCAGCACATCACTCATCAGGTCAGCCCCGAAGGCTGTTTTCACTTCCAGATCCAGATTTTCTTCACCGACAATGACTTCGGCATCCAGGATATCTTTCACATCGCGCAGTTTCAAAGGTTACTCCTCATCGATCAACAAAATGGTTATTACAACAATTGTGTATACTAATTTGCTACCTGTTATTGTACTGAAATCAGATCATGTCTAGCATGGCCGGTGATTTGCTGTCAACAAGATAAAATGGTTATTTTTTACGGAAAATGATATCTCAAATAAACGGTTGTTTACGGAAAAGGGGGACTGGAATTCGTGCACAGACTGAAATTCAGAGAAACCAGTATTAAAAAAATTCTTGAAGAAAGCCTGGCCAAATTATCCGCTCCGGACGGGATCGTGCTGAAACTGAAATCCTGCCTGAAGGATGAGTCCGTATGGATGGATCATGAGCAGGCGGGAATGGTTTTTTTTGATCTGGCGAAAAATGCCGTGGAAGCGATGCCGAACGGCGGCGTATTGAACATCACGGTTGAGGGGGACGACCGCGAGGTAACCGTTACCCTGTCTGATACGGGAAAGGGGATACCCGAGGAAAGCATGCCGCTGCTCTTTACCCCTTTTTTTACGACCAAAGCCGTGGGTGAGGGGACGGGTCTGGGGCTGCCGCAGGCTTTTTCCATCGTGAAAGGGCATCATGGCGATATTTCCATTGAATCCAATGCCGATCCGAAACTGGGACCAACGGGAACAACCGTCAAAATTAAACTGCCCAGAAAACAGAAGTTTCAGACGAAGGAAGTGAAAGTCATTCTTCATGAAGTAGAATGAGGTTTATGATTATTGAAGGTAAAAGGGAAAAATAATTGTGATCCTTGAACCTTAGTGGGTATCATCTTATTGGTGCGGCAAGAAAGCAACGACCAATTAAAAAAAGAAGCTGAAACCCGGGGAAAATGATGCAGATTCAGAAAGCTCCGGTAATGCGTCAAGGATAAAGATTTGACGCCGTTGAACTCGTATTACTTCTTGAATATTTTCCTTAATCCAACCAGTCCTGCTAAGCCCGAACCAAGAAGCCAGACTGCGGCAGGGATGGGTGTTGTATTTGTATTCGGCTGCGGAACCCACAAAAAGAGCGCATCGAGGTAGCCGTAAGAGGAGTTCCAATAGACGACCTCGATGGTGTTCTCTCCATCCAGCCAGACATAGTCGGGAATCGCGAAATTGAAGGCCGTCTGTGATGCCCAAATTGGCAGGGATTGGTTGTTTACTCGGACGATGATGTCGTCGTTCACTCCGAAGCCAGTCCCGTTGGCACCGGTGAGGAACGTTCCGAAGAGACTTTCCTTCGCGGATACATTGACCATACTGCGCAGTCCCCAGAAGACGTATCCGTTGCCAGGATACTGCGGTTTGAACGTTCCATTGGGGAACACGTTGCCGGTGCCCGACACGACGGATGCATAATCGAAGGTGATAGAGTAGGGATCAATGAACGAGGAGCTGGTGATCGGGTCGACGTCAAGCTGCCAACCCAGATCGACGTGGGTATAGGCACTCGCAGCATCCTGTACGAGTCCAACGAGCAAGCCGATAATCAGCAGCGCGCGTAAGAAACGCATGGGAACCCTCCATTGATTGATGGCAATCATAAGGCGAGGTTCTCCTCAATGTCAAGACAAAAATATGTGGCGAATTACACCTCAAATACAATATTTCCAAGCGGAATGCAGAAAAAAGCACAAGGTTAAAGGTAAAAATAAAACGTAAAAAAATTAAATCCTTACGCCATGAACCTTTTTATACTCTCTCCACCGTCACAATCTTGTTGCGGGCGTTGAGATCGGTAACCAGTTCCCGGATATAGACCATGCGCATCGGTTCGCCGCGGATCAGGTCGGCCACCTGGTTGGGGTTGATGGCCGTACCGACAATCAGATGAATGTCGTCCGCAGCAAGAAAATAGTGGGCAAGCCTGGTTGCGGCGTCGTTGTCTTTGGGCAGGTCGTGAATGGTTTTCGCATTGCGCATGATTTCCAGGGCCTGGCCGATCGTCAGGATGCCTTCCGTGACCAGGTTAATGCCCCTGATGGCCGCGGTCGGCGGTGAACCTTTCTTCTTGGGTTCCTCGCTGGTGCGTTTCCAGGGAGGAACCCATTCCACTTCCAGCTTTTCGTTCAGAACCCGCGCCGCCATTTGCGCGGTGCTGCCGCCGCAGATGATTTTGTCTCCTTCGGCGCCCATCAGCTGTTGAACGGCGAATTCATCCATTCCCTTGTTGGTGGGCGGTCCCGTCAACACGCAAACGGAAACCGCGGGCCGCACTTTCATGCAAATGACGGTGGAATCGTCACCGGGCTTGTCGTTGTATAATTTCATGCAGGTTTTCGACATGGCTTCCATCAGTTTGACCGTATCCGCGCCAGTCTGCACGAAACGCTGCACGGCGGAGGCTACGTTTTTCCATCCCCAGCCCATTCGGTAAATGCCGCCCAGCCCCGCGTGCGTGTAGCCGTCGCTGATCAGCACCATGTAGTCGTTTTCGAGTAATTCGAAATGCGCTTCTTTGATGATCCGGTCCTTGATGCGGCGTTCCTCGAGCGGCAGGTTGAAAATGGTGTTGTCCCGAATCAGAATCAGCGGCGGAGAATCAAACAAAACCAAATGTGCGTCCCGGCCGTTATAGACAATCAGAACGGCAAAGGTGGCATAAGCCAGCTTTCGGACGGAGCATTCCGGAAGCGTATCGACCAGCGTCTGCATCACGTCTTCAACATTGCCTCCCGCCTCGAACATCCGCGCGGCGATTTCCGCAGTCAGCGACGACAGGATGCTGGCCTTGACGCCGCTGCCCAGGCCGTCGGACAGCACCGCCACGAAGGAATCCGGCTTCGTGCGGATCATGACGGCGTCGCCGCAGAGCTCTTCGTCGGCTTTGTTGAGGCTCATCCAGTTACATTCGACCAGTTGTCTCACTTCAATTCTTCCTCTTCGAGAATTTTTGCCAGATGGGAGACGATCATTTTGCTTTCCGCCGTCGTTTCACCCAGAAGATGTGCGATCTCATGCGCTACGCGCATCTGCTTGCGTACGACTTCCCGGGTCTGTTCCAGAGTCTGCGCCCTCAGCGCGTGAAATTTCTGCTTTTCCGTTTCATGCTCGGTAATGTCGCGCATGATGGCGACCAGAAGCGACTGTCCTTCCACCCGGACGATGTTTTGTTCGGCGACAATGGCGTCGTTCAGGCGGCGGATTTTCGCCAGCACCGGTTTCCCGGTGTCCCGCACGGCAACAAAATCATCGTAAAGGGGAATCAGCCGCGATATATGCTTGCCTTTCATATCCGAAAGCTGGCAGCCGAAGAGTTGTTCCGCCGAAGGCGACATGTCCTGAATCCCCAGATGATTGTCCATGATGATGATGGAATTGGGAGACACGTCCATAACCACCTGCCGCAGGGATTCGGAGCGGCTGCGCATGTAAGGGATGCACATGGTGACCTCCGCCATGCCCCGAATCGTGGCAATGGCTTTTTCGCGACAGCTCGAATAGCCGCAGGCGCCACAGTTGAGCTCATCATCCGACGTGTATTTATTGACGCGCCGGAGCATATCCCGGATCTGCTCTTCACTGAATTCAGGAACAGGTTCTTTTTTGTCGGTGTAAGCGCGCGAAACATCGGGCCAGTGTTCACGGGCAACGGGAGCATAAGCCGGGCGGTGGCGATGATAATCAATGATTTTCTGGCGCGACGCGTAAATGCCACCGGGCAGGTCCGCCATGGCCGGGCCGTTGATGCAACCGCCGGTGCAGGCCATCAATTCCACAAGGGAAGCGTTTAACTGGCCGGCGCGGATATCCCCGAGGATGTTCTGGCATGTTTCCAGGCCACTGGCGACGATGAGCGAGTTGTTGAGCATGTCAGTGCTCAGTTGCGCTGTTCCGATCAATCCGCCTTCCACCGGGAAAAGCCGGGCGTCCACCGGAGAAGGCGGCTCGGGGCGTTCATCAGCAATCCGAAGAACAATTCCCGTTTCCTTAAACCAGTCAGCCAGTCCGCGAAACGTCATGGCCGCCGAAACCACACCTGATTCCGATTCTTCCATGATTTCCAGTTTCTTAGCGATACACGGGCCGATAAAGACGATGTAGGCATCCGGGCCGTATTTTTGGGCAAGCAGGCGTCCGTGGGCGATCATCGGAGATACGATCGGCGCAAGATGAGGAATCAGGTCGGGATTATACTTTTCAATGAGATTGACAATCACCGGGCAGGAGGAGGCAATCACGGGGCGGGCTTCGGGCATTCGTTCAATGTATTCACGGTGTGCCATCCCGACGATCTCCGCGCCGACGGCGGTTTCCTCGGCGACATGGAATCCCAGTTGTTTGAGGGCCGTTTCCATTTCGGAAAAATACCGGTATCCGAAATAAGCGGGAGCCGAAGGAGCAACGGACGCAACGACCATTTTCCCGTCTTTGATGGCTTGCTTGATGTCTTCCCTTGCGCTACGGACATCCTTGGCCTTTTGCGGACAGGTGCGAATGCAGGTTCCGCAGACGATGCAGAGTTCGGGCACCACCTGGGCCTGGCCGTTTTGAACGCGAATCGCCTTGACGTCGCAGTGCCGCACGCAGCGGTAACAGTCGCGGCAGCGCGCCGGGTTGGTGATAATGACCGGTTCATTCATTGCGGATTCTCCTTTCCGGGAGGCGAAGCCGACGGGGAATCATTGACGCCGCGCGGCGTGAGTTTCGTTTTGACACGGGGAACCACTTCCCTGTAAAAAAAGGTCTCGGCCTCGCCGGGGCGGATGCCGCTGAATTCCGTATCGTCCACGCGAACGGAAACGCCTTTGGAGCAGGCGTCCATGCAGAATGCGCCGGCGATATCAACCAGTCCTTCGAGCTTTTCCTTTTCAATCAGACGGAACAATTCCGAGGCCAGATCATCGGAGCCGCGCAGACTGCAGGAACTGCCGACGCAAATCGTGATTAACAGCATATTATTGATCCGCCTTTCCCGCGGAAGTCATCGGCAGCAGATGGGCATCGATAAATGCCGCAGCTGAATCCATGCTCTCCACGGAAATGATTTTATTGCCTACGGCGACGTTGGGGCCGCTTTCGCACTGTCCGGTGCAGAATCGCGCCTTGACGCGGAAGCGGTCCGCGAGTCCGCGTCGCCGGAGTTCGGCGGCCAGTCCTTCCAGCAGTTTCCAGGATCCCTTGATGTAGCAGTTCGTGCCAATGCAAACGCCGACATCCACAACCGGAAGTTCTGTGAGCGTTTCTTCTTTGATCTCCTGCACACGCATCGAGCGGCGCTTGTAGGTCGTATGCAGCGCGTGATGGGACATTTCGCTGTCGGGCTTCCCCAGCCAGTTGGTATAAAGAGCCTGAACGGAAGGATTGTCCTGACTGGTCCGGATCGGCGCTTCCTGGTCCAGGCGGTAGAGCACGTCCAGGCGGTGTTCCGTATCGCTTTTCAGAAGCGGAGCGGGGTTGCCGGAACCATTGATGCAGCCGCCCGGGCAGGCCATGACTTCGATGAGATCATACGGGGCGTCCCCGGAGCGAATCCGGTCGATCAGCTTCTGGGCATTTTGCAGTCCGCTCACAACGGCCAGCCGCACGCTGGATTCGCCGAGTGCGATGGTCGTTTCCTTCACGCCCTGAAGGCCGCGCACCCCTTCATAATTGAAGCTTTCCATGCGCGTCCCCGTGACGCGTTCGGCAGCCAGCCGAAGCGCTGCTTCCGCCACGCCGCCGCTGGCGCCAAAAATGATGCCCGCGCCGGACACTTTGCCGAAGAAGGCGTCCACGGGAACAGGCGCAACGGAGCGTGGATCGATGTTCTTTTCCCTGAGCATGGTCATCACGTCCCAGGTGGTGAGCACCTTGTCCACATCCTGAAGATGATCCGTTTTGAATTCCGGGCGCATGGCCTCGTACTTCTTGGCGTTGCAGGGCATGATGGACACGAAGTATAAAAGCTCGGGACGCATTTTCAGTTCTTTCGAGAAATACTGCTTCATCACCGCGCCGAACATCTGCTGCGGGGATTTGCAGGAAGAAAGGTGAGGCAGGATATCCGGAGCCATTTTTTCGCAGTAATTGACCCAGGCCGGGCAGCAGGATGTGATCTGCGGCAGCACGCCTCCCTCGGCCAGTCTGGACAGGAACTCCGTTCCTTCTTCCATGATGGTGAGATCAGCCGCCCAGCAGGTGTCGAATACAAAGTTAAACCCGAGCTGCTTGAGGCAGGCGGACAGCACCGGCATGACGTCGGCGCCGGCAATGCCGTACTGTTCGCCGAAAGCGGCGCGAACGGCGGGCGCGATCTGGGCGACCACCGTCAACTGGGGGTCTTTCAGCGCCCGGTAAACGTCCGGCAGCACGGGTTTCAGCGTGAGCGCGCCCGTGGGGCAGACCATCGCGCAGTGGCCGCAGGCCACGCAGACGGTCATGTCCAGCGGCCGATGGTCGTTGGGGCCGATGGTCAGGACGTCGTTGGTTTCGTAAAAGCTCAACGCCGAGACCCCTTCCATTTCACGGCAGACTTTCAGGCACAGGCCGCACAGGATGCATTTGCCGGCGTCGCGTGTGATGGTTGGATGATTTTCATCAATGGGCAGAGGGCGGGCCGGTTTTTCATGGTCGTGCTCGACGCCATAGTCGCTGGCGTATTTGCGAAGTTCACAGTCATATCGCTCCGTGCAGCCGCAGGCCAGGCAGCGGGATGCTTCCGCCATGGTCGTTTCCTGATCCCAGGTAGTGGTGGATTCGTTGAAATTGGTTTTCCTGGCGTGAGGTTCAAGGGTCGGCACTTCCCCGCGGTCCATATGCGCGACTCCCTTGAAGGTTTCCGGGGAAAAGTCTTTCCACGGTCCCTTCGTGCAGGTGTAAGGATCGTCTTTTACGCTCACTCGGCCCGCGCGGACATATTCGTCCATGGAGACAGCGGCGCGATGACCGGCTCCAATGGCGGCAATGGCGATATCCGGGCCGGTGACGCAGTCTCCGCCGGAGAAAACCCAGGGCAGGGCGGTTTGCATGGTTTGCCCGTCAATGGAAAGGTTGCCCCATTTATCGATTAATGTTTTATCCCCGACGCACAATCCGTCTACGGCCTGTCCGATGGCGGAGATGATCGTGTTCGCCGTGATGGTGAATTCGGAACCTTCCTGAGGCACGGGACGCCTCCGGCCGCTTTTATCCGGTTCTCCCAGTGCCATCTTAATGCAGGTCATCTGCAATGCGCCGCCGGACTGCGTGATGGAAACAGGAGCGGTGAGGAACTGAATGTTCACACCTTCTTCGATGGCCTCTTCGACTTCGATGGGCTGCGCGGGCATTTCCTGGCGCGTTCGCCGGTAAGCGACGACGACTTCCTTCACTCCCAGACGCACGGCGCTGCGCGCCGCATCCATGGCCGTGTTGCCGCCGCCGATGACAATGACCCGGTCGCCCAGGTCGGGTTTATCGCCGCGGGCCAGACGGGCGAGAATATCCAGGCCGGACATGACGCCCGGTGAATCTTCGCCCTTTGCGCCGATGGCGGTTGCTTTTTGAGCGCCCAGGCCCAGGAAGACGGCCTCGAAGCCATCCCGTTTGAGGGACTCCAGCGTGAAATCGCGGCCCAGCTTTTTGTTGTAGAAAATCTGCACTCCCAGATCGAGAATGCTCTGGATTTCCGCATCCAGATCTTTTTCCGGCAGGCGGTAGTACGGGATCCCCCAGCGGAGCATTCCGCCTGCGGCTTCCTGCATTTCAAAAATCGTAACCGAATGTCCCATGCGCTTGAGGAACCATGCGGCGGTCAAGCCCGCGGGGCCCGCGCCGACAATGGCGATTCTGTGTCCGGTATCCGGCAGACACACGGGCTTATAGGACTCCATCTGTACGGCGTCCCAGTCGGCGACAAAGCGCTTGATGCCGTTGATGTTCACCGCGCCGTCCAGGGCGTTTCTGCGGCAGTCGGTTTCACAGGGGTGGGGACATACGCGTCCGCAGACTCCGGGCAGCGGGTTACTCTCTTTGATGACCGCAAGCGCTTCGGCGAAATTTCCGCAGTTCACGTGATAAATATATTTCTGGATGTCGATATGCGCGGGACAGCGCAATACGCAGGGAGCAACACAGTCGCCCCAGTGGTGGCGCAGAAGCGCCTGAAGATAAATTTTCCGGTAACTCGCCAGCGCATCCGAAGTGGTGCGGATGATCATTCCGTCTACCGCGGGCACGGAGGTGGCAGACACGAAATGGATCTTTTCACCGTCGACCACTTCCACAAACGCAGCTTCGAAATTGCTTGGAGGACTGACACGCGGGTCATATCCCAGAGATGGAATATCAATTCCATGAGAACGGGCGGCATCGATAATCGTCAGGCCGTCAACCGTTACTAAGTCCTTTCCGTCAATATTGATTGTAATCATAACACCATGTCCTTCCCTGTATTGTTTTTATCCGAAGTATTATCGGATTTATTTATTAAAAAATGAAAAAAAGAAATTTGGGTGGGCAGTGTAAGCTGCTGATCAGAAATTTCTTTTTCACTGACCGTCAGTATAAAAAAAGCCCCCGGGCATGTCAATATAATTCATTGAAAAGAGGATACCCGGACATAAATTTTCCGTTATGATTGATACAAAATTGTTCCATAATTTTGAAATATTCGAAAACAGCCCGTATCGGAATATGTATTCCATATGTCGAAAAGGCTCTGATAAGACTTTGGCAAAATTTCCTGCCAATCCTGAGAATTCGGTCTTAATGCACTCAAGTATTTTAAAAATACACCGTTATATAAAGGTGAAAAAACTTAAATGCATGATCAGGACCATCAGTTTCATAAACTATTAATATAATGGAGGTATGCCAATGAATGCAGCAGCCGCAGCCGATTTACAGGAAGAAAGAACCAGCTCAAGGGAGGGTAAGTACTTAACATTTACCCTGGCCGATGAAGAATACGGAATCGGTATTCTGAAGGTCAAGGAAATTATCGGCATGATCGGGATTACATCCGTGCCCCAGACACCGCCGCATGTCAAAGGCGTCATCAACCTGCGCGGCAAAGTTATCCCCGTCATTGATCTGAGAATGAAATTCGGTTTGCCGGGCAAAGAATTTACGGAGCGAACCTGCATTATCGTTATCGAAATCACCAAAGACGGCGGACATCTTCTGCTGGGTATTCTGGTGGATTCCGTTTCGGAAGTACTGAATATCAAAGGCGCCGACATTGAAGATACACCCAACTTCGGAACGCGTTTGAATACCGGTTACATTCTGGGAATGGCCAAATCCGGGGGGAAAATCAAAATCCTGCTGGATATCGACCGCGTCATGAGCGCCGATGACATGAATACTCTTGAAAATATTTGAATAATCCCTGCGCTGTTGATTTTAATATCTAAGGAGCGAAATCATGGTAAAAGGAAAAACAAATTCAAAAATCATCACCAGTACACTCATTCAGGCCGGGATGGTCGCTATCATCGGTGTTGTGGCTCTGTACCAGCTCTACAATGTGGACAGTTCAAACATCGACATGGTGAACGGATACATGAGGGTCACCGGTGTGCTCACGTTTATCTTCGTTGCGATGTTGATCGTAGTCGGCCTTTATTACATGAACAGGGTCGTGGCTCCCATATCACAGGCCATCCACGGTGTGGCGGAGATTATCCAGGAAGTTTCCTCCGGATCCTCTCAGGTATCCGCTTCGGCGCAGCACCTGGCTGATGGCGCCAGTTCGCAGGCGTCTTCTCTGGAGGAAACCTCTTCATCTCTGGAAGAGTTGTCCTCCATGACCAAGCAGAACGCCGACAATGCGTCCCAGGCCAGGGCGATGATGCAGGAAGCCGGACAGATTGTGAATAAGGTAAACAAGCACATGGACGAGATGGCCAAGGCCATCTCGGAAATTACCAAGTCTTCGGAAGAAACGGGGAAAATCATCAAGACAATCGATGAGATCGCTTTTCAGACCAATCTGCTGGCTTTAAATGCGGCGGTGGAAGCGGCGCGCGCCGGCGAGGCGGGAGCAGGCTTTGCGGTGGTTGCCGGTGAAGTGCGCAACCTGGCCATGCGGTCGGCGGATGCGGCTAAAAATACGAGCGAACTCATTGAGAACACCATGAAAGCCGTAAAGAACGGCAACGAGTTGACCAATTCAACCCGGGATGCTTTCAAGGATAATATTGCCGCCTCTGCAAAAATCAGTCAGCTGGTGGATGAAATTGCCACGGCTTCCCAGGAACAGGCGTACGGCATCGATCAGATCAACCGCGCTGTTGCCGAAATGGATAAGGTTGTCCAGCAGGCCGCTTACAATGCTGAAGCTTCGGCCTCGGCCGCGGAATCCATGGATATGCAGGTCAACAGTCTGAGAAAAAACATGAATGGATTGGCCGGCCTGATTGGTACGGACTTGAAACTGGACACGGCAAGCGGCTCACCCTCCAGAAAACCGCAGTATGTGCCGGTCAGGAAAGCACTGCCGGGAACGGCTGGAAAGCCGGTGATGAAACTTGCCGGTAAGTCGGTGATGAAACCGGCAGGTAAACCAGCAATCAAACTGGCCGGTAAACCGTCGCCGGCAGGGCGCCGGCTGATAGCAGCGCCTCAACCGGTCAAGCATGATTTCAGAAAGGCCGGGCCCGCCCGGAAACCCGGGACCGCCAGGCCGAAGCAGGTGATCCCGTTTGATAAGGATGACTTTAAGGATTTCTAGCCCCTCCACCCCTTTTCATACTGCCGGCGGAGTCTGTTTTTGTTCCGCCGGCAGTTTTATTTTTTGCCGGCAACTTTTTTTCATAACCGCGGGTAATGTAAAAGATGGCGAGATCAAAGAATATGGTCATGCGTCTTTGCAGTTCAAACGTCATGTAAAGGTCCAGATTCTTTTGCAGTGCGCCCTCGGCGAGAGCGACATCCCAAATGTGTTTGCGGATCAGGCTGAGCGCGCTCAGCACGCCGCTGATGGTAACCGCGGCCCTTTTTCTTTCCCGTCCCAGATTCGTATAAAAATTCCTGATGCGGGCGACGTCACAGGCATTTCCGAGCCAGAGGGCGATCTGCGAGATGATCTTGTCGCAAATGTCGTAGAGCACTCGGTTGTCATAATGCCTGTATTCGGCCGTTGAAGGATTGGCGGTGATGTCCTCGATCCATTGAACAATCATCTTTTCCCGGTTTTTCAGAATTACGTTCAGCAGGCGGCGGGTCATGGAATTGGAAGTCCCCGGTTTCGGAAGCGACGGATCATTGCGGTGTGCGACGGAGTCCAGCACCGCCCAGTAGTCCTTTTTACTTTTGATATAGGTGGCAAGCGCCCGGCGGTTGGAGCGGAAAGCCAGCGGCGGGATTTTGTCGATCGGATAGAACCGCGCCTGCGCGCTGTCGTCGCCGGCCATGACTTTCCCGCCGGTTTTTTGAACGACAAACGTCAGGAAAAGAAGATCGCCGTAAAAGCGGCTCTTGTAGGAATCGACATCCAGAAGCCGGCTGATGCGTCCTTTCACGCCTGTTTCTTCGCGCAATTCGCGCAGCGCGGCGTCTTCAATGTTTTCGCCCGCCTCCGCAAAGCCGGTGGGCAGGCACCAGCGGCCTTTAAACGGCGCACGGTCGCGCTTGACCAGCAGGATCCGCCGCGCGTCATCCACAATGGCCGAGACGACCGGAAGCGGATTGTCGTAGAAAAAACTGTGGCAGATGGAACAGCAGTCCCTCAGCACGCTGTCTTCCTCTTTTTTGGTAATCCGGCCTCCGCAGTGCGGACAGAATTTCCGCTGTTTTTTCATGCCTTGTCCTTTCGGTTAACGGGATTGGCGCAGATGAAAATCGCGTCGTCCTTGCACATGGAGATCACCCTGCGCCCCGCGCCCGTATCCTGAAGTTTGTGGAGCATCTTTTGAACCATCTTCGTTTTATGCGCCCCGGTTCCGGAAAGAAACAGCGGGCTTTTGAACTGATAATAATCCACGAAAAAATAGATTTCCCAGGGCTGGAAAACCAGGGAGTTTTGAAAAGGAAACTTGCGGACGTCGTTGAATGATGGCTCCAGAAGAACCCTGCCGTTGTCCGCGGAAAACCGGCGGATGACCACCTCGATGGGCAGGAGTCGGCCGTCATCGAGCAGGTGATGTTCCTTGAGCGTGGAACGGGTGATATGAATCAGTTCCTGCATGTTGCATTCATCATGGGTGATCGTGATGAACCGGCCGTCTTTTTTCAGGATACGAGCGATTTCCGGGATCATGTGAACGAAAAAATACAGGGCATAACTGCAGATGATGAGGTCAAAAGAAGCGGGCGGATATTTTTTGATCGCTTCCACTCCCGCGGAAGAAAATGTGCCCGGATAGCCGGCCCGGCCGCAGGCTGCCAGAAAGAACGGTTCATACTCGGCAATCATGTCCAGCCCGGTAATGAAGGCATCCGGATGAAGCCGGCCTTTCAATGCCTCGGTGAAGGCCCCGAAAGCGCATCCCAGTTCCAGAACCTGCCGGCAGGAAGATACATCCACGCGGTTGAGCGCCATGATGCGGATATCTTCTTTATTGGAGGAAAATTGGCGAATAAGTTTTTCGATGTGCTGGTGCGTCTGCACATTGCGGAAGACCTGACGAATCTTTTTTTTGTCCGGGTAAGCGGCCATGATTCCTCCATCTTCGTTCAAACAGCGCCTGTTGCACGGTGTGGTTGATGTCCTGTCAGCCCAGTTTTCTCAATCCTTCCGCCAGATCCATCAGCCCCTTCTGATCCAGGATGGTAATGGTCCGGGAGTCCGCTTTAATCAGGTTTTCATCCATCATGCGTTTCAGGATGCGGGAAAGCGTTTCTGGTATCGTGCCCAGGAGGCTCGCCATCTGGTTTTTGGAGACATCCAGTTCAATGACCGGCGGATGAGCGTTCCCCTGGCACTGATAAAGAAGGTAGGCCGCAAGCCTTCCCGGCACTTCCCTGAGCGACAGATTTTCGACCAGCGTGGTCAGCTTGCGCAAACGCATGGATAAAAGCCCCAGCATGGAAAGAGCAAGCGCGGGGTCCCGGCGGATCAGGTTTACAAATTCGCGGCCCGGAAAGAAAAGGACGGGAGTTTCGGACAGCGCCTGGGCTGAAGCGGGATAGTTCTTTCCGGCGAAAACCGCGGCTTCGCCGAAGGGTTCGGGCGTTTCCAGAATGTGAAAAATCTGTTCCTTGCCATCCGGGGACAGCTTGAAAATTTTCACTTTGCCCGAAAGAATAACATAAAAACCGGCGGCCTCGTCGCCTTCCGAAAAGAAGCTCTGTCCTTTCGAATAATATTTTCGCTGGGCGATGCCGGCCAAGGCGGAGCATTGTTTGGAAGGCAGGCCCTGAAAGAGGGGAATGCCGGCGATTATCGATGTCATATCCATACGTTTATCCCTTTCGTAAAAAATATCACTGATGTTTGACTTAAGTCAAGGCGCAACTGCTGGACCTGCATTATAGTGCCTCCAAAATGAAGCAACAAAAAAACTGAAAATACTCAAGGAGGCGGTTCATGGAAAATTTAGCGATGTTTTGTTACCAGTGCGAACAGACGGCAAAAGGCGAAGGTTGTATGAAGGCGGGGGTATGCGGGAAAGATTCAAACGTGGCGGCTCTTCAGGACCTGCTGGTTTACGCCCTTCAGGGATTATCGATTGTGGCGGTGGATGCCCGCAAGGCGGGTATGACGGATAAAGCGGCGGATGTCTTCACGGTGAAAGCGTTATTTTCCACGCTGACCAACGTGGATTTCGATCCGGCGCGTTTCGTGGAGCTGATCGGCAAGGCCGCTTCACTTCGCGACGCCCTGAAAGATAAAGCAAAGAAAGCAGGAGCGGCTATCGATGAAAAGACCGCCTGCGTGACGTTCCAGCCAAAGACGACGGTTGACGCCCTGGTGGCCCAGGCAACGGTTGCCTCGCTCAAAGCGGATGCCGGTGCCAATGCGGATATCCAGTCGCTCAAGCACATTCTGCTCTTCGGCGTCAAAGGTGTTGCGGCGTATGCAGATCACGCCCAGATTCTGGGACAGGAAGACGACAAGGTTTACGCCTTTGTCCAGGAAGCACTCGCGGCCATTGCGCGCGAGAACCTCGATCTGAACGGCTGGGTCGGTCTTGTGTTGAAATGCGGGGAGATCAATCTGCGGACCATGGAACTGCTCGATGCCGGAAACACGACAGCGTTTGGGCATCCCGTGCCGACGAAAGTCCCGCTGGGCGCCAAAAAAGGCAAGGCCATTCTGATTTCCGGCCATGACCTGAAAGACCTGGCCGAGCTGCTGAAGCAGACCGAAGGCAAGGGGATCAATATTTACACGCATGGCGAAATGCTGCCCGCGCATGGCTATCCGGAACTTAAAAAATATCCGCATTTCTACGGCCACTATGGAACCGCCTGGCAGAATCAGGCCAAAGAGTTTGCCGAATTTCCCGGCGCGATCCTGATGACCACCAACTGCATCCAGAAACCTCGGGACGCGTACAAAGACAATATTTTCACCTGCGGTCTGGTCGGCTGGCCCGGCGCGGCCCATATTGCCGACGGCAACTTTGAACCGGTAATCAAGAAGGCGCTGGAGCTGCCCGGTTTTGCGGCTGACACCGAAGGCAAGTCCGTTATGGTAGGGTTTGCGCGCAATGCCGTGATGAATGTAGCCGGCGCGGTAATCGACGCGGTGAAAGGGAAAGCGATCCGTCATTTCTTCCTGGTGGCCGGCTGCGACGGCGCCAAGCCCGGGAGAAACTACTACACCGAGTTTGTCGAAAAAGCGCCAAAGGACACGGTGGTCTTGACCCTGGCCTGCGGCAAGTTCCGGTTCTTCGATCAGGAGCTGGGAGACATCGGCGGCATTCCGCGCCTGCTGGACATCGGCCAGTGCAACGACGCCTATTCGGCCATCCAGATTGCGGTGGCGCTGGCTAACGCGTTCAACTGCGGTGTAAACGATCTGCCGCTGTCGATGATCCTGTCCTGGTACGAACAGAAGGCCGTGGCGATTCTGCTGACGCTCCTGTACCTGGGCATCAAGGACATCCGCCTGGGGCCGAGCCTGCCGGCGTTCATCACGCCCAATGTGCTGAACGTGCTGGTGGAGAATTTCGCGATCAAGCCGATTACGACGCCGGATGAGGATTTGAAGGCGATTCTGGGATAGTGAGATAAATAACTCCCTTCTTCTCACTCCCCTTCAACCGGAGCCGTCAATTTGTCGGCTCCGGTTTTTTATTACACGCATTAAATTCAGAAAGATGTCTCTTGCACGAAGAGAGTGCGTTGCGATTCAGTTATTTGTCATTTTGACCGAAGGGAAAAATCTTTCCTGCTCATTCATGCATTGAATCTTAGAACGAGGGATGAACCGGCGATTTATATTTATATTTTGTCATTCCGGGTAAGCGAAGCGCGCCCCGGAATCCAGTTATATTAGAATATACAGTGACTCTGTCATGCTAATAGCTCCAGTTATTTTTATACGATACAACGATAAAAGAAATTCTACGAGGAGGCAGTCGCCCCGGCCCACACCAAGAGCGGATGCCCTGCAACTGTGGCTCTATGGCTCGTTCCGCGAGAGCCGAAAACTCGCCCTGCGGGCTCAAACAGTTCGGCTCTCTTATGCTTCACTTCGCCAAGAGCCACAACGTTTCGGCCATATACCGCTCACGGTATGGGCCGGGGCAACTGCTTTTATTTTTTATTTCCCTGCTGGTTCAAACGGCAAGCTCAAGACAGAAAGGAAGCCACTCCCGGCATCCGAAAAACATTGACAGAAAAAGCCAACCGATTTAAGCAATGCAGCAGTAAACCGGCTTCAAAATATTATCCAACAAGTTCCAAAGGCATAAAAAAGAATAGTGTGGCTTGATGCTGAATGTACGTTTCGGGCCGGGAAGAAGAAATGGAATTTACGACCAGACAAAGCCTGGGAAACATATAGCCTTTTGTCGAAGCCTTCATACTGATGGCTCCGAGCTAGTCTGATTCAATCGTAGACGATTGAATCAGCAAGAGGGAATAGAAACATAGAATGCATGCGGCGTCTTCAAGTTTGATCAGGATACAGGTTCTGTTGAACAACAAGAACAAGTTGCGGCAAAGGTTGAAAGAAGCAGAATAAATGCTGAGTTGAGCCAAGAGGAGACTTGACCCCCACGTTTTCAGGACGAGACCAACCGTTATGCCGATGCGATTCTCGGATACCTGGAAGACGGTGTCGCCTATGTGCCGGCCATCTGGCCGCTGGAAGTCGGTAATGTATTGCTTGTCGCGGAACGCAGCAAGCGTCTCAGTCAGGCTGACAGTTCTTACTTTATTTCACTGCTTTTTGAGCTTCCCATCATTGTGGAGCAGGAATCACCGGAGAGGATGTTGAGTGACATATTGGCCGTTGCACGTGAATATAAATTGTCCAGCTACGACGCCTCTTATTTAGACCTGGCCATGCGCAGGGGATTGCCTCTGGCGACAATGGATAAAAATCTTATTTCCGCAGCCAACAAAAGCAGTGTTTCAATATTAAAGTAGAGAATTATTATCGAAGCCAGAATGTTCAGGCTGAAAGGGGATTAAATCTCTTCATGCCTCTTGAGAAGAACCGATTCGGGATGAACAGTTACAGCAGAGGTTTGAAATGAGCCAAGAGGAGACTTGATAATCATATAAAAGGCACCTCCGAAGTATAGCAGAAGTCGAAACTGTTCTCTGTTATACTTTGGTTAAGAGACCAATCCAAACCAAGGAGGTGCTTGAATGGAATTGTACACGGCTTTTGATTTACATGCAAACAACAGTTATGGGGCCATTATTGATGAGGACGGGCGTAAGGTAACAGGGAAGAAGTTAAGCAACGATCCTCAAGTCGTTTTGAGTTTTCTGGAATCATACCGGGAAGCTATTCGGGGGATCGTTGTAGAATCGACGTTCAACTGGTACTGGCTGGTAGATGCTCTGATGAATCATGGCTACAAAGTTCATTTGGCGAACACAACAGCGGTACAGAAATACAATGGGTTAAAGCATTGCGGCGACAAGGAGGATGCTTTCTGGTTGGCGGAATTGCTCAGGCTCGATGTTTTGCCGGAAGGCTACATTTATCCAAAAGAAGAACGGCCAATCCGCGATCTACTGCGGAAACGTGCGCACTTGGTCAGACTGAGAACATCTTTGATCTTGAGTTTACAAAACATCGTCGATAGGAACTGTGGAATGCGGATTAAGGTGAACGACATTAAGCGTCGTCGAGAAGATCGTGTAGCGCCCTATTTCGAAGGAAGCGATGATTTATCTTTAACTGGGAAAGTCAGCAAAGAAGGCATTGATTTTTTCACCGTGAAGATCTTAGAGATCGAAAGATTCGTTGAGAACAAGCTGGAGTTGAAGCAGCCCTATCAATATTTATTATCTATCCCCGGCATCGGGAAGATCCTGGGATTAACCATCATGCTGGAGACAGGTCCGGTGGAACGCTTTGCAAAAGTGGGTAATTATGTTTCTTATTGTCGCAAGGTTTCCACACGATGGACCAGCAATGATAAAACCAAGGGTAAAGGGAACAAGAAGAACGGGAATAAATATTTGGCGTGGGCCTTTTCCGAGGTGGCAGAATTTTCCAGGCGATATGATCAACAAGCAAAAACGTATTATAATCGAAAAATGCAGAAGACCAATTTCATGGTTGCGCACAATGCTTTGGCGCACAAACTGGCGAGGGCAGCTTACCATATCATGAAGGATCAGGTGCCATTTATGCCGGATAAATTATTTACGTCGTAATCTGGCCGGGACGCTGAACCTAAAGTGGGGTTGGTAAAACCATGAGACTTGATTGGAAGAGCGTTCCGTCCTTTATAAACGTTATCGGCATCTTTACTGACCATGCCGCGAGCCACAAATGGGGTGGTTAACAACCATTAGACTTGTGAAACAACGATTGGACACGGCCTGGAACCGAAGATTTTCTGGTCCGCAAAAGCGGAAAGGGTCATACAGGGATGAGAGCTGCGCTGAGGCAAATATACGACATATGCACGATGAAGTTGTCCGCAGCAAAAGGAGTCACTATCCGCCGCGAGACTTTTGTGATCTATCGGCGGACAGCGTCTCTTTGCTATGGACAACTTGTTAGGAATAAAGTGCTCATCCGGTATGATCTTAATCCTGATGGGTGACTGGTGCAGTGAAGACTGACATCGAAACTTAAAGAAACTACGGTAGTGTGTAGAGATTGTCGACGGCGGCATTTTGGGCAATAAAAAGAAGCTACGCGAAAAAGAAAATTTATTGCCAGGGAATATATTTTTCTCTTGACGAGGGCCTTTTAATGGGTGACCCCCACGTTCCCACGTTGAATGCCCCCCACGTTGAAGGACATTATTCTACAATGGAGACAGCGTCATAATTGTCATTGCTGGTGGAACATCAGTCTTCGGGGCAATCTAAAAACATCTGGTTGTTTTTCATGCCGGAGCCGTTGTCATGACGGCTCCGGTTTTTTTACCTGCAGGATAATTTAAATAGAGACGTCATTCCCGCGGAGGCGGGAATCCAGTATGACCGGCAAGTACGAAGACTCAGCCCCACAACTTATTTATTTGATAAAAAGTGGTAAAAAAATCTGCAAGGTGGCAGTTGCCCCGGCCCATCCCATGCGCGGATGCCCTGCAACTGTGGCTCTATTGCTCGTTGCGCGAGAGCCGAAAACTCGCCCTGCGGGCTCAAACAGTTCGGCTCTCTTATGCTCCACTTCGCTGAGAGCCACAACGTTTCGGGCATCATCCGCTCACGGCATGGGCCGGTTCAACTGCTTTATTTTAGTTCCCTGCTGGTTCAAACAGCAAGTTCGAACCAGCAGGGAAAACACCCGGCATCCGAAAAACATTGACAGAAAAAGCCAACCGATTTAAGCAATGCATCAGTAAACCGGCTTCAAAATATTATCCAACAAGGTCCGAAGGCATAAAAAAAGAATAGTGTGGCTTGATGCTGAATGCACGTTTCGGGCCGGGAAGAAGAAATGAAATTTACGAACAGACAAAGCCTAGGAAACATATAGCCTTTTGCCGGAGATTTCATACTGATGGCTCCGAACTAGTCTGATTCAATCGTCGATGATTGAATCAGTAAGAGGGAATAAAAACTTAGAATTCTTGCGGCGTCTTCAAGTTTGATCAGGATACAGGTTCCGTTGAACAACAAAGAACAAGTTGCGGCGAAGGTTGGAAGAAGCAGAATAAATGCTGAGTTGAGCCAAGAGGAGACTTGATAATCATATAAAAGGCACCTCCGAAGTATAGCAGAAGTCGAAACTGTTCTCTGTTATACTTTGGTTAAGAGACCAATCCAAACCAAGGAGGTGCTTGAATGGAATTGTACACGGCTTTTGATTTACATGCAAACAACAGTTATGGGGCCATTATTGATGAGGACGGGCGTAAGGTAACAGGGAAGAAGTTAAGCAACGATCCTCAAGTCGTTTTGAGTTTTCTGGAATCATACCGGGAAGCTATTCGGGGGATCGTTGTAGAATCGACGTTCAACTGGTACTGGCTGGTAGATGCTCTGATGAATCATGGCTACAAAGTTCATTTGGCGAACACAACAGCGGTACAGAAATACAATGGGTTAAAGCATTGCGGCGACAAGGAGGATGCTTTCTGGTTGGCGGAATTGCTCAGGCTCGATGTTTTGCCGGAAGGCTACATTTATCCAAAAGAAGAACGGCCAATCCGCGATCTACTGCGGAAACGTGCGCACTTGGTCAGACTGAGAACATCTTTGATCTTGAGTTTACAAAACATCGTCGATAGGAACTGTGGAATGCGGATTAAGGTGAACGACATTAAGCGTCGTCGAGAAGATCGTGTAGCGCCCTATTTCGAAGGAAGCGATGATTTATCTTTAACTGGGAAAGTCAGCAAAGAAGGCATTGATTTTTTCACCGTGAAGATCTTAGAGATCGAAAGATTCGTTGAGAACAAGCTGGAGTTGAAGCAGCCCTATCAATATTTATTATCTATCCCCGGCATCGGGAAGATCCTGGGATTAACCATCATGCTGGAGACAGGTCCGGTGGAACGCTTTGCAAAAGTGGGTAATTATGTTTCTTATTGTCGCAAGGTTTCCACACGATGGACCAGCAATGATAAAACCAAGGGTAAAGGGAACAAGAAGAACGGGAATAAATATTTGGCGTGGGCCTTTTCCGAGGTGGCAGAATTTTCCAGGCGATATGATCAACAAGCAAAAACGTATTATAATCGAAAAATGCAGAAGACCAATTTCATGGTTGCGCACAATGCTTTGGCGCACAAACTGGCGAGGGCAGCTTACCATATCATGAAGGATCAGGTGCCATTTATGCCGGATAAATTATTTACGTCGTAATCTGGCCGGGACGCTGAACCTAAAGTGGGGTTGGTAAAACCATGAGACTTGATTGGAAGAGCGTTCCGTCCTTTATAAACGTTATCGGCATCTTTACTGACCATGCCGCGAGCCACAAATGGGGTGGTTAACAACCATTAGACTTGTGAAACAACGATTGGACACGGCCTGGAACCGAAGATTTTCTGGTCCGCAAAAGCGGAAAGGGTCATACAGGGATGAGAGCTGCGCTGAGGCAAATATACGACATATGCACGATGAAGTTGTCCGCAGCAAAAGGAGTCACTATCCGCCGCGAGACTTTTGTGATCTATCGGCGGACAGCGTCTCTTTGCTATGGACAACTTGTTAGGAATAAAGTGCTCATCCGGTATGATCTTAATCCTGATGGGTGACTGGTGCAGTGAAGACTGACATCGAAACTTAAAGAAACTACGGTAGTGTGTAGAGATTGTCGACGGCGGCATTTTGGGCAATAAAAAGAAGCTACGCGAAAAAGAAAATTTATTGCCAGGGAATATATTTTTCTCTTGACGAGGGCCTTTTAATGGGTGACCCCCTTGATGTTCCCATGACTGATGGCTCCGAACTAGTCTGATTCAATCGTAGAGGATTGAATCAGCAAGAGAGAATAGAAACTTAGAATTCTTGGGGCTTCCCCAAGTTTGCCCCTTGAGCCTTAAGCCCCATCCAAGTTACACACAGTGCGAAAAATAAAATTTAGGAGATGAACATGAAAAAATTTCAACGAATAACAAAAATGATCATCAAGCTTCCAGCTTTTTCATTTAAATGCATTCAAATACTATTTTTAGCTCTCAGCATTATGCTTCTGCTGTCATGTGACACAAATAAACCTACACCAGTCGCTAGTGGAAGCATTACCACAACAATACAATCTGAACAAAAGCCGAGCTACAAGGTTACTCTTGAAAAAGGTGATTATAAAGCAGCTCTGAAAGAAATTCGTCCGCTCGCAGAGGCGGGTGATGTTACTGCACAATATTATTATGCATGGATGTATTATAAGGGAACAGGGGTACCGCAAAATTTCCATGAATCAGCAAAATGGATGCTGTCCGCGGCACAGCAAGGACACTTAAGTGCACAGCATAACATAGGAGCAATGTATGGATCTGGTCAAGGCGTTAAACAGGATTATGTAGAAGCTAATAAATGGTTTAGACAAGCGGCAGAAAGAGGATTTGTCATTGCGCAATATAATTTGGCCGTGCATCTTGAAAAGGGTACCGGGATTGAGCAAAATTATTCAGAAGCAGTTCTGTGGTATCAAAAAGCAGCGGAACAAGGTTATGCAGACGCACAAAATAATCTCGGAAATATGTATGAAAAAGGTTTAGGTGTCGCGCAGAATTATACGGAAGCAATCAAATGGTATAGAAAAGCAATGGATCAGGGTTACATTCCTTCTTATTACAATCTTGGATTAATTTATGAAAATGGCACCGGTGTCACATGCGATTATAAGACGGCAGTGAATTATTATCGCATAGCCGCAGCCAAGGGGTTTACTAGTGCGCAAATAATGCTTGCGGGGAATTATCTCACGGGCCAAGGCGTCAGTCAGGATTACGTGCAAGGATATAAGTGGCTTTATATAGCGCACAAGTCAGGTGACGGCAGAGCGAAAGAGTTCATGGAAAGAGCATCAGCTATAATGACGCAAGATCAGATTAACGAAGCAATCAAATTAGCCAAGGAAGAAAAAATAATTAATGTTAATTATAAGGGAGAATGATGATGAACTATTCTATGTATGATGTTGTGTCTGATCAGATTGCTTTTGATGAAGCATTTGAATCAAAGATTGCAGAATCTAGAGATACTTTTTTTAATAGAGAAAAGCGGGACACCCTTAAACACGAAATAGTGGAAGGAGGCCAAATCTCTTCATGGCCCATGAGAAGCATTAAATGAACTTGAAAACACGCTGTCCCTGGTGCGGGAACGATTCCCTCTATGTTGCTTATCACGATCTTGAATGGGGTGTGCCGGTGCATGACGACCGGCTGTTGTTCGAGCATCTGGTGCTGGACGGGGCGCAGGCCGGTTTGAGCTGGCTGACGATTTTGAAGAAGCGGGAGAATTATCGAAAAGCGTTTGATGCTTTCGATTTTGAACGCGTTGCCCGTTACGGCCAGAAGGATGTTGCCCGGCTGCTTGGTGACGCGGGCATTGTCCGCAATCGCCCTCAAGATCGAGGCGGCAATTGTCAATGCCCGGTGTGTTCTGGATATCCGGGAGGAACACGGATCTCTTAATTCGTTTCTCTGGCGCTATGTGGATGGCGCTCCCGTAAAGAATGCCTGGAAGAATCTTTCTGAAATTCCAGCGACATCAAAGGCTTCCGATGCGATGAGCAAAGACTTGAAAAAACGTGGATTCAAGTTTGCGGGTTCCACCATCTGTTACGCATTCATGCAGGCATCCGGCATGGTGAACGATCACCTCACGGATTGCTTCCGCTACAAAATAATCTCAAAAATGACCTGAACGATGAAAACCTTTATGGACAAGCTGTGAAACCTGTCCTGGTTTTATCGTTCAGAGGGAAGTGGAGTCACCCATTAAAAGGCCCTCGTCAAGAGAAAAATATATTCCCTGGCAATAAATTTTCTTTTTCGCGTAGCTTCTTTTTATTGCCCAAAATGCCGCCGTCGACAATCTCTACACACTACCGTAGTTTCTTTAAGTTTCGATGTCAGTCTTCACTGCACCAGTCACCCATCAGGATTAAGATCATACCGGATGAGCACTTTATTCCTAACAAGTTGTCCATAGCAAAGAGACGCTGTCCGCCGATAGATCACAAAAGTCTCGCGGCGGATAGTGACTCCTTTTGCTGCGGACAACTTCATCGTGCATATGTCGTATATTTGCCTCAGCGCAGCTCTCATCCCTGTATGACCCTTTCCGCTTTTGCGGACCAGAAAATCTTCGGTTCCAGGCCGTGTCCAATCGTTGTTTCACAAGTCTAATGGTTGTTAACCACCCCATTTGTGGCTCGCGGCATGGTCAGTAAAGATGCCGATAACGTTTATAAAGGACGGAACGCTCTTCCAATCAAGTCTCATGGTTTTACCAACCCCACTTTAGGTTCAGCGTCCCGGCCAGATTACGACGTAAATAATTTATCCGGCATAAATGGCACCTGATCCTTCATGATATGGTAAGCTGCCCTCGCCAGTTTGTGCGCCAAAGCATTGTGCGCAACCATGAAATTGGTCTTCTGCATTTTTCGATTATAATACGTTTTTGCTTGTTGATCATATCGCCTGGAAAATTCTGCCACCTCGGAAAAGGCCCACGCCAAATATTTATTCCCGTTCTTCTTGTTCCCTTTACCCTTGGTTTTATCATTGCTGGTCCATCGTGTGGAAACCTTGCGACAATAAGAAACATAATTACCCACTTTTGCAAAGCGTTCCACCGGACCTGTCTCCAGCATGATGGTTAATCCCAGGATCTTCCCGATGCCGGGGATAGATAATAAATATTGATAGGGCTGCTTCAACTCCAGCTTGTTCTCAACGAATCTTTCGATCTCTAAGATCTTCACGGTGAAAAAATCAATGCCTTCTTTGCTGACTTTCCCAGTTAAAGATAAATCATCGCTTCCTTCGAAATAGGGCGCTACACGATCTTCTCGACGACGCTTAATGTCGTTCACCTTAATCCGCATTCCACAGTTCCTATCGACGATGTTTTGTAAACTCAAGATCAAAGATGTTCTCAGTCTGACCAAGTGCGCACGTTTCCGCAGTAGATCGCGGATTGGCCGTTCTTCTTTTGGATAAATGTAGCCTTCCGGCAAAACATCGAGCCTGAGCAATTCCGCCAACCAGAAAGCATCCTCCTTGTCGCCGCAATGCTTTAACCCATTGTATTTCTGTACCGCTGTTGTGTTCGCCAAATGAACTTTGTAGCCATGATTCATCAGAGCATCTACCAGCCAGTACCAGTTGAACGTCGATTCTACAACGATCCCCCGAATAGCTTCCCGGTATGATTCCAGAAAACTCAAAACGACTTGAGGATCGTTGCTTAACTTCTTCCCTGTTACCTTACGCCCGTCCTCATCAATAATGGCCCCATAACTGTTGTTTGCATGTAAATCAAAAGCCGTGTACAATTCCATTCAAGCACCTCCTTGGTTTGGATTGGTCTCTTAACCAAAGTATAACAGAGAACAGTTTCGACTTCTGCTATACTTCGGAGGTGCCTTTTATATGATTATCAAGTCTCTTCATGACTCATGTCATGATACTAGTGAAGTTCAGTTGTGGACGATAAATCCGGAAAAAGTAAAATCCTCCCCAACCCTCCTTTAAAAAGGAGGGAGTAAGAAGGCTTCTTCCCCGGACGGGTGTACATACTGCTCCTTGCCTGCCGTCCGCCGTCCGTACTCAATGGCATGCGTCGGACAGTGATGGTAGCATCCCAGGCAAAGGGTGCATTGATGCCGCCAGCCGGGTCGTCCGTCCATCATGAGGATGTTGCCGACAGGGCATGAACGTTCGCATGTTTTGCAGCCGATACACTTGCCGGTTGCGTGAAACGGTCCGTCATCCATCAGGAAGCGCTGAAACAGCGGCTGGATAAGATGTGTTTTCGTCCACGGCCATGACCCCTGGGCAACATCGAACTGCCCGCTGACCTTTTGAGCAACGCGTTCGTTTATGTACTGCAGCCTGGATGGCGCGTTTTCAAGCTTTTCCTTCCGATGCGCGGGCCTGTCCACGTGAAAGCCGGGCAGACAAACATATGTGTTGGGCATCCGGATCGAAAAGGCGCTGTCCAGCCGCCATCCGCGTCTTTCCAGCGATGACGCAAATATGGGTCCTGTCAACCCCGCGTCATCGCCGCACGTGCAAACCATGAACAGATGCTGACCGCTGTAGTTATTCAGTTTCAGGCGCCGGATGAACCGGGTGACAATATCGGGCTGGGCCCAGGAGTATACAGGAAACAGAAAACCGATCTTTTCATTGTCCTGAAGCGTGAAAGTGCAATCTCCTTTCATGGCTTCCGGAATAAAAATCAACGGCTCGTTTTGAATCTTTGCCATGTTTCGCGCCGCCCAGCGCGTATTGCCGCAACCTGAAAAGTAAAATATCATAATGCCCGCTCTCCGCAGTCTGTTTCAAATGCCTTTATCACATGTCGCTTCAGAATCCAGCATGCAAATCACAGCGGATGAAAATCAGGCTGGTACACTGTCCGGTTCCCGCTTGCCGCCCGGCCTTTGACCGGCATGCCCATGTGTGCTATGCACGAAGCGTCGTTAATAATATTACAGGGAAGAAAGGAGCGAATGACCATGAATCTTTCACAGTTTTCTCTTGAGGGAAAAGTCGCGGTCGTTACCGGAGGAAGCCGGGGAATAGGAAAAGCCGCCGCTCTGGCGATGGCCGACGCGGGGGCTCACGTTGTGGTGAGCAGCCGGAAAATCGCCGATCTCGAACCGGTTGCCGCGGAAATATCGGCCCGAGGAGTCAAAGGAAGAGCCATTGCGGCCCACGTTGCCAAAATGGAGGATTCCAGGGCGCTCATCGATCAGGTGATGAAGGAGTTCGGACGTCTGGATGTTCTCGTCAATAACGCGGGGACCAATCCTTATTTTGGCCCGATGATGGATCAGGATGAAAAAACATATGACATCACGATGAATGTCAACGTGAAAAGCATATTTTTCCTGAGCCAGATGGCGGCCAGAATCATGAAGGAACAGGGCGGCGGATCGATCATCAATACCTCTTCCATCGGCGGTATCCGGGCGGGCGAGCTGGGCGTGTACTGCGCCACCAAGGCCGCCGTCATCATGCTCACCGAGGTGATGGCCAAGGAATGGGGGCAGTACAATATTCGGGTCAACGCCATTGCCCCGGGTATCATCAAAACCCGTCTCAGCGAAGCTCTCTGGAAAAACCCGGAGGTCAACGCCAGAGCGGTGTCCCAGATTCCCCTGATGCGCCTGGGCGAACCGGAAGAACTCGCCGGGGTGATTGTATTTCTGGCGTCCCAAGCGGGGAGTTATGTCACCGGTGAAACGATTGTGGTTGACGGCGGCCGGGTTCACAACGAACCGTCCTGGCTGACCAGAAGCTGAAGCCTTCAGAAGGCAATAGTATCGCTTCCGGGCTGCTCTTTGTGATGAACAGAGGGCAGCCTTTTTCATGTTTTTCCCCCGTATTATTCGCTGCCGCATAATCGATTGACAAAGAAAAGTCGGTTCCCTATACTTTGCCCGGTAGAGTTTCAGACAGGCAGGAAAACGGTCCGGATGTGCGTACCGGAGAAGCGATAAAGAGCTGATTCCGGCAACGCTTGATCCCGGGAGATGAAAAAACAGCATCAGCGTCCTCAAGGAGGGAACCGTGAAAAAAGTTGCAATCCTATCCGTCATTATTCTCGCGTTTCTGTGTAATTCCTGTGCGCTGCGCAAGGCAGCGGCTCCGTCCGGGCAGTATACGCCGGTTCAATGTGATCTGGCATATGCTGAAGGCGTTGCATTATATGAAAGCCTGCATGATCTGATTCAGCAGAAATTGAAAGTATATGTTGACGAAAAAAACCGCTGGAGCAGCAGCGGGAAGAAAGTGAAGCTTCTGGTCAGAATTACCCGCGTTGAAGTTCCATCGAGCACCAGCGCGCTATCCGCCCGCCTTACGTCCGTGTCCATGCCGCCCGGAAAGATACTGGGCGAGGTCATCGTCTATGCCGAAGACAGGGAAGTCAGGAAATACGGCATCTACTCGGACTATAGTACGTTCTGGCCGGCGTCGCTGTTTGTGAATCCGGAAGAAAAGATAGCGGACCGCTTCGTCAGTCAGGTGATGAACGGATTAAATTAGCAATG
The DNA here is from genome assembly GCA_963682015.1 of Smithellaceae bacterium. Taxonomy (GTDB): domain Bacteria; phylum Desulfobacterota; class Syntrophia; order Syntrophales; family Smithellaceae; genus UBA8904. Next base: position 278,779 of record OY820932.1, on the reverse strand, counting down.
CGGGGTGTTCGTTTCTCCGCGGAAATGATCCCGATGTAATTCCATCCGTATTCCTGCGGTTTCGGCATAATGACAAAAAAACGGTTATGAAGAGGTATCCTGAAGGATGAGGTTCTTGCGCAATGTGTTGATGAAGAGAAGTCAGATAATCCGGCTGATCCTGATTATATCCGTTGTATTCGGCTGCTCACGCGGCGTTGATGAAAAACCCGTTCTGTTTAATCCGGAGCAGATGAATTCTCCCGAATACACCATCGGCGTGGGGCAGGGAACGGCCGCCATGATGACGGTCGAAACAAAATTCCCGAAGTGTAAAATCGAATATCATGTATCCCTTCCCGACGGCTACCTGGGGGTGAAGTACGGTAAAATCGACGCCTTCGCTTTTGACCGTCACGCCCTTCAATATGTAGCCATTCAAAACCCCGACCTGGCGCTGATGGACGATAAAATCGGGGATGAGTCCATTGTTGTCGGCGCGCCGCGGGGGAGGGAAGACCTGATCAGGAAGGTCAATGCCTTTATTGAAAAGTACCGGGCGGACGGGACCTATGTGGACATGTACAAGCGGTGGATTCTGGCCAGCAACACAAAGATGCCCGATTTGCCGGAGCCGGAAAACCCGACCATGACCCTAAAAATCGGCACGGACGGCCGCAATGAACCGATGAATTTTTACCAGGACGGCCGGTTGACCGGATTTGATATCGAGTTTGCCCGGAGACTGGGCTTTTTTCTGAACGCAAAATGCGTCTATTCCGCGATTGAGTACCCCGCCATTGTGACGGCCCTGGTCAGCGGAAAGATCGATCTGCTGATTGCCAATATGAACGCAACGTCGGAACGAAGGAAGATGGTCCTTTTTTCGGAACCGTACGTGGATTCGGAAATTTCATTCCTGGTGCGCAAAGACCGTCTTCCCACTGCGTCTGCCGACGCCGCCATCACGCAGATATCCCAGTTCGCGGGACGGAAGGTAGGCGTTAAAATAGGAACGATCTATGAGGATGTGCTGAAAGAGGCCGTTCCTGATGCCGTTCCGGTTTACTTTACGACCATTACCGATGAGCTGGAAGCCCTCAAATCCGGAAAAATTGCCGGATTCCTGGTGGATGAAGTGGTGATCCGGTGTCTTGCCCGACAGACACCCGGCATCACGTATCTTCCGAAAAGGTTGAGGGCTAACAACTGCGCATTCGCCTTTCCCAAAAACAAGTCCGGGCTGCAGGAAAAAGTCAATGCCGTTTTGCAGCGGATGAAAGAAGACGGGACATTAAAGAAGCTTAACGAGAAATGGTTCGGCGCGGATGAGAAGGCCAAGGTGCTTCCGGACATCAAACTGGACGGCGGGAACGGGACGATCCGGTTTGCGACCAACAGCGCCAGTGAGCCTTTTGTTTACGTCAAAAACGGAAAAATGGTCGGCTTTGACATCGAACTGGCGATGATCGTTGCTTCGAAACTCGGCTGTCAGCTGCAGATCATGGATATGGATTTTGCAGCCATCATTCCGTCTCTCGTTTCGGGCAAAACCGACATGGCCGGGGACTTTATCGCCGTCACTCCGGAACGCGCCAAATCGGTGCTGTTCAGCATTCCCTATTATTCAGGCGGGACGGTATTCGTTGTAACGCAAAAGGGAGACAAGCCGGACAAACAGGGCTTTTCGGATTTCACACAGCTTGCCGGGAAAAAAGTCGGGATCATCACCGGGTCTGTTTACGACAATGTGCTGAAAGAAAAGAATCCGAAAGCCGTTCCCGAATATTTCAATAATTTTACCGATCAGATCGAGGCGCTCAAAGCAGGAAAAATTTCAGCTTTTCTGGTTGATGAACCGATGGCTCGCGATATCCTAAACCGCACCTCCGGCGTGACGGTTTTAAAGGACATGCTGACATCGGACGGCTACGCGTTTGCATTCCCGAAGAGCCAGTCAAAGCTGCAACAGGACGTCAATAAAATTTTGCAGGAGATGATAGATGACGGCACGCTGAAAAAAATCGATGCCCGCTGGTTCGGAACGGATGAGGCAGCCCGGGTGCTTCCCAATATCAGGCTCGACGGCAGGAACGGGGTTATCCGGCTGGCCACCAACAGCGGAGCCGCGCCGTTTGTCTATTTAAAGAACGGTGAAATCGTGGGGTACGATATTGAAATTGCCATGCGGATTGCCGAAAAACTCGGCCGCAGGCTTGAAATGGTCGATACGGAGTTCTCGGCGATCATTCCGGCGCTGGTATCCCATAAGGCGGATATGGCGGTCTGCGGAATCACCGTCACGGAAGAGCGCACCAGGTCGATTCTCTTCAGCATTCCGGATTATAAGGGCGGTATTTCCGTTATGGTCGCCGCGGACCCACGGCAGCGGAACATCCAGAGCATTTCCGATCTTTCCGGCAAAAAGGTCGGCATCGTCACCGGTTCCGCTTACGACAATGTATTGAAAAGCAAAAATTCCCGGGCGATTCCCGAGTATTTCAATAATTTTCCGGATCAGACGGAGGCGCTCAAGTCCGGAAAGATTGCCGCCTACCTGGTTGACGAACCCATGGCACGGGACATCATGAATCATTCCTCCGGTGTGACAACCTTGAAGCAGTTGCTGACGTCGGATGGTTATGCATTTGCTCTGGCGAAAAGCCAGACCCGCCTGCACAGGGAAGTCGATGCCGCTCTGGCGGAAATGATCAAGAGCGGCACGCTTAAAGAGATCGACAAACGCTGGTTTGGCACGAATGAAGCGGCCAAGGTTCTGCCGGCAATCAGGCTTGACAGCAAAAAGGGTGTTATCCGATTGGCCACCAACAGCGGCATGGCGCCTTTTGCCTACCTGAAAGACGGCAGGATCGTCGGCTACGATATTGAAATAGCCATGAGAATTGCCGCGAAACTGGGCCGCAGCCTGGAAATTGTCGATATGGAGATTGCCTCCATTATACCGTCCCTGGTATCGGGAAAGAGCGATATGGCAGCCTGCGGTATCACGGTTACCGAAGAGCGCGCCAGATCGGTCCTCTTCAGTATCCCCAATTACAGGGGCGGCATCGCCTTGATGATTGCCGCACAAGCCGTTGATCCGGCGTTGCACAGCATCCAGAATCTTGCCGGGCTGGCGGGCAAAAAGGTGGGGGTGCTTACCGGGTCGACATACGATGGCGTACTGAAAAAGAATAACCCTCAGGCGATTCCCGACTATTACAACAATTTTTCCGATCAGACGGAAGCGCTTAAGACCGGCAAGATCGCCGGGTTCCTGGTGGATGAACCGATTGCGCGGGACATCATGAGCCATTCATCCGGTGTAAGGATTTTAAAGGAGCTGTTGACATCGGACGGCTATGCCTTTGCATTTCCGAAAAACCGGGCGGATCTTCAGCATCAGGCCAATGAACTGCTCAACCGGATGAAGGCTGACGGAACCCTGAAGAAGCTGGAGGACAAATGGTTCGGCACCAATGATGCCGCCAGGGTTCTGCCGGAGATGAAAACGGAAGGCGGAAGCGGAGTTCTCCGTCTGGCGACCAACGGCAATCTTGCGCCCTTTGCCTATATCAAAAACGGGAAAATGGTGGGGTATGACATTGAAATTGCCATGCTCGTTGCCGCGAAGCTGAACCGCAGACTGGATATTGCGGACATGGATTTCGCGGCAATCATACCGTCGCTGGTATCGGGAAAAAGCGACATGGGTGCGGGGGGAATCATCGTCACCGAGGAACGGGCCAAATCGGTTCTCTTCAGCATTCCGGATTACAAGGGCGGCGTTGCCGTCATGGTGGCGAGCGCCGCCGGAGGTCCGCAAACGGCCGGCGGGGGTTTCCGGGCTGACCTGCTCAGGAGCTTTGAGCGGACGTTCGTGGTTGAGGACCGATATAAGCTTGTCCTGCAGGGCCTGTGGGTAACCGTAATCATTTCCGTTTTGTCGGCGGTCTTCGGCACCATTCTGGGCTTCGGCATCTGCCTGATGAGGCGGGCCGGCACCCGCTGGGCGAACCTTCCGGCAAAATTTTTCATCCGGGCGATCCAGGGAACCCCGATTGTCGTGCTCCTGATGATCCTGTATTATATCGTCTTCGGCAGCGTGGATATCAACGCCATCGCGGTGGCTGTCATCGGTTTTTCCATCAATTTTGCCGCTTACGTTTCGGAGATGATGCGCACCGGGATCGAGGCGGTGGACAAGGGCCAGCGTGAAGCGGCTTATGCCATCGGATTCAGCCGGCTTCAGGTCTTCACGAAAATTACCTTTCCCCAGGCGGCCCGGTATGTCCTGCCTGTTTTCAAGGGGGAGTTTATTTCGATGCTCAAGATGACTTCGGTGGTCGGATATATCGCCATTCAGGATTTGACCAAGATGAGCGACATCATCCGCAGCCGGACCTATGAGGCTTTCTTCCCGCTGATTGCTACGGCGGTTATTTATTTTATCATCGCATACATAATGGTATGGCTTCTGAACCGGGTGGAAATGCGGGTTGATCCCCGGCAGCGCAAGCGTGTGGTGAAAGGGGTGGAGGGGCCATGATCAGCGTAAAACACTTATCCAAACACTTCGGAGATCTGGTGGTCCTGGCGGATGTCAATCTGGAAATCAGCAAAGGCGAGGTGATTTCAATCATCGGACCGTCCGGCAGCGGCAAAAGCACGCTCCTGCGCTGCATGAACCTGCTGGAGACGCCCGGCGGAGGCGAGGTGATTATCGACGGCATCAACCTTCTTGATCCGAAAACCGATGTTTACATGGTTCGCCGGCGAATGGGAATGGTTTTTCAATCCTTCAATTTATTTTCGCACCTGATGGTGATTGAGAACATCATGCTGGGGCCGGTGGATCTGCTCAAAATGAGCAGTCAGGAAGCGTATGACGAAGGCATGAAACTGCTGGCGATGGTGGGGCTGGCCGAGAAAGCGTATGCGTATCCCGATGAACTTTCGGGCGGCCAGAAGCAGCGGGTGGCCATTGCCCGGACCCTGGCGATGAAGCCGGAAATCGTTTTGTTTGATGAACCGACGTCCGCGCTGGATCCGACCATGGTCAGTGAAGTGCTGGCCGTCATCCGCAAACTGGCGGCCGACGGCATGACCATGATGATTGTGACCCATGAAATGAAGTTTGCGCGGGACGTCTCCACGCGTGTTTTATACATGGATGAGGGGATCATCTTTGAAGAAGGTCCGCCCGAGCAAATCTTCGTCCGGCCGCAGAAGGAAAAAACACGGACGTTTATCCATCGCATCAAGTCCTTTACATTCGAAATCCGGTCCCGTGCTTTTGATTTATACAGCCTCAATGCCGGCGTGGAAGCATTCGGCCGCAAGCAGTTTCTGACCGAAAAGCAGATTTACGGTATCCAGCTCGTTCTGGAGGAGTTGATCGTCAACAAACTGTTGCCCGTTTCCGGGAAACCGGTGGATATCATCATTACGGTTGGATTTTCCGAAACAAGCGGCGCTATCGATCTGTTGATCGATTACGCCGGTGAACCGTTCAATCCGTTTGAGTCCGCCGCCGAAGACGATTTGCCGATGATGCTTGTTCAGAACCTGGTCACCGGTCATGAGTATGTATGGCAGGATCAAAGAAACAATCTGAGATTAACTTTGTGAAAACGGGAAAGGAGGGTTGACTGATGGGGATGAATAAAAAGCAGTCTGCATTCCGCGCTATGTCCTGTCTTCTGGGCGCCTGTGTTTTATTTGCGTGTGCGTTTTCCGGGAAGGTTGTCAAAAGTGTTGCAGTAGAAAACATTCCCCAAAAAAAGTACGAGAAGATCATCCGTCTGGACACGCCGGCCGGAATGCCGCTCGAACCGGATGCAGGATTCGTCTATATCGAGCCGGGAGGGAAAGTGACCACGGATTTCCCACGGCAAATCGTGGTGGAGAATCTTGACGGGCTGGACAAATACGAAAAACTCAATCAGGATCACATGCAGAAATTCATGATCCGGGACAGCCGGGGCGTCGTGCGCGGCTATTATGAAATATTGCACCGGTACCGGGCTCATCTCTGGGAGAAGGGGGATGATATCCTGCTGCAAGTCATTATTCCCCAAAGCAGGGAAATCCAGAAGAATGGCATCGGTGAGGTCGGCGTGGGCGGCCCTGTTTCCGGAGCCAAGTGAAGCCGCTTCCTTTCAGCGGACCGTCTCCAGAATCACTTTCATTTCCTTTGGGGAAAGGCGGGTAGGACTGTTTTTGTTGTCCGCAAGTAAAACAGCTTTTTCCATGTGCGCAGCCGTCATGCCGAAGGCGGAAAGCCCGGGCAGTTTCAGAGCCTGCGACCACTGATGTAAAACGTCGAGAAAGCGTTTACAGGCCGCGGCGTCTTCATCGCCGGATTCGCCGGTCATGGCTCTGCCGATATCCGCAAAGCGCTTTTGAGCGGCCAGATTGTTTTCATCGATAATTTTTTTCACGACAAAAGTCATGGCCGGGAAAAGCAGCTTCCCGCAGGCAACGCCGTGCGGGACCGGGATGAGTCCTCCCAGCGGGCCCGCTAGACCGTGCACGACACCAAGGCCTGCATGGGAGAGCGTGATTCCTGAAACCAGGGCCGCGTAAGACATGCCGGCTCTCAAACCGATATCCCGGTTCTGATCGAGACAAACGGGAAGCAGGCTTGCCGACAGCAGGGACAGTGCCTGTATGGCCAGGGAATCGGTAAAAACATTGGCTTTGACGGAAGTATAGGATTCAATCAGCTGAGCGGCGGCATCCAGGCCGCAGGCAATGGCGACCGGTTGAGGGGCGCTTGAAGTCAGTTCCGGGTCAAGCACCGCGACATCAGGCATGTAAGCATCGTGGCGGAGAGATTTTTTATACCCTTCGCGCCGGTCGCAAATGACGGCGTTTTTTGTCGCTTCGCTGCCCGTGCCCGCGGTTGTCGGAACGGCAATGAACGGAATCTTTGAACCGGATGGCTTCCGGCTGCCGACGTCTTCCAGGTATTCCCTGACGGACCCTTCTTCGGTCAGCATGGCGGCAACGGCTTTGCCGCAATCAATAACGCTACCGCCTCCGACGGCCGCCACGGCATCCACCGGTATCCTGCGGTATTTTTCCGCAATGGCGTCAATCATCTGCGGTGAGGGTTCCCCCCGGACGGATTCGACCGTGAAATGAATATTCGTCTGCCTCAACCGTTGAATCAGCAAGTCGAGTCTGCCGGAATTTCTCAGGGATTCTCCTCCCGTGATGACGAGAGCGCGATGTCCGAAGGATTGTATGACAGCGGGAAGTCCGGAAAAGCTCTTCTGGCCAAACACAATCCTGGGCAGGCCGGAAATGGTGAAGGCGTTTAACGTTTCCATGCCGTTTTTTCCCCGGGGCTGATGACGTTGTGAGCAATTCCCTTGCGGGGACGGGCCATCCAGGACTCGACGGTTTCGCGCCATTGCAGATAGTGAGGAGTTGTTTTATGGGCGGTGGCTGCTTCATCGGATTCGTATGCTTCATAGAGGGTGAATGCCGTAGGGTCGTCCCGGTGCTGCAGGACATCAAAGCGCAGATTCCCCTGTTCCTTGACGGAATGGCGATGGTTTTCCATCGTTGCCCGGATAAACTGTTCAATGTTTTCGGGCTTTACGGCAATATCGACAATCGTGACGATCATACATATTCTCCTGAATCATTATTTTCCGGCACATGACCGTATCGGAAGAAAACCCGGCTTTTTCAGCACTGATCCTCGATGGCCATCATCTTGGAGATTCGCCGTTCATGACGGTCGCCCGCGAAGAGGGTATTCATGAATTTATCGATCATCTCGGTCACCGGGACGGCATACGCGATCCGTCCGCCAAAAGCGATGAAATTGGCGTTGTTGTGGGCTTTGGCCATTTCCGCCGAAAAAAGATCGTAAATCAGCGCGCAGCGGATTCCCCTGACCTTGTTGGCCGCGATGGAAACGCCGATTCCCGTTCCGCACAGCAGAATGCCGAATTCATAACCGCCTTTTTTAAATTCTTTGCAGGCGGCCAGGGCGATGTCCGGGTAATCGACGGAAACGTCACCGAAAGTTCCCATATCGTTTACTTCCAGATTTTTCTTTTTCAGGAAAGCGACAACCCGGTCTTTCAGGTCAACGGCGCCATGATCGCTGGCAACAATGATTTTTTTCATTTTTCTTCTCCGGCTTTCAGGAATGTTCTTTCCTTCTACAAGATTGAATGATGATGTCAACAAAAAAACTTTACATCGGAATCGGTTTTGCGTAAAAAACACCATGCGGAAATGGCTGGATCAATATGTAAGACATCTTCTGATTGAAAAAGGGGCGGCCGCCAATACACTGGAGGCCTACGGACGCGATTTGAACCGCTATGTTTCTTTTCTGGAACAGAAAGGAGTGGCGGATGTCCGGTCTGTTGTTCCCGGCACCGTGATTGAATTCCTGGTGCAGATCAAGGAGGAGGGGCTCTCGCCCAATTCCATGAACCGGTCGCTGGCGGCTTTGCGGGGATTCTATAAGTATCTGCTCAATGAGAAAGTTCTGGAAGAATCTCCGCTGACCCATATTGAGTTGGCCAAAGTATGGATGCGCCTGCCCGATACAGTAAGCCGCGAAGAGATGAGTCTGCTTTTGTCCCAGCCGGGAGATTCAACGCCGGCCGCGCTCCGCGACCAGGCCATGCTGGAGCTGCTCTACGCCACGGGATTGCGCGTTTCGGAACTGATCGGGTTGACCATGAACAGCATCAACTGGCAGGTTGGATTTCTTACAGTGATGGGGAAGGGCGACAAGGAACGGGTGGTTCCCATCGGAAAGACCGCCTATGACTGCGTGCGCCGTTATGTTGACGAAGCCAGACCGGGGCTCCTCAAATCCGGGACAACGGATGTGTTGTTCCTGAACCGGTTCGGCAGAATATTTACCCGGCAGGGTCTGTGGAAGATTATCCTTCAGTATACGAAAAAAGCCGACTTGAAGAAAAATGTGCATCCGCATACGTTTCGTCATTCTTTCGCGTCTCATCTGCTGGAAGGAGGCGCGGATTTGCGCGCCGTGCAGATGATGCTGGGGCATTCTGACATTTCAACGACGCAGATTTACACGCATGTGACCAGAGACCGATTAAAAGAAATCCATCGGAAGTACCATCCAAGAGGGTAGACACATGGTAAAACGTTCCCATCCTGCTGAACCGGAGTCAAAAAGAAAGGTGATAACTGCGGCCGTTATGGCGTTTGTTGTCATTCTGTTGATCCTGGGAGCATGGTTCGGCTCGCGTATTTTTCCAAAAACGTTTTTTTTCGTGTCCAGAGTAAAAAATGCATTTTCTTATTATGCGCTGAAGCAAAAGCCTCATTTCTATTATCTCCGGATTGAAAAAAGCGGTAAGGAAATCCGCCTGGGTGAAGAGGATGTGCTGGAAGTAACCTACCGGGACGAATTTGCCGTTAAGGCCGTGGTCAGTGATGATTTAAACGATCGGTATATTTCCGTGACGATTGAAGGGACGGGAAACGAAGGCAATCATATCGGCGTGCTGGTGCGCGGTGTGGATCTGGTCAACAGGATCATGCACAGCGGCACCGTGGCGAAAGGCGCTGAAGCCGCCGGTACATACAGAATCCGCATTGATTACGCCGGACAAAAGATTGCCGTGGTGCCGATCCGCGTGATGATTGAGCCTCAGGACTGGCTTCGGGTTGCCGGCGATGCCGGTGCCCCGGGAGCTCAAATTGAATATCTGAAAAACGCCATTGCCAAAAACAGTCAGGATGCCGGCGTGCGCAGGATTCTGGCGGGCATTTATCTTCGACAAAACCGGACGGAAGAAGCCGCCGTTCTTTTTGCGGATGTTTTGCGCATCAAGCCCGACGATACGGGTGCAATGAAAGACCTTGCGCAGTGTGATCTCCGGAACAATCGCCCGGACCACGCCATTGAAATTTTAAACAGGCTTGCCGGCATTCAAAAGCAGGACGCTGAGGTTTACGCCATGCTGGGGCTGGCCTATGGCAATAAAAAATTATGGAATCAATCGGCAGAATCTTTCGCGCAGGCCGTCAGGATGGAACCGGATCATGCCGAGAGAAGACTTTTTCTGGCGCAGGCATATGAAAAAGCGGGTAAAACAGGCGCTGCGACGGAACAATACCAGTACCTGGCCGCCCGCGCCCAGGATGCCACTTCGGCCTGGCGCGCCCTGGGAGACATCTCGCTCAAACAAAAAAATTACGACCGGGCGATTTCATACTACCGGCGGATTCTTCAAAAGAAGCCTCTCGACGCCGCGGCATATGCCAATCTGGCCACTGCCTATGCCGGACAGGGAAAATTGAAGGAGGAAATGGAATATCTGCAAAAAGCCGTTTCGCTGGCGCCGGATGATCCTGTGATTCACTTTAATCTGGCTGAAGCGTATGAAAAAAGAGGCAGGATGGATGCGGCCGTCAAGGAATACCAGCTTGTTCTGGAGAAGAATCCCGGGGACCTCGACGCTCTGGAGCATCTGGGAGATTTGATGCTGAGAAATAAAAAATATGACCAAGCCGTCGGTTATTATGAAAAGATCGGCCCCGGATTGCACGAGAAGGCTTCCATGTTTATCAACCGGGGATTTGCCTATGGCGAAATCAGGCAGTACGGGAAGTCGGCCGAGAATTATGAAAAGGCAATCAAGATGGGCGTCAGAGACCAGACACTTTATTATAATCTGGCCTATACGTATACCAGGCTCGGCCGGGATAAAGACGCCGTGGTTTACTATGAAAAAATATCGCCGCAGACCAGGCAGACGTTGGGGATGATCGCCGACTATTATCTGAAGAACAGGAACTATGAGCGCGCGATTCAATATTACCAGAGAATTGTAAAACTGGATCCTAAGAAAGCCTCATCCTATTTCAGTATCGGGTGCGCTTATGCCGCAATCAAAAACTATGATCGGGCGATCAGCAATTACCTGGCAGCCCTGAAATATGACCGCGAAGACGATGAGACGTATGCCAGTCTGGGGGATGCCTATGAAAAGAAAGGTCTTTACGCGGAAGCTCTGAAGGCATATAAGACCGCCTACGAAATTAATCCCGAAACCAGAGTGGCGGGGAGAATTCCGAGACTGACGATTCAATTAATGCAGAAGAGTGATTAATCCTAAGGAGTACATTATGAAGCAGATCAAACTGAATGATTTTACCATTGGCGGACCGTCTGGATTTACGCTGATCGCCGGTCCGTGTGTGATTGAAAACGAGACAGTAGCCATGGAGATTGCCCTGTATCTGAAGGAGCTTACGTCCAGACTGCGGATTCCCTATATTTTCAAGGCTTCATACGATAAAGCCAATCGGACTTCGATTCGTTCATACCGGGGGCCGGGGCTCGTCGATGGTTTGAAAATTTTGAAGAACATTAAAGAGAAAGCCGGAGTGCCGGTTCTGTCCGACGTGCACCGTTTTGAAGAAATCGAGCCCGCGGCCGAGGTTCTGGATGTGATGCAGGTGCCCGCGTTCCTGTGCCGGCAGACGGATTTTGTGATTGAAATGGCCCGAAAGGCAAAAATTGTCAACGTGAAGAAAGGTCAGTTTCTCGCGCCCTGGGATGTCGCCAACATCATCGACAAAATCAAAGATGCCGGCAGCGAAAACATTCTGATCACGGAACGCGGCGCGACTTTCGGTTATAACAATCTGGTGTTTGATGTCCGCGCCCTGCCGATCATGAGAGCGATGGGCTTTCCGGTGATTTTTGACGCCACGCATTCGGTGCAGTTGCCGGGAGGCGCGGGTACGGCTTCCGGCGGCCAGCGCGATATGGTTCCTTTTCTTGCCCGGGCCGCGGTGGCGGCGGGTGTGGACGGCATCTTTATGGAAGTTCATCCGGATCCCGAAAAAGCCCTCTGCGACGGACCGAATTCGCTTTATCTCAGTTCTCTGGAAGAACTGCTGATAACGTTGAAGAAAATTGATGAGACGGTGAAAAAGGCTACTGGACAGTAGGCTGTTAATCCGTCAGGTAAAGGTGATCATGGAAAAGAAACTTATAGAAAAGCTGCGGAAGATAAAGATGCTGGTGCTGGACGTGGACGGCGTAATGACGGATGGCAAAATCATCATGGACAGCGAAGGACGCGAGTTGAAAAACTTCAATGTCCGGGACGGACACGGGCTGGTCATGATTCAGCGGCACGGGATCAAAGTGGCCATCCTTACCGGCCGGACATCGGCAGTTGTCGATCATCGCGCGCGCGATTTGAAAATTACCGAAGTGTATCAGGGAGCGCTCAATAAAAAGGAAGTCTTCGCGCAGCTTCTGCAAAAAAATGGCCTGACAGCCGATCAGATTGCCTACATGGGTGATGACATTGTCGATATCCCGGTGCTGAAGATGGTCGGTTTTTCCTCGGCGGTCGCGGATGCCCTGGAAATTGTGAAAAAGACGTCGGATTACGTAACGATCAGCAATGGAGGAGCAGGCGCCGTGAGAGAAATCTGTGAAATGCTTCTCGTTGCCCAGGGGTTCTGGCCGGAAGTGGCCGTCCGCTACGATTTTACGGAAATGATTTAATTTAAAAAGGTACTGCATTTCAGGATGGTAAATCATGCTCGCCTGGGCTTATCTCTTCTTTGCCGGTCTTCTGGAAATAGGATGGCCGCTGGGTTTCAAGCTGTCGCAGACAACGTCTCATCGAATTCTTTTTATACTGATGGCGGTTGTCTGCATGGCGGCGAGCGGATTTTTCTTATGGCTGGCGCAAAGAACCATTCCCATCGGCACGGCCTATGCGGTCTGGACCGGAATCGGCGCGGCGGGAACTTTTCTGATCGGTGTTCTGGTATTTAACGACTCTGCGGCGATGATGCGAATTTTGTCTTTTCTGCTGATCATCGCGGGTGTCATCGGCTTGAGAATTTCCGGTTGAATCCAGCATATTTTATCAGCATTACTCCTGTGATCAAAGGTGTTATTTCGGGTGACGGGTTTTTCCCGAATTCCTTTACAGACACGATGGCGAGTGATATAAAGACATCATCGGATGAAGATTTTTGCGGCCCATGGGGAGAGATGAAGCTCAGCAAAAGAAATAAAATAATAGCGTTTATACTCATTGGCCTGGCTCTGGTAGCGGTTATTTTCATGGTTGTAAGAGTAACCGGTGAGAAAAAAGCGAAAATCATAAAAATCCTGCCGGATGAAGCGGATATGCGGATTTCGGACTTTGTCTACACGGAAATCGGTCAGAATGATATCCGCTGGGAAGTGAAAGCAAAAAGCGCTCAATATCAAAAAAAGCAGAATCTTGCCTGGTTTGATCAGGTCCAGATTAAACTGACCACGAAAGAAGGCAGGATATTTACCATGATGGGCGACAAGGGTGAAATGCTGACGGATAAAAAAGATGTCGAATTGAAAGGTCATGTAGTAGCCACAGCCGATACGGGAGAAAAATTTTCTACCGATTATCTTCGCTACAACGATGCACAGAAAAAAATCTATACCGACGCCCCCGTGATGATGGAAGGTAAAAGAATAAAAATACAGGGAGTTGGCCTCACCATCCTGATGAATAAAGGTGAATTGAGACTGTCTTCGTCGGTCAGAGCCAGAATAAACTGATTGGAATCTTTCATGAGCCTGAAAAAAAGTTATCTGCTTGTTATTTTTGTTTTATTATTCATGCTTCCATTTGCCTGGGCCGATCCCGCTATCAATAAAAAAAACATGATGCGCAAGTCCGGACCGATCGAGGTTGTTGCCGACCGGATGGAGGCTTTTCAGGAAAAAAGGATAATCGTTTTTTCCGGGAACACGGTTGCCACGCAGGGAGATATCAAGCTGAAGACCGATCGTCTGAGCATTTATTATAAAAAGTCCGGTGAACAAAAGGATAAAATCGGCAAACAGGACATGGCCGTGGCGGGGGATCTGGAAAAAATTGAGTTGCAGGGCAACGTGATTGTTACTCAGAATGATATTTCCGCAACCTCGGAAACGGCGGTTTACTATCAGGACGGCGCTAAAGTGATCATGACGGGAAATCCGGTGCTGCAGCAGGGCAAGAATGTGATTAAGGGATGCCGGGTAGTTATTTTCATTGATGAAAACCGGGGCGAAGTGCAAAAGTGTGAGACAGGCAGCACGGGAAGGGTTACGGCAATCATCCATCCGCAGGAAAAAAAATAAAGGGACCGGACGAAAATCAATGAGTCAATTGCTGGCTAAGGGACTGGTTAAAATTTACAATAAGAGAAAAGTGGTCAACCGGATTGACCTGGAAATATCACCCGGTGAAGTGGTCGGTTTACTGGGGCCCAACGGCGCGGGAAAGACAACGACTTTTTATATGATTGTGGGACTGATTAAACCGGATGGCGGGGAAATATTTCTGGATGGAGAAGATATCAGCAGGTATCCGATGTACAAGAGGGCGCGTAAAGGCTTGAATTATCTGCCTCAGGAACCATCCATCTTCCGGAAACTAACGGTTGAAGAAAATATATTGGCTATTCTTGAAACACTTGATATAAATGAAGCGGAGAGAAGAGAGAGACTCAACGAACTGCTCGGTGAACTGGATCTCACCGCACTGGCGAAGAATCACGCATATTCTCTTTCAGGTGGCGAAAGACGCCGGGTGGAGATCACCCGGGCGCTCGTAACCTCGCCGAAATATATCCTGCTGGATGAACCGTTTGCGGGTATTGATCCGCTGGCGGTGGCCGACATCCAGAAGATCATTGAGAAACTGAAAAATAAAGGGATCGGGGTCATTATTTCCGATCATAATGTTCGGGAAACTCTTTCCTGTTGCGACCGGGGTTATATTGTAAATGAGGGAGCAATTCTTGTTCACGGGGTGCCGGAAGTTATCGCGCAAAGCGAACTGGCAAAAAAATTCTATTTCGGAGAAGATTTCTCCCTGTAAAACCGGATGAACATGTGACGACGGGTTATGGCATTTGAATTAAAACAGAATTTAAAGCTATCGCAGCAGTTGATCATGACGCCTCAACTGCAGCAGGCGATCAAACTCCTGATCCTGTCACGCCAGGAGCTGGTGGACACGATTAACCAGGAAATGGAGGAAAATCCGCTTCTGGAAGAAGTGGCAATGGATGAAGCCAGCGCCGAGGAAGTGCGCGCCCAGGTTGAAGATGATGTACAGTCCATTGAAAAAGAAGAAAATAAAATTGTTGAACGAACCGCGGAATTGACGGGTGAAGGCGACGGCCGCGAAGAGTTTGACTGGAATAACTATCTGGAAGATTACGGGCCGGTTGGTGTTTCCTATGACCGGCCGGATGCGGATGCTCCAACGCTGGACAATGTGCTGACGGAAAGCCCGTCGCTCGTCGAACACCTGATGTGGCAGATGAAACTTTCACCTTTCACGGAAGAGGAAGTTCGTGTCGGCGGACAGATTGTTGGAAACCTTGACCCCAACGGGTACCTGTGTGCGACTGTGGCGGAAGTTGCCCAGCTCGAAAACGTCAGTGAAGAGTTTGTGGAGAGCGTCCTGAAGAAAGTTCAGGAGTTTGATCCGCCCGGTGTAGCGGCGCGAAATCTTCAGGAATGCCTGCTCATTCAGGCCAGGATGTTCACCAAAGAAAATCCTCTGCTCGAAGTTATCATTAAAGACCACCTCAAGGATCTGGAACTTAAAAATTATGTTCATATCGCCCGGAAACTGAAAGTTCCCCTCAAAGAAGTGGAGATTGCCGTTTTATTGATCAGCAAGATGGATCCCAAGCCTGGGGCAATGTATTCGGAAGAAAAAGTACAATCCATCGTTCCCGATGTTTACGTAGTCAAATCAGGTGATGAATATAAAATTATCCTCAATGACGACGGACTGCCGCGCCTGAAGATCAGTAATTTCTATCGTGAAATCATGGCCGGTCTGGGCGGACGGGATTCTGCGGAAGAGGAAAACGGTAAAAGATATATACGGGACAAGGTGCAGTCAGCCACCTGGCTGATTAAAAGCATCCAGCAAAGACAGAAAACGATCTATAAAGTGGCGGAGAGCATTGTTAAGCACCAGAGAGAATTTTTTGATAAAGGCATCGATTATTTAAAACCTCTGGTTTTGAGAAATATAGCCGATGACGTGGAAATGCATGAATCCACCATCAGCCGTGTGGTGACCAATAAATATCTGCATTGCCATCGGGGCATCTTTGAGATGAAATATTTCTTCGGCAGTTCCATCCAGAGAACTTCCGGGGAAAATATCGCATCGAAAAGCGTTAAAGAAGAAATCCGGCATCTGATCAGCAAGGAAGATCCCAAAAAACCTTACAGTGATTGTGAAATTGTTGACCTGCTCAAGGAAAAAGGCATTGATATTGCGAGGCGAACCGTTGCAAAATATCGTGAAATGATTGGGATATTACCTTCATCCAAGAGGAAAAAGTATTTTTAAAGTCCTGCCTTTAAAATGGCGATTAAATGATTATATTAGTCCTAAATTCCGGTTGAATTTTGGTTTAGGAGCCTCTATACCACTAAACCTTTGTTGCCGGTGGCGGAGTTGTTTTTTTAAGGATTTTGACTGCCAAATTTAATCAGGGAGGAAAAATGATGAACATTTCGGTAACTTTCAGAACGAATGAAGGTGAAAACTGGCAAAAAACCTATGTTGAAGAAAGAATCGTTAGACTGAATAAATATCTGGATGTGCCTGCCGAAGCCCATATTATCCTTTCAACGGAAAAGTTTCGTAATGTTGTGGAAATAAACCTGAGCGCCAATGGATGGAATGCAACCGCCAAGGAAGAAGCCAAGGATATGCATCTTGCCGTAGACAGTTGCATTGATAAAATTGAAAAACAGCTCAAAAAGCAAAGAGAAAAGAACCGTGAGCATAAACCCAAAAGCATTCGCCATTCGTCCGGCAAAACGGCGGAGGGAATGGAAGAAGACGAATATGCGGCTAAAGTAGTCGAAACCCGTAAAGTTGTTTTGAAACCCATGTCGCTGGAAGAAGCGGTACTGGAAATGGAGGGGAACAAAGCCCGGTTTCTAATCTATCGTGATACAGCTTCGGAAAAAGTCAGTCTCGTTTATCGTCTGGATGACGGGAACTTCGCCCATATCGAAACGAACAGCTAGAACACATCGCATTCATTAAAACGACAACCGGTCAGAGAAATTTCAGGCCCTCATCCCTTGTGATGGGGGCTTGATTGAAAAATCTGAATGCAGGGTTTCAGAATCAGGTGCAGTACATGCGACTGGAGCAAATGTTTAAAATTGAATTTCTTAAGGAAAACCTGTCGGCCGAGACCAAAAAGGACGCCCTGGCGGAACTGATTCAGGTTCTGATTTCCGGCGGCCGGAAAATAGACGGGGACAGAGCAACGGATGTCTTGCTGCAGCGTGAGAAACTGGGGTCAACGGGCATCGGCGACGGGGTTGCCATTCCTCACGGCAAAGTGTCCGACCTTGATGAGCTGGTTGTGGCTTTCGGAAGAAGTCAGAAGGGAATCGATTTTGACGCGATCGACCGCAAACCGGTGCATCTCTTTTTTCTGCTTCTGGCGCCGGAGAATACAAGCGGAAAACACTTGAAAGCCCTGGCCAAGATTTCCAAAATGATGAAAATGCAGAATTTTCGTAAAAAACTGATGGAAGCGAAAACCAAAACAGATTTGTTTAAAATCATTATCGAGCAAGATGAGTCTCGTCCAACCTAGAGAAGAGTCGGCAGAAGAGAAGAGTTCACTGGAAGATGTATTTCTGGACCGGCTGCCCATGCTGGGAATTCTGGAAACAACGGCACGGCGAGACTGGGAAAAGGTCCGTATCGGACTCCGCATTCAAATCCGGCGCAGGATAACAAACACGAAAAGCCGCGATGAAAAGATCATGATTCTTTCTTTCGGAATGGCGGAAAAACTGGCGGTATCCCCGGAAGCTTTGCGGGAAAATTTCATTTCGCGGCTGGTCTCCTGCAACACCGTCCTGCTGATCTTCGCTCAAAGCGTGCATTTTCCATCCATTGTGAAAAATCTGCTTAACCGTCACCGGCTGCCGGCGGCGATTTCCTCATTTTCGACACATCTCCTGGAGAGCAGGATCAAGGCGATTATCGGGGAGAAAATAGAACAAAGAATTACGATCCACGGCGTTGCCGTCGAGCTTCAGGGAAGGGGAATTCTGATTATTGGCGAGAGCGGCGTCGGTAAAACCACCGCGGCGCTTAAGTGCCTATCGCAAGGCGATGCCTGGGTCGCCGATGATCTGGTGATCATTTCCGGAGGAAAAAACGGAAAACTATTTCTTTCCGGACACAGAAAAATCAAAAAATACTTTCATACGTCCGAGACGGGAATTACCGCTGTTGACAGTATTCTGGAGATGGCGCAGATTAAGAAAAAGACGGAACTGACCATGATTCTGGAAATCGTCCGGGCGGATGGTCGCGGAAAACCTCCCCGGTTGACTGAAACGGAAATGATGAAGATCCGCGTGCCTTTTCTGACAGTAACAATTCCTGAAACTGGATATTTCGATAAAAATCTGTTAATAAAATATACCAAGAAATTCATAGAGGCTCGATAATTGATAAATCTCCACGTCGTCATTATTACGGGATTATCCGGTTCCGGAAAGAGCACGGCTCTTCGGGCGCTGGAGGATATCGGCTTCTTTTGCGTGGACAATCTGCCCGTTATCCTGCTGCCGAGATTTCTTTCAATCACCCTCCAGACCTCGCCGGAGATCAAAAAAGTGGCGATGGTGATGGATCTACGGGAAAAACGTTTTGTCGAAAAGTACCAGCGCATTTTTGATCAGCTGAAACAAAAGGGATACAAACTGGAAATCCTTTTTCTGGAGGCCAGTGAAGAGTCGCTTTTGCGCCGGTTCAGTGAAACGCGGCGCAATCATCCGCTGTCCGAAAAAGGATCCATTATGGACGGAATCCAGCTGGAAGTGGAGAAGCTTTCGCCCCTTCGTCAGATGGCCAAAACCATCGTTGATACCACAACGACCAATGTGCACCAGTTGAAGGATATTGTTCAAAGACAATTTATGCCGTCCGCCCAGCAAAAAAAAATGATCATCAGCGTTATGTCTTTCGGATACCGGTATGGTTTGCCGTCGGATGCGGATCTGGTAATTGATGTGCGTTTTTTACCCAATCCCTATTACGTGGAAGATTTGAAAAATTTTGACGGGCACCACGGCGCCGTGGAAAAGTTCGTTCTGGACAACCCGGAATGCAAGAAATTTATGACGAAGGCAATCGATATGATGGATTTCATTATTCCTCTTTATGAAAAGGAAGGAAAAGCCCGTCTTAATATTGCTATTGGCTGTACGGGTGGCAAACACCGGTCTGTCGTCATGGCCAATCAGCTCAGCTCCCATTTTCAGAGAATGAAATACATCGTCCATACCTCCGACCGGGACATCAACAAAAGCTGATCAATCGTCAGGAGTCAGGCGTGAGATGTCAGGTGAAATATCCGGACATTTAGAAACGAATATCCATCGATCATTCATCCCATTCCCCATACAAGATGATACCGGGGCGGCAGGAAGGAGGCGCCGGAGGCGTATAGGATGATACGCTGAGGACGCCGACAACACTGCCGATAAAGGCAGGGCTTGAATTGGAAATGGAATTATATCTCCATCTTTTTCATGACGTTATCCCTGATCCAGTGTTCATCCCACCATTCCTGAGGATTCACAAACTCTCCACCCACGAGAATGCTGAAATGCACATGATCGCCGCCGGCCAGACCGGTCAGACCGGAAACACCTATTTTATTTCCTTTTTGAACATTCTTGCCGACGGTAGCTTCGATGGAAGACATATGTCCGTATAAACTGAAAAGTCCCAGGCCATGGTCGATGATGACGGCGTTGCCGTAAATACCCAGGGGGCCGGCAAAGACAACGATCCCGTTGTTGGCGGCTTCCACGGCCGCATGTGCGTTCGAAGCAAGATCGACGCCCATGTGTACGGATTTGCCGTAATCCTTGCCGCCTACCAGATACGTCCGCTGATCTCCGAAAAGCGCCATGGGCTTGGCGTTGCGCATTCTGAGAAAAGCGCCTTCCCATAATCTCTTATTGATGGACTTGCCGCATACGCCCTGAATGGTTTTTGTGTTTTCTTCACGCATGGTCGTATTAACATAACTGAATACTTCCACCGGAGTTTTGTTCTGAAGTTGAGGAGTCGATGCCTGAAAATCCGGCACGATTTTCTGAAGGAAAGCGTCGCTCAAGTCCACCTTGTCGGTGCGGAATTTTTTGGGTTTGATCGTAAAAGGCATGGAAGTTCTGGCTTCGTTGCCGGCTTCGTCGCGAGCGAAAATCATGATTTTCGTTCTGGCGTTGGATGCATCCACGGGAATGGCGAAGTATGTAAGCGATGTCGGCCGGCCACTGATCAGTATCGTGTGCCCGGGGGAAAAACGGTTGTCCACATAAACCCCGGTCAGGACGCTGGGTTTCGATGTCCGGTACGCGATGAAACCGGTTCCGCCCTGGTTGAGGTAATTGATAGGATTCAAAACCGAGATTTGAGGTGCAACGGTGTCAATTTTTATTTGTTCGGCAACGACGGTTTCATTTTTGAAAAGCGAACAGTCCCGGGCGGTGAGCGTGAGAATGGCGGGACCGTTTTTCAGCTTGAGTTCATCCGTATTCACCGTCGTCTGGATGACCTTTTGCCTGACACCCCGGGAGGGGATATTCTCCTGAAGGAGAAGACGCACTTTATTGTCTTGAACGATTTCCACTTTCAGCTGGGACAGACCGCTGCCCGAATCGGAGAAAGTGATCCCGATGTCTCTTTTTTTGCCGATGGCGGCAATATTCTGGTTAAGCTTGATCTCCGGGTTTCCCCGGTCAAGATAGTTGGCGAAATAAAGCCAGCCGATCCCGCCGGCCAGTAAAACAACGACAACGATCGTCAGGATTATGCCTAACTTTTTCATGTTTTTGCTCCTTAATGATGATGTGAATTTTGCCGGAGTTTTCATAATGATTTTTACTTTCGTTTGCAAGGAAAATATCCTTTGATATCGAAAAACAAAAGACTTTATGCCTTGATCTTGCCTTGAAACGCTGTTATATTCTCATAAAATACCAATGAGATTAAACGCCCATGCTGGAAAATAAAAAGATTGTGTTGGGAATTACAGGCGGTATTGCCGCCTACAAAGCGGCGGAGTTGACCCGCGCTCTGATCAAAGCCGGCGCGCAGGTTCGGGTGATCATGACGAAAAGCGCCGCGGAATTTATTACGCCTCTCACGCTGCAAACACTTTCGCAGGGTCCGGTTTACACGGACATGTTTGTTCCCACGGATCAGTACGATATGGCGCATATTGCGCTTGCGGACTGGGCTGACGCGTTTGTCATCGCGCCGGCAACGGGAAACATCATCGGGAAAATCGCGTCCGGGATCGCCGATGACCTGTTGAGTACGACGATCATGGCGCAAAACAAGCCAACCTTGATCTGCCCGGCCATGAACGACAAGATGCTCACCAATCCGATTGTTCAGGATAACATCCGGAAGCTCAGGCAGTTCGGTTACACGGTGATGGAAAGCGGCGTGGGAGAACTGGCCTGCAAAACGTCGGGTTCCGGACGCCTGCCGGAGATCCCGGAAATTCTAAACGCCGTGGAGTTTATTCTGGCGCCCAAAGATTTCGCGGGGGAAAAAGTTCTGATAACGGCCGGACCCACGGAGGAACCGCTGGATCCTGTCCGTTTTATCACCAACCTTTCATCGGGGAAAATGGGTTATGCTCTGGCCGCGGCGGCGCATCAGCGCGGGGCCGAGGTTATACTGATCAGCGGTCCGACAAAAATCAGCCCGCCGCCGGTGCAAAAGACGATTTTTGTCCGTACCGCTCTGGAAATGTATCAGGCCGTCATGGACCATTATCATCAGGCGACGATCATTATCAAAGCGGCGGCAGTGGCCGATTACCGGCCGAAAACGCGGGCCGTGGAGAAAATCAAGAAGGACAAAGGGCTTGCCGGGATCGACCTTGTGCGCAATCCGGACATTCTTGCCGAGATCGGGGCAAAAAGAAAAAAGGGAATCCTGGTAGGATTTGCCATGGAAACGCAGGACCTGCTCGCCAACGCCAGACAGAAACTGCTCAAGAAGAATGTGGATATGATCGTTGCCAACAGTCTGCGGGAAGAAGGCGCCGGTTTTCAGACAGATACGAATATCATTACCATTCTCGACCGGAACGGGAAGACGGTTTCGCTCAAGAAAATGACCAAGACGGATGCCGCGCATCGCATCCTGGATTACATCAAGACATTAAGTCCGAAGAAAGGCGCGGGAAAAAGATCATGACGGAAGGTTCAGCGTTTTTATCGTCCGATCAAATCCGGCGGGAATTGCTCTCCGTGGTGAAATCCGTTAAAGACCAGGTTATCAACGCGCAAAAAATGTACGTGGATGTGGATTGGAAAAAACCCGCATTCGCAGGGAAGGCGGCAGTTGTAGAAGCGGCAAAGCAGCCTCTGAAATCCATCGAGGAAGTGCGCGGAGAAGCCGCGCAATGCACGAGATGCTCCCTCGCGAAGACAAGGAAAAACGTGGTTTTCGGAGACGGCAATCTTTCCGCCCGAATCGTTTTTGTCGGAGAAGCGCCGGGCGCGGATGAAGATGAACAGGGATTGCCGTTCGTCGGACGCGCCGGACAGCTCCTGACCAACATCATCAAGGCCATGGGACTGGAAAGGAAGGACGTATACATCTGTAATATCCTCAAGTGCCGGCCGCCCGGGAATCGTAATCCACTGCCTGAAGAAATCCGTTTGTGTGAACCTTTTTTAAAGCAGCAGTTAAAGTTCATATCGCCGGAGATCATCTGCGCTCTGGGCTCCTTCGCCGCGAAGACGCTGTTGAAGACGGAGACGCCGATTACCGTGCTGCGCGGGCGTTTCCATCTGTATGAAGGAATCAAGCTGATGCCGACCTATCATCCGGCTTACCTCTTGAGGAATCCGCCGGCGAAGAAGCAGGTCTGGGAAGATGTGCAGCTCATCATGAAAGAAATTGGTCTTAAGGGCGTATCATGAAAGCGGGAAGAGGTGCTGTCATGTTCAGAAAAATATCCTTTGGGCTACTTGTGCTTTTCCTGGTGATCGCGGGGTTTGCCCAGGCGCAGGATAAAAAACCCTTGTTCCATGTGATCGAAGTCGAGGGTGTCATCACATCCCCCACGGCCAGGTACGTGGCCGACAGCCTGGAGGAAGCAAAGTCCGCCGGTGCGGAGGGTATGATTATTTTACTGGACACGCCCGGTGGGTTGGATACAGCCATGCGTGACATTGCCAAAAGCATTCTAAACGCACCCCTGCCGGTGATCGTGTTCGTTTATCCTTCGGGTGCGCGGGCCGCCTCAGCAGGCGTGATCATCACGCAGGCCGCGCATGTAGCCGCAATGGCGCCCGGAACAAACATCGGCGCCGCCCATCCGGTGGCCATCGGCATCGGTGGCAGCGGGGAGATGGATAAGACCATGTCCCAAAAAATCGAGAATGACGCGGCTGCTTACGTCCGGAGCATCGCCAAAGCCCGGGGGCGAAGCGAGGAATGGGCGGAAAAAGCGGTTCGCAAAAGCGAATCCATCACGGCGGACGAGGCGCTGAAGCTGAAAGTCATTGATGTGGTTGCACAGGACATTAACAAACTGCTGGCGGCTATTGACCAGCGGGAAGTAACGGTTGCCGGGACAAAAAGAAAAATTTCGACTGCCAACGCCACAACCAGCCAGAAAAAAATGGGCACGCGGCAGGGCATTCTGGCGCTGATTTCCAATCCCAACGTCGCTTACCTGCTTTTACTGATCGGATTGGCCGGGCTGTATTTCGAGTTTTCCACGCCCGGGGCGATCCTGCCCGGTGTCATCGGCGGCATTTCCCTGCTGCTGGCGTTTTTCGGTCTTTCGACGCTGCCGGTAAATTATACAGGGGTTCTGCTGATTTTGTTCAGCATCATCCTGTTTATCGCGGAGATAAAAATCATGAGTCATGGTATGTTGACCGTTGGCGGAGTAATTTCACTTGCGCTCGGTTCCTTTATGCTTTTTGATACACCCGAACCGGCTTTGAGACTGTCCCTGCAGGTTTTGATTCCGGCCGTTGCTGTAGCTTCCTTATTCTTTATCGTTGTGATCTGGCTGGCCGTCAAGGCTCAGATGAGAAAACATTATTCCGGAGCTGAATCCATGATTGAAGAAAAAGCCGAAGCCAGCACGGACATCAACAGGGAAGGAAAAGTATTTTACAGGGGTGAGTACTGGACGGCTGAAGCGGATCGGTTTATTCCGAAAGGAGCCAGAGTCAAAATAAAGAAAGTCTCCGGTTTAAAACTGATCGTGGAAGAAATAAAAGAGGAACACAAGAATTAATCCATATTCGGGAGGTGACGTAATGTACGGTTCTTTACCAATACCAATGATTGTTGTCGTTATACTGGTTGTTATGTTTCTGGCTGCGGCCATTAAAGTCCTGAATGAGTATGAGCGGGCCGTGATTTTCCGTCTGGGGCGTATTAGAGAAGTAAAAGGACCGGGTCTGATCGTCATCATTCCCGGCATCGATAAGATGGTTCGAATTGATATGCGCACCATCACCATGGATGTGCCTCCCCAGGACGTTATCACCAAGGACAATGTTTCCATTAAGGTCAATGCAGTCGTTTATTTCCGGGTAATGGATGCCAACGCCGCGGTGATCAACGTGGAGAATTATCTTTTTGCCACCTCGCAGCTTGCCCAGACAACGCTCCGCAGTGTCTGCGGACAGGTGGAACTGGACGAAATCCTTTCAGAGCGGGAAAAAATTAATCTGCACCTCCAGGAAATTCTTGATCGCAGCACGGATCCCTGGGGAATCAAAGTATCCCTGGTGGAAGTCAAACACATCGATTTGCCGGAAGAAATGAAGCGCGCAATGGCCAAGCAGGCCGAGGCGGAACGGGAAAGACGCGCCAAAGTCATCAACGCGGAAGGCGAATTCCAGGCCGCTCAAAAGCTGATTGATGCCGCCGCCCTCATGGAAACGCAGCCCATGTCGCTTCAGTTGCGCTACTTGCAGACCTTGAATCAGATTGCCGCGGAAAATAATTCAACAACCGTATTCCCGATACCGATTGATCTGTTTAAGCCGTTTTTAAAACTGGCGGAAAAACAATAGGAGCAAGGCTGGGGCTTTGCGTTTCAGCCGATATTAAATAATTATTAAGGAGAATTTTATGCCGAGTGAAAAGCGAAATGTTATTACGGGCGGACTCATTTTAATTACTCTGGGTGTGTTGATTTTCGTTCACAAGACGACAACCTACGGTTTCGGTCAGACCTGGCCGATTCTGCTGATCGTCATCGGCATCAGCACTCTGATTTACCGGTTTCGGGCCATTGAGGGATGGTTTGTCACCACGGTGGGTGTCCTCTTCCTGATCATCGAATTTTATGGTTTTGATCTGCATAAATATTCACAGTACATTCTTCCGTTTGTGTTGATTGCTCTGGGGATTTACGTCATTGTGAAGCGCCGGAAGCATTAAAGGAGATCCGGATCGGGAAAAGAATTTTCAATCATGCTCTTTAAACAGAAAAAGGCGCTGATCATCAGTGATTTCGACGGAACGATCTGTACGGTGGACATGGGCAATAAAGTCCTCAGCCGGTTCACCGACAAAAGCTGGGAGGCCATCGACAGAGAATACATTAAAGGCAGCATCGGTTCCAGAGCGGCATACAGCCGGATTGCTCCCCTGATGGCCGGGACGTCGAAAAGCATGCATGCCTACGTTTCCAGGCATGCCAGAATCGATCCTTTCTTTGCCGGTTTTTATCATCTGGCGAAGAAAAAGGAACTGGATGTGAAAATTGTGTCCGACGGGCTGGATTTTTACATCCGCGCCGTGATGAAGAAGCATCGACTGGGGGAAATAGAATTTTTTTCCAATACCGTTGCTTTTGGCGAAGACGATTCCCTGAAGTTTGAATTTCCCGAAGCCAACGCCCTGTGCGGCCGCTGCGGAACCTGTAAAAACAAAATTCTCAACGACCATCGCCTGATGTATGAAAAAATCATCTACATCGGAGATGGTCATTCCGATATCTGTCCGTCGAGATCGGCGGATCTTGTTTTTGCCAAAGGGGTTCTGCTGAAGAAATGCGAAGAAGAGGGAACGACGCCTTACCGGCCGTTTCGTAATTTCAGTGAAATTACCCGTTATCTGGAGAAAAACTTTTAGGCAACGGGAAAGCAACCGGGTCTTATGACAACCATCAAGGAATGTTTATCATGAGTATTTCCAAAAAAATCAAATCGTCCATTTCCCACTCCTCCGTCATCCGGAAGATGTTTGAAGAAGGAATCCGTCTGAAAAAGATCCATGGAGAGAACAACGTCTATGACTTCAGCCTGGGGAATCCGAACGTGGATCATCCCGAGGAATTCAAAAAAGAACTCATCCGTGTCGCCGATCAGGAAATCAAACTCAAGCATGGTTACACGCCCAACGCCGGCTATCCGGAAACCCGGGCGGCCGTGGCCCGGAAAATAAGCAAAACGACCGGTCTGAAAATGACGGCCGATCATATCGTCATGTCCTGCGGAGCGGGCGGTGCGCTCAATGTCATCCTGAAGTCCCTTCTGGATCCCGGCGACGAAGTGATCATCCTCAAACCTTTCTTTGTGGAATATCCGTTTTATATCGAGAATTACAACGGTGTCATAAAATATGCGTCTACAAAACCGGATTTTACCCTGGATATTGAAGCCATCAGCAAAGCCATTACCAGGAAAACCAAGGCGATCATCCTCAATTCACCGAATAATCCGACCGGTCGTGTATACAGCAAAAAAAGCATCATGGATCTCGCCCGGCTGCTCAAGGAAAAACACAGAGTCCGCCGCAGGCCGATTTATCTGATTGCGGACGAGCCGTATGCGGAGATTGTCTTTGACGGCATCAAAGTGCCCAGCCTGTTGAAAGCTTATGAAAACAGCATCATCGCCTATTCCTATTCCAAGACGCTTTCCCTGCCGGGAGAGCGAATCGGTTACATCGCCGTCCATCCGAAGATCCATGAAGCGGATGATCTGGTGAACGCTCTCATTCTGTGCACCCGCATCATGGGATTTGTCAATGCGCCGGCCCTGATGCAGAGGATCGTGGCCAATCTTCAGCACATCACCGTCGACGTAAAAGTGTATCAGAAGAAAAGAGACTTGCTGTGCAACGGACTGGCAAAGGCTGGCTACAAGTTTATCAGGCCCGAAGGAGCCTTTTACCTGTTTGTAAAGAGTCCGATTTCCGATGACGTGGAATATGTCAGGAGGCTTCTGCAGAAGAATATTCTGGTGGCTCCCGGAAGCGGTTTTGGTGCTCCGGGGTATTTCCGCATTGCTTACTGTGTGGAAGATGCGACGATCGTCAACTCGCTGAAAGGATTTACCGAAGTCATCCGGGAATGCGCCCGTAAGATCAATAAATAATCTGATCGATTTCCCTGAGCAGTTGTTGCAGCCTTTTGGTTGAGACGGGGTAAGGCGTTTTCAGCTCCTGAGCAAAAAGAGAAACTTTATATTCTTCGATCATCCAGCGAAATTCATCCACTTTGTTTTGTTTTTCCGGTGATGCGATGGCCGTCAGGTTGCGGTTCATTTCCTGCAGAATTTTCTCATACACGGCCGCATCCTGTAACTTTGCCTGTGTGCCTGCCGGGTTCAGGATGCCGCGATCAGCCCGGATCGACAGGGCTTTGAGGTAACGGGGCAGATGACGCAGCCGGTCAAAAGCATATAATTCAGGAAAATCTATCGGAACAAGGCGATGCGCCTCGGCAAGCGTGTTTTTTAGAAATTGCAGAACCGGCGGGTTGCTCCGGTTTTTTTGCATCTGCTTTTGCAGCGCCTCGTCGGTATCCATATAACTTTTAATCACCGGCGTGATGGCGGCAATGGCCTCCTGCCCGCGGGAGAGAATGATTGAGCTGATCGTCCGGACATGATTGTCAAACTCGTCGGGATTGCGCCAGGACCGGCGGAATAAATCTTTTTTTACACGGTTCATCACGGATTCTTCCAGTTGCCGGAGATTGCCGATTCTGGCCGCACTGTTTTTCAGCTCGCCGCTGAACGTGACATTTTTTTTCAGTTGTTTGAGCTTCTCCGTGAAATGAAGCTCATAAAGAGCGGCGACTCCTTTGCTATGGCTTATAGCGGCTTCCTGCGGATTGGAAAAAAGCCTGAGATGGATATCGCCGTCCGCAGCCTGCAGGGCGGGATAGGCATATCCCGTCAACCCGTGTTTTCCTCTGAGCTCGATTTGTTCAGGCAGCGAACCAAAGTTCCATCCGGTGATGCCGTCTTTTTCCCATTGCGCACGGCTGGAATCCAGGGACACCTGCTGGATTTGGCCCGTGAGTTCCTTCTCCAGCTCCACAATGTTCCTGCTCACTTTTACTTCGCCGCCCGTCTCATCGATGACTCGATAGCGGATATTCAAATGCTGCGGCAGTTTGTCCTGCGTCCAGGATTCCACCGGGATGGTCAGATGATATTCTGCAAGCAGAAATTTACTCAAGGCCAGCGGCAAAGGGTTTTCCTTCATTTCCGTCCACCGGCTGAACGCTTCAGCGACGGAGACGAGCGGCGGCAGTTTATGCCGGACGGTTTTGGGAAGCGACTTCAGCATAAGGAATGCTTTCTCCTGAAGCAGAGACGGCAGATGCTTTTCCACGTTTTCCACGGCGGCTCTGGAAACCAGACCCAGCGGAACCGTGACGGTTACGCCGTCCGACGCTTTGCCCGGCTCAAACTGATAACTGCAGGGCAGGGCCGCGCTGCCGATTTTTATTTGATCGGGATACTGCCTCAGCTCATCGTCGTCAGGGTTATGGGCGACGAAATCTTCCTCTCGGAAACGCAGAAAGTCGTCGCTTCCCCTGTCCCTGATCAGTTTCTGCAGGGAACGGATATCCGAAATCAGGGGCAGCCTTTGATCATAGAGCGCGGCAACGGCTTCTTCATCGATCGCAATGCCGCGTTTGCGAAGCTTGTCCTCCATGGTTTTCGCGTTTTCCCACAGGGACAGATTGTGGGTAAGGAAGGGAAGCCGCTGGCCGACTTCGCCCGTGACCAGGGCTTCGCGGATAAAGATATCACGGGCATGCTCCGGGTTGACCCGTTCATAGGCAACCGTCCTTTGCTCCACGATGGTCAATCCGAACAGGATCACTTTCTCCACGGCGACAACCTGCCCGCGGTTTTTCTCCCAGTGAGCCGAAGAATGGGAGTAACGGCAATG
This sequence comes from Smithellaceae bacterium, assembly GCA_963682015.1. GTDB lineage: Bacteria > Desulfobacterota > Syntrophia > Syntrophales > Smithellaceae > UBA8904. Next base: position 249,503 of record OY820932.1, on the reverse strand, counting down.
GTCCCGGCCCAGCTCCTCGAGCCATTCACTCCGGATATTGGCTGCATTGCGCGCAAAAACCCTCGAGGTCAGGCTGATTTCAGAGGCGACAATCCAGGGGCCGCCCCGGTTGAAAAGACCGGAACCCGGATACAGCATCACTTCGCGGCTTTTTGCCGCCGCGTAAAAGTTCTTTTCCGATTTCCTGGCAATGTTGGACAGATAGCCGCTCAGAATGGAGCGGTGGATCTTATCGGAAATCGACTGGTCGATTTCAATCACCGTCGGTTTGCGGTTCTTCTGCGGATGTTTTTCGCCGCTGGCGATGTCCAGAATCTGATGATACACGTCCCGCCACTCCGTCATGCGCCGGTAAGAAAGAAAATGCTCGCGGCAGAACTTTCGCAACTGTCCCTGGGACTGCTTTTTTTCAATCGGATCGGAATACCGGTTCCAGATTTGCAGAAACGTAAGAAAATCCGATTCCGGATGCTGAAACCGGGCGTGAGCTGCGGCGGCCTGATCGATTTTATCGTAGGGGCGTTCCCGCGGGTCCTGGATGCTCAAGGCTGCGGCGATGACGGCGATTTCGTTTACGCATCCTTCTTTCCGGGCTTCGATGATCATGCGCGATACCCGGGGATCTAGGGGAAATTTCGACATCGTCCGGCCGGTCTCGGTGAGCTTGAACTGATCTGCTTCCGCTTCGTTTTCTTCACGGGTGAGAGCGCCCAGATCACGCAGAATGTCTATGCCGTCGCGGATATTTTTCGGCTGGGGTCGGTCAATGAAAGGAAACGAGTAGACTGAACCCAGGTTTAAGGTCAGCATCCGCAAAATTACACCGGACAGATTGGAACGCAGGATTTCGGGTGTTGTGTAAAGAGGCCTGTCGGCAAAATCCTCCCTGGAATACAGCCGGATGCAGATCCCTTCGGCAACGCGTCCGCAGCGGCCTTTCCTCTGTTCCGCGCTGCTTCTGGAGACGGGTTTGACCGGTAATCCGGTGGTCTGGCTGCGGGGATTGTATTCCAGAATCCGCGCCAGCCCCGAGTCGATGACATACTTGATGCCGGGGATGGTCAGGGACGTTTCCGCGATATTGGTGGCCACAATGATTTTCTGCTCGCCGGCGGGCGCGAAAACAAGCTTCTGCATGCCGGCGGACAGGCGGGCGAACAGGGGCAGCACCAGGCCGGAACAGCGTTTGGCCAAGCGTTCGCAGGCTTCCCGGATGTCCTGTTCAGTGGGTAAGAAGATCAGAATATCTTCAAATCGACGGTCCCGCTGCAAATTCTCCACGCAGGCAATCGCTTCGTCCACATACGTTGTTTCGCCCTTTTCCTCGCGGATGGGATCGAGAGGACGGTAGCGGACCTCGACCGGATACATGCGTCCGGAAACCTCGATGACCGGAGCATTGTCAAAAGCTTCCGCAAACTTTGCCGTATCGATCGTAGCGGAGGTGATAATCAGTTTCAGATCTTTTCTTCTGGCCATCAGCGTGCGCAGGTAACCGAGAAGGAAATCGATATTCAGGCTGCGCTCATGCGCTTCATCGACAATGATGGTGTCATAGGCCAGCAAATCCCTGTCCTGAACCGTTTCCATCAGCAGGATGCCGTCGGTCATGACTTTGATCAGCGGTTCGGCCGACGTTTTTTCTTCAAAACGGATTTTGTACGATACGGCCTGTCCGCCCTGCTGTCCCAGTTCTTCGGCGATGCGCGAGGCGATGCTGACGGCCGCGATGCGCCGCGGCTGGGTCAGTCCGATCACCCCCCGCCGGCCCAATCCGGCGGCAAGGCACATTTTGGGAATCTGCGTGGTTTTCCCTGATCCGGTTTCGCCGGTGATAACGACCGTCTGATGCTTCCTGATGGCGTCAAGGATCGGCTGCTGTCTGGCTGAAATGGGCAACTGGGCGGGAAAGTTCAGAGAGGGAACACTTTCATCGCGCCTCTGCACACGACGCCGGGAGACGTCCATCTTGTTTTGCAGACCGGACAGGATCCGCTGCACCTGTTCGGATTTCTGCGGATGACGGTTGTCCAGCGATATGAGCGTTTGCAGGAGCCGGTCGCGGTCCGCTATCATGATTTCCTGCGACTGACTTTCAATCTGCCGTTTCAATCGGCTGTATTGAGGATTGCGAAACAATGGCCATCTCCTATGGAATTTGACGTCTATTCTTTCATACCCCGGCTCTAGCTGTCAATTGCTGAAACGGGCCAGCGCCGCAATGATTAATTGACTAAAATTCCATTCTTATATAAACTGATTAAAATGCTTCCAAAGGTTATATAAAGTGCTGTCGGTTACCTTGCAGAAAAACAAAAGGAACTATCTGCGCTATAACGAATGGCGGAAAGCGCAGTTTGTAGAGTTTTCCCCCAAGGACAGCAACATCATTCTGTATATCCTGCCCTGGCTGCTCAGTGTCAACCATCCTTCCGTTCCGGGTTATCTCTGGAAAATGAAAGACACCTTCCGGGTATTCGATATTGATAATAACCGGGATATTCTCTTCCGGGAAAGCCAGTTCAAAAAAATGTTTGACGTCCAGGATGAACGCTTTACCGTTCGCCACATTCCCGGCACTTCCGAGATACAGGGCATTTATACCATCGGTTCCGTCGGCACGATCAGCCAGACGATTCACTCCGATTGTGATATCTGGATTTGCATTGATCGGAAGGTATTGGACGACAAGAGGCTTCAATTTTTAAATCAGAAACTCAACCTGATCAAGGGCTGGCTGGATGAGCGGGTCAAAATTCCCGTCTACTTTTTCCTGACAGATGTGGAAGATATCCAAAACTGTAATTTCGGAAATATTGATTTTGAATCGAGCGGGTCCACGCAGAAGAATGTTTTAAAGGAAGAATTTTATCGCACGTCGATACTGATTTGCGGGAAAATCCCGCTCTGGTGGGTGGCTTTTGATCTGGATGCGCCTGTAGATTATGACCAGTTGCTGGAGAATAATCAGAAAAGCGGCTTCGGTGACTTTGATCTGCTTGACCTGGGGAATCTGGAACAGGTGCACCAGTCGGAATATTACGGCGCCGCCCTCTGGCAGCTCAACAAATCGTTGACCCACCCCCTGAAATCCATCATTAAAATGCTTCTTTTGAAAATGTTTCTGGAATCTCCGGAGGAAGACCTGCTGTGCAACAAGTTCCGCGCCCTGGTTTTGCAGCCGGAAACACAGATCGCGCCCCCCGATCCCAGCATGTTTACGATGGAACAGGTTCTGGATTATTATTCCACCCGGGAACGTTACGATCATTTTGAGTTCATTAAAAAATGCTTTTATCTCCGTTATGATTTTAAATTGATGTCCAGCAAGCAGACCCAGAAAGACGAAATGGCCGGTCTGATCAATAAAAAATTTAAAATTGACCGTCAGGACCTTTTTGAGCTCAATGAATTTTATTCCTGGACTCTGGAGAAGCAGGTTGAATTCGGCGAGTTGATGTTTGAGTACGTCCAGGATATCTACCGGGAGATTCGTTCCATGCAGAAGGGGATGCGGGGGTATATCACGCCCGAAGACCTGACGATTATCGGGCGCAAGCTTTCTTCTTCTATGGCCGTGAAAAATTTCAAGGTCCCCATCCTGCATATTTCATCGGAAAATATAAAACTTCCCGCTCTCACCTTTATCTATAAAGACAGTATATGGAAGGTATTTGACTTCCACGATCCCGCGACGCCGGTCATTGCCAACGCGGAGGTTGTCTTCTGCCTGGCTTATATCGTCTGGAACGGTATTTTTGATCCGTTGCAGGTTAGAATGCAGCCCAACCCGACACCGGTTTCCATCCAGGAAATTATCAACCTGGGAAGGATGATGCGGGATGTGTTCGGTACGTATAATATCGCCCAGGTGCATTTCAGCAGATTCCTGGAAGAGGAGATCATCAGCAAGGTTCTGATCATCATCAGTTTCGAGGAAATGACCGACGGCATGGGGGTTTCGAACATCAGCATCATTTATAAGAACAACTGGGAAGAAATCTTTGTGCGCGATTTCCAGTCCACCGATAAAATGAAGGCGTTTTTCATGAAATCCGCTAAAATATCACCGCGGCTGGAAACCTACTACTACATCCAGCGCAATAATAAATATTACGAAAAAATTATTGAGCGGATGAAGAACATGATTGATCAAATCATCAGGGGCGACTGATGCCGTCTGGCCGGCGCCCCTTTACTGATTCATGTCCCCCGCCGGCGGAGGACATAAAAGGAATTTCCTGAAACAACCGCTAATTCCGCCATCCGAAATCAATCACCATATCCTGGGGCGCCGTCAGCTCGACGGCGGTTTCAATGATTTTTTTCTGCATGGCCGGCAGATCCATTATCCAGACAAATTTGTTCGAGTCCTTTTCCACGGGTTCCGGTTGATGTTTGAAGACCAGTTCAATCCTCTCGTCTCGGGCCTGGGGGACGGGTTCTTCAATGCGCAGCCGGACGGGTGTCTGGCCCGTATTTTTAGCTTCAATGCGCCACTGCCACTGGCGTGTCTGCTTGTTCTGGAAAATTCTCCTGGCACCGGATTTGTCGGCGACGGTTAATGTGTTGACGGTAATGAAGGGGCTGTTTCCAAAATAAATGTCCGCTTCGGAGCCGGCCAGCGCAAACTGACGCTTGCCGATCATTGCGCCATCAATCATGAAAGACGCCAGGCCGGAAGGGATTTCCACCGGTCTGGAAAGTTTTATGCTTGCCTGGAGGAAAGCCTGCGAAGACATGCTGGGACGGGCCAGAAAAAGAAACTGGGCCGGCCATGTTTCTTCGCTGATTTTTAACCGCTGGCGGCTGCCGGCGGGTATGGTTTTCTTTCCCAGCGACCAGGAAGAGTAAGTGGTATGGGTTGTTTCTCTGGGAGCGGGGGCTGCGGCGGCTTCAGCAAAGGTATCTTCTTCATCCGCCGCTTTCTTCAATTCTTCCATGGCGGTCCTGGATTTGCGCGCCGATTTATAAACGATCGGCTTTCGGGGTTTGATAATCCACTGTGGCAGTTCCTGGGGAGAAATCGTGCGAATCGGTTGCAGGGTGGCCAGATGGACCTGAACCTGTTTCCAGTCTTCGCCCGCGGATTGCCAGACTTCCGCATCCCAGGAAAAAATTATGCCGCCTGTCGCGGGCAGGGCTTCCAGACGATAGAGAGGCTGCCAGCCACAGCCGCTCATGGTGTAGCTGTACGCAAGGACAACATCATTCTGACCGTTTCCGGACAGCACCACCGTGGCTTCCCAGGCTTTTTCCGTTTTGCCGGCAGCCTGATTGAGATTATCCTGAAGTTCTTTCACCTGCTTTTCAGCTTTTTCCAGATCCGCCTCGATCGTATTTTTATCGGAATAGATTTTACGGCTGTTGCGGCCGATAGCCGCCGCCAGGTTATCGGCATCGGCCACGGTTTTCGTTTTTGCTTTGGTCTGCGCCTGCCAGAACAGAAGCTGGACGTCCAGGGCTTTGAGTTTTGCCTGCATTTCCTTTTTTTCATTCTGGGCTTTTTTCAACTGTGCGCGCAGCTGGGCAATCCGCTCTTCATCCACACGAGTTACGGGTTTGATCTGGATGTCATCAATTCTGATCCGGCTTGAATTAGGAGGGGAAACAATCAGCGATTCCGGGTCGGCCTGGGGAGGCAGCACAATGGTCACCTGGTTTTTGCTTGCGGACTGCGCATGGATTTTCAGCGTCTCTTCCACTTTGGCAGAGTCCGGAAACAGCGTAACCTCTTTTACCGCGGAGATGGCCGGGCGGGGTATGAGCGATAAACAAACGAAAAAGACCGCCAGCGCAGCCGCGCATAAATGTTTCTGCTTATGTGTGAACATATCTTTGCCTCCCTTTTAAAGGTTTAGATTCTTTCTGACCGTGGCCGCGATGGCCCGCACTTCATTCATGACTTTATTTTCATCTATCGTCAGCAGTTGACGGTTTTCCATGACCACTTTTCCGTTAATGATCACCGTGTCCACATCCGCGCCGCCCGCCGCGTACACCAGATGGGAATATTCATGATAGATCGGCGTCAGATGAGGCCTGTCGAGCCCGATCACGATGATATCCGCTTTTTTCCCAACCTCCAGGGACCCGGTGATGCGATCCATCCCGAGCGCTTTTGCGCCGTTGATGGTGGCCATGCGTACAGTGCTTCGGGCATCCATTACCGTGGGGTCCAGCATCGCCACCTTGTGGAGCTTGGCCGCCGTGGACATTTCCTTGATCATGTCCAGCGTGTTGTTGCTGGCGCATCCGTCAGTGCCCAGGCCGACGGTAATTCCCGCTTTGAGCATTTCCGTCACGGGAGGAATCCCGTTGGCGAGTTTCATATTGCTGGCGGGATTGTGCGATATCCTGCAGCCGTGGCTGGCAAAAAGGCTGATGTCATACGTGGAGAAATAGACGCAGTGAAAAGCAAGCAGCCGTTCATTGAGATAGCCGATATCATCCAGAAAAACAACCGGGTCCCTGCCGAATTTTTCCTTAAGCTGGTTGACTTCCTGGATGTTCTCCAGAAGGTGGACCCCGATCATCAAATCGTATTCGTCTGCGACTTTTTTGGCGTTTTTGAGCAGCTCGGGTGAGCAGGTATAAAGAGCATGGGGTTCGACAATGATATTTACCAGAGGATCGTTTTTCCATTTTTCGGCAAGCCTGCGCGTATAGGCCAGCCCTTCTTCCGGCGTCTTGCAGCTGGGGGAGGGAAAATCAAACAGCACCTCGCCCACCAGGCAGCGCATGCCGGCCTCTTTTGCCGCGCGGGCCGTTTCCTCTTCAAAAATATACATGTCGCAAAAGGTGGTTGTACCGGATTTGATCATTTCCGCGCAGGCCAGCATGGAACCCCAGTAGGCCAGGTGCGGGCTCACATTTTGTGCTTCGGCGGGGAAAATATAATTGTTCAGCCACTCCATCAGCTCCAGATCATCGGCGATTCCGCGAAAACAGGTCATCGCCGCGTGTGTATGGGTATTGACAAAGCCGGGCATGACAAGAGAGTTCCCGGCGTCAATGGTTCTGGCTGCGGAATATTTCCGGAAAATCTCTTCTTTTTTCCCGATTTCAACGATGGAAGAATCCTTGACGACAATGGCGGCGTTTTCCAGACAGGTGTTGCCGGCGTCCATGAGCAGAATTTTGCGGCCGGCAACGATCAGATCAATATTTTGCATGGAATTATCCTTTCTAAAAGCGCCTGACCTTTACCATAAAACAGCGATAACCATCAAGAAACAAAAAGGAACTTTTATTTCGGGACAGTCCGGTTTCGGGCCAGCAAATCCTTGACACACCTCATCAAAAATACTATAAGCGCACTGCTTTTCAGTATTCAGGATAAGGTGCCTGGGTGGCGGAACTGGTAGACGCAAGGGACTTAAAATCCCTCGTTGCCTGGCGACGTGTCGGTTCGATTCCGACCCCAGGTACCAATTAATATAAGGGTTGGGCATAAACTGCCCGACCCTTTTTTATTGTCAAAACAGGAGACTGTACCTTTAATTGTAACTGATTTTGTGAGGAACAGCGGGTTTTTCATTGCCGGATTAATCTTTTAACCGGCTCTCCTCTTTCGGAAAATATTTGATTTCGAAAATGGCTTTCAAATCTGTTTCAGAATCAGTATAATATTTTGTAAGTATTGCTGATCAAAATTCACTGAATCAGGAAGGTCCGGATTTTATGGATGTAGCTCCTTACCAGTATCTCATCCGTCAGGCATTGCATAAGTACGGTCCCATACCCGAATCGGAATGGAAACACTGGGAGCATCTCCCAGTGGAACCCCGCAAGTTTCAAAAAGGAGATCATTTTGTGCAAATCGGAGATATTCCGGATAAACTGGGCTTTGTTGTATCGGGAATTTTTCGTGTTTATTACAATACGGAAGACGGCAATGAAAGGATTATCGTTTTTCGAGGGGAAAATCGTTTCTTATCCGCCTATCGATCCGTTCAGGAGAATGAACCGTCATGGTACGGTATGCAGGCTCTTGAACCAAGTTTCCTGATCTGCATGCCGTTAAGTGAATTAAAAAAACATTTGAGCGATCATAGCTACTGGAACGATGTCGTCAAAAAATATCTGGAAGATCTTTTTATCGAGAAGGAAAAACGGGAGAGAGATTTACTGTCGATCGACGTTACGACCCGTTACCTGAATTTCCGGAAGAGATATCCTGATGTTGAAAATCGAGTGTCGCAATATCACATAGCATCCTATCTGGGCATTACCCCGGTTGCGCTCAGCAGAATCCGCAAGCGTCTCCACGAGAAAAAATTGCTAATTCCTTAACTCAAGTTAATATTTATCCCGGAACAGCGTTTGAAGACACTCTGATGTTTCCTGTACTTCCATGGTAACATCATATCCAAGTCTTTATGAAGATCATTCTCATTGTAGTTCCGGCTTACCCCGAAATACAATTCCAGTATCGGTACGTCAAAGGTGGAATCAAACCACCTGACCGTAGCGCCATGCACAATCCACAAGTGTCTCTCAAAATAAACACGTAATTTCTTAACCGCGGTTAATGTGCACTTCTAATTTCTTAACTGCGGTTAATGCACACTTCCGTATTTTATTCTAATCCACAAAAACATTTAACTGACGGTAACGCATTTTATTGAGGAAAACATATGAAAGACTTTGCGCATTAATGGAAAAAAATGAGGAGTGCATGACGAGAGCAGGCAGCAAGCAACAGACAACTTCTGTGTATGCTGCCGACAAAATCGATCGAGACTGAAAAACTGAAAGAGAGGAGAAAAAAATGAAAAGTGCGTCAAAATCTTTATTTGTCACGATGTTTGTTATTGGGATTGGAATCTTATTGATTTCCAGGACAACAGTAGTAGCGACGGAAAAGCTGGATGGCAAAGAATTTGTAAATGCAAAGCCTGTTTTCTCAATTGTAGTTCCACCGTGGGACGAAGCTACAAAAGAAGATATTGATTACGTATCTCTGGGGTGCGGCCTTCTCAAATTGCCGCAGATTATAGTAAGCAAGGCTGACTATTATACCGATAACTCAACGGCTGAGAGTTTAGCCAAATCAATGATTAAAATTCTAAAAGATAGATATTCTGGAACAGATTTTGTCATCACCTACACAAAGGAAATAAAATTAGCTGACGGCACACCAGCCTTTGAAGCAGGAATTAAGTGGAATGTTTCAATAGCGAGCCTGGATTCGAGTTGTGTTTGGGCGAAAAAAGGAGAAACAAGAATATCTGTCATCATTTCAGATATGACCGAGATCAAGGAGTCTTTCAAATTATACATGTACACTCTATCAATCAAATAACGATACAAAGAAATTGAATCGAAACGGTAGAATGAACATCACTGAAATATTTTCAGTGGAGAGACCTTTTCCGTCATGGTCACGTAAACGCCTTATTCAGCACTGATAAAAAATCAAGGAGAATAGAGTATGCCATTCAACTTTCATGTTTCATTTCTCTGGTCGCGGCGTGCAATTTTATTAATCGGTCTGATCTGCGGATTATCTTCCATCATCGGTTGTAGTTCCAGTGGAACAGATAACCCGAGTGCGAATATTGTTGTTACCAGGTTAGGAAGCTTGCGGGGATATTCTGATTCAGGGGCTTCGATTTATAAAGGCATTCCTTATGCATCACCACCGGTGGGCGATTTACGCTGGAGAGCTCCGCAGGACCCAACGCCTTGGATCGGAGTGCGTGATGCGACCAAACCTGCCAGCGCCTGTACTCAAGAGATATATACGCGACAGTGGAATTCATTAGCAACAGCATCAAATTCTGGCAGCGGTGATGCAATATCTTCGAACTACACCGGCAGTGAGGATTGCCTCTATCTCGACGTCTACAAGCCACAGAATACTAAAACTTCTCTCCCTGTCTATGTGTTCATTCACGGGGGTTCGAACAACAAAGGCGACGCTCAGGTTTATGATGGCACGACGCTGGCCGTACGGGAGAAGATGATTGTTGTCGTCATTCAATACCGTTTAAATGCACTCGGCTGGTTCTCTAACTACGCGTTGAAGAATACGGCTGAAAATGCCCTGGACGCATCGGGAAATTATGGCACGTTGGACCAGATAAAGGCCTTGACGTGGGTGAAGAACAACATCTCCTCGTTCGGTGGGGATCCGACAAAAGTAACTATTGGAGGCCAGTCCGCAGGTGCCAATGCAGTTATCAACATGATCATGTCGCCCCTGACGGATGGTCTCTTCAGTAAAGCCGTCGCCCTGAGTCCCGCCATGTCGTTAATTCAAAATGACACTGCCAGTCCCAAACCCGTTACACTGACTAATCTTATGATCGACTGGCTCCTGCAAAACGATGGAACAGCGGCGGATATGGCAGCAGCCGACACCTATCGGCTTGGCATGAGCGCAGAGGCTGTTGCGTCTTATCTGAGGGGCAAGCCTGCTCTGAAGATCCTTGAGGCCTGTATTGAAGCGAACTTACGCTTGACCGGCGTAGGTACCATGCCTTCTCACAGTCCCTATATGGACGGAAATGTCCTTCCCGCCACAGACTGGGTCAACACAATCAAGACCGGAAGTTATCATCACGTGCCCCTGATCATCGGAAATGCCGAGTACGAAATGAAATCCATCATGCCTGTTAAAGCCTTTGGTGCAAGAGTAAAGGCGGCTTCTTGCGTTGCAGGGTTTTGCATTCCTTCTTCAGCATATGACTGGTCGCATCTGGAATCTGCCGTACTTAACACCCCTGCTACACTGACGTTGGCTCAGGTGCTCCCTTTACCGACTGACCTGGATATCTATGGAACCGGCAGCCTGCTTTCTTCTGCGATGTGGAAGGCGACCTATACGGATGCCGTAGCAGATGCATTGATGACTGACAACTCATCCAGCACCATCTATGTCTACCTCTTCCAATGGAATGGAGGAACAGACCCTGCTCTTGCAAATTTCAAATATATTATAGGGGCGAGTCATGGCACGGATGTTCCATTCTGGTTCGGCTATTATGATGTCGATTTATTCGGCTATTCATTCACCGATGCAAATCGCCCGGGCAGAGTATTGTTAATGAATGCCATGATGGACTATTTGGGAACCTTCGTACACACCGGGAATCCTAATAAAGCTGGATCCGGCCTTGCAATCTGGTCTCCATGGACAGCAAGAAATGGCGGGACAAGTGGTGCAACGAACCTGTTGACTCTGGATGCAAATACAACCAGTATCGTATGGAACACACCAGTTGCGTACGGGAATGCGGAACTCACACAGGCCGGTGTGACAGCTCTGGAAACAGCATGGGCAAGTGCCTATGGTGCTGCCAGTGCACTTGTGTACTATCTCGTTACCATGTTGAAAGTTGTTTAAAGTGATACGGAAAGGGATGATCGGATGAGAAAGGTCATCCCTTTCTGTAAAATTGGCCATGATGAAGCGTATTGTGTCGTTAATTAAGGTGCTGTTTATTCCATGATCGGGCTGTCATGTACTTTCAATATTACTTCATGCAAAAATGAAACACGGGAAACTGACCGGAGAAGCGTGCATGGATATGATTCCATATCTCTGGAAACAGTGGGCCGCCTCAAGATTGTACAGGGAGATAAAGAGTACCTGACAATCGAAGCTCCACCCGGGATGGTCCGTAGAATTACGGCAAAAGTCAGCAAAAACACTCTTCGTATAGGATACAAGGGAATATTTACAAGTAAAAATGCAATTCCGATTTTCATACTTGGAATGAAGAACGTGAAACAGATCCAAGCAGATAGTGCCGGTGACATAGAAGCCAGACAGATCAGTACGGATCATTTAACTATCAAAGCATCCTCATCCGGGAACATAACGATAAAGACACTCGAGTCAAATACGGCAATAATCAAAGTACAATCTTCAGGAAACGTTATAATCGAAAGCTGCAAGTTGAATGAACTGGATACTGAGCTTGAAAGTTCAGGCAGTTTGGATATTGCGGGAGAAACAAATCGGATTAATGTGATTTCTTCATCTTCAGGCAAATTTAATGGGGAAAAACTCAAAACAATGACGGCAACTGTTAAGCTGACCTCTTCAGGCAGTGCCGTCATCTGGATTATGAATCATCTTGATGCAAAACTTACCAGTAAAGGCGATCTTCAATATTATGGAGAGCCGGTGATAGGCAAGCAGTCAATGGACGGGAAGGGAAAAATAATTAAACTCGGACAAAAAAGAAGTTAAAAAGGACAATTTAATTAACGCATGGAACAGGGTTTTCAACTAACGCAGTCACGCTTTATTTTAAGTGTTTCCAAAGTGAAATGGACGCCCGCATCATCCGGCGGAGAAGAAATTAACTTCATTGATCATCATGCCAACGCGCGTTTGTATGCGTATTCTCTCAATAATCAATTGACTAACTATGGTACCCTTAACAAATCCTATCCAGGCATTACACAAGTGCTGCCGGCAGAGGCCATATCCACCCGCGCGAAATAAAGCGGCAATTTCTTAACCCGAGTTAATGCACTACTTCCGGCTTTCCTGTAATTTCCAATCACATTTTAATTGTGGCCGCCTTTTCCTGAACGGGTGAACGTCGGCCGGGACATGTGCGATGTCTGAAAGGAAATATTTATGAAAAGAGCTTTCATTACGGGAGCAGCCGGTTTTGTGGGTTTGAATCTGATCGAGGAACTCAACAAAGAGAATGGAAAGTGGGATATTATCGCCCTTTATCTGCCGGGAGAAGACATCCGTCGTCTGTCCGAATTTACCAATGTCCACCCCATCGAAGGAAATATTCTGAACAAAGATTCTCTGTTGAAGGCGATAAACGACGAGGTCGATGTTGTTTTCCACCTGGCCGGCGATACGAGCACCTGGTCAAAAAACAACGCCCGGCAATACAGGATCAATGTTGAAGGCACGGTCAATATGCTGGATGCGGCTGTTGAGAAAAAAGCCGGACGTTTCATCTACACGTCATCCATTTCAGCCTTTGGATTTCACGATGGCTCCGTATCTGAAGAGACGGTGTCTACGGCAATGCAATCGGGCGTGAATTATCACAAGACGAAATTTCTGGCTGAGCAAGAGGTTAATAAGAGATCCGGCAAGTTTAAGACGGTGATCCTGAACCCGTGCAACGTGATTGGTCCCTATGATCGGGTCAATTGGGCTCAAACCATTAAGAGCGTATATAACGGTAAGGTATCCGGCTACCCTCCCGGCATTGGCACCTTCGCCCATGTGAAAGATATCGCGCGTGCACACGTCGAGGCAGGCATCAGGGAAGGATTGGAAAGTCAATACGTTCTGGGCGGCACACAGGCGACTTTCAAAGAGGCGTTTGACACAATAGCCATGGTTTTAAATAAGAAGCCTTTGGACAAAGCCCTTTCCAAATCAGCGCTGCGAGCGGCGACCTTCATCTTCAAACTCAAATCACTGATCGATAAAAAAGAACCCATGCTCTCCATGGAGAAATACAAAAGGATTGTTGGAAAACAAATAATCGACGACCGCAAGGCTGTAAAGGATTTGGACCTGAAGAGAACATCTTTAAAGAAAATGATTGAAGACAGTTATCAATGGCTGCTGCGGGAAAATTTATTGAAAGAATAATTCATGAAAAGAATAAGAACAAAGGAGACTGTATGAGCGAAGAAAATGTGAAAACGAGTGAGAAGAAAAAGCAGGGATGGGAACTGATTACAGACGCATTCGTTAAGCGAGGGGTTGAATTTCTTTTCACCGTGCCGGGTGAAAGTATCTCTCCGGTCCAGCGTGCCTGTGAAGGATCTTCCATAAAGATCATTTCCTGCAGGCATGAACAGTCTGCAACATTCATGGCTGAGACATACGGCAGAATGACCAGAAAGCCGGGAATTGTGGTTGTTACCTATGCCCCCGGTTTTACGAATACGCTGTCAGGCATTCAAAATGCGAACATGTCGAATTCACCTCTTATTCTGATTGCCGGAGCGCAGGGGAGAAAAGCGCCGGACAGGCTCGGTCTGCAGGATATGAAGCAGGAGCCGATCATCCAGTCGATTGTGAAAAAATCACTGGTGTGTACACAGGCGGAGCGGATTCCGGAATATATTGACATGGCCTTTCGTTACGCCGGAAACGGGCGGCCCGGACCTGTGTTTTTGGAGTTGCCTGTCGACGTCCTCACCGCGAATGTCGATACAACAGCCGTTAAGAGTCTGGATACGACCGTTCAGTCACGGCCTGTCGATAATAACGATGTCAGGAAGATGGTGGAGATCATCCGTGGTTCGAAGAAACCGATGATCGTGACCGGAAGCGGAGCCTATTATGCCGATGCAGGACCGGAACTTATTTCTTTTGTAGAAAAAACGGGAATCCCTGTATTCACCAGTAAATTCTCCCGGGGCCTCATTTCGGATACACACCCGATGTGTTTCGGCTCTTCCGTGGTGATTACCCCCGGTTGTGCTATCTGGGCAACCCTCATGTCGGACTGTGTCATCGTTTTAGGAACACGCCTGTGCCTCTATCATTCAAACGGTGAATTATTCAACCCGGCTGCCAGGATCATTCAGGTCGATATTGAACCGGAAGAGATTGGCAGGAATCGTTCTTCCGATCTTGCAATTTTTGCCGATATCAAAGGGCTGCTCGATCAATGCAACATGTTGATCGATGAGAGCGGTATCGGAGATACTCTGAAGGAGACATTTAAGCCATGGATAGAAGAACTTCGCAAAGAGCATAAGGAACGCAGAGAATTGCAAAAATTCAACACGGAAAGCAAAAGCATTCCAATTCATCCGGCAAGACTGGCAAAGGAAATCGACAACTTCATGGACAGAGCCGATGACGTCGTTGTGACCGATGGCGGCGATCTGCCCTCGTGGGTGCTGACGACCAGAACATGCCGCGGCACATGGAATGAGATGGCCTCAGGCCTCTTTGGTTGTCTGGGTGTGGGCTTGCCATACGCGAATGCGGCCAAACTGGTGCGCCCCCAAAGTCGCGTTTTACTCTGTTCCGGTGACGGCTCCATGGGATTTAATTTTATGGAACTCGAAACATCCATCCGCAAAAAAATACCCATCGTCGTCGTGATCGGCAACAACAATCTCTGGGGGATGACTTCCAACAGTATGAGAAATAGATTCGGTCATCTTGTGCCTGATACGGTCGAACTGGATTATGTGCCGTATCATAAAATGATGGAAGCACTCGGAGGCAAAGGAATGCTTATCGAAAAGCCGGATGATATCCGACCTGCGCTGGAAGAAGCCTTCGCCTCGGGCATGACTACCGTGATCAATGTGATGATTGATCCTGCCATTATTGGTCCCGCATCGGAGGCGATGGCCGCGATGGGCGACGCGGAGGTTTAAACGCGTGCATTCCATAAGGAGTGCCATCAGGCTGACTTCCAGAGAAGGGAGTCAGCCTGATATGACCAGTCCGGATTATAGTGCCGGTGAAATCGGAGGATTGTTTATCAGTGGAAAATTTTACTAAAAATAGATTTTCATCATGGTATGTCCTGATCATTTGCAGCCTTCTTTACATGATTAATTACGTGGATCGTCAGGTCCTGTCCATCACGGTAGAATATATGCGCGTTGACCTCGGTTTGACAGATACACAAATCGGAATCATCCAGACTACTTTTTTCATGAGTATGGCGATATTTGCTTTTCCTGCGGCATATCTTGCGGACCGCTGGAGCAGGAAAAAAGCTATTGCCATCATGGGACTGGTTTGGAGCGGTTTTACTTTCATTACCGGTCTTGGCCGGAGTTTTTGGGGCTTCATGATCCCTCGTTCCCTGGTTGGCGTTGGTGAAGCAGGATTCACTTCCGGTGGAATTCCCCTGATTGCCGCCGCCTTTTCGCCAAAGGTGCGTGCAAGAGCAATGGGCTTTTTCAATATGGCTATGCCCATCGGCGGCGCAATCGGCGTGGTTTTAGGCGGATACATCGCCAAAACATACGGTTGGAGAACGGCTTTTTTCATTTTTGCGATTCCCGGCGTTATTCTCAGCCTGCTTGCTTTTCTGATGAGAGATTACAGTGCGGAAGAATGCAAAAACGAATCCGATCAGAAAGTATCATTCTTCACAACAATTCGTACGTTGTTTAATATTCCAACACTGCGATGGATTTACGTGGGATTCGCCATGCAGAATATTACACTCTTTTCGTTTCTGACATGGGGTCCCGCATTTATCATGCGCACTCAAAAAATCGATTCAACGCAAGCCGGTTTGATCATTGGTCTTATTTCCATTATGGCGATTTTAGGGGCTGTCATCGGCGGATTCCTGGCGGACTTTTGGCAGAAACGAAATGAAAAAGGAAGGATGCTGACGGCGGTATTCGGCTTGCTCGTCTCTTCCATCGTGCTCATTATTACGATGTATTTTGATCTAAAGGGCATCGGGCTCGTCTTTGGCATTCTATGGGGTGTTTTGGTCGTTGTTCCTATTCCGGCAATTACGGCGGTTACACAGGACGTGGCGCCGCCGTCCGTAAGAAGCGCCTCCTGGGGTATGAACGCATTCTGTTGTTATGTTTTAGGCGGGGCATGGTCTCCTTTGATCGTCGGGGCCATATCGGATGGCCTGGGAGGAGGCGCTCACGGGATAAAGATAGGGCTGCTTTTTGCATCAACAGGAGGGTTTGTCGGAGCCCTGCTGTACTGGATCAGCGCAAAAAGTTATTCGTCGGATTTAAAAAAAGCGGAAGCCGCATGCAGAGAGAATTAAGATGATCCGGGCTTAATTCCGGGCGGTGGTAAGGGGGCGCTCCCCGTGAAAAAACAATCACAAACTTCAGAAGAAAGAGAAAGAGGAAGATGGACCACCACAAATTGTTTATAAATGGAGAATTTGTCGATTCCGCCGGCAGTGATGTTTTTGAAACAATCGATCCGGGGACGGGATTCGCTTTTGCCACCGTGGCCAGGGCTGGAAAGGCGGATGCAGAGGCGGCAATCGCGGCAGCCAGGAGAGCGTTTGACAGCGGTATTTGGAGCAATCTCAGCCCGGCCGAACGTGCCGACAAAGTTTACGATTTTGCAGATGAGGTCTCCAAACTGACGCTGGAGTTCGCCATGACGGAGGCCCAGGATGCCGGTCATGTCCTCAAACTGTCCAAATTCTGGGGGATGATGGGTGCGGGGCTGCTGCGCAATCTCGGATATTACGCGAAACACCATTTTCCCTGGGAGGAAGAGATCCGCTGCTCGGGAAACGCTTTTGCGCCGGCAAGAGAAATGATCTGGCGGGAACCCATCGGTGTCTGTGTCGGTATTGTGCCGTGGAACTTTCCCGCAAGCAGTGCATTCTGGAAAATTGCCCAGGCGATTACAATGGGCAATACTATTGTATTGAAACCCGCGTCATCCACACCGCTGACGGCTCTGATCATTGCCAGAGCCGCTCTTGCCGCGGGAATACCCCCGGGCGTGATCAATGTTCTGCCCGGTCCCGGCGCCGAGTTGGGACGCATCCTCTGCACGCATCCCGATGTGGATAAGATCGCCGTTACGGGCAGCACGGAGGTCGGCAGAGAAATCATGAAAATGGCCGCCGACTCGGTCAAAAAAGTTACCCTGGAACTTGGCGGTAAATCAGCAAATATTATTCTGGATGACGCTGATATCGATCTGGCGGCGAGCGGCGCCTGCTTTGGAACTTTCTTTCATCAGGGACAGGTTTGCGAGTCGGGAACACGTGTTCTCGTCTCCGCAAAAATATATGAAGAATTTATAGAAAAAATGAAGAAGCGGGCCGAAGAAATTCGCGTGGGATACCAGCTCTTCCCGGACAGTCACATGGGGCCGCTGGCGAACGCCGCTCATCTGGCCACAGTGGAAAGTTATGTAAAACTGGGGCGGGAAGAAGGAGCAACCCTGTTGACCGGCGGCAAGCGTGTGGAAATACCGGGACTGGAAGGCGGTTACTACTATGCCCCCACAATTTTTACGGACGTCAAAAACTCCATGCGCATTGCGCAGGAAGAAATATTCGGTCCCGTGGTCTGCGTAATCAAGTGCGAGAGTGATGAAGAGGCTGTGGCTATCGCCAATGATTCCATCTATGGTCTGGCCGGGGGCGTGTTTTCAGGCAGCAACGCGCGGGCCATGCGGATAGCCCGTCAAATCCGGACGGGTACGTTATGGATCAATAATTATCATGCCTTTGGGGACTTCTGTCCCTTCGGCGGATACAAGCAGTCGGGCGTGGGAAGAGAACTGGGCGCTGCCGGTCTTGAAGAATACACACAGGTAAAACGGGTTCACGTTAATTCCTATGCGTCCGTCGAAAATAACATCATGATGCAGTGCATTTCAGATGAAACAAGGATTGCCGCTGCCCAGTACAACTGTCCGACCAACGTCATCTCCGGTCATGGAACGCTTCCTTCCCTCTATAAAGAAATGGTGAACCTGGGCTGCAGGAAGGCTTTCATCATCAGCGACCGGGATGCGGAAATGAAGGGTGCTGTCAAACGTGTAGAGGATGCGCTTGTGGAATTCTGCGCCGGTGTTTACGATCAAATCGGTCAGGAGGCGACGTTAAACGGGGTGGATGAAGCAACAGATGCCGCCCGACAAGCCGGCGCCGATTGTATTGTCAGTGTTGGGAACAAAGCGGCTATTGATACGGCCAAAGTGGTTTGCGTCACTCTGAAAGTCGGCGGGAAAGCAAATGACCATATTGCGCTCCAGCGTCTGCAGGAGACGCAGATTCCTCATATTGCCATTCCCACACCGGCAGGCGGCGGAAGCGAGGTGACAAAAGTTGCCGTGCTCAGAAGCGAGAGAGCCGGCCGGCATGTTTTCTTGATGGATAACAGGATTGTTCCCAATACCGCGATTCTGGATCCTCTGTTCGTTAATATGAACCCCGGCGAAATCATTGCATCTGCGGTCATGGATGCGTTGACCAACACCATAGAAGCCATGACAAGCGTCATGGCGCATCCGGTCGGCGATGGTCAGGCTCTGCAGGCCATCCGTTTGCTGTGGGAGTGTTTGCCGGCGGTGATGGAGGGCAGGGATGAAAAGGCGCAAAACCGGATGCAGTGTGCCCTGGCCATGGCCGGCTCGGCATACAGTGTTGCCGAAGCAGGGTTGGCTCGTGCCATGTCCCGTACCCTGGCGATGATCTATCGGGTGGATCAAAGCGCTGTTTGCGGCATTTTGCTGCCGGCGGTGATGCGTTTCAATGCCGACCGGGCCGCAGACAAACTGGAGAGTGTAGCTCTTGCCCTCGGTGTGAACACCGCGGGAATGGATAAAAAGGCTTCCGCCCTGGCCGCGGCCGACGCTGTCGAAAAAATCATGAAGACATCACGCTATCCCTTGAGATTGCGTGAATTGGGTATTCCCGAGGACGGTCTTGATATCGCCGCCTTTCACGCAATCTGTGATCCGTCGGCGTTGTTCAATGCCCGTCCCGTGAACGATCCCGGGGAAATTGCCGCCCTGTACAGGCAGGTTTTTTAAGGTGGTCGGCATCCGCGGATATACGGCAGCCAGGTCCATGCTTGTCCACTTGAAAATAATAATAAAAACAACTCAATGCGAAAAGGCAGGGCTTTCCCGGCACACTTGAAAATTTTCAGAATCGTGATTAGAATATTATAAATGAAACGCGTCGTTTAATGGACTTATATCTTAACCGGCAAAGAAGGGAGGTTAGGTTATGGAATTCATAAAACGAATACTGGCTGTAAGCTGGTCCAGTAAATATTGCGGCAAAACCATTCAAAACGGCATATCCCTGGCTCAGAAGTATAACGCTGAATTTTACGTCCTGCACATCTTTGACACAAAATGGATGCAGGGATTCAATGTTCCGATGATCACCGTCGAAAAAGAGCATAAAAAAGACATGGAGCGATACAAGGCCGAAATAGACGTCATCATCGCGGCGGAGAGGCAGAAGGGAATGGACATTAAAGAAATTATCGAAGAAGGCAGTGCCGCGGAAGTCATTTTGAAACTGGTCAAGGATCACAATATTGATCTGCTGGTTATGCGCACGTATGAAAGAAGCAGGCTGGAACGCATGCTGATCGGCTCCAGCAATGATGATGTTATCCGGGCAATGCCCTGTGCCATTCTGCTTGTGTAAGGGCAAGGTTGGGAAAAAGTTGCGCACCGGAAAAAACGAAGCGCGTGCGGTTGCATGCGCTTTTTTGCCTGAACCGGTAAAATCCAGACCTGAGATGCCCGATGGTCAGGCATGCTTTCAGAAATTGACCACTCTCTCCAGCGGCACGGGCGGATAGATCTGACCGTGGTTGGGCGGCATGGAATTGTAAACCCACTTCAGGTCGATTGTACCCAGGTTGATTCCCCGGAAGCGCTCATAGCCGTTAAATGTCCCGCGCACCAGTACATCCTCCATCTGCATCGTCAACGCAAACACGGCAACGGTTGAACCCGGCTGGAGAGCGGAAAGCGCATTGCCGAATGCCCCGGGGTGAAACGCCAGACGGCTTATATCCGCAGCCTGGCATTGAATGAGCGGGACAACGGCCGGATAACCGTCATCACCGATGAACGACATGAACTTCAGGGAATCGAGCGCATTGAAAAGCTTTTCACTGAAGTGCGTAAGAATTTTTGCCGGACCGGTTTTAGCCGCTCCGCCTTTTGCCATCTTTGTCATCAATGCCGAAACAACAACCGATCCCAGGGGCAGCGGCCGGCCGGGCGATGTTTCGATCAGGTCCAGGTAATGCACCGTGTTGATGCCGAAATAGGTATTATAGCGGAACATCGGCTGCTGGTTGTAAATCTCGTACTCCGGCCCTTCCTTCATCAGGTGAGTCCAGAGTGCCTTGCCGCTCCAGAATTTCTTGTCCAGTGTGAGAATCACAAAACCTGTTTTCCGCGTCTGCTGCATGTAGCTTTTGCTCAACCCCTGGCAGAACTCGCCGATCATCAGTTTTTCGGGCGCCGCCGCCATCACGGACGTCAGCAGCGACATATGCGGAAGCCCGTCGGGTGTGACCGTGGCAATGATTCCCACTTTTTCCGAAGGCTCAAACGCCTTCATGTCCGATTCTGTAAAGCGACTGTTTGCGGTCATGGCAGGATTCCTTTCTTTTCTTCAGCACGCGGGCTTCAAAATGTTTTGTTTTCCCCCGTTTGATGTTTGCTCTTCATTCTTTGTCAGCCTCGTCGATCCGCTCCAGGACACGATGGACGGCGTCACCACATTGCGGGCCACATCCGCAAGCGCCTCCATCTGTGCTTTTTCCGGAAGCGCCAGATCGGCAAGCGGCCAGGCAAGCCCCAGTCTTTTGTACTTATCGCGGCACAGATTGTTGAACGCACAAAGCTCCCATCGCGAAACCGTACCCGTCAGATGATCCCGGATAAATTCGCCCAGTCCCCGGATATTATCGGCCGTATCCGTCATGCCGGGAATGACGGGCGTGCGCACCCAGATCGTTTTAGGATAGATGTGGTCCTTCCTGAAGTTGGCTGCAAACACGGCATTGGCGAGGATTTTTTCGTTTCCCGATCCGGTGAAGGCTTTATGTTTTGCGCTGTCGATTTCCTTGAGGTCGAACAAAAGAATATCCACGTATGGCAGAAGAGATGCAAGCGACTCCTGTGGCACCTGCCCGCAGGTGTCCAGCGCCGTCTGAATGCCCCTGGCGCGCAATTCCTTAAGCAGCGCCAGGCAGAAGTTTTGTTGCAGGGCCGCTTCGCCGCCGGAAAGCGTTACGCCTCCGCCGGACTGCTCGAAATAAACGCGGTCGCGCACCAGCTCTTCCGCAAGCTCATGCGCGCTCCATTTGCGCCCCAGAAGCTCCATGGCGGTGGACGGGCATTCCTCCGCGCAGGACCCGCAGCCCGTGCAGAGCTCGCGGTTGATCAGGATGCCTTCATCCGTCTGCGCCAGCGCGTTTTCACGGCAGGTCTGCACACAGATGCCGCAGCCGATGCAGCCCGCGCCCAGCCAGTGAACCTGCGGCTGGAAACTGATGCTTTCCGGGTTGTGGCACCACGCGCAGGCAAGCGAACAGCCCTTGAAGAAGACGGTGGTTCGCAGACCCGGCCCGTCCTCGGTGGACATGCGGCTGATTTCCAGGACCGTCCCGGATATTTCTTCATGCCTCTGCTTCTTCATGCGTATTCCTAAAACCTGTTGTGGCTCACCCGTTCGATTACTTCATTTTGCAGCTCGCGTCCCACCGTTGTGAAGTAGGCGTTGTAGCCCGTAATGCGCACCAGCAGGTGCCGGTAGTTCTGCGGATGGTCCTGTGCGTCCTTGAGCATGGCGGGGTCCAGCATGTTGATCTGTAGCGCCGTGCCGCCGTTGCGCGTGTAGCCTTTCAGGAACGCCTTGAACTTTTCCCTGTGTTCGGGATCGCGCAGGATGGACGGGTTGAACGTAATGGTATGGCTTGCGCCGTTGGGCAGCAGGTTGAGATAATCCTCCCAGTCGCCGGGGGTGTTGACGGCTTTGCCACCCAGCACCCTGCCCACGGAGTTGGCATTGGCCGTGGGGCCCTTGATATCCGCGCCGTTGGACGGGCAGATGGCATTGGAGAGAAACTGGCCCTTGGTGCGGCCATCGGGACTGGCCGCCAGAACAAAGCCGTCGCCCGCCCAGTAGTTCCAGCTCAGCATCCCGGGACGGAACCTGCGGCCCGTCGATTTCGTGCGGTGCTTCCAGGTTTCGTCGCACCACAGCTCCATTACCTTCAGGGCCAGGGAATCGGCCTCGTCATCATCGCGGCCGTACTTCGGCGCGCGGTTTTTGGCCATGGCCTGGAGCACCTCAAAGCCCCGCCAATTGGCTTTGAGCGCCTCGATCAGCCCGGCCATCGTGCAGGCTTTTTTGTCGAACACCAGGTATTTGACGGCCAGCAGAGAATCCACCGTGGTGGCGTAGGTGACGGCCTCAAGCGTGGTGAAGCTGATTTCCGAGCCGCCCTGCGTCACATCCTTGCCCTGTTCGGCGCATCCTTTCACCAGGCAGGAAAGATACGGCGTGGGGAAAAACCTTGCACGGATGGATTCCGACGTTTCATAAAGGTCAACGCATTTCCGGATGATGTAGCGCGTCTGCCGGACATAGGCCTCCCAGAATTCCTCCCAGGTTTTAAATTTCGTCGCATCGCCCGTTTGCGGGCCGTCCTGCCGGATTTTCTCCGTCTTGCCGGTCATGGGATTGGTGTAAGGCAGCAGGTCCTTTCCGCCGGTGAGCGCCAGCTCCACCGCTTTGAGCAGGTTGAGGTTATTGTCCACCGTGCCGGAGCGGTCGTTTCCGACCATCGTATTTTCCAGGCAGCCCACCGGCGCGTATTCATGAACATTGTCCGGCGTGATCAGATGCGCAAGACCGGCCCTGCTGGCCTCCAGCATCATCCCGGCCATGGAGCGCTCGTCGAAATTCAAAAGAAACGGCGCGCCCTGGCTCGATTCAATCATCTCCACCACCCTGTCCAGAAGCGCCTCGGGACTATTGCGATGCAGGCGCACGTTGGGCTTGGGCTCCAGGATGGGCGACATCTCGTCGATGACCTCCAGGATGACGTAGGTCAGGTCGTTGGTCATGTCGGCGCCTTTTGCGCCCAGGCCCGAAAGGGTGATGAGCTGGCCGAAGCCCGCCGTAATTCCCTGGTTGCCGTTGCGGATCATCGCGTCGTAGGCGGTGTTGGAATGCACCCAGAAGCATTTGAGAATTTCCCTGGCAAAGTCGCGGTCCATGCCGTCGCGCACGGAGGCCTCGTAGTAGGGGTAGAGATACTGGTCCATGCGCCCGAAAGAAACGCCCGCGCCGGGGTAATTCTCGTCGGTCATCACCAGCATGTGGTTGAGCCACAGCGCCTGCACGGCTTCCCAGAAGGTGGTTGGCGGCTCCCACGGCACGCGGTATAAATTCTGTGCCATTGCCGTCAGCTCTTTTTTACGAGCCGGGTCTTTTTCCTTTCCGGCCGTCTCCGTGCAGAGCTCCCTGTATTTAAGGGCCAGATCGCGCGCAATGGTGGAGGCGGCAAGCATTGCGCGAAGCTGTGCGCCGCGCGGCCCTTTGCGTTCGGCATCCGTAAGCGAGTTGTAGTGCGACATCAGTTCTGCATGAACGCCTTTCCAGCCGATTTTCAGCACCCGTTCATGCCCGGGGATCAGATGCCCGCTGGTAGCGCCGGCATTGCCGTAGCCGTGGTCGTGAAACCATTTCATCTTTTCCCGCGCGCCGTCTTTTCCTTTAACCAGTTTGAGCCACTCGCGGCTTTCAGGTTCGGTAAAGCACATGGAGGTCTGGATGTTGAACCGCGCGCCGGCGATGAGATCGCCCGGCAGGAGTTCCTGCGGCACATGGTTGACAATGACTTCGCGCACAAACCACGCACGCCGCTCCACCAGCGGCATGCTCCAGAAATCGTCGGGAAGGCTCACGGGCCTTGCCGCCTGAAGATACGATGCGCCCAGCGTGTTGAGCAGCGTATAGGTTTCCGGCACGATGTAGAAAGTCATTTCATTGTAGAGAATGTCCCAGGGCGTGCCTGTTGTCCAGGCCGTGAATTCGTTGTTCCAGGCGCGTTCGGTCCCCCTGAAATAATAGTCGCGAAGCCATGAAATGCGCCCGGACAGACCTGTGGGTTCCTTGATGGCGTGTTCCGCTGGTGCTACGGCTTTCATATGAGCCTCCTTGATGGATTGCGTTGTGTTCGAACGCGGGCTATTCCGCGCCGATCATTTTGCGGAGATTCTTTTCTCCATGGGAAAGTATCGCCTTCATGGTGGATACGGCTTTCTTATCGTTTTGCTGTTCGATGGCCCGCACCATGTCGCGGTGGTATCCGTGCACGGTAAGGACGACCTGCGCATCCCGGAAAAACTGTCCCGAGAGATTTGTATAAACCGGGCGGAAGGAATTGAGAAGCAGGGGATAGACGGTATTGCCGGACGCCACGGCAATGAGCAGGTGAAATTCAAAATCAAGATTTGTGATTTTCCGGACGTTGCGATGCGGCGCGGCTTCTTCCTGCTGAAGAATCCTGTGAAATTCCGCAAGCTGGTCTTCGGTGCGGTTTTTCGCTGCAAAGCGGGCAAACTCGGGCTCCATCATCATCCGCAGCTGCAAAAGGCTCTCCAGGAGCTGCGGCTCCAGATTGCCTTTCTGATACTGGATGAGGGAGGCCAGAAGCGTAAGCGACCCTTCCCGGCGGTAGTCGTTGACCACCGTGCCCACGCGGGGCATAAGCGTGACAAGCCCGCGGGAGGCCAGTTCGACCAGCCCCTCGTGCACAACCGGACGGCTCACGCCAAGCTGCAGGGCAAGCTCCCGCTCCGAAGGCAGCTTCTGTCCGATCTTGAATTCGCCGGAAAGAATGAGCTCCTCAAAGCGCAACACAAACACGTCCTTGAGACTGTCGGTTTTAATGGGTTCCATCAACGCCTCCATCATGAATCCCGCATTTCCTCCTTCCGGCTGGTGGTATTACCAGCTTGAGAGTAACTCCAAAGAGCCTTTTTTGTCAATGCCAAAAAGTTGTCCTCTCCGGAGGTGAAAAGTAATGCATTACGAAATTCCTGACCGCATGGCTTTTCCCCCCTCTGGAGCGGGCGAAGGGGGTGGTTATCCCGCTTGCGCGTCAGTCCGGCGGATGCCGGAGGGGCGGGAGTGTGAAAGCCGGAGCGCGCATTTCAGGCAACAGTCAATGCCTGAAAGAACTCGGGGATTATCATTAAATGAACCTGTGCCGCTTATTTCATGGCACTCCCGCATAAAATCATGCTTGCATATGAGATGAAACTGCCCTATAATCGCTTCATATAGTGATGCGATTAATCGATATAATCGCTTCAGGAGAGAATAACGCATGAAATATATCTGGCAGCTTAAGAACTGGCATGAGTTCAGGTATGATGCCGCCGCTGTTTTGAAACCGTTGGGTGAATTGCGGGTCATGCAGGGAAAACTGCTGGGGCGTGTCGCCGAACTCGATATCGGTTTGAGTGTCGATGCCCAGGCTTCCATCCTTGTGGAAGAAACTGTCCGGACAGCCGAAATTGAAGGGCAGCAGCTCAGTCGCGAAGCCGTCCGGTCTTCCGTGGCTGTCAAACTGGGTTTGCCCAAAGGCGTTGGCACGCCGGACAGACATGCCGATGGCCTTGTTGACGTTCTGCTGGACGCCGTGCGTTTTCATGACAAACCGCTGACTCAGGCCCGACTCAACGGCTGGCATGCTTCACTTTTCCCCACAGGCTACACGGGTATGAGAAAGATTCGGGTTGGCAAGCTGCGCGGAGAAGAACCGATGCAAATTGTATCCGGACCGCTGGGCAAGGAAAAAGTCCATTTTGAGGCCTTGCCCCGGAAGCTCCTTGATCAGGAAATGTGTTATTTTCTGAAATGGTGGCAGACGTCGGCGGATCACATGGACGGCATATTGCGGGCGGCTCAGGCTCATCTGCATTTTCTTACGATCCACCCTTATGAAGACGGCAACGGTCGATTGGCGCGCGCATTGACGGACATGGCGCTGACGCAGGATGAAAAAATTAAAGTTCGATATTACAGTGTTTCATCCGAGATTGTGCGTCGCCGTAACGATTATTATCAGATTCTGGAAAACGTGCAGAAATGCCGTGTTGATGTGACAGCCTGGTATTTATGGTTTATCCAATGCATCCAATCGTCTATCGAACAGTCCAGAGAAATGATCACCGGTGTCCTTCTGCGGCATGACTTCTGGAATAAAAATGCGCAAACATTGTTGACGGATCGTCAGAAAAAAATCATCAACCGCATTCTGGAAGCTGGACCCGGAAATTTCGAAGGTGGGCTGACCACAAGAAAGTATGTCAATATTGCCGGTGTAAGCCGCGCCACGGCGTTTCGCGAGATTTCCGACCTGGTGGATAAGAATATTTTACAGCGCCTATCCGGGAGCGGTCGCAATGTCCACTACGATCTAATCTGGCCGAATCCAGGATAAAAGCAATAAACTCTGATCCATCCGTTATCGGCTATCCCATCAAAAGCGGAGCGCGCTTGACAGGTATCAGCGCATGCCTGAAGGAACTCGGGGATTATAATTAAATGAACCTGTCCGGATTTTCGTCCTTTCTTCCCCTCTGGAGGGGGCGCAGGGGGAGGTTATCCGGCCGGCGCGTCAGTCCGGCGAATGCCGGAGGGGCGCAGGGTGTGGTAAAGATAAAATGTACCTGTCCAGTTTTTTCCAAAACGCGCCGTATATTCCCGAACACGTCGGTTTTCAATTCCCTCTCCCTTTGATGGGAGAGGGGCAGGGTGAGGGTGAAGAAATTTGTTCCCTTTGCGTTACATATCTTCCAATGATCACTCCGGCCTCCATGCGTGCGTAAAAATAATGGTGCATTATTTATTGTAGTCTTAAACCTTCCGTCTTTCTTATCTTCCGTCCCATTCTGATTGCCCGGCGTATCATTTGTTAATCAGTATGAAAAAATATTACTTATCGATGAAGCAGTGCAAAAACTATTTTCTGCGGAATAAAAATAATTTTCTAAAACGTTAATGTTTTTAACAATGCATCCGATACAACTAAGAAAAGAAAGGACAAACAGGATGGAATTGTCGCAAATCAGGCTGAAAACAAAGTTGCTGGCGGGGTTTGGTTTGGTCATCGGATTTTTAGCGGTTATTGCATTGATTAGCACCGTACAGGTCGGTTTCATGTACAGCAGGGTTTCAGAAATTGCGAACGTAAGGATGATTCAACTTAAATATTTCTACGAAATTGCAAAACAATACAATACGGTTGCAAGATCCGCTACAAATATTGCCCTGACTATTGATGAAAATGTTCAGAGAACCCAGGAAGGATACTATAAAAGCAATAAGGCCCTGGTCATTGAAAATCTGAGCCGCCTGGAGAAAACTATCAAGACAGATCAGGGACATGAAGCATACGGCAAAATGAAAGAAGCGGCTGCCCAGATGTGGCCTTTATACGATAAAGCTGTCGAGTTCGGCAGGGCCAACAGGAACTCTGAAGCGGGTGACATTATCATGGTACAGATTTTACCTGTTCAGAACAAATTTCTAAATGCCATGAACGACCTGGTTAAGATTGCCCAGACCAAAAGCGATGAAGCGGCTTATGAGGCGTGGTTGCTTTCTTCTATCGGCGGAACGATCATCCTGATCCTTGGAATTGCCGCTATTGTTTTTGGCAGCATCATAGCCATGCTGATCACAAGAAGCATTACCAAACCGATTCATCATGTCGTATCCGGATTGCAGGAAGCATCCGAGCAGGTGTTTTCAGCGTCATCGGAGGTAACCACCTCCAGTCAATCCCTGGCAGAAGGAACGTCCGAACAGGCGGCATCTCTGGAAGAAACATCCGCATCGCTTGAAGAAATAACCTCCATGACCAGTCAAAACGCGGAAAACGCCAATCATGCAAAAAACCTGATGACGGAAGTCCGGAATATTGTGAAGCGGGTGGACGGACATGTAACGACGATGGCCGAGGCCATTCAGGAAGTTACAAGATCCAGTGAAGAGACGGGAAAGATCGTCAAAACCATCGACGAGATTGCTTTCCAGACCAATCTGCTGGCGCTTAATGCCGCGGTTGAAGCGGCCCGTGCCGGTGAGGCGGGAGCCGGATTTGCCGTGGTGGCGGATGAAGTCCGCAATCTGGCCATGCGGGCTGCGGATGCCGCCAAAAGCACCTCCAGCCTGATTGAAAACACGATTTCAACTGTAAAAAAGAGTCGTGATCTGACGCAACAGACTCAGGCTGCTTTTCAGGAAAACGTTCAGATTGCGGGCAAGATCGGCAATCTCATCGATGAAATAGCATCGGCTTCGCAGGAGCAGGCAAAAGGCATCAATCAGGTAAGTATTGCCGTGTCTGATATGGACAAGGTTGTGCAACAGGCGGCCGCAAGCGCGGAAGAATCAGCCAGTGCCTCCGAAGAAATGAAAGCTCAGGCGGAAAATCTAAAAGGTTATGTCGTGGAACTGGCGGCAGTTGTAGATGGAAAAAATAGCCGATCGATTAACAGACAACTCGCCCGGATTTGAAAAACCGATTTGAATCCGCAGCCGGCATTTCACAGGCAGCTCCGGATTGATCATACCTATCGCATTTTACATCAAGGCGGCTGAAAAAATATTTTCAGCCGCCTTTTTTTGTAATGAGCTGGAAGGGCATGAAATAAAGAGCCATGAAGTTTTTGCACACAGGCCGTGTTTTCCTTTCCAATCATGCCTTTTGTCCCTCACTGACTGACGCGCAGGGGGAGGAAGCTGCATGCCGCAATTCCCGCCCGTATAGCTTCTCCCCCTCTGGAGGGGGCGCAGTGGGAGGGGTTATTTCGCCGGCGCGCCAGTCCGGCGAATACCGGAGGTGCAAGAGGTTGTGGAATCAAACAGGGCTCAATTCCTGGCCGCATGGCTTGTCCCCCGCTGGCGGGGGCGCAGGGGGTGGTAAAGATAAAATGTACCTGTCCAGTTTTTTCCAAACACGCCGTATATTCCCGAACACGCCGGTTTTCAGTTCCCTCTCTCTTTGATGGGAGAGGGCTAGGGTGAGGGTGAAAAAGTTTGTCCTTTTGCATGAATCACTTTTCAACAGAGACGATGAAGTTCCTCAGGACAAGCAATCAGGTGTAGTGTGCATCTCGGCAGGGAAGACTCACCGGGCAACGGGGTAGCAAAATTCTTTTCTAATCGTCTACAGTCTAACAGGCTACAGTCTTTCTTTAGCCTTGCCCCTTGAACCTGTGTTCCACATGACCGTCACCCGACTTTTCTCTTGCAATGTCTCGATAAAATTGTAAGATGTCGAAAATCATGAAGTTCTCATAATACCGTTTGGAAGCAGGCAAAAGATGATCATGCGCAGGATGGAAGATCAGAAAAAGGAATTCAAACAAGCCTGGAATGAAAACTGTTTGAAAACCATTTGCGCATTTGCCAATACCGCCGGGGGAAAACTCTACATCGGTATTGACGACGAAGGAAAAACTACAGGTGTAAAAGACGCCGCCCGCTATCTGGATGACATCCCCAATAAGACCAAAGACATTTTAGGAATAACGCCAGACGTCAGGATCAAAAAGCAGGCCGGCAAAGACGTTATTGAAATATCGGTAACACCGTCAGCCGCGCCGATTTCGTATCATGGCCGGTTCTTTACCCGCAGCGGCAGCTCGGCGATTGAAATCAAGGGGCATGAGCTGGTGGAAATGCTGATGCGGAAATCCGGCCGTTCGTGGGACGGATTTATTGAAGAAGACGCAACGCTCAAAGACATTGACACCGCCGCCGTCAATAAATTCCGGAAGCTGGCCGCTGAAAAAATCCCCGTCATTGCCAAAGAAAAAAATGTTACGGCCATCCTGCAGAAATTAAACATCCTGCAGCGCGGCAAATTGCGACGCGCCGCTCTTTTGCTTTTCGGCAAAAACCCGAAGAAGTTTTACATCACCGCCTATATCAAGATCGGCAAGTTTATCAGCGCCACCGACCTGATCAGCACGGACGATGTTGAAGGGAATATTTTTGATCAGGTGGATAAGGCCATTGAGATGTTAAGGGTTAAATATCTGCTCTCCAACATCACGTATGAAGGCATTTACCGTAAAGACAACATGGAATATCCGGAAGAAGCCCTGCGGGAAGCCATCATCAACGCGGTCATTCACCGCAACTACATGGGCGCGCACACCCAGCTTCGGATTGACCCAGACAGCCTGAACCTCTGGAATGAAGGTGCCTTGCCGCCCGATATCAAAGTTGACGACTTGAAGAAGTGGCATCTGTCCAGACCGCGCAATGAATTTCTGGCCGACGCGTTTTTCAAGGCGGGCATGATCGAAGCCTGGGGACGCGGCACAATCAAAATCGTTGATGAATGCAAAAAAGCCGGACTGCCGGAGCCGGAATTCCGCGAAGAGTTCGGCGGTCTCTCCGTGAGTTTCCGTAAAGCGCCGTTGGTGGAAAAGATCGACGATAGGGGCGGTGAAAGTGGGGAGAAAGTGGGGAGAAAGTGGGGAGAAAATTTAACCCGGAGTGAGATAAAGATTTTGGATGCAATGGCCGCCGACCCACGCATTACGATCAATGCCTTATCTGAAAAAATCGGTATCGGCACAACTGCCGTGGAAAACAATTTAAAAAAATTAAAAAGCAAAGGCGCTATCCTGCGTGTTGGGTCGGCTAAAGGCGGGTACTGGAAGATAAAGATTTAAATGTAGCTGTCCCGTTCATTTCTGCTTAGTTGGAAATGAGATATTTATGAATACAAAATTAAGTTATCTTTACCGCGATGCCTGTAATTATAAGAAATTTAATGACGTTGTTCTCTCTGGCATTATTCAGAAAATTCAAATTGAGCCTTTGTTAAAGGACAAGATATTTTTCATACCGTCAGACATTGGACTTCCAGACTTGCAGGATGATATATTTTCAGTCGATGATCATGTCTGGCACGAGTTCGAAAAAATTGAATTAACAGAAGAACCACCAACCATAGACATATGCGCCTCTTTGCTGATAACTAAGTTTAAAGTTGCTTCACAAAACAATTGGAATGAATATGCTGCATTCAAGCGGAAGGGCTTGTTATGAGTGTTAATGAACGAAAAGCATGGACGCGGGATGAATTGATTTTGGCGATAAATCTTTACTGTAAAACACCTTTTGGTCGTATTCACATGAGAAACCCAGAGATAATTGAGTTATCAAATATTCTTGGGAGAACTCCGGGGTCCGTTAGTTACAAATTAGCCAACTTTGCCAGTATTGATCCTACAATTGATCGGAAAGGTGCCGTAAATGTTAGTAAGCTTGATCGTCAAGTATGGAATGAATATTTTGAGGACTGGGAGACGATGATCCTTGAAAGTGAAACTCGAATGGCTCAACTAAAAAAATCGCAATTGAAAGTTGAAGAATCAGACGATTTTAAAATAAGAGATGGAGAAACAAGGAGTGCGGTTGTAAAGGTTAGAATCAACCAAGACTTTTTTCGAAAAATGATTTTAACATCACATAATAATTCATGCTGTATTACTGGAATAGACAATGTTGAACTATTAGTTGCAAGCCACATAATACCATGGGCTCGCGATAAAAAAAATCGTTTAAACCCAATGAACGGCTTGTGCTTGAATGCCCTTCATGACCGCGCATTTGATAAGGGCTTGATATCAATTGATGAAAACTATAATGTAATTGTTTCTAAAAATGTAAAGCACACATTAATGTCTCAATATAACCGAAAACCAATAAGGCTTCCAGGTCGTTTTCTTCCCAATAAAAATTTCCTAAGTTATCATCGAAATAATATTTTTTTAGGAAATTGATTTTGTAGTTGAAAGGTTTGCTTAGCGAAGATGTCGTAATATACGGAACAGGTCTAATTAATTTTCAATTATCTTTACTTCGTTTAATTATTTTCACTTATCCGGTGGTTTGATTGTTGTCGCATCCGGAATCTCCGTTCCGGCCGAGCGTTGAGGCATGCGCTCGGAGGGGCGGATACCTTCCCACATGCTTCCTACCGGACATACGCGCATGCATTCGATGCAGTTGTCGACATCGGTGATGTAAGTTTGTCCGGCTTCGATCAGCATGTCCCGTCTTTTAAGGTGTTTTATAATCATACTCAAAAAACCGGGCCAGTCCCGCAGTCTGGCCGGTGGCATTTTATTAAAGCCGTAAGACCAGTAAACAAAACAGGGGTCGACGTTGTGGCCATCACGGGATAAAGCCCCGGAAGGGCAGGCCTTCAGGCAGCGGTCGCATCCGCTGCACAGATTCAATTCGCGCCTGGCATCCGCCACCAGAGGCGCTTCCGTTATTATCGCGCAAAGCCTCTGATGGGGGCCGTATTCGGGGGTGAGCAGCAGATTGTTGCGGCCGATTTCTCCCATGCCGCAGCTAACGGCGGCATGCTTCAGAGAAAGAAATCCGGCTGCGCGCGTCTGGCGAAACTTTTTGCCCGTTTCCGGGTTGATTTTGAAAATCTCAGCGGGTTTGTCCGCTGAAACGGGCAGGGAGAGAAAGCCTTTTTGTTCCAGCATCCGGCAGAGCCTTTCTGCGGTTTCATCCAGCAGCCTGGATGTCTGCATTTTGTTGCGTGTCCAGAGCATGATGTGGGGAGAATAAACGGCGCCGAGGGAATGGGCGACCGCCATGACCACAACGCTTCTGGCGGAAGGCATCAGGGCTGTTGCCGGTCTTGGAGGATAAGACAGGATTAAGTCCGCCGCACCGGCGATGCCGACGAGATCCACGCCGGATGCGTTTATCCATTGTTTGATGGTTGATGAGTTGATCGGGGCCGGTTCTTGGGAGCTTGTCATATCTGCGTGATCCTCGGGATTAAGACTGTATCGTCCATACTGCCGCGGAATGCGAATGAAATTCCTGTAAAAGCAACTTAACATTACAGATTGCCGGGGGTCAATCGGGATTTTTAAACGGCAAAAGAGATTCTGTCTGCCTGTTAATTGATATTCTTCGCCCATGTGCGGCTATGGGCATCGTAGATCATAAAGCTGCAAAAAAGTGATTTGAACAACAGCCCGGAAAAGACTCGACCGAACGCAGCGACTCGACCGCACGTGGTGGGAAGGTCAAGCTTGGTGCAAATATTCCTTGTAAAATAATACTAAATATATATAATTAACAAAAATGGTAATAATATATGCTTGGTAATAAATTAATGAAATTGCAGGAATTGAGCGAGGTGGCCTTTTTTACCCTGGATGATGTTACGCAACGGTTCGGGCTTGAGCGCGCGTCCGCGCGCGTGTTATGCACCCGTTGGGTGCGGCAGGGCCTGCTGGTCAGGATGAAGAATAATTTGTACGTCACCTCGTGGAAATGGAACAACCTGACGCGCCAGGATTGGTACAAAATCGCCAATGTGCTGCAGGTTCCTTCATATATATCCCTGATGACGGCTCTGGCTTATTATGATGTGACGACGCAGGTGCAGAATAACTACCAGGAAAGCATATGCCTGAAAAGATCCGTGATTTACGGTGTCCGCGAGGCTGTTTTCAGCTTTGTCAAAATAAATAATCAATATTACAACAGTTTCATCAGGAAAGATGGCTTTTTTATCGCGACGCCGGAAAAGGCGTTTCTTGACGCGGCCTATCTTTATGCCTTCGGCAAATACAAGTTTGATGTTGACTCGCTGGATTTTAAAAAGCTTGATATGAAAAAAATAAGAGCCCTGTTAAAAACATATCCGGAAAGAATAAAGGAGGCTGTTCAAAAATTGTGCAGGATCTAATCCAACATGAAATATTTGAGCTGGAAATACTCAGCCGGCTCCAGAGCGGGCGGTTCCTGACTGATTTGGTATTCGGGGGCGGGACGATGCTGCGTCTGTGCCACGGCCTGGACCGTTATTCGGTAGATCTGGATTTCTGGGTTGTCAAAGAAATGGATTGGAAAAAATATTTCGGCAGCCTGAAAAAGTATCTGGCCCAATTTTACAACCTTACCGATTCCGCCAATAAGCATTTTACGATTTTGTTCGAATTGAAATCGGCACAGTATCCCCGGGCGCTGAAAATAGAAATACGAAAAGAGAAAAAGGTTTTTAAGACAGATACCAGCATTGCCTACAGCCCGAATTCCAACGTTCAGGTTTTTCTCAAAACCGTCGCGCTGGATGAGATGATGAAGTCAAAGATCGAAGCCTTGCTCAGCCGCAAAGAGATTCGCGACGCTTATGACATCGAGTTTCTTTTTAAAAGAGGTATCCCTCTGCCCGCCGACTTGGACAGAGCGCGAGACTTGCTGGCCGTTTTGGAAAAGCTCGACAGGAAAGATTACGCCGTAAAACTGGGATCCTTGCTCAATGCTGCTGAACGAAAATATTATCTGGAAAGCGGTTTCCGCATCCTGACCGCAAAACTCCGGCTGCAACTCAATGTTTAAAAGTTGAGCGCCAGGGCATCGGAGAAGTTGAAAAAACGCGACAGGAATAATTATCTGTCAGCATCATCAATGGCAGGGCGACCTGGTTCTGCGAACGCGCTCCCGGCGATTGGATGATTCTGGATGTTTTACGGAAGAAATAAATTCAATCAATCAAAATATGAAAAAGGATCAACAGTCGAGTCAAGAAAGGCTGTTACCCGAATACCCTTTTCGCTTGCCTGAAATCGTTTTGTATAAATCTAAGGCTTGCTTCAGGTGATGAAAAAACTCGCCTTCGGCTCAAACAGTTTTCATCGCTGATCTTTCGCTTCGCCAAGATTTTTGGACAAAACGCTTTCAATGGCCGCTCAAAAGGATATGTTGGGCAACAGCCTGAAAAAAACTCGACCGAACAATCGAATTTATAAGAAAATTATGGGTGCCATCCATTAAATAAAGTTAGACTATTATGCAGTGCTTTGCATAATAGTCTTGACTATCGTGCAATGTGTTGCTAAATAGTCAGGCATGAAACGTTACCTTTATCATCCGATCAGAAAAGATATTCAGAGGAAAATGGTCATTCTGACCGGTCCGCGTCAGGTCGGGAAGACATGGCTGGCCAAAGAACTTATGGCTGAATTCAAATCGCCTCAGTATTTGAATTTTGACAGTATTGTTGACGCAAGAATGATCAATAATCAGTCATGGCCCCTGCAGAGCGACTTGCTTATCCTGGATGAAATCCACAAAAAGCAGCAATGGAAAAAATTTGTTAAAGGCGTTTTTGATACACGTGAAAAGAATCAGGCCATTCTGGTTACCGGCAGCGCAAGGCTCGATACATTTCGTCAGTCCGGAGAGTCTCTGGTCGGCCGGTATTTTTCCATGCGTCTGAATCCCATTTCTGTTTGTGAGCTTAAGGATTCCGCGAAGCCTGAGGAGGCGTTAACTCTGCTCAATCGGTTTGGCGGCTTTCCGGAGCCTTTTTTATCGGGTTCGGACAGGGACGCAGCACGCTGGCGCAATCAGTATTATACGGATTTGATCCGTGAAGACATTCTGGAGTTCGGCCGTCTGCAGGAAATGCGCACGATGAAGCTTTTATTAGAGTTACTCCGTTCGCGCGTTGGCTCTCCCCTGTCTTACACGTCAATCTCACAGGACCTTCAGATAGCCCCCAACACAGTCCGGCGCTATATCGATATCCTGGAAAGTTTATGTATTGTGTTCACGATACGTCCTTTTCATCATAATGTGGCCAGAGCGATTTTGAAAGAACCTAAACTGTATTTTTACGACAGCGGGTTTGTTCTGGGGAACGAGGGCGTCCGCCTGGAAAATACGTGCGCGGTCTGCCTGTTAAAACATGTTCAATATTTGCAGGATGTCAATGGCGAAGATATTGAACTGAATTACATCAAAACCAAGGAAGGCAAAGAGGTCGATTTCACGCTAAGCCGTAATAAAAAGGCAACGCATTTGATTGAGGTAAAGATGGCCGAAGACGCGCCCGCGGCTTCTCTGGTTGCTTTATCAAAAAAACTCCCTGGTGCGGAGGCCATTCAGCTTGTGGGTAACCTCCGGCGTGAACAGCAGATAGGTCATATCTCGATTGTCAGTGCCGGCAAATGGCTGGGCAGGTTGTCCGCCTGAAAAGGCGCGCAAGGATAAAAGAAGAGCGGAAAGGCTAAAGGATAAAAAAGAAAACAAAGAAAACAGGACAGGTCCATTTAACAACAGTTACCATTTCTGAATCACGAGGTGTGCGGATACAATGGCGCATCACAATACGATTAAAGAGAACAGCTACAACCTTCTGGCCGGCCGGCTAAACAGGTTTCCGCAGGGGGCTCCGCCCACGGAGCTGCTGTTTAAGGTGCTCAGCGTTCTTTTTTCCGAAAAAGAAGCCAGGCTTGTTTCTTCCCTGCCCGTTAAACCCTTTACCGCTGGCAAAGCGGCTGCTATCTGGAAGATGAACGTGTCTGATGCACGAATGATTTTAAACGATCTGGCCGACCGGGGATTGCTCTTGGATTACGAAGAGGGCGGCGATGTTATGTATGTTCTGCCGCCTCCCATGGCGGGGTTTTTTGAATTTTCCATGATGCGCTACCGCAAGGATATTGATCAGAAGGTCCTGGCCCGGTTGTTTTACGAGTATCTGAACGTGGAAGAGGATTTTATCAGGGATCTGTTCGTGCAGGGATCAACCCAGCTGGGCCGCGTATTTGTCAACGAGGCGGTGCTGACCGGTGAAAATGCGGTGCATGTTCTGGATTACGAGCGGGCCTCCGACGTTGTGAAGACGGCATCCGCCATCGGGATTGGCGTTTGTTACTGCCGACACAAGATGGAACATGTGGGGCGTAACTGCGGCGCGCCGATGGATATCTGCATGACGTTTAACGGCTCCGCGCAATCGCTGATCCGCCATGGCATTGCCAAGGGCGTGGATGCGGCCGAAGGGCTGGATGTGCTTGCCCGCGCGCGGGAGGGCAACCTCGTCCAGTTTGGCGAAAATGTCCGGGAAAATGTGAATTTTATCTGCAACTGCTGCGGCTGCTGTTGCGAAGCGCTGATTGCCATGAGAAAGTTCGGTTATTTACATCCCGTTCACACAACGCCGTTTGTTCCGGAGATTGATGGCGCCCTCTGCACCGGGTGCGGCAAATGCGTGTCGCTTTGTCCGGTGGAAGCGATGACGCTGGTTACCGCCAGTGATCCACACAAACCGGGGAAAAAGAAGGCCAGGCTCGATGCCAATCAATGTCTGGGCTGCGGCGTGTGCCTGAAAGGCTGCACGGTTTCCGCCCTGCAATTGAAATTCCGCGGTCAGCGGGTGCTTACGCCTGTGAATACAACGCATCGGGTGGTGTTGATGGCTATTGAGCGGGGAAAATTTCAGAATCTCCTGTTTGATAATCAGGTGCTGTTGAGCCATCGGGCAATGGCCGCGGTGCTTGGTGTTATTCTTAAGTTGCCTCCCGCAAAGCAGATACTGGCAAGCGAGCAGTTTAAGTCACGGTATCTCGTAGCATTGATAAAATACGCAGGCAGGGAGAGCGGTCAAGTCCAAAAGACTTGAACGAACAAAGTGTTCATTCAGTGATCAAATGTCAGGAATACAGGCTTGAGCCCATTTCAGCACGATCATAGAATCAAGCAATAAAAAAGAAACGGAGACTCTTATGGAAACCAGGGAAAAAGAATGGCTGGAATTCAGCCGCCGGGAAATGCTGATCCTGTCCACGGGCTTTGTTTCGGCTTTGATGCTCGGAAATGTGCCGGGCGCCGGGGTCAGCCATGCAGCGGAAATAAAATTTCCGGAAGGAAAATGCGGAGGCCGAATGGAAAAGAAAGTATTGATTGCCTATGCCAGCAAGTACGGTTCCACCGGGGGAGTTGCCGATGCCATTGGAAAGGAACTTTGCGCCGGAGGCATAAGCGCCGATGTGTCGTTAATCAAAAATGCACGCAACATTGGTTCCTATCAGGGCGTGGTCATTGGGAGCGCGATCTATATGGGTAAATGGATGTCTGAAGCGGTGGACTTTGTGAAAAAGAACAGAGACGTTCTGCGGCGGATGCCTGTTGCCTATTTCCTCGTGTGCATGACCCTCTCCCAGCCGACCGAAAAAAAACGGGCTGAAGTGCTGGCCTATATGGACCCCATCCTGAAGGAAGTGCCGGAAATCAAGCCTGTCGCTCTTGGAACATTTGCCGGAGCAATGCATTACAGCAACCTGTCCTGGATATACAAAAAGATTCTGGAGTCCAAGGGAACCCCAGAGGGGGATTACCGGGATTGGAATGCCATCCGTTCCTGGGCGCGGCAGCCGGTGTATACGAAATTCTTCCGGTAGAAATGCAGGAATGTCCGGGGCGCGATCCCGCGCCCGCGCCGCTTGTCTTCCTCTGGAGGGGGGCAAGGGGGAGGTTTTCTTTGCCGGTGCATCAGTCTGGCAGCATGCCCGGAGTATGCCCGGGCATGCCGGACGTACAGGATGTTTGGCAATTGCGGGGTGTGTCTTTGTTCAGTCACGCCATGTTGCAATTGAAAAAAGAAACTTATTATTTGATTCCTGAGAAGTAAGGCCCCTTTTTTGAAGTCATAAAAACGTCCATGCGCATGAACACTGATTTTCGGGCACAGACGTTTTAGCATTTCTTAAAAGAGCCTCCATCGCGTACATAAACCACTGAAAAATACCTCTGAAAAAGGCCAAATGGGTCTTGGCCCATCTCTTGATATTGCAAGCGATCAGTTTGCAGGAGACGGCGAAGAGGACTTTAACCATTTTGCGGACACGGAGTTTCCCGATACCGTATGACCGCTTCAACTCAGAAAAAGTGGCTTCAATGCCGGAACGGATTTTATAACGCTCTTTCCATTGCAGCGTTTGTTGATCGGCATACATCTGATCTCTCAATCGCAGTTCTGCAGTGACCTCCAATCGGAAGTCGCCGATGGTGTCCTGCGCCTGGCAGCCGCGCTCGCGATGGTTGGGAGCACGCACCGGGCATTGATCCAGCATCGAACATGCACGACAAGTATCGCCGTCAAAGATGGCATGGAGCGAACGGTTAGTTTTGTTATTGCTGCTGAGGACACGGTGATCGATTGGACTATGCCCCATCGGGCATTTTGTAGCATGGCCGTTTGAATCGTATTCGAACTGATGTCTGCCGACAACATCGCCTGCCAGACGAGCCCGATTGACCGGCGCCATAAATTCGACCTGTTGCTCGGTGATTTTCAGGGCGGATGGAACCGAGGGATAACCGCCGTCGGCAAAAAGCGTTTTCGGTTTCATGCCTGCTTCGCTAAGCCGTTCGATAACAGGAAGGGCTTTGCCGATATCCGATCGACCCGCGCCATGGACTTCGTAGTCGGTGATGATTTCCGGTTTATCGGAATTATTGCAGGTTTCGGCGACATGAAGGCTGTATCCCGAACCCTTGTGCCCGTATGAGGCATCAGGATCATAGGGCGATTGAAGGGTTATTCCCTCCGTCCTTTTCTTAACCGTTATCCTGGAGTTCGTATCTGAATCGGTATTGGTATTCGGCTCTTTCTCATATTCGCACTGCTCCGAAAACAGGCGTGTCAGTAACTGGTAGGGCTCGGTAGCTTTGACGATTTCATCTTGCTCAAAGATAGTGATCAGGGTGTAGACATACCAGGCGAGTTCTTCTAGCTTCACTTTCTGATCCGCCGGCCCAAGGCCAAACCAGCCTTCGGATTCGGTGGTATGCCATTTTCGAATGTCTTCGGGGACGGGCAACATCTGTTCTTTACTGAGGCTTTTCAGGAATACGTCGAGGGTATCGGAAAACAGCGACATTCTCCCGCGAATGCGAATGTTGGAAATGATGTGGCTGGAATCCAGCCGCTGGTCCTTTGTGGACACTTCCAGCTTTTTCAGCGCCGAATCCCGGATGCTGTCAAAGACGTTTCGCACCAACTTCATCTCGGGGTCTTTGGCGGCCAGGCGGCGGCGAAACTCCACCAAAGAACGGCGGGACAGATAATCGTCTTCTTCGTTGATGTCCAGCGCGTATCGCCAGCGAATGTCAAAACTGAATTCGTCCAAGGCTTCCTGATCGCTCATGTTGTTTGATTCTTGCAACAGGCACAACCCCAGCAAGCGTGCAATGCTGAAATTGGGACGGCCTGTTTTCCCATAAAGAAATGCGTATTGATCTTCTTGACGAAATAGAATGGGAAGAATCTCGACTTTGAAAAAGTGCGCCCATGAAGATTGTAAACGTTTACATAGACTGTCAGATAGTTGCGTATCTATACCGAATAGCGTCTGTTGTGGGTTCGTTCGTTTATACATGAGTTCTTTTATATTACCAACACTACTATCGCAAGAGTTACTTCTCAGGAATCATTATTTTACGGGCGTCCCCTTCATCCCGTCGGCGATGTCGCGGACGAGTTCCATTGCAATTCCTGCAATTTCGGTGGATCGATCCAGGTCAATCGCGGCAATCAGATACTTTTCAGCCAGGGCATACTTGCCCGCATGAAAACATGCATAACCGATTCCGTATGCCAGATGCTGGTCCGTCGGATCGGCCGCAAACACCTTCTCGAAGCATTCCACGGCTCTTTCATAATCCTTTTCTTTTCCGTACAGGTTGCCCAGGTTGCGCAGGGCGTAGTTATTGGCGGGATCAATCTCCAGCGCTTTCAGAAAATCCTCTTTGGCCTCCTTGTTATTCAGAAGCATGGAGTGGGCATAGCCAAGGGCAACGTGAGCGTTTGAGCAATCGGGATGATGCTTCACGCATTCGGACAGCGTTAGAACGGCCTTTTCGTGGTTTCCCAGTTCACTGTAGCACATACCGAGATGCAGGAGGGCTTCCCTGTTTTGAGGATCAGACTGGACAAGATCCGCAAGCAAGTCTTTGGCTAAATCGAGTTTTCCATCGTTAATCAGTGTAATCGCATAATTCAGGTCTTTCATGATTTTTTCCTGTTCAATATTCTTTGTATTTTATTTCCCCGGCAATAATCATTGCCGATAAGCTGCCTTCCGGCCTCACAAACAGACAACATTACTTTCTTTTTCCCGCGAGGCAATCCGGACATCCGGTTTCAGATCGTCTCTTTTCCCGATCGCCTCCATAAAGGTCCGCAGTGCCAGCTCCGGCCTGTTGTTGTTTGCCGAGATATGGGACAGAAAGACGTGTTTCAGTCGGGAGGACGCATGTTCCAGCGTCAGAGCGGCGGCCTGGACATTGGACAGATGGCCCACATCGGAGGCAATCCTTCTTTTCATATGGGCCGTGTAAGGCCCGATCTTCAGCATGTGGTCGTCATAGTTGGACTCCAGAAAGACCGCGTCGGCATTCCGGAGATGCTCAATCACGTTTCCACAGTGCAGACCGATGTCCGTCATCACCGCAACATTCCGGCTTCCGGAAGAGACCGAAAAACTGCACGGTTCGGCCGCGTCATGTGATTTCAGAAAAGGATGGACGCAGAGGCCGCCCAGCTGCACTTTTTGCCCCGGTGAAAAGAAGTTGATCGATCCGCCGTTAATGGTCCGGCCGTAAGCCGTATAGGTCTTTTGCGTCATGAAGACCGCAACACCGTGTTTCCGGGCAAAAACATCAATGCCGTGAATGTGATCGTTGTGCTCGTGGGAAATGAACACGCCCCGCAGTTTGGACAAGGTAAGTCCGAGCCGGTTCATCCTTTCTATAATCTGCTTCCGGCTCACGCCCGCATCAATCAGGACGGCATCATCGCCATATTCAAGATAATAGCAGTTGCCGTTACTGCCGGACGCTAAAGACGCAATTTTCAAAATCCGTTCACCTTCCCGAATTGCTTCAACATTAATACATATTGGTCATACCGTTGTTCCTGCACATTCGGACCCGGCAGGACGCCTGAAGCTGTTGGTGTTTGCGGTTTTTAGCGAAAATTGTCAAGAGGAAAGATCAAATCCTTGTTTCTCTGCAGAAGCTGAAGGGGAGGAAGCTGAAGGGGGTGCCCGTAAAAAAGTAAGTTTCTTCTTTCAATTGCAACATGGCGCGACTGAACAAAGACACGCCTCACAATTGCCACACATCCTGTCCCTCCGGCATGTCCGGGCATACGCAGGGCAAGCTACCGGACTGACGCACCGGCAGAGGAAACCTCCCCCTTGCCCCCTCCAGAGAGGGACAAGTGGTGTGTTCTGGGCGACCATACGGAAATGCCGGGTGAATCGTATGTGACCATGATGACATCATGTTTACCATTAACAATACGCAGTGGGCGCAAAGCCTCCTGCGTTTTTTTGCTTCCCGGCCGGCTTTCCGATATTGCGCCATGGAGAGGCTCTCTCCATATATGGACTTGACAAAGTGTGGATCGAATTTATAGTCTAATTCAAAATTTAATAAGCAGGATAAAATTATGTCATTTGTAAGACCGGAAATTATCAGACCCCCCAGTGAACACGCTAGTTATTATCTGCCCCTGACATCGGGGTGCTCGAACAACTCATGTACTTTCTGCAACTTTTCCTTTACCAATCTGGGTATCCGCGATCTCGCGGATGTGAAGCAGGAAATCGACGCCATGTCCCTGTATATGAATGCCCGCATGTGGATGCCCGGGCAGCCCCGGATTGTTTACGCCATCCTCCAGGGATGGGACGGGAAAAAAGTATTTCTTCAGGACGGTGACGCCCTGGTTTATCCGTATCCAAAACTGCTGGAAGCTTTGCAGTATCTGAATCAAAAGTTTCCACGGCTTCAGCGTATAGCGAGTTACGCCACGCCGCAGGATATTCTGAGGCGATCCGTTGAAGAGCTCAAGGTTCTGAAAGAACAGAAGCTGGGGATTCTTTACATGGGTGTGGAAAGCGGGGATGACGAAGTCCTCGTGAAGATCAGAAAAAACGCCACGCACGATCAGATGGTGGAAGCTGCAAGAAAGGTAAAGGAATCCGGTATTCTCCTGTCGGTAACGGTTATCCTGGGGCTCGGTGGAGTCAAGGGCAGTGAAAAGCATGTGTCGGAAACGGCCAGAATCCTGACGGAGATGGACCCGGATTACGCCGGGGCGCTCACACTGACATTGATTCCCGGGACGGCGCTTTATGAAGAGCTGGAACGCGGCGAGTTTGAACTGATCACGCCGTTTGATTCTTTGCGCGAATTGAAAGGGCTTGTCGAGCATTCGAACTTTTCGGATTGTTTTTTCAGTTCCATGCATGCTTCCAATTATTTTGCCATCCGGGGCACAATGCCCGGAGACAAAGGCAAGGTGCTCCAGCAGCTGAATACCCTGCTGTCCCGGAAAGATCCCCGCCTGCTGCGTCCCGAGTATATGAGAGGGCTGTAGGGTTTGATGCATACCTTTCAGGTGATCCCCGATCCTTCCGGAAAATGACGGCGGGGTCGGAGAAAACCTCCCGCATGATGCGCCACATCCTTTTGACAAATCAATATTTAGCGATTATGCTGGATTCAAAAAAAGAAAACCGAAAGGCTTCAGCGCAAAATGATACAAGGCTCACCTGTCCGCATCGAAACTGAACGTTTATATCCTCTTTTCAAAGCCCGCTCCGTTGCCATTATCGGCGCTTCCAGCAACCCCGGAAAGTGGGGTTTTATTATGCTGAGAA
The DNA here is from genome assembly GCA_963682015.1 of Smithellaceae bacterium. Lineage (GTDB taxonomy): Bacteria > Desulfobacterota > Syntrophia > Syntrophales > Smithellaceae > UBA8904. The sequence goes on along the minus strand of OY820932.1, from coordinate 205,486 downwards.
ACCTCATTAACGGCGGCTTTGCGGGAAATATCTATCCCATCAATCCCGATTCTGAAGAAATCCTGGGGAAAAAGGTTTACAAAACGCTGGCGGATGTTCCGGAAACACCCGACCTCGCCGTCATCGCCGTTCCTCCCGGTGCGGCTCTGTCCGCCGTAGAGGCGTGCACGGACAAGGGCATCAGGGCGGCGGTCTGCATTACGGCGGGTTTTGCCGAACTGGGCGAAGAAGGCCGCAGGCTTCAGGAAGCCATGGTAAAAGCGGCACGCGCGAAAGGCATGGTGATGGTGGGTCCCAACTGCAACGGCATCATGTGTCCATGGGATAAACTTTATGTGGACTTTCCAAGTTTCCATGTTCCGCCCGGAAACATTGCCGTGGTCTGCCAGAGCGGAGGGATTGTGGACGGCCTGGCGCGCAAAGCCATGCTTAAAGGAATGGGATGCAGCCTCTGCGTGGCCAGCGGCAACGAGGCGGATCTCCATATGGAAGATTACCTGGCGTATCTGGGAGATGATCCCCGCACCAGAGCCATTCTCTGCTACATTGAAGGATTCAAGGACGCCTCAAGGTTCTATCGAGTTGCCCGTGATGTAGTTAAAAAGAAACCGGTTGTGGCCTGCAAGGCGGGCAAAACCCACGCCGGCGCAAAGGCAGCCATGTCCCATACGGCATCCATTGCGGGAAGCGACGCGGTTTTTGACGGCATCTGCCTGCAGACGGGAATTCTGCGGGCGAAAAATCTTCATCATCTGTTTAACATCGGCACAGCTTTCATCAATCAGCCGCTTCCACGGGGCCGGAGGGTGGCCATTGTCACGGCCGGCGGCGGATGGGGTGTCATGGCCGCCGATGAATGTGTAACGCTGGGGCTGGATATGGCGGTGCTTCCGGATGAAATCATCAGACAGCTGGATACCTTTCTGCCGGCCTGGTGGAACCGGGGCAATCCGGTCGACCTGGTGGCGGGAAGCAGTCCGGACGATGTGCTGAGGGTTGTCGACATTGTCCTGTCCAGCGCGGAAGTGGATGGAGTGATCTATATCGGTCTCATGCCGGCGTTCAAATTTACCCGTGAAGAGCTACTGCACAGAGGGGCGAAAGGTGACATCTGGGGCGACGCGCTGATTCGGGCCTCGGTCGAGGTTATGCAGAATCTGAACGGGTTGTCCCGAAAATACGATAAGCCGGTTGTTGTTGCTTCCGAGCATCTGATTGCGTCGGCCGAGCAGGAAGTGCGGGTGCTGCACGCGATTGGGCAAAGCGGCAATGTCTGCTACGAGATGCCCCACGAAGCCGCCGAGGTGATGGCGGCGCTGGTCGGCTACGGGCAGTGGGTGGAAGTTTCCGGATCAAGCAGGACGCGGGCCTGCGAGAGATGATTTCCCGTCCTGTTTCCAAATCCATGAATATAAACGGTACAGACAGGGAACGGTTGCCGCCGTTCCCTGCGGGATGATCCTCCATCACGCTTTGCTTTTGTGGCAGGGCAGGGAAGACGATTTTCCGGTTTTTGTTTTCTTTCCCGGTTTGAAATCCTTGATCAGTGCATGTTGCAGCATGAGAACCATTGTTTCCTCGTAGCGGCTGATATCCGCTATCTTGTAGGTAAAGCAGAGCTTGGCAATCCATTCGATCATACCGCCGATGATTTCCGCCGCAATCCGCGGATTGTAGATGTTGGCCTCATTGCGTTCAATGGACTTCTCGATGAAAGAGGTGAGCAGGTTCATGCTGGCTTCATCTTCCCTGGTCGGTTTCATATTTCCCAGTCCGCGATAGACATCGATAAGACGCAGCAGGTCCTTCTCCCTTTTGGCCAGCAATAGCGCTTCGTGAACCGCATTCTTGATTGCCGTGGCCGGATCTTCATGAGACAGTTTCCGCATTACACGATGTATGCTTCGTGACATGTAAAGATCCACCAGCCCTTCAACAATTTCGTTTTTCGATTTGAAATACAGGTAAACCGTACCGGCGGCGATGCCGGCGTTTCCGGCGATCAGAGGAATGGTTGTTTTTTCCACACCGAGCTCGCGGAACGCTTCGCGGGCAGCCTGGAGGATTCTTTGCCTTTTTTCAGGATCGATTTTTCGTGCCATAACCGTTTGCTCCAAAATGAATATTGTTCATTATGTACGAAAACCGAAAAACAAAGTCAAGATAAATTGCCGAAAAATGCATGGATGCGGGAAATGCACCGTCCGGCTCCACGAGCAGGCAGTAATCATCATGCGGTTTGAGGCGATTGATCACTGATCCTGCAAAATGCCCAGAGCCCTTTATTGACGGGCATTGCATGGTAATAACGGTATGACTCTTTCGTCTTTTGTCCGGTCCGGTATCAAAAATCAGCCACGGGAAACAGCCTGAAAAAAATTGTTGACATGTTCGCGACGGGCTCTTATAATGAATGTCATTCATTCATTTATACGATGCGTACGATCGTATAAAGATGGTTGAGGGAAAGGGAAGGAACTGTGGCGGTCCGGCATCGGAGGCCCGCGGGAGACCCGGTGGGAGTTGGCGGGACATATCCATGGTCCTGTTTTCACACGGCCTGACAAAGCCGGCAAAAGCAGACGGTTATGCATTACAGATGCGATGCATGGGGGAAAGGTTGATATAACCATTTCAGACAACAGAAGGGAGAAAAGAATAGATGAACGTTAACAGTAAGAAAAGAATGCTGGTTATGCTGATGAGTGTGTTGTTGATAACTATGATTTCCGGCGTTTCCTTTGCTGCCAGAGATCACTTCGGAAAACCGAACGCGGTGTTTAAACTCAACGGTGTTCCGGATATGTCGGATTTCGATCCAAACAACCCGGTGATCCCGCACGGGGATACAATCAAAATTGCTGTAGTTGCCCCCTATTCCGGTCCCGCGGCTATCAACGGGCAGATCGACTTTATCAGTCTGCAATGGGTTGCGCATGCCATCAACAAGACAGGCGGCATCATGGTAGACGGTAAAAAGAAACTGGTCGAAATTATCAAGGCGGATAACATGTCCAATCCCGACTCCACGAAGAAAGTCTGCGAGCGCATGGTCCTTCAGGAAAAAGTGCATGTTCTGATGGGGACGCAGGGAAGCCATCTGATGAAAATCATTAACCAGACGGCAGCCAAATATAACATTATTTCGGTTTCATTCGCGGCCAACTCCGACGAGCTTCAGGATGCCGCAAACTTCAGCCGCAATGCTTTCATGACTACTCTATCCGTATCCCAGGTTGGCCGGGGAATGGCATATTTCTATGGCCAGGTCCGGAAAAAGGAAAAGAAGTTTTATATTATCTGCCAGGATTATTCGTTCGGCCGCGGCATGGGTGACAGCTTCAAACAGGGATTGAAGGAGTATTTCCCGGAGGCGCAGATAGCTGGTGAAGATTATCATAAACTGTTTTTAACGGATTACGCGCCTTACCTGACAAAAATCAAGGCTTCCGGCGCCGAGGTCATTTTCACCGGCGACTGGCTGCCTGATGCCGGAATTCTGCTGAAGCAGGCCCGGCAGATGGGTATCAAACTGCCTTTTGCCAATGTATATGTGGATGATCCCGTTACACTTGCCGAGGTCGGCGTTGAAGGAACGGAAGGGTTGGTCAACATTACTCAGTACGGAAGATTGAATCCCGTCTTCAAGTCAAAAGACGAAATCCGCTACAATAAAATGTGGAATGATTTATGGAAGACAAAATGGAAAGCACCATACAATTCCCTGATGTATGAATGGGCCGGCGGGAATATCGGCCATTATTCGGAGCAGCTTGCCTGGCTTCTGTCCGTAATCGAACGCGCCGGAAGCACCAATCCCGAAAAAATCATTAAGGTATGGGAAGGGGACGTTTATCAGTTTGCCAGCGGCAAGATCGTGAAAATGAGGGCCTGCGACCACAAGATTATCCAGGACTTCCATGTAAGTGAGTATGTCCGTCCCGAGCTGCAGAAAGTCTCCATGAACATTCCGCCTTATTACTGGTCCAGGCTCCATTCTTCCGGTGGGCCCTCCTGGCTGATTCCCGCCGATAAAGTTTTGCCATGGATGGATCCGAAGCTGGATCGCTGTAAAGGCAAAAACGGGTGGGGGGAATGATATTAAGCCTGCGGGATGATCTGGCCAGGCAATTGCCATAAACATGTGAAATGGAGGCGTTCATGAATATTTTTGAAAATAAAGTTGCGGTGATTACCGGGGCTGCCTCGGGAATCGGCCGGGCGCTTGCGGTTGAACTGTCCCTGCTGGGATGCCATCTGGCTCTGGCGGATCTGAACCGGGAAGGGCTTCTGGAAACGAAAGAGCAGGTTGCGGGAAACGAACGGAAAATCACTGTTCATCCGCTGGATGTAAGCATAAGGGATGACGTATATTCATTTGCGGATGATGTGGAAAAAGAGCATGGACAGGCGGATATCCTGATCAACAACGCCGGAGTATCCACGGCTGTTAGCGTTGAAGCCCTGGATTACCCTTATTTTGAGTCATTGATGAAAATTAACTTCTGGGCGGTTGTCTATGGCTGCAAGGCTTTTCTACCGCTATTGAAGAAACAACCCCGGGCCCACATCGTAAACGTCTCCAGCATATTTGCCGTTGCGGTTCCGCCGCGTTTTGCCGCGTACAGCGCTCCCAAGGCCGCCGTCCGTGCCTTCACGGAAACACTGGCGGCCGAGTTCATGGTTGAAAAGATTCCAATCGGTGTGTCCTGTGTTATTCCGGGCGGAGTCAGGACGGGTATTGTCCAAACCACCGAAAAACACATCCGGGATTTTATTGAAAACCGAGGGTACGATATGAGCGGTATCTCGCAGGAAAAATTCCGGCAACTCGAGGCGCAGGCGATGTCGGCCAGGCGTCTGACGGAGGAAAATCCGAATCTGTCTACGCCGCGCGATGCGGCCCTGGGGATCATTGAAGGAATCAGAAAAAACGATCTGCGAATTCTGGTGGGCGACGGCGCCAGAGAGATGGACGAAGCAGTCCGCCGCTTTCCGGACCGGTACATGCAGGTGCTTGCCGACGCGGGAAACCCTTACTGGTTGAATTAAATCCCGAAAAAAGAAAAAGGTTTGAAGGGACGGACAGTCCCGTGAAAGACTTCATGCGGACTATAAAATGAATAAAATTCATCTATTAATGAAACGAAGAAAGGATGAAAACGTATGAAAGTGGAAGATGTAAAGAAGATAGCGATGATCGGCGCCGGAGACATGGGCCACGGCATAGCCGCCTGTTGCCTGCTGGGCGGTTATACGGTGGTTTTGCGTGACATCGAACAGAAATTTGTAGACCGCGGTGTGGCCGGGATCAAAAGCAGTTTTGAAAAATTTGTGGCCAAAGGCAAGATGATGCCGGAAGCATCCAGGGAGGCGATGGCCCGGTTGATTCCCGTTGTCGATATGAAAGAAGCGGTCGGGGATGCCGACTTCATCATTGAAGCGGTCCCGGAAAAGCTGGATCTTAAAAAGAGCGTGTTTGCCCAAATCGATCAGTACGCGCCAAAGCGCGCCATTCTGGCGTCGAATACCTCCAATATGAGCATTACGGAAATTGCCGCCGCCACAAGCCGTCCGGAAAAAGTGATCGGCTACCATTTTTTCAATCCGGCCATTTTAATGAAACTGGTGGAAGTTATCCGGGGAGCAAAGTCCGGCGATGAAGCCGTTGAAATCGGATATGCCATTGCCAAAAAGATCAACAAGGTCCCGGTAATTGTAAAGAAGGATTCCCCGGGATTCATTTACAACCGCGCCAATATCCCCAACGGCGCGTTTCTATCCAAAATTCTGGAAGCAGGGCACCCCACCCCGGAAGAGTTCGATGCCGCCATGAAGCCCTTCATGCCTATGGCGCCGTTTGAACTCAATGACTATGTGGGGATTGATGTCTGCGTACACGGGCTGGAGTATATGGCGCAGGTTCTTTCTCCCGAATACAAGCCTTCTCAAGTTCTGATCGATCTGATGAAGGCGGGGCATCTGGGCAAGAAGACCGGTAAAGGCCTTTATGACTGGTCTCAGGGAAGGCCACAAATCGATCTTTCCAAAGCAACCAGAGAGTTTGATGTGTATCACCTGACGTCACTGCAAGTCAACGAAGCGACAAAAATTTTGGAAGAAGGCATCTGCGATGATCCTAAAGAAATCGATCTGGCAATGGCCAACGGCGGCGGATCTGCTCTGGGACCTTTTGCGATCGCCCAGAGCATCGGCTATGACGTTCTGAATGCGAGACTCGACGATCTATATAATAAGTTCAAACTGGAAATATTCAAGCCGACGAAAACGATGAGGGAAGGCAAAATCAAGGTATAAACCTTATGAACAGTCCGGAAATCGTAAGAACATTCGGTCAGCACAAAATGTCTGGATTCCAGCCTTCGAAGGAATGACGCATATTGATACGATTAAGAGAATAATGAAAACGGAACAGGAGCAATGACATGAGCACAAGAGAAGTAGTATTTGTTGACGGAGCGCGGACGGCTTTCGGCACTTTCGGGAAGACGCTGCGGGATTTCACAATGGAAATGCTGGGAGGGCTGGCGCTGAAAGGCCTGGTTGAGAAGTCGAAGATTCTGGAACGGGGCGGCGCGGTGGACGCCGTTTACGCCGGATCGGCAAATTGCGGAACGTCCGCAATGAATGTGGCTAGGTGGGTGGCGCTGGCCGGTGGTCTTCCGGAAAGTACATCGGCGTCGTACATCGAAATGCAGTGCGGTTCGGCAATCGACTCGATCAATCATGCGGCATACAGAATTCTGTGTGGACACGCGGACGTCATGATTGCCGGCGGAATGGAATCATACAGCCAGACGCCTTGCAAGTTTTCCATGTCCACGGAGCCTTTCAAGATGATTCCGCCTTTGCCCATTATGCCTTCGCTTTCGCCGACATTGGACCCCGCGACGATGAACATGGGAATGACGGCGGAGGCGCTACAGAAGATGTACAGTATTTCACGCCAGGCTCAGGACGAATTCGGTCTGCGCAGCCAGATTCTTGCGAGGAAAGCGATTGACGCCGGGTATTTTGTTGATGAAATCATTCCGGTGATGGTCCCGCAGGGGAAAAAGAAACCGCCGCTCGAGTTTAAAGTGGACGAACATCCGCGGACGACGTCGATTGAAGCCCTTGCAGCATTGCCCCCGGCCTTTGTCAAGGACGGAACGGTAACGGCGGGCAATTCTTCCGGCAGGAATGACGGAGCGGCTTTCGTGCTGATGATGAGCCGGGCAAAAGCCGAAGAGCTGGGCTACCGGCCGATGGCCAGGTGGCTGGCCGGCGGTGATTACGGCGTCGATCCCAAAATCATGGGCATCGGCCCGGCCTATGCGGTTCCTCTGGCCCTGAAGCGGGCGGGAAGGAAGCTGTCGGACATGAATGTTCTGGAATGCAATGAAGCTTTTGCCGTTCAGAATCTGGCGGTAATCAAGGAACTCGAAAAACAGACTGGCGGGAAAATCAACATGGACAACTGGAATCCCAACGGCGGAGCCATCGCGTATGGCCATCCCAACGGTGCATCGGGTGCCCGTCTGTGCATGTTTACCATGAATGAACTGATCCGCAGGGGCGCAAAATACGGCTGCTTCAGTTCCTGCTGCGGTGGCGGTCTGGGGGTGGCGACGGTCATTGAAAACTTGCAATAGAAAATCAAGATAAAAACCACTTTGCTGTCCGGTGGATGAACCCGGACCGTAAAGGGGGAAGCAAGACGGTCTCCCCCTTTGCCTCTTCCCTTTCTTTTGCCCGCTTTTTTGGGAAAGGGAAGGGGCTTTTTACAAATGAACCTGCCCTTACTGTCATTGAACGGAGGGCATTCAAGGAGTAGATGAGATGAATTCTAATCCCGACAAGCGCAGCAGCGCAAGAGAAGCCATAGCAAAATATGTTCATGATGGAGATACGCTGATTATCGGAAACTATACGTTGAGTCTGCCGTGCGGACTGATTTATGAAGTTGTCCGGCAGAGGAAAAAAAGGCTGACGCTGTGTTCCCAGTCAGGGCATTTGTCCGATGAAATCCTGGCGGCCGGCGGCTGCCTGGACAGACTGATTACGGCTTTTGTGATTCATCTGAGCGGCGCTGCTCAGGGGGCGCCGATTGCCCGATTATGGAAGCAGGGCAAGCTGCAAATCGAAGATTATACAAACTTTCAATACAACGCGCGTCTGGTTGCCGGAATGCACGGGTACAGCTTCATGCAGGTGCTGGAAGGCATTCTGCATTCGGATGTCTATAAAAAGCGGGGGTTCATGGGGGAGAATAAATTTAAAGTCATTGCCTGCCCGTTTACCGGGAAAGATACGGTGCTTGTGCCTGCTTTGAATCCGGACGTTTGTATTGTCCATGTCCAGCGGGCCGACAAATTCGGCAACGCGCAGTACTGGGGGGCAATGGGCAGCGTGCAGGCGGCGGCGCTGGCCAGCAAAAAGATCATCGTTTCCTGCGAAGAAATCGTGGAACATGACGTCATTGCCTCCAGCCCGCATTTCACGATCATTCCTGGTTTCCGGGTCGATGCCGTGGTGGAAATGCCCTGGGGTGCGCATCCATCGGAAGTTGTGGGCTATTACAATATTGACAAGGTTGCCTCGGCCGCTATCTGGGGGTCACTGCAGAGCGACGCCGGCATCAAGGCAATGCTGAAAGACTGGATATACGGATGTGAGGATCATAAGGCCTTCCTGAAGATGTACGTATCCACCATCGGCATGGAGGTTCTTAACAATGTCCGGGCAAAACCTTACTATTCCGCGCCGGCGAATTACGGTTCGGCGTTTACGACGGTCTGGGATGAAAACCGTCTGGAGCGGACGATGGGAGTGACGCTTGCGGAACTGGAACAGATCATGAAGGAGAAGGGGGTGCTGTATGAGTAAGCCCTATACATTAAATGAGCTGCTGATCATTGCCGTGGCCCGGGAAATCCACGATTACGAAAACGTGGTCCTGGGTGTGGGCATTCCCATGACCTCGGGCGCGCTGGCAAAGAACATCTTCGCGCCGCATGCGAACCTGATCATGGAATCGGGAATCATCGATTTCACACCCACCGTGCCGATGAACAACGTGGCGGACTGCATGTCCTGCCGGGGATTTTCCTGCGCGACGGATCTGTTTTCCACCTTTACGATGACCTACCGGGGATTTGTAGATGTGTGCTTCCTGGGAGTGGCCCAGGTGGACAAATACGGAAACCTGAACACGACCGTCATCGGGGACTACGATCACCCCAGCGTTCGGCTGCCGGGTTCGGGCGGGGCGGCGGATTTCATATCGTATGCCAAAAGGACGATTCTGACCATGCGGGGAGGCGAATTTGTGGAAAAACTGCACTACATGACCTCTCCGGGGTATCTGGACGGAGGAGACAGCCGGGAGAAAACCGGGCATTTTACGCCAGGGAGCGGGCCGACCAGGCTCATCAGCACACAGGGGATATTTGAATTCGATCCGGTGACGAAAGAGATGTTTCTTTCCCGGATTCATCCGGGGGTAAAACTGGAAGCGGTGAAAAAGAAGATTCCGTGGGATTTGAAGGTATCTCCCGACTTAACGCAGACGGAGCGTCCGAAGGATGAAGAAATCGATTTCATCCGAAGGTATTTTCCGACGGAATCGGTCGGGAAGAACCTGATGTGGGAAATCGCCACGACTAGTTTCCAGAAGCGGTTTAACGTGGCGAGTCCCGCCGTGACAACCGAAGAAAAGAAATAAACGGGTGCCGGATGATTGTGAGCGGCTGTCAGGGCATGCGACGGCTGCCTGATGTTTTAATCTTTCAAACCCCGATGTTTTTTCCAGAAATCGTATTCATAAGGCCATTCCTCTTTGCGATAAAGCATCAGGGAGTGCATGCGCTCATGGAATGTCCGCGTCACCTCTGCATACGCGGGATTCTTTTCTCCGGTCTTCCAGGCCCGGACAAGTGTTTCCCCCAGTGCCAGAGCCTTTTGCCTTACCTCTGCCGGAAAGTCGTAACCGTGTATCCGTCCCATCGTTGCCCAGACGGCTCCCACCGGCACGGCTCCGGTAATGGCAAGAAAATGCTGCATGTAGTCCGCAATGGGTTCTTCATCGCCCCCGCCTGACGTGATGACGGCCGCGCCGTATTTTCCCTCGAAGCTCTGAAGATGAAGCACGGTGGCGCAGCGATCCAGAAATGCTTTCATCTGGGCAGTGACGTGGAATATATAATTGGGGCTGGCCAGAATGATACCATCGGCCCTGTCAATGCCTTTCTTGATGGCATCAAAGGAATCTTTCTGCGGGCAGGAGCCTTTTTTATGGCAGGTATCACAGGCCTTGCAGGGCTTTACCTCCTGTCCCTTGATCGTGAAAATATCCGCGGATGCACCCTGTTTTTCCGCCCCTGCGAGGACAATTTCCATGAGTCTGCCGGTGGCGCCTTTTATTCCTCTCGGACTGGCAACAATCGCAGCAATTTTCATAGGCATTTTCCTCCTGATGGAAATTTCAATTTACTTGCATTTACCACGATTGGAAACGGACTTCCGCTATTTTCTTTTTCATATGGATTTGATGTTGTCCATCCGGAGGATGGAATTACTGCATGAACAAATATTTTGCTAAATATCCTTAATTTTGTTTAAATAAACAATATGTCGTGAAAAAGGGGAGGCTCAGTTGAATACATTCAATCCAGACAGTTATTGCGGTATTTATTGCGGGGCCTGTTCAGTTTACAGATATGGCCAGACCGGCAATCCTGACGGGTTTGCCGCCTGCCTGAAGAGCTTGCCGGCGGCGGAAATTACCTGCGACGGCTGTAAATCGGATAACCGGTACGCGGGATGCCGGATGTGTAAATTCCGCGATTGTGCGTCTTCCAAGGGTGTTTCGCACTGCGTCGCCTGCCCGGAATATCCCTGCAACATTTACAGACAGTGGCAATCGGCGGCCAGGTTTCTCCCGCATGTGAGTGAGGCCGGCCCGAGCCTGTCAACGATCAGTCGTGACGGCTTCGATTCCTGGCTGGAAGGGCAGAAGGAGCGATGGTCCTGCCCGGACTGCGGCACGCCTTTTTCCTGGTACGCGGTGGTCTGCCCGTCCTGCGGACGCAGCCTGGCCGGCAAGACTTACCGGATGGCCGGATGGCGGAAACTTCTGTGCCGCATCATCCTCCCAATCGTATTCCGGAAAGGGAAGAATGCATAAGTTGCTACGAAGGCGGAATTGACTTCAGTGTGCAGGTTTAAAAAGATCCCCGGGCGGTAACCGGATGATGAATAACGATGTCCTTTTACAATCACTCGAAGAAGTGGCCGAGAGACTGGATATTGTTGTGCGCGAGGAAAGCATCCTTCTTGAAGAATCTTTCAGTCCCGGCGGTCTCTGCCGGATCGAGGGAAAATATGTCCTGATCCTCAATTCCAGGGCCACCGTGGAGGAAAAAATTCAGGTTGCGGTGAAAGCGCTCAGGCAGTTTAACCTTGACGATATTTATATGAAACCGGCATTGCGCGAATTGCTGGAGGACAAATCATGATTCGCAAAATCATATCCGGAGGACAGACCGGCGCGGACAGGGCGGCGCTGGACTATGCCATCGGGCACAATTTTCCTTATGACGGCTGGCTGCCGAAAGGAAGAAAAACCGAAGATGGGACGCTGGATCCGAAGTATAAGCTTCGGGAAATGCCGACGGGCGAATATTCCAAACGGACGGAGCAGAATGTGATCGATTCGGACGGCACCGTGATTGTTTCCCATGGATTTCTGACAGGCGGTTCGGCGCTGACCAGGGAGTTTGCCAAACAGCATGCCAGACCCTGGATTCATATCGACCTTGCGGAATTGTCCTGTCAGATTGCGGCCCAAAGGCTGGCTGAGTGGATCTCCCGGCACGAAATCAAAACGCTCAACGTAGCGGGACCCAAGGCCGGCAAAGATCCGGCTATTTACGAGGCGACAATGCTTCTGCTTGAAGAAACGTTTGAGGAGGATAAAGCACGATGAACACGCTGAAAATCGTACTGATGCTCGGGGTTCTTTCCGGCATTCTGATTATTGTCGGATACATGATCGCCCGGGGGACCGGCATCGTCATCGCTCTGGTTGTTTCCGCCCTGTTGAATTTCGGAAGCTACTGGTTTTCCGACTCCATCGTCCTGAAAATGTACGGTGCGCGGCCGGTGACAAGGGTGGAAGCCCCGGTCCTGTATGATGCCGTCGAATCTCTGGCCGTCCGGGCCAAAATTCCATTGCCCGCGGTTTATATTGTTGCGTCCGATGCCCCCAATGCGTTTGCCACCGGGCGCAACGAAGATCATGCCGCGCTTGCCGTAACGTCCGGCCTCATGAATATCATGAACCGGGAGGAACTCCAGGGTGTCATTGCCCATGAATTGTCTCACATCAAAAACAGGGACATTCTGATCAGCACCATGGCGGCCACGGTGGCCAGCGCCATCGTCATGCTGACGCGCTGGGCCGTTTTCTTCGGCAATGACGACGGCGGCGGTGTGAGCGCCATTGCCGTTGCCATTGTGGCGCCGATTGCGGCCACGCTGGTCCAGATGGCCATATCCCGCTCCCGCGAATATGAAGCCGATGCCGGCAGTGCCAAGATAACCGGTGACCCCGAAGCCCTGGTCGGAGCCCTCAGGAAACTGTCCGATACAGCCAGTCAAAGGACGCTTTCGGCAAATCCCGCAACGGCGCACATGTTTATTGTGAATCCGCTTTCGGCCGGAACCATCATGGGACTGTTCAGCACCCATCCCCCCGTGGAAAAGAGGATCGAGCGTCTGCTTAAGATGAAGAACGAACGGACGTATTGATGTGAGCGGCATTCAGCCGCCGATGATCTGCACGACAAGATTCCGGTGGCGCGGTCGATTATCGAAATCGATGAAAACAATCTGCTGCCAGGTCCCCAGTGTCGGTTTTCCGCTGGCCACGGGAATGGACAGAGACGGTTTCATGAGAGCGGCGCGAACATGGGAAAACCCGTTGCCGTCGCCCCATCGCTCATCATGTTCATAGGGAATGTTTGAAGGGGCAATCCTTTCCAGCGCATTTTTCAGGTCGCGCAACACGCCCGGTTCATATTCAATGGTTGTGATCGATCCGGTGGAACCGGGGCAGAAGACGGTAACCAGCCCCTCGGCAATCGATTCCTGCCTGAGAACGGAAAGCACCTGTGAGGTGATGTCGATAATATCGCCGAAACCCCTGGTGTTGATTGAAATCGTTTCCGTAAAAATCTTCATGATTCACTCCATGGCCGGAGGCTCGTCCGCCACCGCTTCTTTCATTGCCTGCCGCTCCTGAAAAAAAAAGGATTTGTTGCGGCCGCAAGCCTTATTTTATGATGTGATGGAGGGGCGCTTGTTGGCAGCAAGCTCCTCCTGCTTTTTTGCATCCGGTTCCGGCCGCGGTGCCGTCCAGGAAAAGACGGCCAGCACATCCGGATTTAACAGATATTCAGGTTGTTCTCCTGCCAGGAGCTTTTTGATCTGGTCCAGGGCTACTGCACCCTGATGCGCCGCGATCTCGGCGGTGTTGCCGCCCAGATGCGGGGTGGCAATTACATTCGGATGGGAAACGATAGGATCATCCGATGCCGGGGGTTCAGCCGAGAAAACATCAAGGGCCGCTCCGGCGATTTTGCCCGAGGTGAGCGCCCACAGCAGGGCGGCATCGTCCACAAGAGAGCCCCGCGCGGTATTGATGAAGAACGCCCCCGGTTTCATTTTTTCGAAGGCGTCGCGGTTCATCATTCCCTTTGTTGCTTCGATGGCCGGAGCGTGAATGCTGACAAAATCACTCCGGGTCAGGACTTCGTCAAGCGTTGCTTTCCGGGCCGAAAGCAGGGCGCCCGCTTCGGCACTGATCCCCGGATCGTAGAACAGAACCTTCGCCCCGAATCGTGAAACTCTTGCCGCCACGCCGGCGCCGACATTGCCCATTCCAACCAGGCCGACGGTTTTTCGCCAGAGTTCACTGCCCTGGTATTTCAGATAGGCTTCGCCCATCCTGTTCATGTCTCCCGCCTTGATTTCGCCGCGCTTGAGAAAATCCGAGGAACCCGGCATTTTTCGCGCGAGCATGATCATGAAGGCCACCGTCAGGTCGGCCACGGCGTCGGCATTTCTGCCGGGGGTATTGATAACGGGAATGCCATAAGCGGTGGCCGCCGCCAGATCAACATTGACGGCGTTTCCGCGGCAGGTCACGATGGCCCGCAAATCCCTGGCATCGCGTATGGTCGGGAAATCCACCACGTCCATTTCCGTGACGAAGATCCGGACGCCCGCCAGCGCCTGGAGCAGCTCGGCGCCGCCGTCGTAGATTTTAATTTTCGACCTCCACTCGGCGTATTCCACCGGGCCGATGGCCGAAAATTCGTAGATGGCCGACTGATCCATGGAAGCGGTAATCAGGATTTTCGGGGCAAACGATGCGTCGGCCGCTCGTGCGGCCCCGGTTGAAGGCTCAAATAGTGAGGCCGTCAGGAGGTTGCCGATATGGGCATCGGTTTCGGAGCGTTTATCAAGGGCCTGACGCCATCCCGTATAGAGGTTTTGATATTTTGCGGCTGAGTCGCCGGGCTGAATTTCGCTGAACTTATCCAGAAAGGTTGCCGCCGCCGCTGCCGGGTCGGCATAGATTCCCGCTCCGACTCCGGCAAGCAGCGCCGCTCCCACCGATGTTACTTCGGCACCGGGCGGAACCATTACTCTGCATCCGGTTACATCGGCGATGATCCCGTTAAAGAGCGGACTTCTGGACATGCCGCCGCACACCCTTGCCGTGGAAATCGGTTTTCCGGAGACCTCCCGGAGCTGTTCAAGGTTTGCTCGCACGGAAAAAGCGATTCCTTCAACGAGGGCGCGGGCAATGTGCCTGCGGCTTCTCGATGCGTCACCCGTGACCATGTGCGAGAAGGTGAGGTTGCCGACCGGTAACCCCACGGTTCTGCCGTCGAACAGGGATACGCCGAATGTGGAATAAACACCTGCCGCGCCGGGCCGGGATCCGGCCGCCTCAGCCATAAGGCTGAGCGTGGCATTGGGTGAATCCGGATAAAGAAGACAGGCAAACCAGTCCAGCACATCCCCCGTCATCATTCCGTTGCTTTCCAGAATGGAACGACCCGGCACAACATGCTGGCCGCTCCAGAGTCTTCCGGAGGGGTCCAGAATCAACCCGTCCGTAACGAGTTGAAGAGGCATGCTGGTTCCGGCAACGACGGCCAGGTCGCCTTCCTCTATGGCTCCCGCGCCCAGAAGCCCGCACTGGGTGTCGGCTCCGCCGGCGGCAACCGGGATGCCGGAAATGAGGCCAAGAAGACCGGCCGCCTCTTTGGTGAGGGTGCCCAGCCGCGCCCCGGAATCGACCGGTTCGGGGAAAAGAGAGAGGGGAAGTCCAAGAGATTCAATGAGCCCCGCAGCCCATTCACTGCGCTTTAAATCAAAGAGCAGTGATTCGCCGGCCTGGGAGCGTTCCGCTGCCGGCTTGCCCGAAAGAATAAAGGTCAGCCAGTCCGTTACCGACATCGCAAGCGATGCACGGGCCAGCAGTTCCGGGGCGTTTGTTTTCATCCAGAGAAGGCGAGTGCCGAGAAACAGCGGTGTCGGCCAGTGACCTGTGAGAGCATGAACTTCCGGGCCGCGCTCCATGCCGAGAATCAGCCCTTCGCCCAGCGCTCGGGCGTCGCGGTTGGGGGTTGCCAGAAGAACCTTGTTCTGATGATCCAGAACAACGATGGTGTTGCGCATGCTGGTTACGGCGATTCCGGCAATCTGTTGCGGGTCGGCCCCCGCTGCCGCAAGGACCTCTCGCGAGGCCTCGCCGATTTTTTTCAGGATGTCGCCGGTGTCCAGATCATATCCCAGGCCACTGGTGCCGGGTGCGACGGGATGCGTCCAGGCGCGACGGGCGGTTTTGATTGCTCCCGTGTCAGGATCAAGCAGAAGGCATCGTCCGGAGCCTCCTCCCACATCAATGGCCATCAGGTATTGTGTCTTCATTTTTCAGCGCTCCTTTTCTTGTTGGTCAACCCATAACGGTAAACCCCGTTATGCCGCTTTACGCCGGTCATCCTTCATCCAATTCATCAGGTCTGTGTAGGAACCCCGCGCATCCAGCCGTTCGTCGTCGATAATCTTCTGAACTGCTTTTTTGGACAGAGGAGTCTCGATCAGAAAAGTCCGGATGCCGACATCGTGGGCGGGCAGGTCTTCATGCGTGTTGCCGATCATCAGGCAATGTTCCGGTGTGAACGAAAGACGTGTGAGCAGACTCCTGTAAAATTCCACTCCCGGTTTGCACCGGTTCATATTCTGGGAATGGGTCATGAACAGAAAATTCTCGGGCGCAAGTCCGGCCCACGCCAGCCGGTATAGGACCGTCGCCATCGGAAAGACGGGATTGGTCACCAGCACCAGCCGGTATCCGAGTTCGTGAGCAAGCCGGATGGTCTCTTTGGCTCCCTGCACCGGCCTGAAGTAGGACTTGAGCGGCTGAAAATCCAGCTCAATCAATTCGGATGTCAGGGTGTGAATTACCTGCGGCGCGGTCCGCCCGTATCGGGCCATGTTTTCGAGAAACAAATCATAGTTGAACCGATCGGTGTGATTGTTCAGGATGGCGTGAATGGATTTCCGGAAGGAAATTATAAAGGAGACAGGATTGAAATAAGGCCTGAAGCGCCTGAATGCCCGAAAATAAAAGATCATTTCCGCGAGACGGTTCATGTCGATGATGGTCCCGTCCAGATCGAAAAGCAGTGTATCGATTTTTCCGGCCGGCAAACCGGAAACAGGTTTGAGTTCCATCAGGAGGCGCTCCTGTGTTCAGCCGTTCCGCGTGAAACCGGTGAGGTCGGCATGGTGTCTTCCTGCACAAAGATTGCAGACCGGCACCTTGAAAGAGACCGGAAGATCTTTTTAAAGATGACGGTGCTTGCCGAAGAATAAGGAATTATCCGGCATTTTGCAAGCATTCATCCTGATGCTTTCAGCATTTCTCTTCAAAAGGCGGAGAGAATTATTTATCTGTTGCTTTTACATGAGAAAATTGCAATACACCATACGAACCGAATCGTCATTTACATAAAAAAGACAAAACATTTCTCATTTTTTATAACGGTTATTGTTTTATTCCCGATGCCGGTAAGCCTTATGCGTGTTTTTACCGGATCGTGGGAGGTAAAGGAGGCATCCGGAAATGAGCCGGGAAAACAGAATCACATCCATCAAAAGCTGGCCTTCTGACGACCGGCCCAGAGAAAAACTGCTGAAGAAGGGGGCACAGTCGCTGACCAATTCCGAACTGCTGGCCATCCTTTTACGCACGGGAGTGGAAGGTATGAGTGCTATTGATCTGGCGCGCAGGGTCATGGATAAGTTTGGAACATTCCGCAATATGAGCCACACGGATGTGCGCAACTGGAAGGAATTTAAAGGGATGGGGCCAGCCAAGATCGCACAGATCCAGGCAGCGCTGGAAATCGGGCGGCGTTTCCGGGAAGACGAAATCGCCAGCGTCAAACAAAAGATTGCCTGCGCCCAGGATGTGGTTGGTATTCTCATGCCGCAGATGCGCGATCTCAAGACGGAAATTTTCAAGGTGGTTTATCTGAACAACAATAATCGAATCCTTGAAATCAGCGACGCCGCGAAAGGTACGGTGAATTCGGCCATGCCGATTGTTCGGGAAATTCTCCATGCAGCCCTGCAGAAATATGCATCGGCGATTATTTGCGTGCACAATCATCCCGGAGCCAACATCATGCCCAGTCCGGAGGACAGAAAATTTACCGGTGAGCTTTCCGCTGCCGGCAAACTCATGGGTGTTCGGATGCTGGATCATGTCATTATCGGCGACGGGAGTTACTTCAGCTTTGCCGATGAAGGGTTGATGCCGTAATTCTTGATTAGTCCTTCCACAATTCTTCGATAAGGTTCACTGTATCCCTTGCCGCGATATCGGGTTTGAGTGCTGTGTCGGCAACGCCGGAAACCACACGGGTAATGTTGTGGTCAATGCCGCCCTTTGTCCAAGCTGACGTTTTCGGAGCGGAAATATAGGCGGAAAATGTGTGGTGCATTGTTCCCGGTCTTTCTCCGATGATATGAATGATTGCCCTGTGTTCGTTCGAATCCGGCAGACCGCCAAACAGGGTTTCTCCGATACGGTATCCCGCCCGCACCCGGCCGCCCCGCAGCACCAGAACTTCCGGAGCAAGACGCAGATTATTCTTTTGTAGATTTACCCGGAGCGAGGAAAGGTAGGGAGCAAGATGTCCTTTGTCCATGATGGCGGAGGCATTCAGACCGTCCGAAACCACCACCTGAACCTGGCCCAAACGGTCTCTCTTTTCCTTCAGCGCTTTTAAGGTCAGAAGCGAGGCGTCGTCGAGTTCTTCTCCGGTCTGCGGGTGCAGAATGTAGTCGGTGCGGTCCTGAGAGCGGGTTTTCAGTGTCACGGCGCCGGGGATTGCCGCGATAAAGGAAGATTTGAGTTCGATCCAGATGCATTTCTTGGAATCCTTGTAAAGCGTGCGGATTTCCCGGTCCAGCCCGGCATCCATTTTCCAGATTTTGCGGTTGTACCCCCGGGCAATGTAAACGCCCCGGCCGTGAACCTCTTTCATCTTCTGCTTTCCTTCGGCAATGATTTCCGCGCGTGCGCGCTTGTCGCATTTGGCGCGGCGGTATTTGTACCACACCCACAGGGGATCGCCGAAATGAGCTGAAGGTTCTCCTTTGGCGTTAATAACGCCCAGGCGTTGGAAGAATTTCCACATTTGGTCATTGATCCTGAATCCGAATTTTTCCCGAAGTCGGACATGATCCTGGAAGGCGGTGGTCAGATATCCCAGCATGGGGTCGTTTTTCGTGGGCAGGGCCATCAGATATGCGGGATTGGCCGGCATGATACGGTCCTGGCACCAGTCCAGGTCGTCCAGCGTCACGTCCATGTGCAGAGTCGAACAGATATCCAGGCCGATCGTCAGGCCGTGCAGTTTGCCCATGACAATATCTTCCAGGCAGCAGCGCACAAGCTGTTCGCGGGTGCGGAAAACTTCCGGTCCGATAAATCCGGCCACATCGTTGACATGCAGCCAGGGTGCGGGAGTGCGGCCGGCTTTTTGCTGGGCTTCGGATATCTTCTTTTTCAGCAGTCGGGCAAACCCGTATTTTCGCGATTCATGGATGACCATGTCCGTGCCCTGTCCGCTACCGTTGGTAAAATCCGCACCCTGTCCGGTTTCAAAATAAAATCCATACTGTCCCGTCCGCCGGGCAGCATAATCCAGCATTTTCTCCAGGGTTAGATCAAAGGTGGCGTTGGCCTTGTCGCTGCCGGCCAGGCTTTGAAACCAGATGCCCGTGGTGCCCGGCTGACGCTTTTCGACCTGGGCTTGAATGTCAATGTGGGCCAAGACGCTGTGCGGAATGATGTCTTCCAGACCAAATGTGCGGCAAATATCGTATAACGCCGTCTCCAGAGCAGCTACGGATTCCGGAAGACTGCTCACCGGGTTGGTGCCCAGAACCACGTCGCCTGTTGCGTAGGACCAGCCGGAGAAGATCTGCCAGATTACGTCATCGGGGTGATCGGTGGGCGAGTTCGGCTGGATGCGGGCTCCCAGGTAGCCTTTTGCGCCGATATTCGTGCCGGGCAGCGGAGTGAATATTTTCCTTCCAACGGCGATGAGCTCTTCATCGGTCATGATTTTCACCACACAGCCGATGACATCGCTGCACAGACCGGCGAGAATAGGCCGGATTTCTGCTTCATCGTGAGTCAGCAGGAAGGTTTTCAACTCGCCGAAGGTCATAAAGCGGGTCTTTTGAACGGCTTCCGCGGGTAAGTTCTCCATTAAAACGGTGTATAAACGGTCTTCGAACAGAGGGTATTTCATGATGCCGGCGAGCTTCGTATTGGATAAAAGCCGGCGCGCCCGCTGCCGGATGGCATCGCCTTCCGCGGCAACACCCAGAATCTGATCTCCTTCCTTGAAAGCATTGGCCGCTCCGATCAACTGCTGATAGGTTGTGCGGTCGAATCTGCCTGTCGTGCGGTCCATGAACGAAAAGAGGTCTTCTTCAGGTTTTGTTTCCAGAATCCGGGCCTGTAAAAGCGGTGGCAGTAATCCTGTAGCAGCCAGTGACCCGGCCAGAATACAGCAAAATTCTCTTCTGCTCATTTGTCCTTTACTCCTGATATTTTCTTCTCTATCCATCAGATACGAGCTCCCGTTGATATTTTTAAGTTTCTCGTTTTTTACCACGTGAAGGTCATAAAGCCCATCAATATTCCATTTTAGACAATGAACGTCGCCAGGTCTTATGAAATATGATCGGCCGGCCGTTTCCATATCTTTATAAGATATATTGGTGCCTCCGCATCATTATATAATCCATTTGCGTGAATGGAGAAGACTTTAAGAGTCGATTGACTGATTTTTCACAAATCGTTCAAGCCCGTTGAACATTTCATGGAAGAGGAAGGAGGAGAAGGGGGGATCGCGGAGAGGGGGAAGTGTCGGGCATATTGGAAATAACCTAGAGCAAACAATAACATACAACGATGTTGTCTCCAATTTGAATTTCTGGCACGGACTTTTCATTATCATAAAGGCAAATAAAACGATTACCCCAAGGAGGTAACAGATCATGAAAAAGACATTAGGAACCATCGTAGCGGCAGCGGCAGTTGTTTTAATGACGGCAACCTTTGGATTCGCGGAATATGCGGCAGCGGGAGCAGGTAATTTCCCGTATTTCCAGCTGGGCTGCCTGATTGTCGGCGGGTTGATTCTGGTCAGCCTGAAGCGGAAGTATAACAAGATGTACACGGCGGAAGTTGTTGGCGCCTTCGCTCTTTACACGATTCTGATGGCGCTGTTTACCAATCCGGTGATTGATGTAGTGAAAACCATTGTGACCTGATCGGCGGTTTAGACAAGACGCAGATGAACCTGAAGAAAAAGGAGATGTGAAAAGATCCCATGCATAGGAAGCCGTTTGGAGCGGGTTTGTAAAAAGCTCCAGAGGCAAGGCGCGCGAGGCCTGAGGAATGAGGCCTACTGATTTGTAGGCCGCAGTGACGAAGGGTGAAGCGCAACGCAGCATATGGACTTTTTACAAAGTTGCTAAGAAAGGAGGATAAGGACCATGATCGCAACACATAAAACAATAGGCTACAGGAAGTTCAACCGGTTCAGCGGGATACTGATGATGTCGGCTTGGGGATTCGCGATGGTGATTGCATCTTTCCTGTTCCTCTGGTTGGGATACAAGCTTGACGAATACCTGGGTACCACTCCCAACTTCATGTTCGGTTTGTTCTTTCTGGCGATCTTCATCTGTGTCATGAGGCTGTATCAGGAAGCGAAACGTAGAATGAAGGAGTTGTAGCCGCTACGGCAAAAACATGATCTGTTGATATAAGTAAGCCCCCTCAGGTTCACACAACCGAGGGGGCGTTTTTGTTTGTGGAAACAAGAAGTATTGGTGGGATCAGTGTTTGTGCAGAATGGCCCAGATTGCCTTGTCACGCAAGATATTCATGTAATCGAGCTGATCATTGTTCAATATTTTTGCCTTCTTTTTATCCGCATAAAACAGGCCGATGCAATTATCCTTGACGATCAGCGGATAAATGATGAATGACCTGGTCGTAATGATTCTTGCGTACCAGATGGGAAGATTTTCCCAGATGCCCGATACTTCCGTGTCGTTAATAATGAAATCTTTTTTGCGCATGACGGCCATATTGAAGAAGTCAGAAGAACGACTGACCTTGAATTTAAAATGATCCAGAATGGTGTCGATATTTTCACCGAATCCAAAACGCGCGGAAATCATTGAGCGGTTTTGATCAAGCATGCAGAACAAGACCCGATTGAACTGAAAGGCGCGATACATGGTTTCCATAATCATATAGATGGCGTCGCTGATGTTGCAGTCGGTGCTCAGCATTTCATTGATCTCGGTGATGCATCCTTGCAGCATTTCAGCCTGTTCATCTTCCGCCGAAGTTTTTTTGGACAGCCGGATTCGAGCGGCAATTGAATTCATGGAATCAATCTGGGGTGTCTTGCTTTCCGGCTCATCAACGGAAAAAGATTGTTCCTCATGAAAGGAAGAAAGCTTATTCAGAAGAGGACTTTTTGATTTGTCGATTTTGAAAATTTCCGCATACTGATCAAGATTACCGGTAGCGTCTTCAATCAGGTGAAACATCTCATGCGCGGGGAAGGGGATTGCGGTCTTATATTTCCCGGAAACCGTTTGCAGAAACTGGGCTCGTTCCTCCGGACCCGCCTTGATGGCGGCAGTGCACAAATCTTCGGAATAATTAGCCAGATATTTAAGTACATTGGCTGAGGAACCGGAAGTATGCGGATCGGTATTCTGAATCACCTCCATACTGTCAATGAGGCTTTGAGGGAAACTCCAGGATCTGGCGACTCCCTGACCCAGTTCACAGTAGGAAACCCCCAGGACTCCTTTGGATGCAATTTGCTCATCCGTGCCTCTGGTGGCCATGACATTTTTGATTTCCTGAAATTCTTCAGGGAAATAACAGATGACCAGATGTTTGCCAAGATTATGCAGAAGAGAGCAGATAAAAACCTCTTCCGTGGCCGGAATCATCATTTTCTCGGCCACATTCCGGGCGACAACGGCGCTGAAAAAAGAAAATACGGAGGCATCCTTCAGCTCGGATGCCTGACTTTTGTTTTGCAGGTGATCGAAAATCATTAATGATGCTGCGGTAGTCCTTATTTTCTCAGCGCCCAGAAGAAATACAGCCCTGGATACGGTAGTAACTTTACCACTGATATTTCCGTATAAAGATGAGTTAACAACTTTTAAGAGTTTATTGGTCAGCGAGATGTCTTTAAGGATGATGTTTGCCAGCTCTCCCGACGATGAAAAGTTTATGGCATGCAGGGATGACAGTTTTTTATTGATTTCGATAATGTTTTGAGAAAAAGCGGGCAGATCGCCCCTGTGCCGCATCCTTCGCAGAAGAAATTCAATCGTTCCATGAGTCGTTTCGCTTTTGTCCACCTTTTTCTCGTTCATATTCATTGTCTGTTGAAAATTACTCCTAAATCAATTTTTTGTAAAGCAGCAACCGGCGCTTAATATTTTCTTGACAAAAACCGATATACTTTGTTAGGAAAACGTCACGCTTGGATCCGAAAGGACTGAGACGGAAGGAATAAATCTAATCAGGAATTTAAGCCTCTCGTCTTGCGGCGAGAGGCTTTTTTTCATGGGGAAAATGAGAGTTATAGAATCGGCCAGAGAAATGCAATCTTCCTCAGAAAGCCTGCGGCTTTCAGGGAAAATAATTTCTTTTGTTCCCACCATGGGTTACTTTCATGAGGGCCATTTGTCTTTGATGAGGGAAGCCCGCAAAACCGCCGATCATGTCGTCGTCAGCATCTATGTCAATCCCACTCAATTTGGCCCGAAAGAAGATTTCTCCAAATATCCCCGCGATTTCGAAAGGGACGCGCAAATGGCGGAAAGCGTCGGCGTCGACGTCATCTATTTCCCATCGAATCAGGAAATGTACCCCGAAGGGTATCAAACCTATGTTAGTGTCGAACAGGTCACACAGAATCTTTGTGGTATTTCACGGCCCGGGCATTTTCGTGGCGTCACGACGGTATGCTGCAAATTGTTCAATATTGTAAAACCGCACAGCGCCATTTTCGGCAAGAAAGACTATCAGCAGCTCGCGGCAATCCGGCGAATGGTTAAAGATCTCAACATGGATCTGGAAATCATCGGAATGCCCACGCATCGAGAGCCCGACGGGCTGGCTATGAGTTCGCGCAATGTTTATCTGAGTCCGGAAGAAAGGTTGTCGGCACTCACACTGGTTGCTTCACTGAAACTTGCGCAAAAGCTTTATGCCGGGGGAGAAAGAAAAGCTTCGGTTATGATCGGGGAGGCGAAAAAACTTATAAAAAACAAGCCTTTTACCGATATCGATTACGTGAAGATATGCGATGCAGCCACTCTCCGGGATGTTGAGGAAATCAGGGAAGAAGCTGTAATGGCTCTGGCTGTCAGGGTGGGAAAGACGCGGCTGATTGACAATTCCGTTTTGGGCGAAGAACTCAAGGCGTAATATTTTTTTGACAGGAGAAAATGAATAACCATGCAGAGATTTATGATGAAATCGAAAATCCATCGGGCGACAGTTACGGATGCGGATTTGCATTATGAAGGCAGCATCTCGATCGACGAGAAGCTGATGGAAGAAGCCAACATGGTGCCCTACGAGCAGGTGGAAATTTACGATGTGAACAACGGGGAACGGTTTTCAACGTATATCATCAAAGGCAAAAGGAACTCCGGAACTATTTGTCTCAACGGCGCCGCCGCACGCAAGGTCGCCAAAGGAGACCTGGTCATCATCGTAACCTATGCAGCGGTTGACGAAACAAAGGTTCAAAACTGGAAACCGAAATGCGTCCTGGTGGACGCCAAAAATAAAATTAAAAAAGTTTCCAAATAAGCCGTGAAATGCAGCAAAGCACTCCTTGCTTTCAAAGGGGTGCTTTTTTTATTTTACAGGACTTTTGATATTGAACTGGCCCGATGGGTATGCTATCGGTATCCCGTAACAGTCCAATAAATGAATTTATACGGAGGAAACATGGTCTTTCAGGAAATTGATAAAAATCTTAAATACAAGGTTGCGGATATGTCTCTGGCCGCCTGGGGAAGAAAAGAATTAAAACTGGCGGAAAACGAAATGCCCGGTCTGATGGCGGTTCGAAAAAAATATGGACGTAAAAAACCGCTGGCGGGGCTGAAGATCATGGGCAGTCTGCACATGACCATACAAACGGCCATGCTGATAGAAACCCTGAAAGTACTGGGTGCGGATCTGCGCTGGGCGTCTTGCAATATTTTCTCCACGCAGGATCACGCTGCGGCGGCCATTGCCAAAGCGGGCAGTGCGGCGGTTTTTGCCTGGAAAGGGGAGTCGCTGGAAGAATACTGGTGGTGCACGGAACAGGCGTTAACCTGGCCGGACGGCTCGGGGCCGGACTTGATTGTGGATGACGGCGGCGATGCTACGTTGTTTATCCATCACGGTGTAAAAATCGAGAAAAATCCGAAACTCCTGAATCAAAAAGCGGACAACAAGGAGTTTGCCATTATTCTGGAAAGACTGACTCAATCCTATAAAAAGAATCCTCAGCGCTGGCAGAAGGTGGCGGCCGCTATCCAGGGTGTGTCCGAAGAGACAACAACGGGTGTGCATCGTCTGTATCAGATGCAGGCGGCAGGTGAGCTTTTATTTCCGGCGATCAACGTCAACGATTCCGTTACCAAGTCGAAATTTGACAACCTGTATGGCTGCCGGGAATCCCTGGCGGATGGAATCAAGAGAGCGACGGATATCATGATTGCCGGGAAAATGGTCGTGGTTTGCGGGTATGGCGATGTCGGCAAGGGCTCGGCCCAGTCGATGCGGGGGTTTGGCGCGCGCGTGGTTGTGACGGAAATTGATCCCATTTGCGCCCTGCAGGCGGCTATGGAAGGTTATGAGGTGAAGACTCTGGAGGAAGTGGCGCCGATCGCGGATATTTTTGTGACGGCAACCGGCTGCTGTGATGTGATCACGGGAAAACACATGGAAATGATGAAAGATGAAGCCATCGTGTGCAATATCGGACATTTCGACAGCGAAATCGAAATACGCTATCTTGAAACCAGCAAGTTCTGCCGCAAGGAAAACATCAAACCCCAGGTGGACAAGTGGACGCTGAAATCGGGCCGTTCCGTCATCATTCTGGCCGAGGGGCGACTGGTCAATCTGGGTTGTGCAACGGGACATCCCAGTTTTGTGATGAGCAACAGCTTCACAAATCAAACACTGGCGCAAATCGAACTGGCCACGAAAAAATACGAGATTGGCGTTCATACACTGCCCAAGAAACTCGATGAAGAAGTTGCCATGCTTCATCTGGACCGGCTGGACGCCAGGCTGTCCAAATTGACCAAAAAGCAGGCCGCATATCTGGGTGTGCCGGTTGAAGGACCTTTCAAGCCGGATTATTACCGGTACTGAGGATTGGTCAGGTTCGGATGCGGTAGAACAGGTAAGCGGCAAGTCCGGCAAAGATGATGTTGGCCGTCCAGGCCGATAGAAAGACGGGCAGGGTTCCCGATCTTCCCAGTGACATGCTGAACGCATGCACGATCCAGTAAGATGCGCCGATAAATATTCCCGCGGCGAGGCTCTGCATGAGGCCTCCGCTTCGTTCCGAGCGAACCGAAAAGGACATGCCGATAAAAACAAGAATCAGGCAGACAAACGGGAATGCGAGTTTGCCGTGCAGATCGACTCTGTACCTGGACACGTCGTACCCCTCCGCCTTAATTTTATGAATGTAACGCCTTAACTCAAAGAACCCCATCTTCTCCGCGTCTTTCTGGATGATTTTGAAATCGCTGGGACCCTCCGGCAGGGGAATCGCTTTTTGCTTGGACCATTCCAGCGACGGCGCCTGTCCTTCTTGAAAGGATGTAACCAGCAGATTATAAAAAACCCACTGATTGTTTTGCCATTCAGCCCGATCCGCATCGATGCGCGTTTTCATGGTAAAATTCGGATTCAACTGGTTGATGGTGATGCCGCGCAGAATGTTTTTCTGAACATCGAACATTTTGAAGTTATAAATGGCATTATGACCGCGATACCAGATTTCATCCTGCTTGAAAAAGCCCATTGCCTTTTGTTTTTGCACTTCCACCTTGATGATGTGTTCCGTTTTATAAATGGAGGCCGGTGTGACCAGCTCCGTGAAAAAGAATAAAAAGACACTGACGATTGCGGCTATTCCCAGAGCAGGGAAAGCAATCCGGTAAAGGCTGATGCCATTGGCTTTCATGGCCGTGATTTCGCTGAACTTTGAAAAAAAACTGTATGTCAGCAGCGTGGCTAAAAGAATGGCAAACGGAAATGTGAGGGAGATAACAATGGGAATGGAGTATACAAAGTAGGAAAGCATCTGCGACGCGGTCGCCCGGTTACTCAGAAACATCCGGATTTTTTCAAAAAAATCCACGATCAGATAAAGCGCGATAAATGTGACGCAGGTGATGAGGAAGAATCTTAAAAACTCTCTGAGTATGTATTTATCAATCAGTTTCAAGCGGCTTTCCTCACGTTTTTATCCCGCCTTTCCGGAAATGGTGATAAATCATCTGGAAAAGAGAAATTTCTCTGAAGGACATATATAACAGGTATATACCCATTACGGCAAAAACAAAATTCGGCGTCCAGACGCCGATGACCGGCGAAAGACGACCGGTTTCCACCAGCGCTTCGCCACCGATCCGCATGAGATAATATGCGGATACAATGATAATGCCCACGGCAAAACCTCGGGATTTAACCGACCGGTGACTGGTGATGCCCAAGGGCAGGGCCAGAAGCCCGAAAAAAATACAGGACAGAGGGATGGAAAATTTTTTATGCACTTCAATGGCCAGTTCGCGAACAGCCGCGTCGTCCAGTCCGGGGGTTTTCATCCGCTGCAGAAGTTCCGTCAACGTCATATCCGTGCTGGATTTATGCTTATCCGTGATCACCAGTGTTGAAGATAAATCCAGGTTGACGTCGTATCTCTTAAAATCAACTTTACGATAGTTTTTCAAATCAGGGCTTACCGTGTGAATCGAGCCGTTTTCCAGACGCAATTTTACGATCATTAATTTCGGATCGGCAACAAGATATGCCTTCTGAGCCAGGATGGTATTGGGCTCGCCGAGAATGCGTTTGTCTGAAATGAGAACGCCTTCCATGAATTCCCCGTCCACCGGAATTTTGTCGGCATATAATAGTATGCCTTTGAAATCCGCATTAAACACCTTTTCCTTGATGCCAATACTGGCATTTTGAGTGGCCAGCTGGAAAAGAAGCTTCTTGGTGGCGAAATTGCTTTGCGGAACCAGAAAGAAGCCGATGACAATAGCGCAGATGAAAGCCAGTACAGACGCAACGGCGACCGGGTGGTAAAGCTGCAACAGACTGACGCCGGAAGCTTTCATGACGGTGATTTCGTTATCCGCGGAAAAACGGCCCATCGCAATGAGAATAGAAACCAGAAGCGCGATAGGAATAGTAAAAAGTAGAAAGTTGGGCATGATCAGGATAATCAGATGGAGAACATCCAGAACACTGATCCCTTTGTTGACCATCAGATCCATGATCTGAAGAATTTTTCCCATCAGCAGAACAAAGGTCAGAACAAACAGGATAATGATGAAAGGGACGGCAATTTCCCGGAATATGTAACGGTTGATAATGTTTTTCATATCGTCATCGTTCGTTTCAGTTGATGAAGAATTAACATGCATTGAACATTTTACACAAGTAAAACATGAAGTATTATAAAATCATTTTCCGTTTTGAGGAGGCAATGTTTTGTGTAATGTTTTGTTGACAGTCAAGTGCATTTTGCCTATATTCCTGACACATTTTTAAGAAGTTGCCAGTTCAAAGGAAGGGAATGTAGCCTATCATGAAAGTGGATACCATGCGCCGGATCGATTATTATATTGGTGTTCCCCTTTGTTTTATCGGCACCATCCTGTATAAATTTGCCCGCCTGTTCGGTGGTCGCGCCCGAAAAGCTCCGCGCAACGTCTTGTTTATTGAATTGTCAGAAATGGGAAGCGCCATCCTCGTTGACCCGGCTATGAGAAAGCTGCAACGGGAAACAGGAGCCAATATTCATTTTGCCATTTTCAGGAAAAATAAAGCCAGCCTTGATCTTCTCAAGACTGTCCCGGAGGAAAACATATACACCTTCCGGGAAAACGGCATGCTGGTCCTGATGCTTGATACCCTGAATTTCTTCCTGTGGACAAGAAAAAGAAAGATTGATTCCGTGATAGATTTGGAACTTTTTTCGCGTGTGACGGCTTTACTTACAGGGTTTTCCGGGGCGGAAGCGAAAGTGGGTTTCCATGCTTTTCACAATGAAGGCCTTTATCGCGGCGGATTTCTGAGTCATAAGGTGGCCTATAACCCGCATGTTCACATCGCGGCAAATTTTGTGGCGCTGGTCAATGCTCTGAAATCTGAGAAAGAGGAAATTCCTTATTCCAAAACAAAGGTTTCCGTCGAAGATCTTACCCTGGCCAAAGCGAAGGTGCTGCCCGAAGAAAAGAAAGCTATTCTCAATATTGTACGGGAATGTTTTGACGGTTTCGATCCACAAAGAAATAAAATTGTACTGATTAATCCCAATGCCAGTGAACTTTTGATTCAGAGGCGCTGGCCGCCGGCTAACTACATGGAATTGATCAAGATGATCCTGGATCACTGCCCGCGTGCTCTGGTCCTGATTACCGGCGATCCCCGTGAACGGGAGGAAGCGGAGCAGTTAAAGCAGCAGGTTAACCGTGACCGCTGCGTGAATTTTGCCGGGAAAGTCAGCTTTGCCCAGTTGCCTGCTCTCTATGGTGTGAGTGAATTCATGGTGACCAATGATTCCGGTCCCGGGCATTTCGCGGCAGTAACGGATATGCCGACTTTTGTGATCTTTGGTCCGGAAACCCCAGCGCTTTATGGCTCTCTGGGTAAAACGACTCCAATTTTTGCCGGATTGGCCTGCTCCCCCTGTGTCAGCGCCTCCAATCATCGTAAGACCGCCTGTAAAGATAATGTATGTTTGCAGGTGATTAAATCCGGGCAGGTGTTTAACGCCATTCTCCCGGATCTGGAGCGAATCAATGCCCAAAACGGATAAACGAATCTGGTTGTTGATTGTATCGTTTTCACTGATACGTCTGATTGTGGCGCCATTTTTCGGTCTGGGCGTGGATGAGGCTCATTACGTATTATATGCAAAGTACCTGGATTGGAGTTATCTGGATCACCCGCCGCTTGTCGGCTGGCTTCATGCGCCGTTTTACTATGCTTTCGGGACAAATGAACTTCTGGCCCGTCTGCCGGCCATTCTCCTTTTTGCCGCTACTTCTTTTTGCTGCTACATATTTATGCTCCGGATCACCAGGTCCGTCCGGTTGTCGTTATGGTCCGTTTTTGCCCTGAACTGCTCTTTTATGCTCAATGTCCTGGGGTTGATGCTGCTTCCTGATTCCATCCTGATGTTGCTGGTATTTCCTCTGATCTTTGTTGCGGGAAAACTTGTCCGTGATAAGAAGCCGCTGAATTTTGTTTTGCTTGGCGTCATCCTGGGGCTTGCGGGGCTGGCCAAATATACGGCGATCCTGCTGGTTCCCCCCCTGATTGTTTTCTTCATTTTGAAGAAGAGGTACGACATCATCTTTTCCCCGTTCATGTTTCTCGCGGCGGCTATCGCTTTTCTGTTTGTTACACCGGTGCTTTACTGGAATGTCACTCATGACTTCATCAGTTTCAGGTACCAGGGATCTCATGTCTTCGGTTCTCTGGGCACAAGTTTTAAAAATTTTCTTGTGTCACTTGCGGGCCAGTTCGGCGCATACAGTCCGTTTTTATTTCCTGTTGCCGTCTATGGCTTTTTCAGAGCGTTGAGGGAAAAGGATGATGATCTTCGCCTGGCCGTTTTGTTCGGAGGGACCATCCTTGTATTTTTTATGGCAACGTCACTGTCAGAAAAGACTTTGCCTCACTGGCCCGCCGTTTTCTATCTGTTGTTCATACCGATCGGCACTTATTACCTGCTGGTGTCGCAAAACAAATGGAAGAAACAGTATCCTTACATTGCCGCCGGAATAAGCCTGTTTTGCATGCTTGTGGCCTATGCAGAACTGGCCGGAAAATTTATACCATTTCCTGATTACAAATCCCCTTTCCGTGACATTTACGGATACCCGGAAATGGCGGCAAAGGCCGACGACATCATAAAAAAGAATGCCTCGGCACGACCCAAAACCATTACCGTAACTAACTGGACCATGGGCAGTCGGGTCATGTATTACAACATTCCCTACGGACATGAAGTATTCGTCCTGGATTTCCGGCAGGATCAGTTTGACATCTGGCAGCCAAAATCCATACTGGGGCATGATCTCCTGTTTTTGAATACTCACTTTGAAAATATCGATGTAGAACGCTTTCTGCGATGTGACCGCGTTGAAGCGGGAGGCAAGCTGGATCTGGAAGTCCGCGGGAAAAAAGTCAACAGCGCGGAATATGTCTGGTGCTACAACTATCAGGGGATCAAGAAGTGAAAAAACGGTGGGTCGCCCTTATTGTTTTCTTGTTCGGCGCGATATTGTCGACGCTATCCTATTTCTTATGGGATCAAAAACTTACCTATCTATCCCTTAAATTAAGCATATTCACGCTAGAACTGACCGATGCGGTCACGCAGGCGGGTGATGCCTTCTGGTATTACATTATATTGATTTTCGCATTTATTCTGGCTCGTTTTGTATGGAAAAACGAACTGTGGTCGGGTAAAATCCTTTATGTCATCCTGAGTCTCCTGTTATCCGGCATATGCAGCACGGGGCTCAAATGGGTGGCGGGAAGGCACCGGCCCAATAATCTCCTGGAAGATGGTTTGTTCGGTTTTAATTTTTTCCGGATTAATTTT
Source organism: Smithellaceae bacterium (assembly GCA_963682015.1). Taxonomy (GTDB): domain Bacteria; phylum Desulfobacterota; class Syntrophia; order Syntrophales; family Smithellaceae; genus UBA8904. The sequence continues at coordinate 173,897 of OY820932.1, read as the reverse complement.
ACCTATGAAATGACGTCTTTCCCGTCCGGTCACGCGGTGACCGCTTTTGCTCTGGCGACTGCCGTCGGTTTTTTATATCCCCGCTGGAGATGGACTGTATTTATCGCCGCAGGAATCGTTGCCGCAAGCCGTGTTGTTCTCCGAGCGCATTATTTAAGTGATGTGATTGCCGGCGCTGTAATCGGTATCCTCTGTTCTTTGGCCATGAAATATGTATTCGACCGGTTTCATTTTGACCTGGATGAAAATGGTTAAGAAATCATGAAAAAAAAATATGTGTTACTTATCATTCCTTTCATTTTGTACGTCGCCGTGCTGGGTATTTTGCCGCAAATGGAGCCGGATGAGGCCCGTTACAGTCTGATACCCCGTGAGATGAATGAAACCGGCAACTATGTTACTCCGCATGTGAAACACACCATTTACCTGGAAAAACCGCCGCTCGTTCCCTGGGTGACGGCTGTTTCCTTTAAGATATTCGGTGAAAATGATTTTTCCGCCCGTTTAATTATTGGTCTTTGCGCATGGGGATGTATTCTGCTTGTTTTCTTTATCGGGCGTCATTTTCGCGATGAAAAGACGGGACTTTACGCGGCGGCCGTTCTCACGATATCCGCCTTTCCCTTTATGCTGGGAAGAATAAATATTCTGGACATGCCGCTCACGCTTTTTTTGTGTCTGGCGATCTGGATGGGATATCTGTATTTTACAGCGAACCAAAAAAGACACCTGCTATACCTGTTTTATTTTGCCTGTGCTCTGGCCTTCTTAACCAAGGGGATTATTGGCGTTGTTTTTCCTTTTGCCATCGTGGTGTTGTGGCTTGTCTGGACGGGACACTGGCGTCAGATTATCCGGTTGATCTCACCCGTTGGAATCTTGATCTTTCTGATCGTTGTTTCACCGTGGTTGTATCTGGCTCAAAAAGAAAATGCGGATTTTTTATGGTTTTTCTTTGTTCGAGAGCATTTTCTCCGGTTTACAACCAAAATGCACGGTAAAACGGAACCTTTTTATTATTTCGTGCCGATCATTATCGGAGGCATGCTTCCCTGGCTGGTTTACCTGATTCGTGCCTGGCAGGAAAATATCAGAACCTACCTGTTCGAAAAAGATGAAAATAAGTTATTGGCAATCTGGTTTTTATTCATTTTCCTTTTTTACACGGCTTCGTCTTCCAAACTGGCTCCTTACGTTGCTCCGGTTTTTTTACCCCTGGCCCTTTTTGTCGGCAATCTGTTCAGAAACTACGATGAACAACAGACGGAACTGTCCGGTAAAAGAAAGATCATCCATCGGATGATGTTGTCTTTTATTTTCCTGATTGCACTGGCGGCTGTTCTTCTGCCGCCAATTTTAAAACCTTATTCCGATGCGGAAAAAGGACTGGTTGTCATGATATCCGGTTACTGGTGGATTTATACCATACCAATGCTGATTACGGTAATACTGATGGTTTTTCTGCCGGACTGGATTGCCCGAAGGTATCAAGAAAAATGGTTTTTGACGGTTTATCTGCTTTCCTGTCTGCTGCTGGTGGGAATTCTTTTTCCGCTGAATGATTTCCTGTCGCCTTATCGCAGCTCGCTTGCGGTCAAAGAGGCGATTGCGAGGCACCTGCCGCCGGGAAAACCCCTGTATCAGTTTCGGGTGAATTTCTACGGGATTGATTTTTACAATAAGATTCGCACGCCCGTAGTCGAGGATTTTGGTGAATTGATCGACGGAATCGCCAAAATGCCGCCGGAGGAAAGAAAGGAATACTTTTTAACCCCGAAGGAGTTCATCAAAAAAATTGAGCAACAAAAGGAAATTTATTGTATTACACAGCACCGGGACAAACTTAATCAATTGAAGTCACGTTACACCCGTATTGATATCCTCTGGGAGAACGGTGCATTTTATATTTTGCGTATCTGGGATAATTGAAGGATAAATTTTATATGAAGATTCGAAAAGAGTTTCTGCCATTCAGTCGCCCGTCCATCGGCGAGCTGGAAATCACAAACGTGGTCGCCTGCCTGAAATCGGGATGGATTACAACCGGATCCATATGCAAGCAGTTTGAAGACCGGTTTTGTGAATTGACGGGCGCGATTCACGCCGTTACATTCAGTTCAGCAACGGCAGGCATGCATCTGATGCTGGCAGCGTTGAACATCCGGCCGGGAGATGAAGTGATTACACCTTCGCTCACCTTCGCCTCCACCATCAACATGATTGTGCTCGCAAAGGCAACACCGGTATTTGTCGATGTGGATTACGGAACACTCAATATCAATTGTGATTTAATCGAAGAAAAAATAACACCAAAAACAAAGGCTATTATTCCCGTTCATTTTGCCGGCGCTCCTGCGGATATGGACAAAATCAACACACTGGCCCGCAAATACCATTTAATGATCATCGAAGATGCAGCCCATGCAATCGGAACCTATTATAAAGGCATCCATGCCGGTGGTTTCGGCCATCCCGCGATCTTCTCCTTTCACCCGATTAAAAATATTACAACCGGTGAAGGAGGACTGATTTCGATGAACGATGCGGAACTGGAAAAAAAATTGCGTCTGCTGCGATTTCATGGAATAGAAAGAGACGCATGGAAAAGATATGGCAAAGGCGGCAACCCGTCCTACGATATCATGGAGCCGGGGTACAAATATAACATGCCGGATCTGCTGGCGGCGCTGGGAGTGGCTCAAATGGAGCGATGGAAAGAACTGAATGTCCGTCGTAAAACGCTGGCAAAGCTTTATCTGGACGGTCTGGCGGATGTTAAAGGAATTAATGTGCCGCAGTTACCCGGTTATGATCACATCCATGCATGGCATTTATTTATCGTAAAAGTGGAAGAGTGCCGCCGGGACATTTTTATGGAACGAATGGCGGATTATAATATCGGCTATGGACTGCATTTTCCACCGGCCCATGACCTGACCTATGTGAAGAAAGAATATGACGTGAAAGCTGAGTCACTGCCGGAAACGATCCGGGCGGCGGATAAAATTTTATCTCTGCCGTTGTTTCCGGATATGAAGGACGATGATGTTCATTATGTTTGCGAGGCGATAAAGGAGATTTTGAAAAATGGCTGAGGCGCGGATCTCTGTTGTCATACCGGTATATAATGAAGAAGCGAATCTGAATACATTAATGAAGCGGCTCTTACCGGTCATGGAGAGCATGGGAGAGCCTTTTGAAGTCATCCTGATTGACGATGGCAGCAAGGACAATTCGCTTGCGATCCTGAAAGAGTTTGCTTTAAGGCCTGTGATCAGAGTTGTGGAACTGACCAGAAATTACGGACAGCATGCAGCCATTATGGCGGGATTTTCAATTGTAAGCGGCGACATTGTGATCACTATGGATGCCGATCTGCAGAATCCGCCGGAAGAAATTCCGAATCTGGTTTCCGCGATGCAGGCGGGGAACTACGACGTCGTCGGTACCATACGCAAAGGACGCAAGGATTCTTTTCTGCGAATCATTCCTTCAAAAATCATCAACATTGTTGCCCGAAAAATTACCGGAGTCAGCATGCGAGACTGGGGCTGTATGTTGCGTGCTTACCGCCGTCAGGTGGTGGAACGGATGATTGCCTGCCATGAACAATCAACATTTATTCCCGCTCTGGCCACCGTTTTCGCCAAACGAGTGACAGAAATCGAAGTCGCGCATGAAGAACGTTTTGGTGGGAAATCCAATTACCCGCTCAGAAAACTGATTAATCTTCAATTTGATCTGGTGGCCTCTTTCTCGGATTTGCCGATGAAACTGATCATGTATGGAGGGGTTTTGATGTCCTTTCTGGGGGTGTGCTTCGGCGCGTTTCTGGCCGTAGCTCGGCTGGTGTATGGCGTACGCTGGGCCGCGGAAGGTATTTTTACACTGTTTGCTGTTTTGTTCATCTTTGTCGGACTTCAGTTTTTTGCCCTCGGTGTAATCGGTGAATATATCGGCCGGATTTTCCGTGAAGTCAGAAAGAGGCCTGAGTACGTTATTGAGCATGTTTACGGTGTTGATGAGGATCATCGGTGAAAACGGTTGTGCTGGCATATCATAATATGGGACTTGTCGGGCTTGAGGCTCTGCATCGGCATGGGTTTGAGATTTCCGCCGTTTTTACCCATGAAGACGATCCCGGGGAAAACTGCTGGTTTGGTTCCGTAAGGGACTGGACGCTGAAGCATGCTATCCCCTGCTTCACGACCGAACAAATCAATGCGCCGGAATGGGTGGACAAAATAGTCCGACTGCAACCCGATGTCCTTTTTTCTTTTTATTACCGTAAAATGATCTGCCCGGAAATTCTGAACATTCCCGCAACCGGTGCTTTCAATCTACACGGATCGCTCCTGCCCGCATACCGGGGAAGATGTCCGGCTAACTGGGTGCTGGTGAAAGGGGAGGAAAAAACCGGAGTAACTCTTCATTACATGGTGGAAAAACCGGATGCCGGGGATATTGTCGGGCAGAAGGTTGTGAAAATTGATATGGATGATACGGCGAAAACCCTTTATGACAAGCTTTGCACAGCGACCGGACAATTGCTCGACGAGGTGCTTCCGGACATGAAAAATGGTCGGATTCCAAGTATCCCGCAGGATCTGTCCCGGGGAAGCTATTTTGGCGGCAGAAAACCGGAAGACGGCCGGATTGACTGGAACAGGCCTGCTTTTGAGATTTACAATCTGATCCGTGCCGTGACAGATCCTTATCCCGGTGCATATGCAAGCCTGGATAATCGAGAGAAAATAATGATCTGGTGGGCAAAGCCGGAGAAACTTCATGCTGAAAGCATGCCCGGCGATGTGATTGCTGATGAGCAGGATGTGCTTGTGAAAACCGGCAGCGGTGCTATAAGGCTCTTCGACATCGAAGTGTCCGGTCAGAGAATAACGGGTGCCGAGATTGGAGAATATTTTAAGACAAGAAAGGTGATGAAACTTACATGAAGATATTAATCCTGGGCGTAAACGGTTTTATCGGGCATCATCTGGTTAATCGAATCCTGGATGAGAAACCAGACTGGCAGGTGTTTGGCATGGATCTGGGCACGGAGCGGATCGGCGCCGCCCTGAACAATCCACGTTTCAATTTTCTGGAGGGTGATATCTCCATTAACAAGGAATGGATTGAATATCATATCAAAAAGTGTGATGTAATCATGCCGCTGGTGGCTATCGCCACTCCGAAGGCATATGTGGAAGACCCCATCGGCGTGTATAATCTCGATTTTGAAATGAATATCAACATTATCAAACAGTGCGTGAAATACCATAAACGGGTTGTCTTTCCTTCAACCTCTGAAGTGTATGGTGCCTGTACGGAACCAGAGTTTAAAGAAGATGAAAGTTTTCTGGTTACCGGTCCCATCAACAAGGAGCGCTGGATCTATTCCTGTTGCAAGCAGCTTCTCGATCGCGTGATTTACGGATACGGCACCCGGGGGCATCTCGAATTCACGCTTTTCCGGCCGTTTAACTGGATTGGCCCGAGGCTGGATTCTCTCGATACAGCCAAGGAGGGAAGTTCTCGTGTTGTAACGCAGTTTATTGCCGAACTGCTCCTGAAACGACCGATTAATCTGGTGGACGGCGGACTACAGAAGCGCTGCTTCACTTATGTGGATGACGGTGTTGCTGCGCTCATGAAAATTTTGGAAAATAAAAATGATGTCTGCAAGAGTCAAATTATCAATATCGGCAATCCGAACAACGAATGTTCTGTCAAGGAACTTGCTGATATCCTTAAGAAATTATTTATAGAGCATCCCGATCATCATAAGGACTCGGCCTATTCTGACATTATCGAAGTTCCTGCTGATCACTTTTACGGAAAAGGTTATCAGGATATTTACACGCGTAAACCCAGTATCGAGAAAGCCAGAAAACTTTTGGAATGGGAACCGAAAGTCGATTTGCACGAATCCATGCGTCTGACGCTCAATTCGTTTCTGGAAGAAAATAAAACCGTGCAGTTGTAACTTGGACTCAAGTCAATCGGTTCTTGGGGGTATGGCAATGCTCGGATTGAAAATCGACGTGGATACATACTGGGGGATGAAAAAAGGAGTTCCACGCCTCTTGCAGACGCTCAAGGAGTTTCAGGTCCGGGGTACCTTCTTTCTAAGCATAGGACCGGATAACTCCGGGCGTGCCGTTCTGCAGCTTATTAAAAATCCACTTTTTTTAAAAAAAATGCTCCGAACCAGAGCCGCCAGTCTTTATGGCTTTCGAACCGCTCTTTACGGGACTCTTTTGCCTGCACCGATGATTGCCCTGTCTTTTCCGGATATGGTTCGCCAGATAATTGAAGAAGGGCATGAAGTTCAGTTTCATGCTTGGGATCACCGCCGGTGGCAGGATGAATTGCCAAAAAAATCATCGAAGTGGATCGAAGAATGGTTTGATGCGGGAATAAACGGTTTCCAGAAACTTACCGGGAAAAAACCGACGGCGTTCGGAGCCCCTTCCTGGTTGATTGACGAACGCGTTTTAGAAATCATGCCCAGGTATCATTTTGAATATATCAGTTGTACGCGGGCTCAGACCCCTTTTGTCCATGAATCAGTTGATCTTATTGAAATTCCTTCGGATTTGCCATGCTTTGAGGAGCTTGGTCCTCAAGAGGATATATTGATCATCAGCCGGTTGATGAAAAGTGAAGGAAACCATGTGTTGCCGGTACATGCCGAAGTTGAGGGAGGCATTTTTGAAGCAGAATTCAGGGGACTTCTTCAGCAAGCCCTTGCAGCGGGAGTGAAGATTGTAAGTCTGAAAGATATGAAAAACATTTTGAATTCCGGTCAACTTGAAAGGCGAAAGTATAAGATGCGGTTGTTGCCCGGAAGGCATTCCGCTTGCGCCGTATAAATATCCGTGTGTGATAATTATCACGAATGGGGCGATTTTTATTAAAATTTTTCCTTGAAGTGACGATATTACTGCCAGTTACTTATACTTGACATTGGTTTTTCCCTATGCTAGTTTTCCAACCTCATGCGGCTGACATTTATAAAAACGGTTTTTTCGTTTAAAGGGGGAAAATGTCGGATAACTTCTTTACGCTGATGATTATTCCGCGAAGAAAAAGTGCAGTAACCAAGATTTCTCTTTCGAGCAATGTGGTTCGCGGTCTTTTCATCGGTTCCATCCTGGCTGTTCTCCTGTCTCTTTATGTTGTTTACGATTACGCCAGTATAAAAAGAGACCGGGCGGAACTTTCCAGACTTCGTCAACAGACAGCCCAGCAGTCGCAAGAAATTAAATCCCTGGCGGCAAAAGTCGATGAGTTTGCCGATCGTATGGAAGAATTTAAACAATTCGATAAAAAAATCAGAATACTGGCAACAAACCAGGTCGGACGTGATAAAAAAATTCCGCTGGGTGTTGGAGGATCAAACAACGAGAGAATCAATCTGAAAGAATTGGTTGGGCGGGATGAGGAACGGCTGATATCCGGGATGCATAAAAGTATTAATCAGTTAAGTGAAGATGCCAAAGAAAGAGAACAGAGTTTTACAGAACTTTTAAAATTTCTTCGGGAACAAAAGTCTCTGCTGGCAGCAACGCCCTCCATCTGGCCGGTAAGAGGGTGGGTGACATCTGAATTTGGGTCAAGGGAGAATCCTTTTGGTAGAGGATCGGAATTTCATAAGGGGCTTGATATCGCGACCAGAATGGGAAAAGAAGTTATTGCCTCTGCGGATGGACTTGTTGTCGAGGTAGCCTATCGATCCGACGATGGTCAATTAGTGAGAATTGATCATGGTTATGGGGTTTCTACAAGTTACGCGCATTTATCTAAGCCGGCCGTTAAAGAAGGGATTCGTGTTAAACGGGGTGATGTTATCGGCTATGTAGGTGATTCCGGCCGCAGTACAGGCGCACACCTTCATTACACCGTTCTAATGAATAATATTCCAGTCAATCCGAGAAAGTACTTGAAATAATCAGCGAATTTGCATTAGGATTAAAAAACTCAGTCCCCGGTGGGTAACTGAGTATTTCAATATTTGGGTCAATGATTACAGAAAGAATTTAGTTTTTTTATTGAGAGAATAAATGTGTTAAAATTCACCGGTGAAATGCCGGTTTTTTTAAAGGTGATCAATGCTGGATGCAATTCTGAAAAAAATAGTTGGATCAAAAAACGATCGGGAACTGAAACGGTTATCTCTAATATTAAATGAAGTTAATAATTTTGAAACGAAATTGATGTCGCTTTCCGATTCGCAGTTAAAAGAAAAAACACCCTATTTCAAAGAAAAACTCAAAAACGGATTTACCCTTGATGACATCCTTCCGGAAGCATTTGCGGTAGCCAGAGAAGCCTCAAGGCGAACGCTGATGATGCGTCCTTTCGATGTTCAGGTGATCGGTGGGATCGTCCTGCATGAAGGCAAGATAGCGGAAATGAAGACCGGTGAAGGTAAAACGCTCGCCGCTACGATGCCTTTATATTTAAATGCTCTGGAGGGCAAAGGTTGCCATGTTGTAACGGTAAATGATTATCTGGCCAAACGCGACTCGGAGTGGATGGGTCCCATTTATCATTTTCTGGGATTAACGGTTGGCGTGATCATTCATGGAATGGATGATGAGGAACGCCGTGGAGCTTATCATCAGGATATTACCTATGGTACAAATAACGAATTCGGTTTCGATTATCTTCGCGACAATATGAAGTTTGGTCTTGAGGATTATGTACAGAGAGAATTTAATTATGCAATTGTCGATGAAGTGGACAGTATATTAATCGATGAGGCCCGTACGCCGCTCATTATTTCCGGAGCATCGGAAGACTCAACGGATAAATATTACCGGATCAATCAAATCATTCCCCGCTTGAAGCGAGACGCGGACTATACCATTGATGAGAAAAGTAAGACGGTGGTGCTGACCGAGGAAGGTGTAGCGAATGTTGAGAAATATTTAAATGTCCAGAATCTGTATGAACCCAAAAATATCGAAATTGTTCATCATGTTAATCAAGCGCTACGAGCGCATACATTGTTTAAGCGGGATGTCGATTATCTGGTGAAAGATGGCCAGGTGATAATTGTAGACGAATTTACCGGGCGTGTCATGCCGGGAAGACGTTACAGTGACGGTCTGCATCAAGCGCTGGAAGCAAAGGAAAAAGTGAAGATCGAGAGAGAAAATCAAACACTGGCATCCATCACTTTTCAGAATTATTTCAGAATGTATAAGAAATTGGCCGGGATGACCGGAACGGCAGATACGGAAGCGGAAGAGTTCAAGAAAATTTACAATCTGGAGGTAACGGTTATACCAACCAATATGCCCATGATCCGCCAGGATCATAATGACCTGATTTACAAAACAGAAGATGAAAAAATCAAGGCGGTCATCGAAGAGGTGAAGGCTTTAAACAAGGCCAAACGTCCAGTTCTGATAGGAACGATTTCCATTGAGAAATCCGAATTGCTGAGCAAATATCTGAGCCGGGCAGGGGTAAAGCATCACGTTTTGAATGCAAAGAATCACGAAAAAGAAGCGGAAATCGTGGCTCAGGCAGGGCAACCGGGCCAGGTGACCATTTCCACGAATATGGCTGGTCGCGGAACGGATATCAAACTTGGCGAAAAAGTGGCCGAACTGGGCGGTTTGCACATATTGGGAACGGAACGGCACGAAAGTCGACGGATCGATAACCAGTTGAGGGGTCGATCCGGGCGGCAGGGGGACAATGGATCATCACGCTTCTATCTTTCCCTGGAAGATGATCTGCTGAGAGTTTTCGGCGCGGAAAGAATATCTTCCGTCATGGAGACAATCGGAATAGAGGAAGGCCAGCCTATTGAACATAAATATATTTCCCGTGCGATAGAAAATGCGCAAAAACGGGTTGAAGGCCAGAATTTTGATATCCGGAAGCATTTGCTCGACTACGACGATGTGATGAATAATCAAAGAAAAGTCGTCTACGAACAGCGCAAAAAAGCATTACGCGGCGACGGTTTATGGGACGATGTTGACGCAATGGTTAGAGAAATCACAGGCGATTTGATATCGGAATTTGCCGGTGAAAAAAGTCATCGCGAAGATTGGGATATAAAGTCTCTGGATGATGCATTGTTCAAGCAGTTTAATCTGCGTCTGGAAATAGCCGATATCAACGAACTTAATTCCGCGGAGGCGATCAGCGGTCATGTAACGGAAAACGTCCTTAAATATTTAAGGGATAAAGAAAAAGAATTCACGCCGGAACTGATGTCCTATCTCATGAAAGTGATTATGTTGCAGGCTATTGATACGCACTGGAAAGAGCATCTGCTATCCATGGATCATCTGAGGGAAGGTATTGGTTTGCGGGGTTATGGTCAGAAGGATCCAGTGAGGGAATATCAAAGGGAAGGCTATGCGATGTTCATGGAAATGATCAGCCGCATCAAGATGGACACGCTGGAAAAACTTTGTATGGTGAGGATTCAAAGAGAAGAGGAAGTAGAGGAAATCCGGCAGAAGCAGAAACAGGACTATATTATGAGTCGCGGTGAAGATACGCCGGCGAATAAAACGATCAAGCGCGGGAGTGAGAAAGTAGGCCGCAATGATCCTTGTCCCTGTGGCAGCGGCAAAAAATATAAGAAATGTTGTGGTGCTTAAATTTTTAGAGGAGTAGCGGTGATGGCCAAATCCACAAGCAAAATTAGTGTTCCGGGTTTTTTAGCCAACGGAGTGTCCGCAGGCATAAAAGGCGGTGAAGAGAAAGATTTGGGACTGATTTATTCCACAGTTCCGGCAAAGGTAGCCGCGCTGTTTACAAAAAATACCTTCAAGGCCGCACCGGTCTTAATTGATGCCGAGCGTGTCAAAAGGGGCATTGCCCAGGCGATCATTACCAATAGCGGTTGTGCCAATGCTGCTACGGGAAAAGAAGGTATGGCTGATGCACTGGCTGTATCGTCAGCTACGGCTAAACAGTTAAAAATATCTGAAGAGCATCTTCTGGTTTGTTCAACGGGGGTGATTGGTAGAAGGCTTCCCGTCAAGAAAATTGAGGCCGGTATCGGCAAACTGGTCAAGGGGCTCAATGAATTCGGAATTGAAGACGCGGAAGCGGCCATGATGACGACGGATAAATACCCGAAAATAGCGATCCGCAAGGGCATCGTAGGAGCAAAAGACATTACCATCTGCGGAATTGCCAAAGGGGCCGGCATGATTGAACCGAACATGGCGACCTTATTAACTTATGTGATGACGGATGCCCTGATAGATGCCAAAGCGCTCAATACGGTATTTCACCAGGTGATTGATTCCACATTCAATGCGATCAGCGTCGATGGCTGCATGAGCACCAATGACACGGCCATTATTCTTGCCAATGGTCTGGCGGGCAACAACCCGCTGGAAAGGGCGCAGGCCAGACTGCAGCGATTCCGGGAGATGCTGACGGATGTGCTGACGGAATTGTCCTGGGCTGTTGTGAAAGATGGAGAAGGTGCGACGAAGTTTATCACCATTGCGGTTGAAGGGGCCAAATCGAAATCTGACGCCAGACGCATTGCATATTCTGTAGCCAATTCTAATCTGGTGAAAACTGCTTTTTTCGGAGAAGATCCAAACTGGGGGAGATTAATCGCAGCTATTGGAGCTTCGGGAATACCAATGGAGAAGGAAAAAATCAGTTTATCGATCGGAAATTTGACCGTATTTGCGCAGGACGCCCCGGTCAATATTCCCATGGCGAAATTAAAAGAGATATTTCAGGACAATAAAATCGAGATTCGTATCAGTCTGGGAGGCGGCGATAAATCATACGTAATTTATACGTCGGATCTTTCTTATGATTACGTGAAAATTAACGCGGATTATTCAACGTAAGGTCAACAATAAAATATATGAATATTATTGCAAAAAAGGTTATTTGAGCTTGAACAATGCGGTGATTTGTGGTAATTGCCGCAAAATTTCGCACATCCTCTGATTGACGGCATGTTGCTTAGATATTAAGTCTGCCGCGCAAATTGACGGGGGTGGAGGAAAAAACAAAGGAGAAGAAATATGTCAGCCATTTCCATGAAACTTTTACTTGAAGCCGGTGTCCATTTCGGACATCAAACCAACAAATGGAACCCCAAGATGAAACCCTATATCTTTGGGGCTCGCAACAACATTTACATTATTGACTTGCAGCAGACCGTAGGAATGTTCCAGACGGCCTACAATTTTGTAGTGGATACGGTCAGCCAGGGAAAAGAAATCCTTTTTGTCGGAACCAAGAAGCAATCTCAGGAAGCCATCCGGGAAGAAGCGTCGCGTTGCGGCATGCCTTATGTCAATCAGCGCTGGCTCGGTGGCATGCTGACCAATTTTGTAACCGTTAAAAAGAGCGTCGACCGATTGAATAGCCTCAATAAAATGTTCGGTGATGATTCCATCAAAGCGTTTCCAAAAAAAGAAATTACCAAGCTGCAAAAGGAAATGGAAAAGCTGGAAAATGTTCTGGGCGGCATAAAAAACATGAAGTCGCTTCCATCGGCCGTTTTTATTGTTGATCCCAACCGTGAGCACATTACGGTGCAGGAAGCAAAGAAGTTGAAAATTCAACTTGTTGCCATTGTCGATACCAACTGCGATCCGACGGATATCGATTATATTATTCCGGGAAACGATGATGCGATCCGGGCTATAAAACTATTTGCATCGAAATTCGCAGATGCGGTTCTGGAAGGGAAGAAACGTTTTGAGGAGAAATTGGCTGCAGAATCCAATAAAGAAGCGGGAGCGGGTGTTGCGGAAAACAAAGATGTGGAAGCGGATATCCCTGAAAGCGTTGAAATGGAAAACAGTACAACCTCTCCGGCATAAGCAGACTGCAAGCGCTCAACGAGTGGACATAATGAATATTTGAGGAAAAGAATTTTAGGAGGACAGAAAATTGGAAATCACTTCAACGATGGTGAAAGAATTGAGAACGAAAACCGGCGCCGGCATGATGGATTGCAAGGAAGCTCTTGCGGCGGTGGACGGTGATTTTGAAAAAGCGATTGATTTTTTAAGAAAAAAAGGACTTTCGGCGGCGACCAAGAGATCTTCCAAGGCAGCCAAAGACGGAACGATTGCTTCATACATCCACATGGGAGGTAAAATCGGTGTGATGGTGGAAATCAACTGCGAAACGGATTTCGTGGCCAAAACCGATGATTTTCAGACAATGGCCCGGGACATTGCCATGCACATTGCGGCATCCAACCCCCTGTATGTGCGTCCGGAAGAAATTCCCGAAGCGGCCATGGAAAGAGAAAAAGAAATTTACCGCAGCCAGTTGCGCGAGGAAAAGAAGCCGGAAAAGATCTGGGATAAAATTGTTGAGGGCAAACTTAAAAAATATTACGAGGACGTTTGTCTGGTGGAACAGAAGTTTGTCAAGAATCAGGATATCACGGTTGGGACGTTAATCAGCAACATGATTGCAAAAACGGGCGAGAATATTGTTCTCCGCCGTTTTGCACGATTCCAGCTTGGTGAGGACATCAAATCGTAATGAGCGAAAAGAAAGCCGCGTATAAAAGAATTCTTTTGAAACTCAGCGGCGAAGCACTGATGGGTGGAAAATCCTCCGGTGTGGATCCGGAAGTCGCTAATTATATTGCTTCGGAAATTAAATCGCTATCCGATCTTAAAATACAGATAGGAATTGTTATTGGTGGCGGCAACATCTTTCGCGGCATTGAAGCAAGCGCCAAAGGCATGGATCGCACCACTGCCGATTACATGGGGATGCTGGCGACGGTTATCAACAGTCTTGCCCTTCAAGGCGCTCTGGAAGCGCGTGGACTGCAAACGAGGGTGCAATCGTCCATCGAAATGCGTGAAATTGCGGAACCATTCATTCAGCGGCGCGCCCTGCGCCATCTGGAAAAAGGACGGATTGTTATTTTTGCAGGTGGAACGGGAAATCCATACTTTTCCACGGATACGGCAGCCTGTCTTCGAGCGATGGAAATCCGGGCCGACGTCATCATGAAAGCTACCAAAGTGGATGGCGTGTATGATGCGGATCCGGTGAAAATTAAATCTGCGGTAATGTTTAAAAAAATAAGTTATATTGATGTGTTGACGAAAAACCTTAAAGTAATGGATGCAACAGCGATAACGCTTTGCCGGGATAACGCATTGCCCATTATCGTGTTCAATTTGCAGAAGAAGGGAAATATTCGCGGCGCCGTTTGTGGTAAAAAAATTGGAACTTACGTAGGAGAATGATCATGAAAGAGCAGATTTTATCAAAGTTTAAAGATGAAATGGAGAAAACGATATCTTCTCTGGAGAAATCATTCAGCAGGGTAAGAACCGGTCGAGCGTCTGTATCGCTGCTGGATGGAATCAAGGTCGATTATTATGGGACCCCTACTCCGTTAGCTCAGATAGCCAATCTTTCCGTTCCGGAAAGCCGTCTTATCGTGATCGCGCCTTGGGATGCAACGGCAATCGGTGCGATCGAAAAATCAATACAAAAATCCGATCTTGGTTTGATGCCGTCCACGGATGGAAAAGTAATTCGTCTGTCCATTCCGCAGTTGACGGAAGAAAGACGCAAGGAACTTGTTAAAGTTGTGAAGAAAATGGCGGAAGAGGGCAAAATCAAACTGCGCAACGAACGACGGGATGCCAATGAAGCCCTGAAAGATTTAAAAAAGAATAACAATATGTCTGAAGACGAACTGCATAAAACTCAGGATGAAGTGCAGAAAATGACCGATCGTTACATCGAAAAGACGGATAAAATTCTTGCCGCAAAAGAAAAAGAGATCATGGAGATTTAATCCAGCGACCGATATCTATTGAAATGGGGAGTCAAAAGCTCCCCATTTGTTTTTGAGGGTAGATCAGGAAGACATGCAGAAAATCGATCAAAGCAGCTTGCCTTGTCATATTGCCATTATCATGGACGGCAACGGACGATGGGCAAAGCAGCATGCCATGGGGCGTATTCGGGGGCATAAGAAGGGAGCGCAGGCCGTCCGGACAACGGTGACAGCCTGCCGTGAAATCGGGATTCAATATCTGACTTTGTTTGCTTTTTCTTCCGAAAACTGGGGGCGGCCTGATGAGGAAGTCAACGCTCTTATGTCGCTTCTTTCCGACTATCTGGATAAGGAAGCATCGACGATGCAAAAACAGGAAATTCGGCTTACGACCATTGGCGATATTGAGAGACTTTATCCACCGGTCAAAGAAAAACTTCTGCAAGTGAAAAAGCTGACACAAAGAAATGATAAGATGGTATTGAATCTGGCCTTAAGTTACGGCAGCAGAGCAGAGATTATTTCAGCCGTAAAAAGGATTGTGGTGGATAGTAAGGCGGGAAAGCTTGATGCCGCCGATATTGATCAGGATACCCTTCAGCGTTATTTGTATACCAGTGAGATGCCCGATCCGGATTTGTTAATCCGTACCAGCGGTGAATACCGTATCAGCAATTTTCTGCTATGGCAACTGGCATATACGGAGCTTTATTTTACCGATGTTTTATGGCCGGATTTTAAAAAAGAAGATCTGTTAAAAGCAATTGACGCCTATCAGCGCCGGGAAAGACGTTTTGGGTTAACAAGCGAACAGATTCAACGCAAATAGTTTTTTATTCGAAAGGTAAACTATGGCGATAAAAAACTCTAATCTGCAACGATGGCTTACCGGTATTATTTTAGCAATCGCAATCGTGATGGTCATATTTTTAGGTTCTGCGGAGCTGCTATCCTTTGCGATCATGGTGATCGTGGTAATCGGTACCTGGGAATATAACGCCATTGTATTCGGTCACGGATACGTCAAAGAGAAAGTTGAAAGTGTTATCTTTGCCATCGTGATTCCGATGGTAGTGCTCTTCGGGAATGCAGAATTATTGGTTGCCGTCCTTGCCTTTGCCGTCATGATCGTTTTTATGGTGTTTTTGTGGGGAGTCAATGAAACCAGCCTTGATGTATCGCTGGTATCGAGAGTGATTTTCGGGATGATTTATATCCCTCTGTTAACTTCTCACTTTATTCTGCTGAGAAAACTGGAGTATGGCATACTCTGGATTTTACTGGTACTGGTAACTGGAATTATCGGCGATACCGTGGCGATGTATGTAGGTAAATCTCTGGGGAAAAGAAAACTGATTCCGCTGGTCAGTCCAGGTAAAACCGTTGAAGGAACCATCGGGCTGATTCTGGGCTCCACGATAGCCGCGTCCATTTTCGGTTATTTTCTGTTTCCGGGTATTTCCATGATCCATTTTGTGATTATTGGTTTCGCTGGGAGTATTATCGGACAACTGGGCGACCTCAGCGAATCCGCTATTAAAAGGAACTATGGCAAGAAGGACGCCAGTTCCCTTTTGCCCGGGCACGGCGGATTGATGGACCGTCTGGACAGTCTGATCTTTTTAGCGCCTTTCGTTTATTATTACCGGATTTTTGTGATTGGCTGATGAAGAAAGTAACGGTTTTAGGATCAACGGGTTCTATCGGTGTCAGTACACTGGATGTTGTGGGGAAAAACCCGCAAAAATTCAGAGTGGTGGGGCTTGCCGCCGGTCGTAATATTCGTCTTCTGGCAAATCAGATTAACCAGTTTCACCCCCGCGTTGTTGCGGTTCAGTGCAAACAGGATGCAGAACAGCTGCGTCTCATTCTGGGATCGAAGTCTTCTTTGCCTGTGCTTTACGGGGAACGGGGCGTTGAGGAGGTTGCGGCCTGTTCTTCCGCTGATATCGTGCTTTCGGCTATCTCCGGTGCCGCCGGTCTGAAACCGACGCTGGCCGCGATTGAAGCGGGGAAGGATATTGCTCTGGCTAACAAGGAAACGATGGTTGTGGCCGGGTCTTTTGTAACGAAGAGGGCACGACAAAAAAAGGTCAGAATTCTTCCTGTGGATAGCGAGCACAGTGCAATATTTCAGTGTCTGGAAGGACAAAAAAAAGAAAACTTGAAACGCATTATTCTCACCGCATCCGGCGGCCCGTTTTTTCGGTTTTCCAAAGCTGATTTCAGGAAGGTGACTTTACAACAGGCACTTAAGCATCCCCGCTGGAAAATGGGGCGTAAAATCACGATTGATTCCGCTTCACTGATGAATAAGGGACTGGAAGTTATTGAAGCAAAATGGCTGTTTAATGTAGACATTTCCCGGATTGATGTTTTAATTCATCCCCAGTGCGTCGTCCATTCATTCATTGAAATGATTGACGGATCCGTATTGGGACAACTGGGTATCGCCGATATGAGAATACCAATTGCATTTGCGCTAACTTATCCTGAGCGGATTAATAATGATTTGCCATTGTTGAGTCTGGAAAAGACGGGTCCACTGGAGTTTTATATGCCGGATTTGAAGAAGTTTCGCTGTCTTGGTCTGGCGTATGAGGCGGGGCGTTTGGGCGGAACTGCTCCGGTTGCTCTCAACGCAGCCAATGAAGTGGCCGTTCAGGCATTTAGTGAAAATAAAATTTGCTTTCACGATCTTCCGAAAGTAATAGAAAAAGTTCTGAACAGGCATCACATACAAAAGAATCCATCTCTGGATGACATCCTGGGTGTAGATGGTGAATCTCGAATACAGGCTCAAAACGTTATTAAACAGATAAAGAAAGGATCATAGTTTGGTTACATTAATTTCATTCATCGTTTTGCTGGGTATTCTGATCTTTGTTCATGAACTGGGGCATTTTCTGGCTGCACGCATGGGCGGAGTGGGGGTTCTAAAATTCTCTCTGGGATTCGGGCCTAAAATTGTCGGGAAGAAAATCGGTGAAACGGAATATGTCCTTTCCTGGATTCCTCTGGGAGGATTTGTCAAACTGCTGGGTGAATCCGGATCCGAAGAATTGCCACCGGAAGATGAAAAGAGATCATTTTACAAACAACCCAGATGGAAACGTTTGCTTATTGTGTTAGCGGGCCCTGTCTTCAATTTTTTATTAGCCGTGGTCATTTTCTCTATAGTTTACATGTACGGACTCCCCAATCTGCTTCCTGTAATCGGAAAAATGTCACCTGATTCAACCGCGGCAGAGGCCGGGATTGTAACAGGAGATCAGATTCTGTCACTTAACGATCAGAAGATCAGTTATTGGGACGAAATTAAACCTGTTATCACGGAATCAAAAGGTAAAGACATCAAAATGGTTGTAAAACGTGGCCTTGATCAAAAATCATTCACTGTAAAACCAAAATTATCCAAAGCCAAAAATATATTTGGCGAGGAAGAATCAACCTATCTGATTGGAATTACGCCGGAAGGTAAAACCGTTATCGAAAGGAAAAACCCCTTAGCCGCTATTGTTTCCTCGCTTGATAAAACTTGGGAAATCAGTAAGTTGACTTTAATTTCCGTTGTAAAAATGATTGAAGGCGTCATTTCACCCCGAACACTGGGTGGTCCCATATTCATTGCTCAGGTTGCCGGGGACCAGGTTAAAGAAGGCATTGTTCCGTTTATTCTTTTTATGGCTGTGCTTTCCATCAACCTCGGTGTAATTAATTTATTCCCCATTCCGGTTCTTGATGGTGGACATATCTTCTTTTATCTGATCGAAATGGTGACCAGAAGAGAAATCCCATTGAAAATCAAAGAGCTGTCACAGCAAATCGGTTTTGTAGTTTTGTTGATGCTGATGCTTTTTGTTATTATGATTGATATTGAACGTCTTAACATTAAACCTATAAATGATGTTTTGAAATTTTTTAAGTAATATGCTGACACTTGCTTTTGACACCTCTTCAAAAACCGCATCTATAGCCATTTTAAGAGGTCAATCTGTTGTCTATGAAACGATCGTCAATAAAGGCATTAATCATTCCGAAGTGCTGCTCCCGACGATCGATGAAGCCTGCCGCCAGTCGAATGTCAGGTTGCCGGATATCGATTTGTTTGCCTGCACTTTAGGGCCGGGGTCATTTACCGGTTTGCGTATTGGTGTCAGTACGCTAAAGGGATTAATCCTGGCGACCGGAAAGCCGGCAGCAGGAGTTTCCTCCCTTAAAGCGCTGGCTCTCAACGTGGAACAAAAAGAAAAAATTATCGGTGCGATGATGGATGCCGGGCGAGGTCAGGTTTATCTTGCTTACTACCGATATGATTCGAGTGGCGCATTAATTCAACTGCAAGATGCAAGAGCACTTGATCCTCGGGAGATTCACGATTATGATCAGGAGGACGTTGTTTATGTAGGTGACGGGGCAATTCAATATGCTGATGTGATCCGCTCTGTATTAAAGAATAATTATACGATAACACCCGAAGAAAAACAGTTCATCTGCGCATCTGCGGTTGGAAAACTGGCGATAGAAAAATATCAACACAATGATTTGCTGGAATTGACAACTTCGGTTCCCGTTTATCTGCGTTCCGCCGAAGCACTCCCGAAGAAATCAATTTTTCCTTGAGACATTATCAGTGGAAATCAGAATCTAAGTTTTCAGCTGCTTGTCTATGATGGATAGCAGTTTAGCAACCTTGTGATTGTTGGGGTTTATTGAGAGAATAAACTGCAAACGGCGGATAATTTCTTTTGCTTTTTGCTCATCCAGTGAATCCCTGTACATCAAATATTGTATGTTGGCCAGATTCAGGTTTGTATCTTCATGAAAGGGATTCAGCTCAAGCGATTTCCGATAAGCTGTCAGAGAATTTGTGAAATCACCGGTGGCTTCATGAACCGATCCGACATTATTCCAGGCATCGGCATTTCCTGGCTCAAGTTCCAAAACCTTCTGAAACTTTTCTAAAGCCGCAGGATAATTACCCAGCTGAAAATAGATTCTGCCCATGTTGTATATTGTTTTAATATGCCTCGGATTTAATTTGATAATATCTGAATATTGATCAAGCGCTTCATCAAACATATCATATTGGTCATACAAAACCGCCAGAAAAAATCGTGGTGTTTCATTTTGCGGATCAAGATCAACCGCTTTTTTATATTGATTGACCGCTCCGAAATAATTTCCCTGCAATTCCATTAGATGGCCGATGTTAACCACCGTTTCCGAATTTGTGGAATTTAATTCCAGAGCTTTTTCATAGAATTCCCTTGCGGAATCAAACTGCTCCATCTTCTCATAAACATAGCCGATATTGTTAAAGGTTTCCGGTGTCGCCTGTTCTAGTTCCAGGAGTTTAGCAAAACACGCCAGGGCCTCTTCATAGTCTTCTTTATCCAGATAAATAAACCCCATGTTAACATAGGCATTGGCAGTGTTTTTACCCCTTGCTATCATGTTCTTATAATGGGATATTCCCAGTTCATAATCCTTGATATGGGCGTCGAGCTGATTTTTCGGCCTCTTTTTTTCAAGGAATTCTTTGTCAGTCTTTTTCATATCTCTCCAGGGAACTTTATCTTTTACTGAGCGATTCTTTTTAAAATGTTGTCTTTAATCTCGTTCCAGATATGCACGGGATCGGCCAGCGGCGAGCTTATCAACTGTGGGTTTTTTTTGATAATCTGAGCAGCCCAGAATCCGGCCGACTTATTGGCGCTCTCCAGATTGAAAGATTTTACCTGCCTCAAGATGTCTTTGGGGATGTCCAGGTGAATCTTGTGCTCGCCGATGGTGATTTCATCGCCTGTTTCATCCTGAACGGATGGTTTGTTTCTAACACTGGGAATTTCATTTGCTGTCGGTCCGGCTGTGTTTGTGAATGATTTCATATCGTGTATTACTCCAGACTGAAGGGTGTTTTCTGAATGCGGTTGTTCGAAGTTACAGTTTGCTGAAAGTGTGGATGCTTCCGGTTGTTTTTCCTCGTTATCGAAGATGCTGGAGGAGGATCCAAGTGATTCAGCGACGTTTTCCTGAGCGGTTTCATTTACAGGATGCAATGGGTATTGGACGGTCGTTTCCGAGATGGTTTTATTGGCGAATATTTCAGAAGAAGGAAAATTTCCGGATTCATTTTGGTTGGTGTTCAGAGTCTTTTCCGGAAACGACTCGTCTCCAAATGAATGGTCAGCATATCCCATGCCGATTGAATCCATAGCGGGCGGCGGCTGATTGATTTCACGTTCAGGTTTTAATTCCATCGATGGAATTCCTGTTGGAGATTGCAGGTCCGGAACCGGTAAAAATGCAGCCATGGCTTTTTCTTCAAGTGTGTCAGCGGCTATTTCCATGTGCGATATATCCGCATCCTCTGATCTGTTTCGGGACTTGCGTTTTTGTACGGCAGTTTTACTGAGCTTTTGAAATCTCTGAGCAACCCGTGAAACAAGATCAGCAGATACGTAATCCACTCCGCAGGTTTGCCCGTCTTTTAAGCACAGCTTGCATATTTTATTAATCAACCGCGGAATTCCGTGTTCCGAGCATTCCCATATGACAGGGATAGAATCATCAGAGAATATTTTAATCGTTGTTCCGGCCAGTTTCAGTCTGTCTTCAATATAGGTTTTGACTGCTTCCGGAGAGGTAAGTTTATCAATCCGGCAGTAAGATCCGATTCGCTGAAAAAGGTTTGCTCTTTTCGGATGCTCCAGGCGTTGTGCCAATTCCATTTGACCGGCTAGGACGAGCGTAAATGGATTTATGCGGTCGTCCTGCATATTGGTCAGAAGGCGCAGATTTTCCAGGTTTGCCGGAGAAAGAGCGTTTGCTTCATCTATGAAAATAACAACCTTCTGTCCATGATCCATCATTGTACGCAAGAGGCGGCGGAAGATTTCCAGTAACAAAATCTTTCTGTTTTCCTCGCAGGGTGCCGCAGTCAGTTGCCCGATGATTTCCTTCAAAAGCTGGGTAAAAGTGACTTCCGGATTGGTTATTGTTACAATCTTGAATTTATCCGATTCGAGAGAATCCATGATGATGCGCAACGAGAGTGTTTTGCCGGAGCCGGCGGTCCCGATGATGACGGCAAATGCCTCATTGGCTTCTTTAATTGCAAATATGGTATCCGCGATGACCTGTTCCATGGATGTATGACAAATCGTATACATCGATGGGTCAGGGACATTATCGAAAGGCGCTTTATGCAGATTCCAGTATTCACAATACATAACGTTTTCTTTTATGCTTTGTTTAGTACGAAACCCATATTATCCTTATCGAATATATTAAAGATAAACTAAAAGAGGCATCTGTGATCTCAATCACAAAGCAGTCTATTTGTTGAAGAAGGAATGTTTTAAGAGAAAGTATTTGTTGTCAATCATCTCAATTTCGCCGGCTTTCATCAGGGAGCTGATGATACGACTGGCCGTTTCCCTGGAAACCGCCGCAAAATTTGCCAGATCTTTATGGGTTAGTTTTATATTGATGATAATGCCGTTTTTCTCAGGAGTGCCGAATTTCTGACTGAATATCTTCAGCGCCGCCCGAACTTTTTCGCCGGCTTCAGCGAATCCCAGGATGTTCAGCATGGACCATGCATCCCGAAGGCGAGAACAAAGAAGCGCAATAATTTTTTGCAGGCTTTTTTCATTACTCATAACGAGTTTAACGAAGTTGCTCCGAGTAATAAAGCCAATGGTACAGTCATCCATGGCAACGATGGTTGCAGGAGAAGTCTTGCCGTCCAGAATAGACATTTCGCCAAAGTAATCGTATCTTTTATGAATGGCCAGCATCAACTCTTTCCCCGCTTCGTTGTAATGAATTACTTTGACTTTACCGGAGATAATAAAATAGAAATAAGCGGCTTCTTCTTCTTCGAGGACAATAATCTGATTTTTGTAAAATTTCTTTACAATGACAACAGATTCAATATCAGATAATTCCCTTGGAGACAGACAGGCCAGGAAAGGAATTCCGTTGCATATTTTAAAAAAATCTTCAGAGTTGAATTTCATGGGATTTTTTTACAGCAAATAGGTAAAGATAGCAAATCCTTTATTGTCCGGCTGCTATGAGGTATAGAAAAGCAATAATCTGGTATTTGGAAGTGAAGCATGGCATGGCGCATAATGGGTCACAGAATCGGGCAAGCGATCAGATTGGCAGCTAAAATATTCCTGATATTTTTGTGTATTGTCTGGCCCGGCCCGTCTTATCCGGAGGATATTTTCCAGCAATCCTTCCGGGTTTCCCCCTTATTGAAGACAAGAGCCCCGATATCGTCCGTCGTCGTTCACAAAACATATCCTCACAATACAGAGGCCTACACGCAGGGATTATTGTATTATGACGGTTATCTTTACGAATCGACTGGTCTCAACGGAAAGTCATCCCTGGCCAGAAAAGAAATCGAAACCGGAAAGAGCCTGCAGGAAATGAAAATTTCCGGGCAGTATTTCGGTGAAGGGATTGCACTGCTGAATAAAAAAATTTACCAGCTGACATGGCAGAATGAAACCCTGCTCGTTTATGATGCCCGATCGTTTCGGGAAGTCAAAAGAATAAAATACAGAGGGGAAGGGTGGGGGCTGACAACAAACGGGAAGCTTTTACTCATGAGTGACGGATCTTCCATTATAACCTTTCATGATCCTGAGACTTTTAAAATTTTACGGGAAATTGTTGTCCGTGACGGTGATATCCGTATAGAGCGCCTCAATGAACTGGAATATATCAAGGGTGAAATATGGGCGAATGTTTATCAGGACGATGTCGTTGCACGAATTTCTCCCGCAAACGGCAGGGTAATAGGATGGGTCGATTTATCATCGCTTCGATCTTATTTGCCGAAAAACGCTCAGGTGGATGTAATTAACGGCATTGCCTATGACGCTAAAAACGATCGAATTTTTGTTACGGGAAAATTCTGGCCAAAAGTATTTGAAATCAGGTTGCGCGACTAAGCTATTTAAAAGACTAATATCTTGACCCCGCAGTCTTTTTGCATTATAAGCGCCGCAGTTTATTCAGGAAACGCAAATTCTGGAGGAAAAAATTGAAAATTATTTTATTGGGTGCGCCGGGAGCAGGTAAGGGTACAATAGCCAAATTGTTAACGGAATATGACGGATCGGTTCAGATATCTACCGGCGATATCTTACGCTCCGCCGTGAAGGAAGGAACGCCTCTTGGGATAAAGGCAAAGGAATACATGGATCGGGGCGACCTGGTTCCGGACTCTCTCATCATGGACATCATGGAAGCCAGATTGCAGGAACCCGATTGCAAGAATGGTTTTATACTGGACGGATTTCCCCGCACCATTCCGCAGGCGGAAGAACTCAAAAATCTACTCATCAAACTGGGCCTGAAACTCGATTTTGTCGCGAATCTGGAAGCGCCGAAAGACCTGATCCTGACACGTCTGACAACGAGAAGAACCTGCTGTAATCCGGATTGCCAGGCCATTTACAATACGAGAAACAATCCGCCAAATGCAGACGGCACGTGCAGGCTTTGCAATCATCAAACGATCCAAAGAGACGATGAAACGGAGGAAGCCATCAGTAATCGACTGGAAATTTACAATCAGAAAACTGCGCCGCTCATCGGATACTACGAGAAAGAGGGTTTGCTGAAAAATTTCCTGTCGTTGATTGCCGACGATACAATTGCTGAAGTTAAAAAGGTTCTGAATGCCTGAATCAGATGATTGATTATGAAAAAGAGTTGAATCCCGAACAGTACCGCGTTGTCACGGAAGAAGGGGGGCCGCTTCTTGTTCTGGCCGGAGCCGGGAGCGGCAAGACACGGACGCTGACCTACCGGGTGGCTTATCTCCTTTCCACCGGAGTGCGCGCCGAAAATATTTTACTGGCCACGTTTACCAATAAAGCGGCCAAGTCCATGCTCAGCCGCGTAGAGCAGCTTGCGGATACCTATACCGGTAAACTTCTGGGAGGCACCTTCCATTCCATAGCACATCGGTTGTTGAGAAATTATGCATTTCGCCTTGACTACAAATCCAGTTTTTCCATTGTCGACAGCGAAGATGCCCGGCAGATTATCGCGCAGGCGATGGCGGAATTGAAAATCGATACCAGGCTGGGCAAGTTTCCCAAAAACAACATTGTCGCTGAAATACTCAGTCTGACGGTGAACACGCAAACATCGCTGGATGACGTGCTGGTCAATCGTTACCCTTTTTTTCTTCATCTCGGGCCGGAAATTCACAGCATTGCCTGCCTTTACGAGCAAAAAAAGAAAGATCTGGGCGTGATGGATTTTGATGATCTGCTGGCCAACTGCCGCCGGCTTCTTCAGGAACATCCGGACGTGCTTCAGACACTTTCCCGGCGGTTCCATCATGTACTGGTCGATGAATACCAGGATACCAACCTCATTCAGGCCGATATTGTTGATCTGTTGGCGTCCGGCCACCGCAACCTGATGGTGGTGGGAGACGATTCGCAGAGCATTTATTCCTTCCGCGGCGCGAATTTCTCCAATATCATCGAATTTCCCAGGCGCTATCCGGACTGTAAAATCTTTAAACTGGAGACCAATTATCGCAGTACCCCGGAAATTCTGAATCTGGCCAACCTGAGTATCAATAACAATGAGAATCAATTTCCCAAAGCGCTCAGGGCCGTCCGTGGCAAGGGAATGCGACCGGTTATCGTGTCTGCTCAAAATGTTTTAAAGCAGGCGGATTTTGTCGCCCAGAGAGTTGCCGAACTGACTCGTGGCGGCGTTCCGTTTCATGAAATCGCCGTGCTTTACCGTGCCCACTATCATTCGATGGAAGTTCAAATGGAATTTGTCCGGCGCGACATTCCCTTTGAAATTCGTTCCGGTATTCGTTTTTTCGAACAGGCGCATATCAAGGATGTGACATCCTACATGCGGGTGATGGTCAACGGACAGGATGAACTGGCCTGGCGAAGGATTTTAATGATGTATCCCAAAATCGGAAAAGCCACGTTTGAGAAGATATGGCGCTGGCTGGGTAAGCAGGATCAACCGCTTGAGGCGTTTATCTCGGAAGAATTGCTGCGCATCGTTCCGAAATCGTCTCAGATCGGCGTGGCACAGTGCCGGCAAACCATCTTATCACTTCTGGCTCTGGACGTTCCGGCCCGGATACCCGAAAAGATCATTGAAGTCTTGTTGACTCAGGGTGATTACCGGACCTACATGCAGGATGCCTATTCCGACGCTTCGGGCCGGGAAGAGGATCTGATCCAGTTGGGAAATTTTGCGGCAAAGTTCGAACGCATGGATGACTTTTTAAATGAACTGGCACTATTGACCAACATGTCCAAAGAAGAAGAAATCGCGGAGCAGCAGACGGATAAGGTGGTTTTGAGTACTATTCATCAGGCCAAGGGATTAGAATGGTCGTATGTGTTTCTAATCTGGTGCGCCGATGGAATGATTCCGCTGAACCGGGCGCTCAAAGACCCGGAAGGAGAAGAAGAGGAAAGGCGCCTGTTTTATGTGGCTCTCACCCGCGCAAAAGATCAGCTTTACTTAAGTTATCCGGCGCTGGATTATTCCCGGACTTCCGGAACACTGACCTTGAGTCCGTCCCGCTTTATCAGTGAAATAGCACCATTGTCTTCAAGAGACGAACAGCGTCCGTTTGAACAATGGTCGCTGTTTGATGAATATTAAAATCTGATGCAATCGTTTGAAAATTATTTCGAACGTGTGTTTCAGGCCGCTGAAGGTTCGCAAGGCTTGCCGTTCGACATGATTACATGATTTCCCGGTAAATTTTCCATTCACCATTAATTTTTCTTAACTCCAGCTTCTTTTTCCCGGAATCTTTATATATTGACGAACTATACTGCTGTATGAATTCCGCTGTGGCATGATTGTCTTTCACGGATATCTGCAGCTGATCAATGCGGATGCTGATGTCTTTGCTTTTCCTGTGAATAGCGGTTTTATAACTGATCCATTCATCCAGATTCTTTCCCTTAGACTTAAAATCCGGAGTGTAGCAACTGCGGTAAGTGTTCATAACGCCGGATTGCCAGCTGGCAATCCATCCGGAGATGAAATTCCGTATGGCTGTGTCGGATGTGTCAGTTGGTTCGGATTTATCGCCGGCGGGCTGGACGGGATGTTTATCGGCAGCGGAAGGCGCCGCTTCAATAGATTCCGTCGCAACAACGGATTGCGCGGTGGTTTCTTTACAAACGATATTTTTCAGTTTTTGTGCATAGGAATGAGGAGCGATTCGCTTTTTTTCACCTGCGTTTCCATTGACCGAGAAAAAAATTAATGCTCCTTTGATATCGTAAATCATGGTGCAGAAATCTTTTATTGTTTCATTGTCGCAATCGATTTCCAGCAGGACCACGGCATGACTCAGCATGTCCGGGTAGTTGGGCGCTTTCTGGAAACTGTTAAGCATGGCAAATATCTTTTTTTTCTCATTTTCAGAGTATGTTGTTTTCGTACATACATAACCGACATTTTGATTTGATTTTCTAATGCTGGTTTTGTCGTAATACATGTCTCCCTGGTCAGATGCCGCAAAGGATATCCAGTCTTCAGCCCAGACATGATTTGTTAACAGAATAAGAAAAACCAGGCAGGTAACACTCCGAATTACTCCTGTTTTCATCTTTTTATTCACCATAATTAGTATCTCAAATTCACTTTTCTCAGGCTACGGGAAATGCCCGTACTATGATTTTTTCTTATTTGCAGTGTCTAAACGATCTTCAGCGCTAATTCCATCAACTGCTCAATGCTGACTTTCGATGGAGCGTCGGACATCAGATCGGATGCCTTTTGCGTTTTCGGGAAGGCGATGACATCGCGAATGGATTCGGCTCTGGTCATAATCATGGTGAGACGGTCCAGGCCGAAAGCGAGTCCGCCGTGAGGCGGCGCGCCGAATTCCAGAGCATCCAGCAGAAAACCGAATTTCACGCGGGCGTCTTCATCGGATAACCCCAGCGCGCTGAATACCTGTGTCTGAATATCTTTGCGGTGGATACGGATGCTGCCGCCGCCGACTTCGGAGCCGTTGAGCACCAGATCATAGGCTTTTGCTCGAACTTTTCCGGGATCGGTTGTCATCATCGGTATGTCTTCGATAAACGGCGATGTAAACGGGTGATGCGTTGAAACGTAACGTTTTTCCGTTTCCGAGTATTCCATGAGCGGAAACTCCGTTATCCATGTAAAAGCCAGCGTGTCCGGATCAATCAAATTGAGTTTCTTGCCGAGGTTAAGCCGCAGGTTTCCCAGTGAGTCATTAACCACTTTGGGTGCATCGGCCACAAAGAATATAATGTCTCCTTCTCTGGCGTACATGGCTTGCCCGATGGCCGCAACCTCTTCCGGTTTGAGAAATTTGAAAATGGGCGATGTCCAGTCGGCGGTATTGACTTTAGCCCAGGCCAGTCCCTTCGCACCGTAAATTGCCACGAAATCTTTGAGGCCATCCAGATCTTTACGTGAAAGAACGGAAGCCTGATCGGCCTTAATGGCTTTGACCACACCGCCCGATGCCGCGACTTCGGCAAACAGTTTGAAGCCGGAATCTTTCACGATGGCCGTGAGATCCACAATTTCCATCCCGAAGCGAATGTCAGGATTGTCTTTGCCGTAGCGGCTGATCGCGTCGGCGTATTTCAGTCTCGGAAAGGGTAGCGTCAGGTCTTTATCCAGGCAGGCCTTGAAGATGGATTTCATCAGGCCTTCCATCATATTCATAATGTCTTCTTCAGAAATAAACGACATTTCCACGTCGATCTGCGTGAATTCGGGCTGGCGGTCGGCGCGCAGATCTTCATCGCGAAAACATTTTGCGATCTGAAAATAGCGGTCGAAGCCGGAAACCATCAGAAGCTGCTTGAAGATCTGCGGCGACTGAGGCAGAGCGTAAAACGATCCTTTGGAAATTCGGCTGGGCACCAGGTAATCGCGCGCGCCTTCCGGTGTGCTTTTGGTCAGAATCGGAGTTTCCACTTCAATAAAGCCGTTGTCGTTGAAATACTGACGGGTGGCGATGGCGAGTTTGCTTCGCAGGAAAAGATTCTTTTGGATAGCCGGACGCCGCAAATCCAGATAGCGGTATTTCAGCCGGACGTTTTCAGAGATTTCTTCTTCATCAAAAGAGAAAGGCGGTGTTTTGGAATCATTTAAGATTTCCAGCTCCGAAATGATCACTTCAATCTGGCCGGTGGCTATGGTCGCGTTTTCCATGCCTTCGGGGCGTTTTCGCACTTTGCCTTTAACGGCCAGAACGTACTCGCTGCGGATCTTGTGTGCTTCACTGTGCACGGCTTCACCGGCTTCCGGATTGAAAACAATCTGGACGATGCCTTCACGATCGCGCAAATCGACGAAAATGACGCCGCCGTGATCTCTGCGGCGCTGTGCCCAGCCGAATAATATGATTTCCTGGCTGACATCGGCCAAACCTACCTGGCCACAGTAATGCGTTCTCTTTTCTTTCGAAATAAACTGGCTCACAAGTCTTTACCTCTCTTTTATGATATTCATTAGAGCCCCGTGGATCTGATCCAGAGGCAGGCTTTGCTGTTGCTTGGTGTTCATGTTGCGCAATTCAGCACGGTTTTCTTCTATCTCTTTGTCTCCGATAATCAGGGTGAAAGCGCTGTTCAATTTATCGGCGCGCTTCATCTGGCTTTTGAGGCTTTTGCCGGAATAATCCATTGATGATGAAATACCACTTCGGCGAAGCTCATTGGTCAGTCGGAATCCCACCTTCTGTGCCTGATCGCCAAGAGCGGCAATAAAGACATCCGTCTGACAGCCCGTACCGCTGGATGGAGGCAGGCAGGCGATTAATCTTTCCATGCCGATGCCAAAACCGATACCGGGAACTTCGGGGCCGCCCAGGAAACTGACCAGGCCATCGTAGCGTCCACCACCGGCCAGCGAATTTTGCGCGCCCAGTGCACCGGATTTCACTTCAAAGGCTGTTTTGGTGTAATAGTCGAGACCGCGGACCATTTTCGGATTAATCGCAAAAGTGAGATTAAGGTCCGTCAGGAATGACTTGACGGCGGAAAAATGAGCATCGCAATCGGCGCAAAGATAGTTCAAAATCTGAGGCGCACCGCTGATGACGGAACCGCAGGATTCTACCTTGCAGTCGAATACACGCAGGGGGTTGGTATAAATTCGCCGCTGACAATCCGGGCAAAGTGCGTTTTCCGAGCCTTTCAGAAAATCAACCACTGCTTTGGAAAATTGCGGGCGGCAGGACTTGCAGCCCAGAGAGTTGATTTCCAGGGAAAGTTCATTCAACCCCAGCGTGTTCAGAAAAAGAATTAACATGAAGATGACTTCCGCGTCAGAGGCGGGTTTATCATCTCCAAAGACTTCCACGTCGATTTGATGAAACTGGCGGAACCGGCCTTTTTGCGGACGTTCCCGGCGGAACATCGGACCGATGGTGTAAAGTTTGGTGATCGGGTCCGAAGCCGAAAGATTGTGTTCAATGAAAGCGCGAATGACGGATGCAGTTGCCTCCGGCCGGAGGGTCAAGAGCTCGTCGTCGCGATCGCGAAAAGTGTACATTTCTTTTTCGACGATGTCCGTCGTCTCTCCTATACTGCGCTGAAATAAAACGGTTTTCTCCATGATCGGCACCCGGATTTCACAGAATCCGAAGCGCTCGAATGTTTTCCGGGCGGCAAGTTCCACTTCTCGCCAGACGGGGGTATCCGAAGGAAGGATATCTTTGATGCCTTTGATGGCTGTAATTTTATCCATGGTTAAATCCCAATTTTCAAGGGCGCGATGCCCTCCGCTTACGCGGGACTGTTCAACTTGAATATTCCACGATGCTGTGATTGTGGAATTTGAGTTTCACAAATAAATCGGTAGCTTCCTAACATATCACCTTTTTATTGGCAATCAATTATTGCCCGGATACACATTATAAAGCTGGCAGGCGAAAGGTCTGCGGGATAATCGGTGTGAATAAAAAAGATTTCAGGAGAAAAAAAGTGGCCCTTGAGGGGCCACCTGGATTTATCCTTGTATTAAGCCCATACGATTTTTTGTATGCTGTTCAGAGTAACTTCCTTCACAGGGTAAATATCTTCAACAATTTCTACTGGTTCAAACCAGAGTTTAATTTCTTTCTCCGCATCTTCCGGGCTGGACGATGCATGGACAACGTTTTCAAACACACCGGTTGTAGTAATTCTGCCGTAAGCCCCTCGAATACTTACAGGGTTGGCTTTTTCCGGATCTGTGTCGCCCACGATGTCACGAATTTTAATGATGGCATTATCTCCCTGATAAACGAGAGCCAGCACTCTGTGTGTTTTGTGGACATCGCCAACGATATAATCGACAAGCTCTTCAAAAAAAGGTTTATCTTTCAGATGTTCATAATGCTTTGATGCCAGTTCGCGGCTGACGCGCAAGACTTTCGCACCCATGATGGTCAATTTAGCTTCCGATAACCGGGAAATGACATTTCCCGTCAGCGATTTCACCAGTCCGTCAGGCTTAATCAGTATCAATGTCTGTTCGATTGCCATATTTATACCCCTATTTTGTTGTTTAATTATTTTTTACCTATAGCGCAAAAACGTGGAATTTACAACGAATAATGACATGAAATGAAATACATGGAATTACTTCAGCCAGGGAGTGATATCCAGCGTATGGCCGTCGCTGTGTATAGATATTGCGCCCTGTTGATCCGTCCGGAGCAGGGTGACGCCGTTTGCCTGATAACGATGCAGTGCGGCAGGGTGGGGATGGCGAAAGACATTATTTTTGCCTGAACTGAAAATTGCGTATTGAGGTGATACAGCATGGATAAAGTCCACTGAGCTGGAATGAACCGACCCGTGATGAGGAACAAAAAGCAGATCACTTTTGAGATCCTGACCGGAACGGATCAGAATGGACTCCACCCGGGAGGAAATATCGCCCGTGATCAGAAAATTTCTTGATCCATAGTTCATTTTCAATACCAGGGAAGTATCATTTGTTTCTTCATGGGACAGTTCCTGACCATCTGTCACAGGCGGATGCAATGGCCAGAGACACTGGATGCCGACACCGGATATCTGTTCAGGAGGGGATTGAGCAGACAGATATTTCAATCTCACTTTATTCTCGTAGAGGGTATTTTCCCAGAGATGATAAAAATCATCGTCTGTTTTTCGACCGCTGCACCATACTTCACCGACATGAAAATGATTCACAATATATATTAGTCCCAGAAGATGATCCGGGTGAGGGTGAGTGAGCACAACAATATCTATTTTACTGATGCGCTCAGCAAAGAGAAAAGGAGCAATGACCATCCGCCCCACATCAAAAGTGCTTTCCTGAAAACCTCCGCCGTCAATAAGCATCGTAATGCCACGGGGTAAGCGGGCAAGCGTGGCTGATCCCTGGCCGACATCGATGGCCGTTATCTGCATGTCTTTTGAAAACCTGGTTTTTATAAATATACAAACGGCATCGGTCAGCATGAGTGCTGCAACAATGAACAGCGCAGTTTTCATGTAAAAACGGTGACGGGCAGAGAATTCCCGGACATTTTGTTGATTCACCTGCGAAAACAATTGAATCAGGAGAAGGAGAAAACAGTAAAATAAAGAGATTTCCACCAGGGTGGGTTTTATGAAACTGAAGGAAGACCAGGACATTGATGCCAGCAGGTTGATAAACGAAACGGTCAGACTTGTAAAGAACGAGGCAATTTTAATGAGAAGACCGGCAAGCGCGGAAGAGAAGGGGGCCGCCAGAATAAACGCCATTGCCGGGATCAGCGCCAGGATGCCAAGGAGGGGAACGGCAATCAGATTGGCAATCAATGTTACAGCGGAAACCTGATTAAAGTAATACACTAAAATCGGCAGCGTTCCCAGCGTGGCCGCCGCGGATACCAGTACAAAAATGTAAATGCGGCGCACCCCTGTTTGCAGTATGGCTGGTGTTGCTAAGGGTATTGGTAATGTCCGGTCGCTGAATTTGGGAACCATGTAGAGAATCGCGAAAACCGCACTGAAGGATAATTGGAAAGAAATATCGAAAAGTGATTCCGGAGCAATGATGAGAATAATCAGGGCCGCGCCAAAAAGAATATTGTAAAGGTCTTTGGGTTTTCCAATGAGCAAGGCCGTAAGAAAGGCCAGCGTCATCAGGGTGGAGCGCAGGACAGTTGTTCCCATTCCCGCCACCAGGGAATAAATGATTACCGGCAGGAAGGCCGCCGCCGTGGCAATTTTTATGATATTCCATCTGAGCATCAGAAATTCGGAAAATTTCAATAACAGAAGAATTGTGGAAAAGCATGCGACCGCCACCATTCCAACGTGCAACCCGGATATGGAAAGAATGTGAGATGTGCCGGTTTTTGAGAAATTGTCGCGGACGTTTTGAGGGATTGCTTTTTGATTGCCGATGATCATGGCCTCAAGAATTTCCCGATTGGGAGACGGCGTATTGGCGTAAATCAGATCTTTCAAATCATGCCGAAAATTTTCCAGTGTCAGCTTAATGCCGCTGGCCGTATTGTGTCGGATCAGAACAATTCCCGATGGGTTGGCCACAAATCCGGAGGCATAGATGCCCTGGCGATTCATGTATCTTTCGTAGTCAAAACTTCCCGGATTATGAAAGGACTGGATTTTTCTTATTCTGGAATGAAATCGAATCAGGTCGCCATATTGAATTCGCAGAGAAGATGGAACAATCAGACGAATATTTCCCGTCAGAGGTTGTTTGGAATTATTCCGGATCATTTGACGGCATTGCACAACCAGCGCGTCGTTCGATGGAGGAGCCGGTTCACTGGCAAGAACGATGCCTTCCACGGTGATTCGTCCCTGATCGGCCTGATAAACAATATGATGCGTGTCATGAGCCAGGTATTGCGTTTTTTCGACATTCAAAATTCCTGCAGTAAACATCAGAGTCAGGATCAAAGCAAAAGAACACATTCTCCACTGATTTCTGACGGCCAGGAACAGAGCAAGGAGGATTCCCAGAATACCATATAGAAGGATAGCGCATGGCACAGAAATATATTCACCGGCCAGAATACCGGATATCAGAGCCAACAGGGGATAGAGCAAAGGTCTGCTCATAAACGGCAATTTATTTTCATAATAAAGTTATTCAATTGATTAGCTAAATAATGTAAAATAATATAATGCAAAAACATAAACCATAAATTAGAGAAAATTTCAAAAGCCATTTATGAATCTGAGCATAGAACATGATGAAAATACCAGGAAACGACTTCAAAGGCTGATCATCAGCCGGGTCGTTGTTCTATCCATTTTTTTGACGGTTACCATATTCTGGGGAACTCTGAAGCCTGTGATTCCGGTATTGAGCGAACGGCTGTATTTTGTATACGCCGTTATCGTCATGATGTATTTTCTTTCATTTGCGTATTTCGTTCTTTTAAGAAAAAAGAAGTATTTCGGGTTTAACATCTATTTCCAGTTGATTGTGGATATCTGCCTTGCTACTTTTCTGATCTATTTGACAGGCGGCATTGCCAGCAACTATTCTCTTCTATACACCCTGATCATTATCTATTCCGCGATTTTCGTTGGTCGGAACGGGGCATTGATTATAGCGTCCATTTCCAGTTTGAGTTACGCACTGATCCTGGCGTTGGATTATTTTAATCTTTACGAACCGTTTGGCGTTGAATATTCTTTCGGTGCCGGCGATGTTTGGGTAAGAATCATTGTTTACGTCTGTTCGTTTTATATCGTGGCCCTTCTGGCCAGCTTTGTCGTAGAACAGGAGAGAAAAACCAGGGCATTGTTGCAGGAAAAAGAATCGGCTTTTAATCAGCTGGATCTTCTTTTTCGAAGTATCATTGAATCGGTGGATACGGGTGTTCTGACAACAAACCTGCAGGGACGGATCAAGACGTTTAATCGGGCGGCTGAAGCAATTACGGGTTATCAGTTGCATGAACTGGAGAATCGTCATATTCTGGATGCATTTCCTGACTTTAATATTTTCTTTACGGAAGATGGGAATGCGTCAATCAAAAGCAGGAGAGAGCTTAAAATTACAAACAGCGAAGGAATTCAGGTTCATCTGGGTTCTTCAATATATCCTTTGAAGGACAAATTTGGAAAGCAAATCGGTCATATCCTGATCTTTCAGGATCTGACGGAAATCAAGCGCATGGAGGAAAACCTGGAGAAGAGCAAGAAACTGGCTTTGATTGGCGAAATGGCCGCAGGTCTGGCTCATGAAATGAGAAATCCTCTCGCTTCCATTACCGGTTCTATTCAATTGCTGCTGCAAACCGCGAGAATTGAGGAGACGGACAAACGTTTGATGCAGATCATCATGCGGGGAAAAGATCAACTGGATCGTTTCGTGCGAGATTTTTTGCTCCTGGCCCGTCCCGTGCCGGAAATCAGAGAACCGGTCAATGTCAGAGAGATTGCGGATGAAGTTATTGAAAATATCAAATTGTCCGGCGAATGGACACAGATTATAAAAATAGAATGCAGGACATCCGGACCAAATGAAATCTTTGCCAATAAAGACCGGATTCGTCAGGTGATCCAGAATCTGCTGATAAATGCCTTACAGGCCATGAACAAAGAGGGCAATATCAAAATTGAAATCAATAACGTGACCCAGGAAGACATGAATGATTGCGTTGAAATCCAGGTAACCGATGAAGGATGTGGTATCGAGGAAAAAGATTTGAAAAATGTTTTCGAGCCTTTCTATACCAATAAAGAAAAGGGAACCGGCCTGGGTCTGGCGATTGTTAACCGCATCATTGATGGTTACGGAGGAAAAGTAAAGATTACAAGTCAAATCAATCAGGGCACCACCGTTACCATCTGGCTGCCCGTGACTGAATCATAAGCGTTAACTAAAGGAGCATCCGTATGGCGAAAATACTGGTTCTGGACGATGATCAGGGCATGAGGGAATTCATGGAAATCATGTTGACCAAGGAAGGCTATGAAGTCACGTCCGCAGAAAACCCTGTAAAAGCGATTAATCTCTGTCGCAAGACGGCCTATGATCTTGTTATCACCGATTTGAAAATGCCCAAAATAGACGGAATTGAATTTTTAAAAACCATCAAGGATCATCGTCCTGAAACGGTCGTGATTTTGATTACCGCCTATGCATCGGGGGAAACGGCTGTTAATGCGATGAAAGAAGGCGCTTATGATTATGTTGAAAAAGGCGGCAACATTGAAGAACTCAAACAGATTGTACGTCAGGCCCTGTTGAAAAATGGTCTGGTAAGCGATCATCAGGTTCAAAAGAGCTCAACGCCGGAAGAGTCTTTTAGCGGCATGGTCGGCACCAGCAGGGAAATGACAAAAGTATTTGGAACGATTCAAAAGGTGGCCAATACACCGGCAAATATTCTAATTCTCGGAGAAAGCGGCACGGGCAAGGAACTGGTAGCCCGGGCCATTCACAACAATTCATCCCGTTCCAGAATGCCGTTTATGGCCATTAACAGCGGAGGCATTCCGGAGAACCTCCTCGAGAGTGAGTTGTTCGGCTATATGAAAGGGTCCTTTACCGGGGCTTATGCCGACCGGGCGGGGCTTTTCGAGCTGGCGAAGGGAGGCACTGTCTTTCTGGATGAAATCGGAGAATTGCCTCCCGTATTACAGGTGAAGCTTCTCAGAGTCGTCCAGGAAAAGACATTCCGCCGCATCGGCGGCGGCGAAGATATCAAAGTAGACGTTCGGATTATCTCGGCTACTAACCAGAATCTGAAAGAAAGAGTGAAAAAAGGCGAATTCCGCGAAGATCTTTATTTTCGTCTGAACGTCATTCCCATTCACATGCCGCCGCTTCGGGAACGCAAAGAAGATATTCCTTTGTTAACCAAACATTTTATTGAAAAGTATGCGCGGGAATTCGGAAAGGAAGTGAGAACCATTTCCTCTTATGCCACGGAACTGCTGATGAACTATGCTTTTCCCGGAAATATCCGCGAACTGGAAAATATCATCGAACGCGGTGTGGCCATGGAGGCATCCAATATTATTCTGCCTGAAAGTCTGGTCCTGTCCGTGGAAACCGATACCGCTGCTGATAATTTCGATCTGGACATTCCTGATCAAGGCATCGACCTCAATGCGGAGATAGAGAAAATTGAACGAAGAATGATAGAGAAAGCTTTACAAAAAACAAAAGGCTCCAAAACAAAAGCGGCGGAACTGCTGCACGTAACGTTTGATTCATTGCGTTACCGCATAGAAAAACTGGGCGTGGAATAAAATATCAATTCATAGGAAACGATGGTTTCACATTGAGATGTTCAATCCGAATGACACGGATCGACTGCTTTGCATGGCAAGGACAACGACGTGGTAATCAGTAAAAATGTAGTGTATATAGAGCAGACGGGATAGGAGCATGGCAATGGCAACTTCACCGGACATCAGGGATATGTTCTACAAGCATGGGATTGAGGTAATCCTGGAAAAAGGTAACATACTGTTTCACCAGGGAGACCCCAGCAATGCGGTCTATTACGTTGTAGACGGCATTCTGAACGTCTATGCGACTGAGGGCAACAAGGAACCCGTGCTGCTTAACAAAGTTGAGGCCGGAGAGTTACTGGGTGAACTGGGCGCTATCACGCAGCAGCCGCGGTCCGCAACTTTGATCGCCGAATCGCGAGTCGTACTGTCCTGTATTTCAACGGTTCATTTCAGGGAGTTGCTGGCGGATAACCTGTCCATGCTGGAGACAATGACTCTGGCCAATCGCGAGCATTTGATTTCGGCGGACATGGCAAGAATTCATCTTGGAAATACTTACCAGCAAATGCAAAAACGCGTCGCGAATCTGGGCAAAGAGAAAGAACAGTTACAGGAGCTGTTGCGCCTTCGTGAAGAACTCGAGGCCATGGTCGTTCATGATTTGCGAAATCCTTTAAACAACGTAGTCATGGTCTTGAGCATACTGGAATCCATGAAAGATCAGGTTGAAGATCCGAAAACCTTTATGCTCTATACACGCATGGCGAAGGGAGCCGCTCAGCGTATGACACGGCTGATTTCCACTCTGCTGGATATCGCCCGTCTGGAGGCCGGGAAACTGGTCTTGAAAATCAGCGAATTTGACCTTTCAGAGATGCTGCAGGAGATTGCCGAAGCCGAGCAACCGATAGCGAAGCTCAGGTCTATCGAGATTGTCACCCAGGCACCGCCGGGTTTAATGCTGAGGGCCGATCGCGATGTGCTATGGCGTGTGGTGGCAAATTTGCTTGACAATGCCCTTAAATTTGCTCCTCCGTCCAGCAAGATTGGGATTGCGGCGCAATCACTGGAAAAGAATGTTGCACGCATGGATGTCATTGACGACGGACCGGGAATCCCGCCCGAGGAACGTGAACGCATCTTCGAAAAATTTACGCAGGTGAAAGACGCGGAACACGCCAAGCGCAGCGGCACAGGGCTTGGACTGACATTCTGCCGTATGGCCGTTGAAGCGCACGGCGGCACCATTTGTGTCGAAGCCGGATCTTCAGGATCTGGCAGTCGCTTCATCATTCAACTTCCTAGTGAGTGAACCTGAAAAGACTTTTCCAGAAAATCATCTTCGCGGCAATCCCCTGTTTAAGACAAGAGAGATAGAAATCTATTCAAAGCTATCCGGTATATCGGTATAGATGCATCCGGATATGCGATGGACTAGATCAGCGAACGGTGATCTCCACACGGCGGTTTCTGGGTTCGTCGGTATTATCCGGAGTGGGAACCAGTAAATTCTTCTCGCCGTGAGATGTGATCGTCAGATCATGTACTTGCAGACCGGCTCTCTTGATGATCTCCGCAACGGACTGCGCCCGTTGAAGCCCGAGTCTTTGATTGGCGTCGCTGTCTCCCATGGTATCCGTGTGGCCGATGACGGATACATCAGGCGCCGGACGATTTCTGGCTGATTCCAGAATCGCCGGAATCAGGGCGTGTGATTCGGGAGTAAGTGTTATGCCGCCGGCTTTGTAATAGAGCATAAAACTGACCGGAAGCGGAGGCTGAGCGGCAATAGCCTCACGGAAGTCCTTATTGATCCTGTCCGCATCTATTGCGTAAGGCTGGCTGGCGGAACCGTCCAGATTAATGCCAAATTGGCTCTTATCCAGAAGAACTTCTCCCTTTGCGCTTGTCACCGCCAGCTTTCCGACGGTTCCATCCTTGTTGTCCATCAGAACAACGTAGGATCTTGGTGTGCAACCGATCAAAAAGAGCAGGACGGCGAATGCGGTAAAAGCTGTTTTCAAATTAAATGCCATGTCTGTTTCCTCCATTTTATGGATCAACCTTGACCAGAAATCGAGTGCCACGACACCCGATCATTGCCGCGGGGGTTTTTATGGTCACGGATTTTGGTTTGAGCTTGGCAATAACACCCGACACGAACTGCAAAGATCCTCTGGACATACTGGATGCAAATTTCAGTTTTTCCG
This sequence comes from Smithellaceae bacterium, assembly GCA_963682015.1. Classification (GTDB taxonomy): domain Bacteria; phylum Desulfobacterota; class Syntrophia; order Syntrophales; family Smithellaceae; genus UBA8904. Next base: position 134,637 of record OY820932.1, on the reverse strand, counting down.
TTCCGGGGGAATATAAGTATTCGTCAACCGTAAGTTCAGTGTCCGGTCCGAGGGAGATAACCGTGTTGTCTTTAAAAGTGACCCCCATGCTTCCTCCGGCATCGGTTTTCAATGTATTTCCCATTTTGATTGGTGTGCCGACACGGGCATTGATCGTCTTTCCGGAATCGATCACCGCCGCGTCACCGGAGACTGTCTTAACGAATCCAATCGTTTCCTGGGCCCATGTTGGCAGTATAACCACAGGCAACAGGATCAAGATCATCATCAAACGGATCATAGATTTCCTCCCATCGGTTATCGCGCTTCCGGTTTGCCTTCCCTGAAACCTTCTTCGCGTATTCAGAATCAATGATGTCGTTTCCCGGCATCCTGCTTTGCCGTTTCCGTTGCATAACGGCGTTTGGAAGCATACTGTTTATTTTTCATTAAGGATGATTGTATCATCCTGCTCGCCCTTTCGCAACCGCTCCAGATGAAGAAGCACCAGCGGATCTTTTGGCCTTTCCTCCGCCAGTTTTTCAAAAGTTTTCCGGGCAAGCGGATTTTTATTCCGCAGGAGTTCAAACGCTTTCTCATAGGTGGTATCGCGATGCGGCTGCAAGCCTTCTTCCGCTGATCCCGTGATCGGTTCGTAAACCATCAGGGGAAGTGTTTTTCCCTTCAGCAGGAGGCGTCCGACAGGTCGAACAATTGATTCGGGACAGCCATGCAGGGTTGCCTCGGATAAACAGATCAGTGTGCCCAGGTGCTTGTTGGCGCTTTCCAGTCGAGAGGCCGTATTGACGGCATCTCCAAGAGCGCGATAGTCAAACATGGTTGCACCGCCGAAATTTCCGACGATGACCTCGCCCGTATGGATGCCGATGCGGGTCTGCCCGAAGGAGATACCCTGCGCGGCCAAATCATTTGCATAACGTGTTGCGAAAGCATGCATTTCCTGTGCGCAGGTTAAAGCACGCATGCAGTGATCCGGCTGCGTCACGGGTGCGGAAAACATGATCGCAACGGAATCTCCAACAATCCGGTCGAGAGTGCCGCCGTGTCGAAAGGCGATTGTGATCATGCGATCAAGATACCCGTTGAGGATCGAAACCGCGGCGGACGGATCCATTTTTTCCATGAGAGTTGTAAAACCGGCAAGATCGGTAAAAACAAAACTGCACTCCCGGCGATGTCCACCCAGTTCCAGCTGGTCGGGATGATCGACGAGATACTGGACGCGGTTGGGGGACACATAGCGTGAAAACGCCTCCCGTACCCAGCGCTGACGACGTTCGCTTGTCATGTGATGAACAATACTGCCCAGGATGAAGGTGATCAACAGCGCGATTCCCGGGGTGACGGGGTCCAGCAGAAAACCGTTGCGGGTGAATGCCGCCCATGCTCCCCATGCCATGGCGGAAAGAATCCCAAAAGTGATTCCGGCGGAGATTAGGGCCGATGCATACAGCGCAACGATTCCAATCGTCAGGCCTCCAATCACAATAATCAGCGCTTCGATGGCTCCAGCCCAGGACGGGCGACTCAGATAGGCCTGGTTGAGAATCTGTTCAAGAGCCTGCGCGTGTATCTCTACACCAGGAATGGTAGTTCCCATCGGGCTGAAACGGAGATCCATGAGACCCTGCGCCGAAGCGCCAACCAGCATGATACGGCCTTCTACCTGTTGCCGGGATACTTTGCCGGCAAGTACTTTCCATGCCGGAATGTAACGATCCGGGACGGATCGAGCGTAATGAACCCAGATCTCTCCCTGAGGTGTTGTCGGCACCGTGATTTTCCCGATGCGGATTTCCTGAATGCCGGTTCCCTTCTGCGGCGAGGTTTTTACAATGTAATTGGTTTCTCCCTGAGCCACTCGCAGGGATTCAGCGACGAGGGAAGGGATTACCTGATCCTGAAGTTTGACGGACAACGGTATACGGCGGACAACGCCATCCGAATCCGGAATGAATGTCAGGGATCCGTTTCCCGCTGCTCTGTTTGACAGCAACGGCATGGACATTACCGCATTGGAAAAAGGATGAAGGAAATCGAAAGGAGACTCGCCCGAGAAGACCATGCGAAAAGGACGGGGAGGCATTGTCTGCGTTAAACCATTCTGGTCAACGGCAAAACCGAGTATGACAGGTTCCCGGCTGATTGTTTTGGCAAGCACTTCGTCATGATCGGGAATATTTTGCAGACGGCGACGGATATCATCGGGCAGATTCCAGGTGACGGACATCGATTTTGGCGATGTCCGGTCCGGTTCTGCAAATACAATATCCAGGCTGACGACAACCGCGCCGGCTGTCCGCAGACGTTCAATCAGTTCGGCTATCCGCGTGCGGGGCCAGGGCCATTGCCCAAGCCGCTTCAGACTTTCCTCGTCGATGTCAACGATGCGAACAGGCGCGGATTGATACGGTCGTGGATACCAGCGCTGATATTGGTCAAAAACGGTGTTGCGCAGTACCTGCAACGGCATGGGTTCGAAGAGAAACATCACCACGCCAAAAATAACAGCGGCAAAAGGGGCCAGCAGGCCGGGGGTAAGTTTTGAGAAAACCTTCATTCTGCAGCCATCCTGTTTCAAAGAAAAAGGATATGAAGGAAGTTCCATTGCGTCAATGAAAAATGCGGGAAACGCATGCAGTCAGACCGGCATTTATCCGGGCTTCAATAAGTGATTCGGAATCCCTGCATGTTCCCCGTATAAGGTTCTTCCATGACGTCTACATGATCAATGCGGGCCGCGGGCGGTCCGGAGTAACACCATGTTGTCATTTTATCGACATTCACGTCTTCTCCCTCAAACAGAGCCTCGACACGACCGTCCATCAGGTTGCGCACCCAACCGGTAAGTTTCAGCAAATTGGCCGTGCGCTGCGTTTCCGCCCGAAAGAAAACACCCTGCACTCTTCCCGTGACATAGACATGTACTCTTTTCATAATTTTCTATCCAGTGGAACGATAATCTGATGACCTGAAAGTCACACCAGGCCAGGTCAGAATCATTTTCACACCTGTCGATTACCTAGCGGCCGATAAGACTCAGGAATTCATTTTCCGCGAGAATTGTTATCCCCTGTGCACGGGCCTTGTCCAGTTTTGCCCCCGGTTCACCGCCCACGACGACGTATGATGTAGTGCGGGTGACAGAAGACTGGACGATTCCCCCCAGAGATTCGACCAGCGCTTTGGCTTCATTTCTTCCCATGCTTTCCATGGAGCCTGTAAAAACAAAAGATTTGCCCTGAAGTGTGGCGTTGGTCAGGGCCGCTTTCTTTTGAGGGGAAAGACCGGCCATACGGAATTTGGAAAGCACGTTCCGGTTTTTCTCCTCGGTGAAAAATTCAACAATGCTTTGCGCGATTTCCGGGCCGATTTCAGTGATGATGGTTAAATCACCGACGCTTGCGCTCATCAGATGATCCAGATCGCCGAAATGTTCGGCGAGGATCTTGGCGGTTCGTTCTCCGACATGGCGAATGCCCAGAGCGAAAATAAACTTTTCCAGAAGCGGTTTCTTGGACCGCTCGATGGCTTCCAGCAGCTTCTGGACGGATTTTTCAGCCTGCCGGTCCAAAGCCAGAAGTTTGTCTTTGGTCAAAAAATACAAATCGGCAGGATCGGAAATCAGTCTGGCGTCGAATAACTGTGCGGAAACTTTTTCGCCCAATCCTTCAATGTCCATTGCGCCGCGCGAGGCAAAATGACGGATGTGTTCCTTGATTTGCGCGGGGCAGGACAGGTTCACGCAGCGGTGGGCGACTTCTCCTGCCTGGCGAACGATGTCGGAGCCGCATTCCGGGCAATGACGCGGCATTTGGAATGTTTTCTCCAGGCCGGTTCTTTCGGAAACAACGGCCTGCACCACTTCAGGGATGACGTCCCCAGCCCGCTGAATGACAACCGTGTCGCCGATCCGGATATCTTTCTTGAGAATTTCGTCTTCATTATGCAGCGTGGCGCGGCTGACCATTACTCCGCCTACATTGACGGGTTCCATAATCGCAACCGGGGTCAGTGTTCCCATTCTCCCCACCTGAACGATAATATCTTTAATGACGGTTTTTTCCTGAGCGGCCGGAAATTTGCAGGCCAGCGCCCAGCGCGGAGAACGGGAAACATTGCCCAGAATTTCCTGTACGGCAAGCTGGTTGACCTTGAGAACGACACCATCGATATCATAGGGCAGGGTGGAACGAATTGACCCGATGTGTTCGAAATAGGAGATGCACGCCGAAATGTCTCCCGCTTTTTGTATCAATGGATTTACAGGAAATCCCCAGGCCCGGAGGGCTGTCAGAATTTCCCAGTGCGATGAAAATTCCATTCCTTTCACGGAACCGACGCCGTACAGAAAAATATTCAGGGGACGACGGGCGGTGATTTTCCAGTCAAGCTGTCGGAGAGAACCGGCCGCGGCATTGCGCGGATTAGCAAAGGGATCTTCGCCGTCCTTTTCCCTGCGGCGATTGAGCTTTTCGAACGGCTGTTTCTCCATATACACTTCGCCGCGCACTTCGATAAACTCTGGAAAAGGATGAGAGTCCTTTTTGTGCATTTTCAGCGGCAGCGCCGGGATGGTTTTGAGATTCTGTGTTACGTCTTCTCCTGTTGCGCCGTCGCCGCGTGTCGCGCCGCGGAGGAGAAGCCCCTTTTCGTAAATCAGGTTAACCGCCAGTCCGTCCAGTTTGGGTTCTGCAACGTAGTCCATCCGGTCGACTTTTGCCAGACGGCGGATACGAGCATCAAAATCCAGGATTTCTTCGGAAGAAAAAGCGTTGGCCAGGCTGAGCATGGGCTGTGGGTGGTTAAAAGGAGCGAATTTGGCCAGCGGCGCGGCTCCAACGCGTTGCGTGGGCGACAGGGCAAGATTTTCATCCGGATACAGAGCTTCCAGATCCTGGAGTTCTCTCATCATACGGTCGTATTCCGCGTCGGATATTTCCGGTGTATCCTGCTGGTAATATCGGGAATTATGATATTCAATATTTTCCCGAAGTTCGGAAATGCGCTTCTGAACGGATTCTTTGTTCATCATTTAACCAGTCGCAGGTTGGGTTTGGCCGGTTTATTTTGTAAAGGGGATGCGCCGTCCTTTTTTTTCTGTTTGAGCATCTGTTCATTAAAGATCGCGTTTTTCACCCGGATGGAATTGATTATGGAAAAAATGATTACCGACTTTTCCCATTCCGGAGAAAAAGAAAAATTTTCCATTTTTGCTTTGTATTTTTCCCACAGCGATGCTAGAGACGCCTCGTCCAGATGCAGAATATGATCGGCTATTTTGTCTAAGGAATCTTCCAGTTTGCTCATGGATGAAATTTTATCTTGGCTAACCGGTAAAGTCAATTTAAAAGCTGGTGAAAGTTATTTACAATATCATTTACAATTGATGATGATTCGATTATAAAAAGCCTGCAACGGACACCCGATCATTTAAGGTAAAAAAAGACATGTTTATCATCCCGCTGACAGGCAAGCTGAGCCGGCACAATCTTCCAATTATTACCACAATCATTATCCTGATCAATATCTTTGTTTTTTTCACCATCCAATCGGAAGACGGCAACTATTATAAACAGGCGGATGAATTTTACCTCTCTTCAGGTCTGGCGGATATTGAGCTTCTTTATTATCCGTCCAGTCATGAAAATACCCGGCCCGGGATGAGAGACAGCGGGATCAATCCGGATCGAAAGAAGCTAAACGTTTTGATAAAAATGAATCATGATAGGTTGTTTCAAAAGAAGCTTGCCGATAATCAAATCATTCGACCCGGAGATCCACGATTCGAGCAGTGGCGAGAGCTCCGTAATACCTATGAGTCAATACAGGGAAAAACAGCAGTGCGGAAATACGGTTTCATTCCGCGGGCTCATGAACCGATAACCATCATCAGTTATATGTTTCTTCATAGTTCCCTGGGGCATTTACTCGGAAACATGGTTTTCCTGTGGCTGGTCGGCTGCGTGCTGGAACTTGGCTTGGGCAGACTGAACTATATCGTTTTGTATCTCTTAGGTGGCGTTTTCTCCGCAGGCTTCTTTTATCTGTTTCATATGAGCAGTATGACTCCACTGGTTGGAGCGTCAGGAGCCATTGCGGGGCTGATAGGTGCCTACACGGTGGCATTTGGGAGAACGAAAATCAATGTTTTCTATACTCTGGGATTTTTTTATTTTAATTATACAAAGGTATATGCAATCCTTTTGCTTCCCATCTGGATTGCCAATGAAGCCTTTCATCTTTATTTTGATGAAAGCAGCAATGTGGCGTATCTAGCCCACATCGGAGGATTGCTCTGCGGCGCCGTCATGGGAGTTGTCAGTGTCAAACTCTTTAAGAAAGAAGAACAAAAGGTTTTCGACGAAGATGAAAATCCCCGGATGAAAATCAAAGCGCTGATGGAGGAGGCGTTGAAATCGATTGAAACCCTCGATCTGACCGCTGCGCGTTCCAAACTAACAGCAATCCTGGCTGTTGATCCCGCAAACGATGAAGCGCTGAAGCATCTCTACAACATTGACAAGCTGCATCCACAGGATCCGCGTTTCCATCAGACGGCCGCGAAACGTCTTGTTTCGCTTGGCCGACAGCCTGGTTACGATCAGGTTTTGACGGAAGCATTTATAGAGTATTACCGTCTTGCCGGTAAGCCGCAACTGAATCCGGAAATCATGTTGAATATCAGCGGGGCGTTTACCCGGCTGGACAAAATGGAAGAAGCGGAAGCTTTAATCGGACATGTTTATTCAACTACGCCCAACCATCCCCGTCTTTCATCTGCGCTTCTGGAGATGGCGAAAATGAATGATCTTCAAGGCAGGCGAGAAAACAGCGACCGGTATTTGAAGATGCTCGTGAAGTATTTTCCGCAGTCACCGGAAGCCGTTCGTGTCCGTAGCGGTCGATAAAATTCCTTTCTATACCTTGATCTGCCTGGCATAGGCCTGCACAAACGAAGCGTTTTCGTGAAAGGGATACGTTTTGTTGAGCCATTCAATAATTTTCATGGCCCTGGCGGGATTATTTGTCCGTTCATTGAAGATGCGGGCGATATAGAAATAACAATTGGGCACCATGGCATGGTGCCGATAGACCTGTATAAACCTGTCGAATATTTTCAATGCTTCCATGTAATAATTGCCTTCCAGAAGAATTTTTCCCATCTGAAAGAACGTTTCCGGATCATCTTCCAGAAAATCGGGCCGAAACTGCAGGCAGTAAAGATATGCGGCACATATTTTATCTTTCTGGCCGGATTTGTTCATCAGCTTGATATAGCCGGGGGCAAAGGCCAATAGTTCCGGCGTCATTTGTCGGAGATTCAGAAGGTTGAAATATCGATCGGCAAGGACAGGGTCCTCACCGATCCGTCGGGAGTTTTGCTGCATCTCCGCGATGGCGGCATCATGATTGCCGTCCCGGATCAAAAGGTTGACCGTATTGAGAAGATGGTCGGCATGGTTTTCAGCCGCTTTAGCGGCCGGTCCTGCCTGTAAGTCATTGGTGACTGAGGTATGAAAATCCCCTTCGTAGTCGATCTGGAAACCCGCCTTTTCATGAAATTGAAAAAGCGTGTAGCCCATCAGGTGATAGGCAACAATCATGTAGTAGGAGGAGAAGGCTGTGCCCAAGAAATAAAGGATTCCTAAGGGCAGTGTCATTTTAATCACATCGGCCAGAAAGGCAGGTAAAAGCAACAACATGAGAAAGAAGTACATGGCCAGATAAGGCCAGCCGATGCGTACGGCCAGCATAATAAAAACATGGGGAAGGATGGAGGCAAAAAAACTTCTTGTAACGGCCAGCATGATAATCATCGCCGGCAGGAACAGCATGATCAAAGCAATAAAAGCAATAGTCAGCTTGGATGTCGATTCCAGACCAAAGTGCGGAAATAATTTTATGAATAACACTACAGCTAAAGCAATGATAAGCCCATACAGACACGCCTGCTTAAAGTACAGACCAAAATTTCTATAAATCTGTTCGAAATCGATTGGCGGAGGACTCAACCGGCCATTGGCGCTCGCAGAGAGGACCAGGCAGGCGTACGTCAACATGGTTCCGGCACATAACATATTCACAATAACACTGGTGATGGTCCTGGAAGTAAACAAAGTCTGAATCAACGAAAGGATAAGGATCAGAGCAACAGGCTGCAAATGAAGCGGGTATTGAAAAATGGCCGGAATACGTTTCCAGAAGGGTTCGATTGCCATCGCAAAAGATAATTTCTCGACAAACACCGTACATTTCGGGCACAGATAAATATCTTCCGCATGGCCGCCGCCGAAAGCTTCTCTCTTCTTTTTCACAACACAGGAAGGGCAAAGGTTGGCATGACATTTCGGACAGGAAAAAGCCGCGTAGTTCAGCGGGTGATAATTACAGTAGATCGCCATAGGATTACATTCCCCGAAGTATGTTGTAAAGACCATTTATTTGTTTGGTGCACGTTCTTAAACTGCAATGATGAATGCGGATTTATTACCATTAGTGAGAAAAATATTCCATGATAAAATCAATAAATACCGCTTGTGTTTTTTTTACGTAACCGCTAATAAAATGGCCGAGATGGACAGGGAAAAGAAGATCAAGATAGGCGTATTGTCCGATACGCATATCTCCGGTTTTGATCAGAATCTAAAGAAGAATATTGACGAGCATTTTTCCGATGTTGACCTGATATTTCATGCCGGGGATCTGGTGGACATATCCGTTCTGGAACATTTCGGGAACCTGGAGGTCCGGGCGGTATGCGGCAACATGGACAACCATCGAGTAAGAGAAACACTGCCCGAACAAATGCTGATGGAGATCGGCGGATTTAAAATCGGGCTGATTCACGGATGGGGATCACCGGAGGGGCTGGAAAGGAAACTGGCGGAAAGATTCGGTAAAGTGGACTGTATTGTTTTTGGTCACACCCATTATCCGGTCAGCAAAACGGTCAATGGTATTTTCTTTTTTAATCCGGGATCCGCGGTCGATAAGCGTTTTGCCAGAGAAAAAAGCATGGGAATCCTCGAAATCGGCCGGGATATACAGGGCAGGATCATCGCCGTCAAATGAAGAGAAGAACCACCATCAGGTGACGAAAATATGGAAACAATGTTTGCGCCCTGGCGCATGGAGTATCTCGTGGGTGAAAAAAAAGAAGGATGCGTGTTTTGCAAGTGTTCCATTCGGTGTGATGATTACGTCGTTTTTGAAGGGAAAACCTGTTTCGTTATGCTCAACCGCTATCCTTACGTAAACGGTCATTTGATGATCATTCCGGCGCGGCATCTGGGAGATATTGCCGGGTTGACCCCGGAGGAACGGATGGAAATTTTCGCGCTCACGGACCTATCGGTTAAAGTGTTAAAAGAATCGATGAACCCGAACGGTTTTAATATCGGAATGAATCTGGGCAAAGCCGCCGGAGCAGGCGTTGCCGAACACGTGCATGTTCATGTTATCCCGCGCTGGGAGGGCGATACGAATTTTATGACGGTCGTGGGAAATGTGCGTGTTGTTCCGGAGGACCTGTCGATAACCGCCGCAAAACTTGCGCCGTTTTTTAAAAAATACGCAGAAGGGGGTTGAAAGCGATGAAAATATTTTATTTGATTCTCCTGATTCTATTTGCTTTCTTTATTGTTACTTTTTCAAAATTCAACGAGCAGCCTGTTACGATCAAATATTACTACATGCACGATATCGTCGTACCGGCTTATATGCTGATTTTTGTCGCTCTGCTGGTAGGCGTGATCATTACAGGATTGATCGGCGTCATTGAAAGATTTAATCTGAACCGTACCATCTCCAAGCAAAACAAGACCATTCGTGATTTGCGCAAGGAACTGCGGGATAATGAAGCGCCGCCCATGATTGAAGATCGCAAGAAGACGCCTGCTCCTCCGACGTGAATGTGAATACGAATCCCCGGTTTATTGCAGACGCAACTCTTGCCGGACTGGCCAAATGGCTTCGGCTGCTGGGATATGATACGGCTGTTTACAGGGGCGAAGCGGGCCGGCCGATGATGCGAATGGCGGATCTGGAACAACGCATCCTGCTGACGCACAGACGGGATATGATGGAGCGGCAGTTTTCCGGTCGTTTGTGTCTGGTGCCCGCCGGCGGCGTTGGGGAGCAACTTCAATACGTTATCGGGAAATTTTCATTAAAACTCTTTCAGGAAAGAATGCTTCGGATCTGCCTGATCTGCAATTGTCAATTACATCCGGTTGGGCGGGAGGATGTACGCGATCTGGTGCCGCCGTTTGTTTTTGAAAATTGCGAAACCTACAACCGGTGTGATTTCTGCGGGAAAATCTACTGGCAGGGCACTCATGTACGCAATGCAATGGAGTTTCTGGAAAAAAATAATATCAGGATAAATCGGAACGAATGACGCAGGAAACGATTTCAAAACGTTCCTTACGGGGATGTCGCGCAGTCTTCGGGATCACCCTGAATTTTCTCAATGGCGTGCCGCACTGCCGGTAAAACCACGGCCAGATTTTCCGTTGCACCTTTGGGGCTGCCGGGAAGATTGATGATTAAAGACCGGCCGCGAATGCCGGCCACCGCCCGTGAGATCATGGCGTGAGGCGTGATTTTCATGCTGGCATAACGCATGGCTTCAGCCATGCCGGGCATTTCCTTATCCAGAACTTTGATCGTGGCATCCGGTGTAAGATCGCGCGGGCTCACGCCGGTGCCGCCGGTGGTTAAAATCAAATCCAGTTTCTCAATATCGGCAAATTGAATAATGGCTTGCTGTATTTGGTCGACTTCGTCGGGGATAATGAGAGTTTTTTTGATATGAATAGCGGCGCCCGCAAGCATTTCTGCAATTGCGGGGCCGCTTAAATCCTGCCGTTTGCCCTGTGAGCCTTTATCGCTCACTGTAATGATTCCGGCGCTGAACATGGGTGATCTATTCTTCCGCTTCTTTCTTCGATTCGGCAATAATTTTGTCCGCGATGTAGGAAGGAACTTCTTCATAATGCGAATCGGTGTAGGTGAAGTTGCCGCGACCGCTGGTCATGGAGCGCAGATCCGGCGCGTATTTCAAAATTTCCGCCAGGGGCACCTGACCTTTAATGACCTGATTGGTGCCGTTGGTGTCCATACCCAGAACGCGTCCGCGCCGGCTGTTGAGATCGCCGATGACGTCACCCATGTATTCATCGGGAACTTCAATCGCGATATTCACGATGGGTTCCAGAAGAATAGGCTGACAATCCATAACGCCTTTCTGGAAGGCCATGGAGCCTGCAATTTTAAAGGCCATTTCCGACGAATCTACCGTGTGATAAGAGCCAAACACAAGGGATATTCTGAAATCCACCACCGGGTAGCCTGCGATAACGCCTTTGGCAGCAGCTTCCTGAATGCCTTTGTCTACGGCCGGGCGGTATTGTCCCGGAATAACGCCGCCGACGATTTTATCCAGAAATTCATAGCCTCCGCCGCGCGGCAGCGGTTCGATATCGATCGTGCAATCACCAAACTGGCCGCGACCGCCGGATTGTTTCTTGTAACGGCCCTGAACGTTGGTTTTTCCTTTAATGGTTTCAAAATAGGGAACTTTCGGCGTGTTCAGGTTGACTTCAACGCCAAATTTTCTTTTCATTTTTTCCACGTTGACTTCAATATGCACCTGACCCATGCCGGAGAGAATCATTTCCTTGGTCTGGACATTGCGTGAGAAAACGATGGTCGGATCTTCTTCCGTCAGTCTGTGAATTGAGGAAGCGATCTTGTCTTCGTCGCCGCGGGATTTCGGTTCCACCGCAAAGGACATGATGGGCGGGGGAACGGCGACTTTTGCAAAGACGATGGGCGTCTTTTCATTGCAAAGCGTATCGCCCGTTACAGTTTCCTTCAACTTGGCGACGCCGGCGATATCTCCGGGAATAAGCATTTCCGTCTGTTTCTGATTTTTGCCTTCCAAAAAGAAAATATGTCCGAATTTTTCAGTGATCTTTCTGGTAGAGTTGTATACCGCTGAATCGGAATTCAGTTTTCCTGAATAAACCCGGAACAGGGTCAGACGGCCCGCATACGGATCGGCGATAGTTTTGAAAACAATTGCGGAGAAGGGTGCATCTTCCGATGGTTGTCTTTCTTCAACATTATCCGTTCCGGGCTTGGTACCTTTAACCGGACCACGGTCAACCGGTGATGCGAAAGAACTGACCGCCAGATCCATCAGCATGGTGACGCCGATGCCTTTAAGGGCTGAACCACAAATGACGGGAATGATGCTGCCTGCCATTACGCCTTTTCTTAAACCGGTTTTCAGTTCATCCGCGGACAGTTCACCTTCTTCAAGATATTTGTTCATCAGGTCTTCATCGGCTTCCGCAATGTCTTCAACCATGGAACTGCGCAGCAGGTTTGCCTCATCCATCAAGTCCGCCGGGACATCCGATGCCTTGCCAGCGCCTTTATTGTCGGCAAACGTGTATGCCTTCATGGTGATCAGATCGACAATACCCTGAAACTTGTCTTCGGCGCCAATCGGCATGCAGATGGGTGTGGCTTTCTTTTTGAGTTTTGTTTTGATGCTTTCCAGCACCTTATTGAAATCCGCGCGTTCACGGTCCATGCGGTTGATGAAAATGATGCGGGGCAGGGAATATTCGTCTGCGATTTCCCATACTTTCTGGGTCTGGAATTCCACGCCGCCGACGGAATCGATTACCACGACCGTATTATCCACAACGCTCAGGGAGCATTTGATGTCAAAGGTGAAGTTGGAATCACCCGGAGTGTCCACGATATTGATTTTATGCTTGTCCCATTCCACATAATTGGCCGCCGATGAAATGGAAACATGTTTTTTCTGTTCTTCCGGCTCGTAGTCCATACAGGAGCTGTTGTCGTCAACACGGCCCAGCCGTTCATTTTTCCCGGAAACATACAAAAGGGATTCGCAAAGAGAGGTTTTGCCTGTGCCGCCGTGGCCGATGACGGCCAGATTTCTGAGTTGTTTGGATTCGTACTTTGCCATGGAAACTCCTTTCAATATCTCAAAAAGATCTTTAAAAGACCTGATGAAACGGGTCATTCAGAATGCGGGCTTGTTTAGCCTATCCGACAACTAAAATCAAGATAATTTTCAGCTTCTGGCGATTCCGGAAAGCTGTTCCGACCGGGTTCCAACGGCCGAAAAACGGAATCTTTGGCGATTATCTCTTCAGCAGGTTCTTTTCACCCAGTTTCATGGAGTAAAAGACAGCAAAAACGCAAAGAAAGAGTGAAAAGGCGAAGGAAAGGGTGATCCAGACGATTTGCGTCGGCGAGAATCTCTGACCATACATTCGATTCATAAAGATTTTATAAACGGGGCCGGCTTCCAGAACAATGACCAGAGCGATCAGGCCAAAGCTCAGCAGCATGAAAAGGATGCCGCCGAAACTGGTTACCGAAAGCGCCGGGTTTTCCGATTTGAAATCGGGATAGCGGGCTCCAAGCCCCACGGCAAGTGCGACGATGGCGGGGACAAGGAAAAAGATGGTTACAACGGATAAAAACATCATGAAAGGCGTTACTCCGAGAAAAAGATTGGAAGCGATAATCAGAATTTCCGAAAGCACAAGCAGCGGAACAAAGTAGAGAAAAAACTTGATCCAGAGGAACGTTTTGATGGAAACCGGCGCGGCCTGAATAATCCAGAAAGCTTCCCCCTCCATGCTGACGGCCGGGAAAACAAAGCGGGCGGCAATGGCGGAAAGTACAAAAGCGGCCAGTCCCACATTCAGAAATGAAAAGATATTCTGCAGGTAGACGGTTTTAATGGGTGCACTGGCAAGCGGCAGGACGGAAAAATTATAGAGATAAACTACGATCAATGCGCAAATCAGAAACAATTGCGGCCACTGCGTGGAATCCCGGAAAAAGGAGCGGATTTCCTTGACGGCAAACGCCTGGGCGGGACGGGAAAGAAACCAGAGCAGTCCTTCCCAGCTTTTCCCGAAAAATCTGACCGGAGCAAAAAGCCTTTTGGCCGTAGTCTGCGCACGGGAAAACCCGCGAAAGTATATAGCGCCGGCAACCATCTCGTTAATAAAAATCAGGGAAAAAAAGCAACTGACACACAGCGCCAGGTTAAACAACGATGGTTTCCAATCACTTTTCAGAGCAAAACGCACGGTATCTGTGACCCAGGTGGAAGGAAGATAGGGCAGGTTCAACGCCTGAATGGAATTCAAATACAGGACAACTGAGGCAAAGCTTTCCGGGTTGACCAGCTGTTCCGGTCTGAGCATCCTTAAAACAATAATGAGCAGCAAAGCCAGCATTACGCCCAGAATCACAAAAAGGGTGCGGATTTTCCCTGCGGGAAGAAGTGCGGCGCCCGCGAGAACCACAAGGCTGCTGGCCGCGGAGGCCATCAGGCACATGCAGAGAATGGCCCCGAAGGAAACCAGATAAAAAGGGATACCGGCCTTATAAACGAATCCGTAAGATAAAAGAATCGGGATGCTGAATGCCGCCACCATCCAAGAGGAATCAAAGACGCTCGCCAGCCAGCGGGAAAGAAAAATATCCCGGATCGAAACCGGCATCGAATGAATCAGGGATAAATCCCGGCTTAAGTACAGATGAGAAAGACAGTTAATAATACTGCTGAAAAGCAGGAGGGTGAAAAACGTGATGATCATCATGGAGAGAAGTTTCATCGCCAGGATATCGCCGAAATCCTGCACGCTCTGGAAGTAGTTCAGTACACGGTAAAAAATTAAAAAGGCTCCGGTCCAGAACACCAGGCCGACTATGAAAAATAATATGTACCTTGTTCGCTGATTATTTTGCGAACCTGATTTCAAGCCATTGCCGGCGGAAAGCAGGCGGGGGCTCAACAGGGTTATCAAGTCGTTCTTCATGGAATCAGGCTTCCCGAACCAATGTTAAAAATACCTCTTCCAGCCGGGCTTCACCGGTTTTAGCGGCAAGATTGAGCTCGGCAACGGTTCCCTGCGACAAAAGGGTTCCCTTGTGGATCACACCGATCCGGTCGCACAGGTCTTCGGCAAGGCTCAAGGTATGCGTGGAAACAAAGACGGTCACATTTTGAGAGGCCAGCCCCTTGAGAATATCCTTGACCATACGCACGGCTTCCGGATCGAGGCCGACCATCGGCTCGTCAATGATCATGACTTTCGGCTGATGAAGCAGCGCTGCGGCAATAATCAATCTTTGCTTCATGCCATGGGAATATGCTTCAACGATTTCGTTGGACCAATCCCACAGGCCGAACTGTTTGAGCAGTTCCTCCGAACGGCGCGAAAGAGTCTGAGGGGCCACGGAATATAAATCGGCAATGAATTTCAGAAATTC
Source organism: Smithellaceae bacterium (assembly GCA_963682015.1). Lineage (GTDB taxonomy): Bacteria > Desulfobacterota > Syntrophia > Syntrophales > Smithellaceae > UBA8904. The sequence continues at coordinate 119,295 of OY820932.1, read as the reverse complement.
CATGCCGGTGAGTTTTTCATAAAGAAACGGCCGGTCCGGAACGAAACCGATGATTTTCTTCGCGGCCACAGGGTCCCTTTTCAAATCGATTCCGCCGATTTTGATATTTCCGGATGTCTGCTCGATGATGCCCCCCATCATCCGGATGGTTGTCGTTTTGCCAGCGCCGTTGGGGCCGATAAACCCGTAGATTTCTCCGGCGTTTACATGCAGATTCAGCCGGTTTACGGCCAGCGTTGTCCCGTAGTCTTTTGTCAAATCGGTAAGCTCAATCATTTTTTAAGGACAGGACCTCCAGTTTAATTTTCCCCATAAAACCCAGTAGATTCAATTGTTCGCCGCCGTCACCGCGCGCCAAGCGGATATGGGTGACATCAGCGGGGATCTGGTCGAAAACCGCATCCACCGTCACCAGTTGCCCGATATAGGCCAGATTCCAGGCGTGATAATAAAAGCGACCGTTCAGATAAACCAGACCTGTTTCGATCTGCGCTGGAATTCCCGCGGCGCGAAGCAGCGCAGCCGTCAGGACCGCATGCTCGTTACAGTCGCCGGCCCGGTTTTTCAGAACTTCCAGCGCGTTGGGTACGGATAATACGGGTTTTTTTTCTACGTTGCGGTAAACCCAGTGCACGATTTTTTGAAGTTTGGTTCGCGGGTTATCTGTTCCGGCGGTGATTTTCTCCACCTGCTTCTTCATTTCCGGGGAATCGGATTGCACCAGGGGTGATGACTTTAAATATTTCTGAAAAACAACAGGGATATCGGTAAGAGAGGCCGTCTCCGGAATATTTTCTCTGGTAACGGTTAAAATATTTCCGGATAATTTTTGACGTCCACCGTGAAGTCCAATGGGCAGCGGGTGAACACCTTCAATTTTAATAACGATCCCGGTTAGTTTAAGAGGTTCGGCAATCTCCCGGTTGGATGAAACCGAAGCGATTTGCGTCAGGTCGGCGCTGCCCTGTGCGGCAAGTCCGGCCTGCGCGTCTTTTTCGCTGACTTTTTCCATGGACAGTCCGAGGATTCCCGTCTCCTTCAGGATTTCACCGCTCTTGTCCAGCCAGGCGCAATTGGTGGCACCCATGAAATCCGCGCAGAACTTTTGCGTCAGAACACGCTTTTCCATGATCGGAATGATTTCATCCGTCTCCCGTTTTACAATGACCGGTCGAGCACTGAGAGTTGAAGGATCAAATATTTGAAACGTGCGGGAACCGCCTTTTGCAAGAGCACCCCGAAATGCCGATTCGTAAATATTGCCGCTGATGTGCAGAATATCTTTGTAAGGAAGAATCGTTTTTTGCTGAGCGGAAGGCAGACCGCTGAAAATGATGAGTTTGTCTTTGGAGGTATAGCCGCGGGCGATAAAACGGAACAGACTGGAATTCAGTTCAAAAGTGAAAGAAGAAAAAGACATGTCGGGATTCAATTCCGTTTCCGTGGACAGGTTAATAACCTGGGAGACTCCCATCGTATTGATCTGCATGGTGACCTTTTCCTCGGTCTGATAACGGCCATTTGACAATTCATTGAATTTACGATGGATAATTCCTATCTTCTGCCTGTTCTGATAAATATTCATCCAGGTTTCGGGAAAGCGGGATACCGAAGGGCGCAAAATCGCGTGCTCCGGATTTGTTTTTTCCTCAAAATACCCCAGGCGAACCGCAAGCAGTGCGACAAAGACCATAATCGCGGAGACACCGAGGATAACATTCCATTTGATTTTGAGCATGATCTCTAAACTTTCGAAAAAATTGCACCGATGAATCGGATAAGATTATATCGGTACAACTGGACGCCGTCAACAGAACTTCGAAAAAACTGATTATTTCTAAATAATATCTTGACAAAAAAGGTCAAAAAATATAAAAGCCCGAGCTCTTGTTAATCAAGCTCGACTGCGGTGAATCCCCCATCTGGCAGAGATTCTTCCAAATGCGGGGTTTTTTTGTAATAAGAATCAATTCTTAAAACGAGAAGAACAAAGATTATTTGCCGGTCAGACCATTCCATGAGGTTTGGGGATCGAAAGACCAATTATTTTGTTATGGAGAGGAAAGCATCATGAAGTTCGACGACCAGAAAATACGCAATATCGGAATCAGCGCGCATATCGATTCCGGTAAAACCACGCTCAGCGAGCGGATTCTTTTTTACACGAAAAGAATTCACGCCATTCATGACGTCAAGGGCAAGGACGGTGTGGGCGCGACGATGGATTCGATGGAACTGGAAAAAGAAAGAGGCATCACCATTGCTTCGGCTGCGACTTACTGCGAATGGAAGGGGTATGAGGTGAACATCATCGATACCCCGGGCCATGTCGACTTCACGATCGAGGTGGAACGATCCCTGCGCGTTCTGGACGGCGCTATTCTGGTCTTGTGTTCCGTCGGCGGCGTTCAATCCCAGTCGATCACCGTTGATCACCAGATGAAGCGTTACAAGGTTCCCTGCATTGCGTTTATCAATAAGTGTGATCGAAGCGGAGCAAATCCTTTCCGCGTTATCGAACAGCTCCGTACCAAGCTCGGGCATAATGCCGTCGCCATGCAGATTCCCATCGGCCTGGAGACGGATTTACAGGGTGTGGTCGATCTGGTGTCCATGAAAGCCGTTTATTTCGATGGCGATAACGGTGAAAACATTCGGCTGGAGGGAATCCCGGCCACTCTGGAAGCGGAAGCCAAAGCCAGGCGCGAAGAACTCATTGATGCCGCGTCCCTGTTTTCCGATGAGCTGACGGAAGTTATTTTGGAGGAGAGGGAAATTACATCCGAATTGCTTTATGCCGCCATTCGCAAAGGGACGTTAAAAAGAGAACTGACACCGGTTTATATGGGATCGGCCTATAAAAACAAGGCCGTCCAGCCTCTGCTGGACGGTGTAACGTACCTTCTTCCCGCACCTTCCGAGGTGGAAAACGTGGCTCTCGATATGGATCGTAATGAGGAACCGGTTGTATTGACCAGCGATCCGGAAAAACCGATTGTCGCCCTGGCCTTTAAACTGGAAGACGGTCAGTACGGCCAGTTAACCTACATCCGTGTTTATGAAGGGACGGTGGAAAAAGGCTCCACCATCATCAACGTACGCAACGGAAAGAAAGTTAAAGTCGGCCGCGTTGCCCGGATGCACGCCGATCAGATGGAAGAGGTCGATCTGCTGCGTGCCGGGTACATCGGGGCTTTATTCGGTATTGAATGCTCATCAGGGGATACGTTTGTTTCTCCGGGCATCAACATGACCATGACCTCCATGTACGTGCCCAAACCGGTTATCTCTCTGGCCATTGTGCCCAAAGACAACAAGTCGCAGATGGCCATGTCCAAAGCACTCAACCGTTTCTCGAAGGAAGACCCGACATTCAAAACGCATGTCGATCCGGAAACCAATGAAACCATCATTGAAGGCATGGGTGAACTGCATTTGGATATTTATGTCGAGCGCATGAAGCGGGAATACAACGCTGAAGTGACCACCGGTAATCCCCGCGTGGCTTACCGCGAGACTATTACACAACGGGCGGAGTTTAACTACACGCATAAAAAGCAAACCGGCGGTTCCGGACAGTTCGGGCGCATCGCCGGCTATATCGAACCGATCAGCGACGCGGAATTTATTTTTGAAAACAAAATATTCGGCGGCTCGATTCCCACCCAGTATATTCCCGCCTGTGAAAAAGGTTTCAAGCAGAGTATGGCCAAAGGCCCTAAACTGGAATTTCCGATCACCGGCGTTAAAGTCGTCATCAATGACGGCGCTTCCCATGCGGTTGATTCCTCAGACATGGCCTTTCAGGCGGCGGCGCGCGGTGCCTTCAAGGAAGCTTACCTGCGGGCCAAGCCGGTCGTTCACGAACCGATCATGAAAGTGGTTGTGGAAACCCCCACGGAGTTTCAGGGGGCTGTGATGGGGCTGCTCAACCAGCGCCGCGGCATGATCATCGGTACGCAGGATGAAGGTGTCATGTGCGTGATTGAATCGCAGGTGCCGTTGGGAGAAATGTTCGGATTCTCGACCATCCTGCGCTCTTCGACCCAGGGCAAGGCGCAGTTTACCATGGAATTTGCCCTGTATCGCCAGGTGCCGCAGTCAATCGCGGAAAAGATCGCCCTGGAAGTTGCCCAGAACAAAAAGACGGCGGCCTGAAAACAGGCTATTAGACTGCAGGCTGATGGGCTGTAGAAAAAAATGGCGGTTAATAGAGCATTAAAACGTACAGGAAATGTTATCCATTTACCTTATGAGGATATGATCATGATCAAAAAAGAAATCATCGAGCGCAATCCGCTTTTGAACCTCGGTTTTGAAAACGAATACATTCTGCCCAACGGCGGTCTGGGTGCTGTTTTGGCCTATGCCGGGCTGGGTAAGACAGCCCTGCTGGTGCAGACGGCTCTGCATGCCATGATGCACGAACAGCCGGTCTTGCACGTCAGCCTCAACGACGCGGTCAGCAAGGTGGATCTCTGGTACCGGGAATTGTTTCACGACATGGCATCCAAATATGATTCATCAGATGCTACGGAGTACTGGGAAAGTATTCTGATCTATCGCTTCATCATGACGTTTCGCGTAGAGGGGTTCAGCGCACCGAGGCTGGAGGAACGCCTGAACGACCTGATGCAGCAGAACATTTTTAAGCCTCATACAATCATTATTGATGGATTGAAATTTGATGAGTCCGGCCGTGGTCTGCTTGTGGACCTGAAAGAACTGGCAAAAAAATATGCCATGCGCATCTGGTTCACCGTCCATACTCATCGCCATGAACCGCCCCGGGAAGACGGTTTGCCGTTGTCTTTCGTGCATGTGGCCGATCTTTTTGATGTGCTGGTACAGCTGGCTGCCCGGGGACCGGAAGTTTATATCAAAGCCCTCAAAGGCCAGTCGCCTGATGCCACAAAGCTGGAACTGCTCCTGGATCCGGCGACCATGTTGATCAAATAATTGCGGATTTGGAAAATACCCTGCGTGCTGATCATCACTTTCCTGTGACGTTCCTCTATGCTTTCCGGCCGTGGAATGTCGTCCCACGTGGTTAAATTGATGACAGAGATGCCTGCACGATGATTCCGGAAGCGCACAATTCACTATGCTGTCTCGCCTGTATGCTCCGATGATCAGGCAAGTTTATACTGTTTCAGCTTGCGATAGAGGGTCATCCTTGTCATTTCCATTTTTTTAGCAATTTCGCTTTTTGAGAGACGGGCTTCCAACAGCTTTGCAATCATTTCCCGTTCGAAATGCTTTGGTGATTTGAATTCCTCCTGTCCTGGAACCGGCTGCCTGCTTCCATTGATATCCCGGGGGATCAGATCAACCGTCAGTTCGCCATTTTGACAAAAGTTGATCATCCGCTCGACAACATTTTGCAATTCCCGCACATTTCCCGGCCAGGAGTAATGCGTCAATGCATCGATAACCCTGCCGTCCACTCGCTCGACCCTTTTCCCTAACGCTTTGGCATATTTTTTTATAAAGGTATTTGCCAGTAGAATAATGTCGTCCGGTCTTTCAATGAGCGGTACCATGTGAATAACAAAAACATTGAGACGATAATACAGGTCTTCACGGAAATTGCCTTTACGGACTTCTTCCTGAAGATCTTTGTTTGTAGCGGCTATAATGCGGACATCTACAGGCTGAACTCTCGAACCTCCGATTCGGACGATACACTTGTCCTCGATGACCCGAAGAAGGACGGTTTGCAATTCCAAAGGCGTTTCGGCGATTTCATCGAGGAAAATGGTTCCTCCGTCAGCCAGTTCGAATTTCCCCTGACTGCCTCCCCGCTTTGAACCCGTGAAGGCGCCTTCCGAATAGCCGAAAAGTTCGCTTGAAACCAAATCCCGTGGGATGGCGGCGCAGTTTATCGCCACATAAGGTCCGTTCCTGCGGTCACTTTCATTATGAATAGCCTGGGCAAAGATGTCCTTACCTGTTCCGCTTTTTCCTAAAAGCAAGACATTCGATCGGCTGTGCGAGACAATACGCGCCTGTTTGACTGTCTCCTGAAATTTATGATTCTGTCCGTAGATGTCTTCAAACCGGAAATTGGCCTTGGCCCCAATCATTTTATTGACAAGCGTTTTCACTCTTTTGATTTCCGTAAGAATGACAATTTTTCCCAGGTGTTTAAGAGTTTGAGATAAGATTGGATTGCACGAGAGCGTGTAGTCGTTGCCCGAGTCACCGGAAAAAATTCGGACTTCCAGATCTCTCAACTCCTCATTGTTCTCCAGCAGTCTGCTGATATGGTGATTTTTCGCGCCAAATACTTTCCGATGGTGTCTGCCCTCAACATGCTCGTAACGGAGGGAAAAAATCCTTCTCGCGTGATCATTGATCAACGTAATGTGTCCCAGATTGTCTATCGTCATCAACCCTTCGGGAATCGATGCTATTACCTTTTCTTTGTAGATATTGGCTATCTGAGCCTCGGAGAAAGCACGATTCCTTTTTAATTCGTTTTCGACAGCCTGGGCGGCGGCAACGGCCATGCCCAGAGTATGAAGATTGATCTTGAAATGACGGCCAGTGATACTGATTCCGCCGATAAATTCACCATCCGGATCGAAGATAGGTGCGCTGCAGGCCGCCTCATTGTGATAGAACCGGCGGTAATGATGACATCCTATAATGGAGGTGGGTCTTTTTAATTCCACCAGCGTTCCAACGCCGTTGTTGCCGGCGCTGGCTTCATCACACAGGGCGCCAACAAGCCAGTGTCCTTTACGGATAAATTTCAGAACATCCTCATCGCCGATAATTTCAAGGAGATATCCCCTTTTTTCGAAAAGGATGACGACAAAGCCCGAACCGGAAACGAACCGGTAGAGGTTTTTCATAAAAGGGCGGCTTGTTTCTATAAAATTTTGGTTGTCTTCTAAAAGTTCGTCAAGCTTGTCACCGGTTAAAAGCTCCCTGATGGCGTTGCTTCTGGGGTTAACTCCCAGTTTCCTGCATCGTACCCAGGAATCCAAAACTTCGCCTGGAACAACTGACCCGTCGATACTCATGTCGCCGGAAACGAATTTTTTCCATTCATCCAGCGTTTTTTGAAACAGTTCATAATCCTCAGGGTTCAGCAGTTCCGGCTCATCATGCCAGTTAATCATCGCCGTTTGATGTTTTGAGCTCCGCAATGAAAATCCTCCTCCAGATGGGCGTAACAATATGATTCATAAAATATGATCTGTATAGTAATTGTACATCGTAGTGTCTATAAATGTTACATACAAGAACCGAAGACTAAAACACAACAAAAATAAAAAATAATAATACCAACTATATATGCATATGCAAGGACTGCCTGCGGACATGGCATGAACTATGCTCATGAAATGAAAACCGTCAATACGACAAGATTACACTTTTTGTTCAAGAGGAAAGGAGGCGCTGGAAGCTGGATAATCGTATGTTCAGGATATGACGGGGATGCATATTTGATTCGTGTTTGGGTTGATCTGTTGCTGATGATGAGTTTCTCAATCGACTATGAATAAGGAGGGGGATCCAAATGATGGCAGATGAAAAACATGAGAAAATGGATGCAAAAGCTGTAATCATAACAGTAGCAGCGGTTCTGGCGATGATAGTTGATGGTCTTGATCTTCAGGTGCTTGCCCTGGCCTTTCCCAGTATTATGAAAGAAATGAATCTATCACCGCTCATGCTGGGAGCGCTTGGCACGTATACCCTGATTGGTATGGGGATTGGCGGGATCTCCGCAGGATGGGCATCAGACCGGGTGGGAAGAGTCCGGGTTACATGGTGGTCTATCCTGATGTTCACCATATGCACCGGTATTATCGGATTTTCAAAGGAATACTGGCAGATTGCGATTATGCGTTTCCTGTCCGGTATGGGACTCGGGGCTGTTTACATCACGGGTAACCTTCTCGTTTCAGAATATGTTCCAACAAGAATCAGAAACACGGTCTTAAGCATTGTTATGGCAGGCTGGTCCTTTGGCTATGTCGTGGCCGCTTTGATGGCAGGTTCCGTCATGCCCACCTGGGGGTGGCGCTCCATGTTTTTGCTTGCGGTTGTACCCGGTATTGTCTGTCTGATCCTTTTATATACTCTGTCCGATCCCCCCAGCTGGTTTGCCGCTCGCGCCGCAGCCCGTGAAGCTGCCGCGAAGGGTGAAAAGAAAGAAAATGAATTCTTGACGATCTTTCGAGATAAGAAAATCCGGATTGTGTTTATCCTTTGGGCCATTGCGTCTCTCGGCCTGCAGTACGGTTATTATGGGGCAAACACCTGGCTGCCGACTTATATGGCTAAAGAACTTGGTGTCAGCCTGAAAAATATGGGATGGTTTCTTGCCGCAACTTACACAATGGGTATCATTTCAAAACCTATGGTGGGCTGGCTGGGAGATAAAATCGGCCGGCGGATCATGTGGGTGATCGTAGGCCTTGCAGTCGCAATATATATTCCTTTCGTTATGAACTTTGCAACAAAAGACAATATTCCATACCTCCTGCTGGTGTTCGGAGGTTTGTACGGCGCTCTTTATGCAATCTTTGCCACCTATTTAAGCGAAAGCTTTCCCACATCCGTAAGGGGAACAGCCATGTCGACTTCTTACAACATCGGCCGCATCGGTTCGATGATTTCACCACTGGTTATCGGCTGGGCTGCTACACAGTATTCTATCGGAATCGGCATTGCCACCTGCGGAGCCGCATATTTGATTTGCGCGCTGCTGCCCGGAATATTTATTAAAGAAAAAATGTATGATCCGAAATCGATTACGGTTAAGATTACTGCGGAGGCAGCTGACGCCCGAATGGTAACGGAGACTGCCAAATCGTAAATACAAGTGCGTATCATAAATCCGTTTCTTGCAGGTGAGCCCCATTCAAAGGAATGGGGCTCAGAACGGTGTTCCTGAGGAAGCAGGACAGGTGTAACTCATCCGCACCTCTATACCGGTTGAAAAGTCGTGGATTCGGGCTGAAACAACAGATCCGAGCATATCAAATAATATTCTTAAGGAAGCAGGAGGGTGGTCATGAATATTGGACGTCTGGCAGATGATAATATTCGAAGGTTCGGTGAATACGATTTTCTATACCATGATGGTCGCTGGCATACCAATGTCGAGATGAACAAGATTGCCAATAGGCTGGGCAATGCCTTAAAAGACCTGGGAATTAAGAAGGGAGACCGGGTTGGCGTTCAGCTACTGAATTGTCCACAGCTCATGCAGTCCTTTTTTGCCGTATTCAAGGTTGGCGCGATTTTGGTCCCGATTAATCCGTCATTACGTGTAAACGATCTTGCCTACATTTATCAGGATGCGGGTTTGTCCGCCTTAATCAGCGATAAAGCTTATCTGAGTAATATCAAAGAAGCCTGCAAGGAAGCTCCCCGCCTTAAAAATGTGATTGTTACAGGAGAATCCGTCGCTGACGGCGCGTTATCTTTTAATAAAATCATTGAGAAAACCTCAGAACAATTGGCAATCGCAGATACAGACAACGACGATACGGCGGTGATGATTTATACGGCAGGAACCACCGGAAATCCTAAAGGCGTTATGCTGACCCATTTAAACTGGTATACTCATGTGACAGGTTATTTTGATCTGGTGCTGCTGGATACCTGGGGGATGACTGCCAGAGGGAAACTCACAGAACATGAAGGAGGGCAGGCGAAGAGTCCCGTCACGGACGGCGAAGTATTTGGCATAAACAGAAATCGTGTCTTGTTGGCCACGCTTCCTTTATTCCATGGTTACGGAGTGTTTGCTTTAAATCTGGAGTATCTGGCCGGTGGGAAGATTGTCATGATCAGCCGCTGGGATCCGATTGAGGCCATGAGCGCCATTCAAAAACACAAAGTCACGGAATTTCGCGGCGTGCCCACCATGTATATCCAGCTTTTGAATCATCCGGATGCCGCCAAGTACGATTTAAGTTCCTTAAGGACATGTATTTGCGGTTCCGCACCGATGCCCCTGGAAGTTGCAAGAAATTGGAAACAAAAATATGGAATCGACATCTGGGAAGGATACGGGCTCAGTGAAGCAACAACAGTCAACTGCGGTAATATCGCGGGACGCCAGCCACCCAAATACGGCTCCATCGGCTTGTGCTACCAGAAGCTTAATTCCATAAAAATATTTGATGAAAACGATTGTGAACTGCCTCCCGGACAGACCGGCGAAATCGTCATCAAAGGCACCGGCGTCATGAAAGGTTACTGGAATAAGCCCAAAGAGACGGCGGAAGCTATTCGTAACGGCTGGCTCCATACAGGAGACATAGGGCATATTGATAGGGATGGCTATGTATTTATCACGGACAGAAAGAAAGACATGATCATCCGGGGGGGGGAAAACATTTTTCCCAGGGAAATAGAAAATATTCTTTACCAGCACCCTGCTGTTCTGGAAGCGGGTGTTATTGGCATTCCCGATCCGGTTTACGGTGAGGTTGTGAAAGCCTTTGTCGCCTTAAAATCGCCGGGAGAACTGACGGATAAAGATTTGATGAAATATTGCGAGGAAAATCTGCCCAAATATAAGAGACCAAAATTTATTCAGTTAATGGATGCCTTGCCGAAAAGCGCGGTGGGTAAGATTCTCCGCAAAGAGCTGCGCAACCTGGGCTGAGAATGAATTCAAGCAATGTATGTCCTGATCGGAAAGTCAGCATTTCCGTTTTGATCGGGTTTTTTACGGAAACGGTTAAAAGCAAGGCGGGGACCGGAGACATACGGTAGAGAAAAAAGGGGCGGGTTTTCCCGCCCTTTTTACGCGGCGGAGGATGCCGGAATTGCTCTGGCATCATTTACCCTGTTATCTCTTCTTCCACAGTCATCGATCCGATCCTGCGTCGTCTTTAACGCCCTCTGCATATATCGGTCTTTATTTACTGGCGTCGTCCATGATTATTTTTTTTTCCGGATACCCGTGAGTAAATATTCATGAGAAGCATAATTTCCCATTTGCCAAAGTGTAAACGTTTTTGCCGGTCGGCAAAATAGACCGGGGTGACAACCATCCTGGTAAAAATGGATGACGTAATCTTTGTGGTTGTTGCATCCGAACTTCAGTGTGCTTAACTGAAGAAGAAAACCGTTTGTGTAAAAAAATTTATAAGATGGATTTATTTAATCTTATCCCTGGGTAAAGTTAAGAATATGAAAGATGTCTTTTGAATTGGTTTGATCATATGCACATTGAAGATATGCTTGTGATATAAATTGCAAAAAGGCAGTGGTTGCTGTACATTTATACAGGCGGGCACTTCAGATGAAAAATTATTATCTTTTCAACGGATGAATGGGTAAGAACAAAATGAACATTCAGAAAGTGATCATTATTTTCCTGGGTATCATATTAGTTGTAGTGGCTATCTTTGCCTCAGCTATCGGTCTGTCCAGCCCCAAAGCGCCTGCGGGTGTGGACACGCTGGCTGCACCGTTTCGGACAATGGATTTTAAAACGCTGCCGCCGGTCAGCCATTATATGGCTCGTGACGGAGTGAAACTGGCTTACCGGGCTTATCCCGCCGGGCAGGCAAAACAGGCGGTGGTATTGATTCACGGATCGACCGCTTCGGGGAGTTCCATGCATGCCCTGGCGGAGCATCTGCAAAAAAACAATATGGATGTTTATGTCCTGGATATGCGAGGTCATGGTGATTCCGGCCGCAGGGGAGACATTGACTATATTGGTCAGCTCGAAGATGATCTGGAAGATTTCATGAAACAGTTCTTTTCCGGCCGCAAAGACATTACGCTGGTTGGACTATCGTCCGGCGGCGGATTTGTTCTTCGGTTTGCGGCGGGCGACCGGCAGGGCTTGTTCGGACGTTATGTGGCGCTTGCTCCTTTTCTCAGTCATGATGCGCCGACCACCAGGCCTCAGGCCGGGGAGCATGCACAGGCGGCTGTCCCGCGGATTATAGCCATTTCCGTGCTGGGACCGGCAGGTCAGAAATTTCTGGGGCACTTGCCTGTTGTTGCATTCGGAATCTCTCCGGATATGGCCGGGCAGTTGACAGACAGTTATTCCTATCGACTCTGGGCCAATTTTTCACTTCACCGGGATTATCGGGCCGACCTGAAAGCCATCAAACAACCGATGGCGGTTCTGGTGGGAGAAAAGGATGAATTGTTTTACCCGCAGAAATATTTGACCGTTCTGGCCGGTGTCCAGCCGCATGCGGAAATCAGGATTGTTCCCGGAGTCGGTCATACAACCTTAATAACGGAACCTGCCGGGTTAGAGGCTATTACGGAAATATTACAGAATTGAATATTATGAAACCCAATCGACTGATCGAAGAAAAAAGCCCATACCTTCTTCAGCACGCAAACAATCCGGTGGACTGGTATCCCTGGAGTGAGGAGGCATTTGAAAAAGCACGGGCTGAAGATAAACCGATTTTTCTTTCTGTAGGCTACTCCACCTGTCACTGGTGTCATGTGATGGAGCGCGAGTCGTTCGAGGATGAAAATATTGCCGCACTGCTCAATGAAACGTTTGTCAATATCAAAGTCGACCGCGAGGAAAGGCCGGACATTGATGCTGTTTACATGAAGGTCTGCCAGCTTATGACAAAAAGCGGCGGCTGGCCTCTGACGATCATGATGACGCCCGATAAAAGACCTTTCTTTGCGGCAACCTATATTCCGAAGGAAACAAAATTCGGCAGGGTCGGACTTACGGATATGATTCCCCAGGTAAGAACTCTCTGGCGCATGAAACGCGATGAAGTGTTGAATGCCGCATCATCCATTACCGGCGCATTGCAGCACAAAACGGCTGGCAATGTAAAGAATGTCGGCGAAGAAACGCTTCATCGGGCTTACCGATCCTTTGTCGAAAGTTTTGACAAGACATTTGGCGGTTTCGGTCGTTCTCCGAAATTTCCTTCGCCTCATAATTTCTTTTTTCTCCTGCGCTACTGGAAGACAACAGGGGAAGCGGATGCTTTGGCCATAGTGGAGCGGACTGTGCAAAATATGAGACGTGGCGGTATTTACGATCAGATCGGTTTCGGTTTTCACCGTTATTCAACGGATGTCCAATGGATCCTGCCGCACTTTGAGAAAATGCTTTACGATCAGGCACTGATGGCCATGGCCGCCCTTGAGCTGTATCAGGCAACCGCACAAAAGGAATATGAATCTCTGGCCCGGGAAATCTTTACTTATGTATTGAGGGATATGAACGATGCTGAAGGAGGCTTCTACAGCGCCGAAGATGCGGACAGTGAAGGCATAGAAGGGAAATTCTATCTCTGGACGGAAGAGGAAATCCGCGGTGCCCTGGACAAAGAAGATGCGGATCTTTTTCTGACCCTTTACCGGCACGAAAGTGATCTTACGGCACCGGGCGTGCAGGAATTGCCCGAGGGCTGTTTCATCCCGCATCTCAGCCCCTTGCCGCGGGGAACTGAAGAAGCATTATTACCGGAGCCTTTGCCGCAGATGGAAAAAATCCGGGAAAGACTTTTTGCGGTTCGGGAAAAAAGAGTTCACCCGCATAAAGACGACAAGATTCTGACCGACTGGAACGGACTGATGATTGCGGCACTGGCCCGTGGCGCGCAGGTTCTGGATGAATCTTCCTATGCACAAGCCGCTCTCAGAGCCATGAATTTTATTCATTCGAAAATGACGGGACCAAACGGTCGTCTCATGCACCGCTACCGAGGCGGCCAGGCATCCATTGAGGCAAATATCGATGATTATGCCTTTACAATCTGGGCGCTCGTGGAGCTTTATGAAGCGACATTTGATGTAAAACATTTGCTCAAAGCTCTTGAGTATCAGTCGCACCTTTCAGCATATTTCCGGGATGATCAGGAAGGAGGGTTCTTTTTTACGGCAGCAGACGCGGAAAAACTGATAACGAGACCGAAAGAACTGTATGACGGAGCGATGCCTTCAGGAAATTCCGTAGCCTTTTCCAACTGTCTGCGCTTGTCCCGGATTACCGGCGACGCAGAGATGGATGAAAGGGCGCATGAAGTGTACCGAGCTTTTGGCGCGCATGCAGATGCGCAGCCAACAGCTTTCACGCATTTTCTTTGCGGACTCATCTTTGCCATTGGTCCTGCAAGTGAAGTGGTTATCGCGGGAGACAGGAATCATCCGGAAACCTGGACGCTAGTTGCGACTTTGTGCAAAAGTTTTGTGCCGAACAAGGTTGTTTTATATTGCCCGGGGGGAACGGATCAGGCGGAACTGGAAACCATCGCGCCCTGGGTGCATGATCATACACCCATCAGCGGGCGCTCAACCGTTTACGTCTGTTCGAACTTCACCTGCGCCATGCCGACAGATGATCCGGAAAAGATGATGAAACTATTGAAAAATCTTTAGGGAACAGTTGCACTCGTTCCCTGCATCGCATAGGGTTATTTTCCCAGACAGTCGGATTTTCCCTTGCCCTGTCCAATGTTGTCTTCCTTACTCAGTTTGCCGTTTTCAAATGTCAGGGCATAGATAAAATCATTATCTCCGCAGTTATAGTACCAGATATCCACTTTGCTGGCGCATTTTTTTGATTTGACGGTTTTCCCTTTTTTATCGGTGTGTGTGGCTGCCTGACGTCCTTCACAGGACTTTTCAGTGGAGGTCGGTTTGCCGCAGGTGATCTTCACTTTAGCCTTGGTGTCGCCGTTTGAGACCAGATCCGAACCACAGCGAAATGCAAAAGTGTTTGAAACCGTGAAGCATAAGATGAACAAGGCAAGAAAACTGGTTTTAATGATTCGCATAAAAATTCACCTCCCGGATAAGAGATTTATTTTCCCGGACAATTCGATTTCCCGCTTCCACGTCCTTCATTTTCTTCTCTGGATAATTTCCCATTTTCAAAGGTCAACCCGTAGAGGAAATCATTGCTGCCGCAATTGTAATGCCAGATTTCAATGGTGCTGGGGCATGCGGATGTAATTCTGGGGCAGATCACTTCTTTGGACGAAGGTTGTCCGCAGGTTTCCAGCACCTGGATTTTTAAGTCGCCGGTAGTGACCAGGCCGCTGCCGCAGCGAAAGGAAAATCCATCCGCCCGGCAAAAGAATATCATGGAGACACTGATGAAAAGAATTGGAAAGATTTTCATTTCTTTAGCTCTTTTCTTGAATCATGAACGAGCACCAGGTATTCATACTTGTGCAGATCATAAATGAACTGCCGGATAATTTCCTGGTCATCGGAAAGAGCAGTCTCCTGCCGCAGGGCGGCCGTGACTTTGTCGTTGAAATCGATCGGCAGGATGTCGATGTACTGGCCGCGGAATACTTTATACCGGAAACTCTTTGCCACGGTTGCCAGGAGGGAAAATTTAATGGTGAATTCATTATGGCCTTTCAGGGCAATTTTTTCCGGAGTTCCCGGCGCCTTGAACTTGCAATGAGGAAAATGCGGATTGTTCATGGACGACTCGCAACTGTGTTCGCTCAAAAAGATGAAAGGAACGCCGGTGCCGCAGAGCCTTTCCAGAATGCACAGCGCGCCGATGTTGATGCTTTCATCAACGGCGAAGTGCAGGGCAAACTCTTCCCTGAAATCATCAATTTTATTGACCCATTGGAGCGTTTCGGCATTTTCGTTACGGCTCCGGCTGCGATCTGCAATGAGCGTTGGAAAATCCCCCAGATTTTCATTTAAAATGACCAGATCAAAGGTCTTCAGATCGGATACGGACATCTTTAGAAAATCAGACTCGATAAACCGGACGGGAAGCCCGGACAGAGTCTCTTTCTGTTTTTCCAGCAGGAAGGGTGATATATCCAGCATACTGGCCTGCAGATGAGGGGATAGAGACAGGAAATCACGCATCAGGTAGCCCAGACCGCCACCGACTTCCAGAACGGTCTTCATGGAAGGAAAAGGGACAAATCGTTCCAGAAAATGGAAAAGTTGTGTTCCAAAAGATTCGTTGCTTTTTAATGCGCGGCGGCAGGGGCTGTCTTGAGGCTGGAGGGCATTGGAGACCGTCAATTCCCAGCCCAGGGAACTCAATTGGTTAATATGGTAATCGTCGGTTGTATTAAGGATGTATCCCATATGCTTTAAAAAACTCAATTTTTACTCTTTGGAAATCTTTTTTGAAGTTCCGGTATCAATTCCTTGAGGATATGCTCCGAGTCGACGTATTTTTTCGCGTAGGCACCGGAGTAACGCAATACGCAGGTTGGCGTCTGATCAATTTCATGTCGTTTAATGATGGCGGACCACTGGTTAAAAACAGGTTTGGGGTCAATTACTTTCAGAGCGACATTTTTTGATTTCAGAAAGGCAGCCAGGACATTTTCCTGGTCAATTTTTTTCTGGCGGGCCTGCGAAAAAAGAATATTTCTTGCCTTGAAAGCGTTGGACCAGTCTTTACCGGCGGCAACCGCGGCAAGGAAGTATTTCGCGTACAGACCCGTTCCCTTATGACCGGGAAAATCCACGAAGGTAATTTTTATATTCCCTCCGGCAAGCAGCCTTGCCAATTCGGGCTCCAGATCATTTTCCAGCTCCTGACAGGGTTCGCAGAAGTAATCGGTGAAAATGATCAGCTCCCAGGAACCCTGACCGTAGGAAGGGATGGCCGGGTCGTCCGCGGCGTAAGCGGGCGTCGCTGATCCCGAAAAAGAAAAGACGATAAAAATATAGCCGATCAGCATCATGAGCAACAGAGGTATCCGTTGACCGCCGGTGAAAGGAATTATCGCGTCGCCGAAAGAATAAATGATTTTCTGATACCATTTATTCAACATGCTGGTTCTTTCGTAGTTGATCAGATACATCAGGATAACCATGATCCCGAAAGTCAGGCAAAAAGGGCAGAAAATGTTTTCCCGGATCTGGAAGGATACCAGAAAGACCTCAACGCCGATTCCCGACGCGACAAGCAGTCGCAGCAGGTCCGCCTGTTTGATGAACGCCAGAAAGATTATGGCGGCCATATAGGCCACGCCCACATATTTCAGATCGATGCCCAGAATATCTCCCTGAAGATAGGAGCAGGATGTAGTGCAGGAAGCGTAATAAACCATGGTTCCGATACCGACGATGGCCGGTGCAATCGTAAACCACAGACGATGTTGCATGAGAAAACGGTAAGGATGCATGTCAGTTCGCCTCGGGTTCAATGTTCCGGCGATTATAAGGATCGCAAAAGGCAATGTCAATATAATGTTCGATTAAAAATTATGATCTTGACAAGGCCGAAGCGCTTATTCATAGTTGCCGCATGAGTCTGCAAGTCGTCTTTTCCAACCGTATTGAAGTCCTGGCAAAACACCTGCAGGATGAGCTTGCCCGTGTACCGGCGGACCCTTTTGAAGCACAGCATGTGGTTGTGCCAACCACGGCAATCTCTCGCTATCTCCAGCTCGCTATCGCAAGACGCCGGGGCATATGCGCCAATGTCGGATTCAGTTACCTGGCACGCTGGCTCTGGCAACTGGCAAAAGTAATGGATGCCGGAGTACCGGAGCGTTCTCCCGTTGATCCAGGTACGATGACATGGCTGATTCTGCGTATCCTAGCGGAGGAGCGGTTTGCCGAGTATTCCCGCATCGGCAGTTTCATGAAAAAGGCCGATGATATGATGCGTTATGAACTTGCGCGGGCCGTGGCGCATGTCTTTGATCAGTATGCGACTTATCGCTGCGATTGGCTTGAGTTGTGGCGCGAGGGGAAAAAAATTCCGGATTTCCGGGGCAGAAGCGAAGCGGATGAAGACTGGCAAAGCGAACTCTGGCGTGCTGTTGCGAGGGATCTCGGCCTCAGCAGTATACATCCTTTGCAGGCCGCCCTGGATAAAGTGAAGAAAAAAGATCATGCCGGGTTCTGTGCGAAGCTTCCGTCGAGCGCGGCTGTTTTTACCGTACCCGCCATTCCGCCGTTATACCTGAAAACAATCTGCCAGCTTTCCAACGTCATGAATATTACGCTGTACATGATGAATCCATGCCGGGAATACTGGTTCGATATCGTCCCGCCCAAACGCCTTGCCTACCTCCAAAGCATGAAACGGGACGCATACCGGGAAGTCGGTCATTCGCTTTTGGCCGACTGGGGGCAGGCAACACAGTCCGCCATCGATCTGGTTTATGAGGAGGTCTCGGATGCGCAAACATCAGACAGGAGTGAATTTATAGACCCTGCGGGAGATACGCTGATCGCAAGACTGCAGAAATCCATCCTCGATATGGAAGACCTGACACCCGGCAGTCTGAGGATATCCGCATCAGACCGGAGCATGGAAATCCATTGCTGTTACGGAACGGTACGTGAACTTGAAGTTCTGCATGACAGACTGCTGGATTTATTTGCCGCCGATGAAACCCTGTTGCCGGACGATGTCGTCGTCTTAACGCCTGATATGGATACTCTGGCTCCAGCTGTTGATGCCGTGTTCGGCACGGTGTCGACGGCTCACAGAATTCCCTATGTCGTCGCCGGACAGGCCATGGAGAGTACCAACCCCTGTCTCCGCGTGCTGATTGATTTGCTGGATCTGATATCCTCCCGCATGCCGGCCAGCCGGGTTTTCGATTTTCTCCGCCAGCCACCGGTTGCCCGCAGGTTTAAACTGGACGAAAGCGGGCTTGCGCTTGTTCGTGAATGGTTGAACAGGGCAGGAATCCATTGGGGAATTGATCGCAGGCATCGGGCGGATCTGGGTTGTCCACGGGAAGACCGGCATACCTTCCACAGAGGTCTGGATTCGCTGATGCTGAGCATTGCACTGCCTCATCTTGATGAGCCTCTCGCCGGGTTATTGCCTGCCGGCAACCTGGAAGGATCGCGCGCAGAAACGCTCGGACACTTTTGGCTGTTTACTGAGCGGCTGGCTTTCTGGAAAGATCAGCTTCAATATCCAAGACCGGCGGACCAGTGGCAGAAAATACTCAACGGGATGCTTGCCGATTTTGCATCGGCCGATGTTCGTTTGCAGGTCGAATATGACAAAGTCACCGGAGCCATTGCCGAACTGGCCGATAACTGGCGGGCGGCGAAACTGGATCAGCAGGTATCGGCGCGGGTTGTTCGCACCGCTCTTCTCGATGCGGATGTGAGCAGGCGCGGTGCGGTTCCATCGGGAATGGTTACCTTTGCCTCGCTGGCCGCCATGCGGGGACTCAGTTATCGCGTGGTTTGCCTTGTCGGCATGAATGACAACGATTATCCGGCACGTGAACAGCCAGTAGAATTTGACCTCATCCCAAGAGGAAAGCCCAGACGGGGTGACCGGCAGAGACGCCGGGAGGAGCGGGGGATTTTTCTGGATGCTATCCTTGCCGCACGCGAAGTGCTTCATATCTCTTATACAGGAAGGGATCAGCGCAGCAATGCCGAGATGCCTCCATCCGTTCTTGTCGCTGAGCTTCTTGATTATCTGGCCGGAGCCACCGCTCCAGACCTCCCCAATCCTGAAGAGCTGCAGGCCGCACGCACGCGCCTCATGGTAAAACATCCATTGCAGCCTTTTTCCAGGCGATACTTCGATAATTCGGATGTGCGGCTTTCCAGTCATGTCAGTCAGTATGCGGACGCGCTGAATAAAAGGGTCGCTCCGCCGGTCCTCAAAGCGGTTATTACGGGAGAAGATGCCCGGGAGGATGAAAATATACCGCAAACAGCCGTACCGTTCTTTAACGGAATGCCGACGCCTCAGGAAACACCGGCAACTGAATTATCCGTTATACAGATTGATGATCTGGCGGCATTTTTAAACAATCCGAGTAAATTCTTCCTGCAAAGGCAACTGAAGATTGCCCTGCCGCAGCCGCAGGATCTCATCGTCGACGAAGAGCCGTTGATCATGGATTTCTCCGGAGAACGCAATCTGGCCGGTAGAATCATGGACTCCTGTCTGGCACATAAACGTATGCTGACTCTGGAAGAGGCGCTTGCGATTATCCGTGCATTGCCGGAATCACCGCCGGGGGCTGCCTGTGAAGCAGGTCTGAAGAAAATCTGGCACAAACTTTCCGGTCTGGCAGAAAGGTTACTTGCGGCAACAGCTGAAAACAAGCTGCCTCCAATGAAGGCAACCATAATGCTGACGGAGCATGAGCGGCCGCAACAAATCACGGCCAATTTTGGAGATCTGCGGCCATGCGGTCTGGTTCGCTTCCGGTGTGATGAACTGCGGGGATATGACCATCTCCGCGCATGGATTGATCATCTGGTATTATGCGCCTCTTTGCCAGACGGTGTCAGGCTGCAGACAAGGCATTTTGCTTTTGATGGGGATTTGACGTTTGGCGAGATTTCCACGGAACATGCCGGAAAATATCTTGCCGCTTTGATCAGTCTGTATGGCAAAGGGCTTTTACAGCCGGTGCCGTTTTTCAAAAAGGCCGCCTGGGGCTATGTTGAAAAGGGGATTGATGAGGCGAGACGAAGATGGTTCGGAGGGCATTATGCGCAAAGTCAGCAGGAAAGTGCGGATATTTGGCATTCGCTGGCCTGGCGTGGTGTCGAAGATCCCCTGAATGATAAATTTACAGAAATTGCCGAAACGGTATTCAGACCGATCATCAAGCACAGGATGATTTTACAGGCAGGCCTGTCCGATGAATGAAGATGAATGACCATGATGAGAAAAAAAAATAAAGTTCAACCGCTTGATGTTTTTACGTGTGCGTTAAGCGGCATTTCCAATATCGAAGCTTCGGCCGGCACGGGAAAGACCTGGGCCATTTGCGGACTTTATCTGCGCCTGATCGCGGAGACCGACTTGAACGTGAATCAGGTTCTGGTGGTAACTTTTACCAATGCCGCGACAGCCGAATTGCGTAGCAGGATTCGAGGCCGGCTGGTTGAAGTGCTGCAGGCCCTTGAAACAGGCAGATGTTCATCAGGCGATCCCTTTACCGATAAATTCCTGCGGAGAATCGATCATCCTGGCGGCGATATTGCCGGGAAGGTTTGCACTCGCCTGAAGGCAGCTTTATCTTCGTTTGAGGATGCGGCCATTTATACCATCCATTCTTTTTGCCAGCGCACGCTCGGGGAAGTTCCCTTTGCGGCGGTCCAGCCTTTCATGCCCGATGTGGAAGCAAACGATACGGAAGTGGTCCGGCAGATAGCCACGGACTACTGGCGTCGCATGATTGACAGATATTCCGCCGATGAAGTTCAGGCATTAATGGCCGGAGGGATTAACCCCGACTGGCTGACCGGTGAACTTAAACGCATCATCGGCAAACCGGCGGCAAAGCTCGTATTTCCCGTTCAGGCCGCGGGTGTGGAGCTGGCTTCCAGGCGGGCGGCATGGTTGAAAAGAATTCTGCTTTGTCTGGGGCCCGATGCCGTGCGCGCTGCAAAGCGCCGTCGCCGGGTTATTTCATACAATGATATGCTGTATAATCTATATGAAGCCCTGAAGAGTGGACGTTTTCCCTGGCTGGCCGGTGATTTGAGATCTCGTTTCCCGGCGGCACTTATCGACGAATTTCAGGATACCGATCCGCTTCAGTTTGAGATTTTTCGATCCATCTATTCCGGCGGCGGGACGCTTTTTCTGGTTGGCGACCCCAAGCAGGCTATTTATGCTTTTCGCAGCGCCGACCTCAATACCTACCTCGCGGCCAAACGGCTTGCGGCCTGCGAGTGGACGCTTGCAGAAAATCAGCGTTCGGAAAATGGTCTGATATCCGCTGTTAATGCAGTGTTCGGGATGAATAAAAACGTTTTTTGCAGTTCTGAAATTCCTTACCATCAGGTGCAAAGAGGTTCCAGGACCGTGCAGGATATCCAGGGTGATCCCGAACCCCGCGAACCTTTATCCGTGTGGCTTTTCGATCCCGGAACAAAAGACTCGCCGGTGAAAGCAAGTATTGCAGGGCAGCATGCTCTCGATGCGACTGCTGCGGAAATGTCCCGGTTGATTGCGGGGGGGATGCAGGGGAAGATCAAAATCGGTGACAGACCCGTTCAACCGCGTGATATTGCTGTTCTGGTGCGTACGAAGGCACAGGGGCAAACGGTTAAGGCCGTGCTGTCGCGTTATGGAATTTCCAGCGTTGATCTTTCTGATCGCAATGTCTTTGACACGATGGAAGCTGTCGAGATGGAAAGGGTTCTCCTGGCGATTGCCGAATCTGCAAAGACCGGCCTTCTTCGAGCCGCCCTGTCCACGGTATTGATGGGTCTGACAAGCATGAAACTGGCTGAGCTAAATTCCTGTGACATCGAGTTGAACCGTTACATTGAACGGATGGAACAGTATCGTCTGCAGTGGCTTCAGTCAGGGTTTGGCTCGATGTGGCGTAGATTGATCGCGGATGAACAGGTTGTCGAGAGACTCTTGCCAACGCCGGAAGGCGAACGACAGATCACCAATTGGATGCATTTGATGGAGCTGATGATCACAGCCGAAGAAAAGCATCGCGGCATTGAATCTCTTCTGCGCTGGCTGGGTGAAAAAATGGCGGCCGACGAGGATGAAGAAGTGTCGCAGCTTCGCCTGGAAAGTGACGAAAATCTGGTACAGATTGTCACCAAACACCGGGCCAAAGGTCTGGAATGGCCCATTGTGTTCTGCCCGTTCATCTGGAAAGAACCGGGCGGTGTAAAGCAAGGTATCAAAGTATACACCTATCATGAAGGTGATCGGTTAATCATCGATTACACAGGGAGCGAGAAAGCGAAAAGTCGCCAGGAAGAGGAGGAAAAGGCGGAGCGGGTAAGATTGATTTATGTCGCGCTGACCAGAGCGATCAACCGCTGTTACATTGCCGCGGGCCCTTTCTGGCAGACATGGGGGAAAAGCGCAACGGAAACAGCCGCGCGAAAGAGCATCATGAACTGGATTGTTGCGGGCAACGGAGATAGTGCCAGCGCCTGGACAGGAAATAAAAAGGCAACCATTCAATCCATCCACAAATCATGGCAGGAACTCCTTGCCGCGAAAAAGGGCATCGGAGTGATTCCCTGGCCCGCAGAGAAGATTACGTCTCTGCCGGCTCCGGATTCCAAAATGGAATATAAAGCCCGCAACTATGACCGGACGCTTTCAGGTACCTGGAAATTATCAAGCTACTCTTCTTTAACGTCAGGTATCCAGGAAGCTGGCAGGCATGCTGAACCGGAAGCCCGTGATTATGACATTGCCCCGGATAATGAAGCAGGCCGGCTGGAAGGATTACCGGAGCGAACCTCAAAAGATGCTTTGCCGGACATCATCGACTTTCCAGTGGGAACCACGGCCGGGCACTGTCTGCATGCAATATTTGAGCGGATCGATTTTCAGGATGACAGCCATTGGCCCCGCATCATCGCCGATGTGCTGGCTGCCTATCCACCGATGAGTATTGCAGGCTCCGGAGGCAACCCCTCTGACATGATCAGCAGAATGTTGAAGAATGTGGTTTCCACGCAACTGCCGGGGGATATTGCTCTGAAAGACGTCCCTTTCGGAAGGCGGTTATCCGAATTTGAGTTCACTTACCCTGTGCGACATCTTGATCATGAGGCATTGAATGCTCTTCTGGCAAGGCATGGCCGCAGCGTACCGGTCCTGACCTTTACGGCGCTGGAGGGGTACCTGAGGGGCTTTATCGATCTTGTGTTTGAGTACGGAGGCAAATGGTATGTGGTGGACTGGAAATCCAATAAGCTGGGCGCAGGTGCGGCGGACTATGCGCGGGAGCGCCTCAACGAGGAAATGTTCAAGCATGCTTATGAGCTGCAGGGACTGATCTATTTAACGGCACTTCATCGATACCTGAAGGATCGTATTCCGGCCTATGATTACAACATTCATATCGGCGGGATATTTTATTTATTTGTTCGTGGCGTAAAGTCGGCCTGGCCTTTTGCCGGAATCTGGTGTGATTTGCCTGAGGCCGCGTTGATTGAATCAATGGATGCTTTGTTTTCTACGGGAACGAAAAGGGAGGGGGGAGGAACGTCTGATGGATAAAACTTCCACCTTGCTGATCACTGAACACGGGTCGAACCTGGCCGCCGGATTTGCCGAATTTATCAAACGGCTGTCGTTACAGCTCGGAGGACGGCAGGATGCGGCCGGTATGGCCGGTGAAGCGGCCGCATCCATTGTTCAGGCGCTCTCAGCAGGTGATGTCTGCATTGATATCCGGACACTCGCAAAGTCTTTCGGTCAATCGGAAGAAGATGCCCGCGCACTGCTTTTCAGTTCGAATGTGACGGCTACAGGGGAAGAAGAATGTAAATTGCCGCTTGTATGTGATGACAAAGGGCGCATTTATCTCTACCGCTATTTTGATTATGAAAGACAATTAGCCGGTGCGGTTGTTGCCCGTATTTCATCTGTCCCGCCGCAGTCTTTACAGCCGGAAGTCAGAAAATTTCTGGATGAATATTTTGCGGAGAATGAAAAGCGGCTGGCCGGGCGTTCCGACCGGCAAAAGATGGCCGTGGAAATGGCGATCATTAATCCGCTTACGATTATCAGCGGGGGACCCGGTACGGGTAAAACGACCATCGTGACGGCAGTGCTTGCAGCTCTTGCGCTGCATGATCCTTCTTTGAGAATCGCTCTTGCCGCGCCTACCGGGAAGGCGGCGGCAAGAATGGAAGATGCCCTGCGCAGGCAAATGAAAACACTGGATCCGGTATTACGGGAGCGCCTGCCCGATCGGGCTTCAACCATTCACAGACTTCTGGGCGTCAGACCCGAAAGCGAAGATTTTTGTTATCATCGGGATAACCCGTTGCCTTATGATGTAATTGTCGTTGATGAAGCCTCGATGATTGATCTGTCTCTTGCGGCGCGGCTGTTTACAGCGTTGCCGAACAGAGCCAGGATCGTTTTGCTGGGTGATAAGGATCAGCTTGCAGCTGTGGAAGCGGGCGCTGTATTCGCGGAACTTGCCAGACATTCCTCTATCAACAACGCTGAAAATGACGGCAGCATCAGCATGAATGAGCCAATGTCTGCGGAATCAAGAAAACGGGGTGTACCGGATTGCGTGGTGTGGCTGAAAGAGAATTACCGTTTTCGATCTGATTCACCCATCGGGAAACTGGCAGAACTTGTAGTAACCGGAGATGATCACCAGCTCGCGGACTGGCTGACACATCAAAAAGATGGAGAAATTCATTGGGAAACCGCGGGGATCGGATTGCCGGCATCCGTTGTCGAAACAATCATCCGCCGATTTGAACCTTATGTGGCGGCTGTCAGGAAAGGTGATCCGCTCGAAGTTATGGCTGCTTATGAACAATTCTGTGTCCTTTGCGCAGTCCGCCACGGGAAACGAGGTGTTGACGGCATGAATGAAGTCATCATGCAGAAGCTGCGCAGGCAAATGTCCGGTGGAGCATCACATGATTCTTTCTGGTACCACGGAAGGCCCGTCATGATTACTCAGAATGATTATAATCTGGAGATATTCAATGGCGATATCGGAATTGCTCTTACCGGAAAGGATGGCAATCTTGAAGTCTGGTTCAGGACAAAGGACGGAAATATGCGTTCCGTATCTCCATGGTCCCTGCCGGAGAATCAGACTGCATTCGCCATCACCGTGCACAAGGCGCAGGGATCAGAATTTCAAAATGTGGCGTTTGTCCTGCCGGAACATGATTCTCCGGTCCTGACACGGGAACTGATCTATACTGCGGTTACCCGTGCAAAAAAAAGTCTGTCCATATATGGCAGCCTGGAACTTGTGAAGGCATCCGTTTGCAGGCCCACATGCAGGCGCGGCGGTCTCGCAGCAAGGATTTTGCTGGAAATTGAAAATAACTAAATAAATCAATATAATAACACATTGTCCCGCCGGTTACATTTTCTTCGGCTCTTTCTTGATAAATCTTGACAATTATTAGGCAATCCATTAGCTTACTCAATCGTTTTAAGGTCCATTGCAGTCATCTGGAAAGGATATCCGCCAGCTGTAATGCTGCCTGCGCTTTCAAAGGGGGGGACGACAATGATTGGTGTGCTGATTACTACGCACGGGAATCTGGGAAATGAGCTGATTCATGCGGCGGAATCCATAAAAGGCAAGTTGAAAGATGTCATGCACGTTTGCGTTGAACAGACGAAGGGCGTGGAAGATCTGAGAAAAGAAATCCAAAACGCAATCAAAAAACTGGATAAAGGCAAAGGTGTCCTGATTCTGACGGACCTTTTCGGCGGTACGCCTTCGAATATTTCGCTTTCTTTCATGAAAGAAGGCAAAGTGGAAGTGGTAACCGGTGTGAATCTACCGATGCTGCTCAAATTGTCTGACGTCAAAGAAGAAACAACTCTCAATGAGTTTGCCAATTTCATCAAGGAATACGGAAAGAAAAATATTTCTCTAGCCAGTGAAATCTTAAGTAAAAAAGCTCTCGGGTGATCAATTGGCGGAATCTTACGACATTGCTCTGGTACGAGTGGACAACAGACTTGTTCACGGCCAAATTCTGGAAGCCTGGGTGCCGTTCATCAAAGCCAAATGCATTATCGTTGTTGATAATAATTCCGCCAGTGATTTTTTCTGTGAGACGGTTATCCGTATGGCCGTTCCCAGCGACATCGAAGTGAATATCTGTTCCGTGGAGGATTTTGCCGCTAATTATGTTTACACCCACGGCAGCGGAAAAAAAACGATCGTCCTTTTCGGCAAAATTGCCGATGCCCTGAAAGCCTATGAAGAAGGGTTTCGTTTTGAAAAACTCAATATCGGAAACATTCATCATGAAGACTATCAAGTCTGTTGCGCTCCGTCGGTTTTCCTGTGCGAACCGGAAATTCAGGATATTCTGAATTTACTGGAAAAAAAAGGGGTAGTCGTGGAGCTGAAAAGGGTTCCCAGAGAGAAGGCCGTAAATATCAGAGATGCATTGCCACCGGAACTATGTCAGATAAATACCTAGCGGGTGGGGACGATATTGTTGGTTAAAATAACAATTATATCATTGCTCGGCAGCCTGCTTTGCCTGGATCGAGTGCTGATTCAGGCCATGATTTCCCGTCCGATTATCATTGCGCCTATTCTCGGTCTGATTCTTGGCAATCCCTACGGCGGACTGATTATCGGAGCGATCTTGGAGCTCTTCTGGATCGACCGTATTCCCATCGGTATTTATATTACACCCAATGATTCCGTTGCTGCCGCGTTTGCCGCAGCTCTGGCGATCCTTTCCGGACAGGTTCTGGGGGCGGTTTCGAAGGAACTGATTGCCCTGTCGGTTATGCTGGCGATTCCTTTCGGTATCGTGGCGAAAAGGATAGACGTGAAAATGATGTCATCCAACAACGTTCTTTCCGATGAAGCTCTGGAAGCGGCTAAAGCGAGGAATATCCGGGAGATTGAAAGAAAGACATGGGTGGCGCTGGGTAAACTGTTCCTTTCTTATCTGGTTCTGTTGTTCGTTTTGCTGATCGTATTCACGCCTCTCGTGATCTGGTCTTATCCCAAATTGCCCCTGCCGATCAGGAACATGCTTTCCATGACGTATTACTTTCTGCCCCTTCTGGGCATTGCCGTTGCCATCAACACAATCAAACTGCGCGGTGCGATCCCTATTTTCTGCGCGATTTTCCTGATCCTCGCCGCTGCTATGGAATTATTGCATGTCTTCTGAGAGCACAAAACAGCAAATCAGCGTTGATCTGATGAAGGTAGCGGATTTGCCCGATATCCAGTCGATTGAACGGGAGTCTTTTCCCACCCCCTGGACGGAAGGCATGTTTCTGGATGAATTAAAGGCGAAACATGCACAATGTCTGGTTGTAAAAGTTGAGATCGACGGCAAAGAAATCATTGGCGCTTACATCATATTCTGGACGGTGGTTGATGAAGTTCATCTGCATAATCTGGCGGTGAGAAAAGAATTCCGCAGGCAGGGGCTGGCCTGCAATCTCATGGGACTGATGAAAGATATTGCCGGTCAGGTGGGAATATCACGTCTGACATTGGAAGTCCGGGAAAATAATGCGGCAGCGTTACGGCTTTACGAGAAATGCGGTTTTGTAGTAAAAGGCAGACGTCCGAGATATTATTCGGATACCAATGAGGATGCTCTGATTATGTGGGCTGGAAAATAGCAGGATGATGAATATGGCAAAGGATGTTTACATCGGGGAGGTATCCCGAAACGAAGAAATCCGGAGAGATTATTTTTTAATGAAAATCACGCTGCCCGGACAATTTGAGGAACCGCTGCCGGGGCAGTTCGTGATGATTCGCATAGCCGGATTGCTTGATCCGTTCCTCTCTCGTCCGATCAGCATTTATTCGTTTACACGCGACAAAACGATTTGCAAGCTTGAGCTGCTATACCGCGTGGTCGGTAAGGGAACGCAGATTCTGGCGGGTCTGATCAAAGGATCTCAGGTGGAAATATCCGGGCCGCTGGGTGGCAGCTATGCTGTAGATCGAGGGAAAAAGAATATCATTTTTATTGCGGGTGGAATAGGCGTCGCGCCGCTGTCCATGCTTGCACAATATCTTTGCAAAACCGTATGCCACGATGCCGACAGCATGACGTTTTATCTGGGAGCCCAGACAGCGGGCGCAATCATCGGTCTGGAACGTCTGCACAGGTATTGCTACAAAATCATTGTCTGTACCGACGATGGAACACTGGGAGAGAAAGCGCTGGTGACCAACGTGTTTAAGAAAGATATGAAAAAATACAGACCAGGGGACACAGCGATATATGCCTGTGGTCCGAGACCAATGATCCGATCATTATCTGAAATACTGGATGAGAAATATTGGTGTCAGGTTTCCCTGGAAGAGCGCATGGCCTGCGGCGTAGGGGCCTGCGTGGGCTGCGCCGTGGCGATTAAAGATGATAAGGGCGAAAAGGCATACAGGCGTGTTTGCGCGGACGGGCCGGTATTTGATCTCGAAAAAGTAATCTGGGAATAGTATTCAATGAAAAATAAAAATAAGACAGATTCTGCTCTGGCTGTCAATATTGCCGGTGTAAAAATGAAAAATCCGGTGATTACGGCATCCGGTACATTCGGGTATGGTGAGGAATATGCTGATTATGTGGATTTAAACCTGCTGGGTGGCATTGTGGTGAAAGGTCTGTCGCTAAGGCCCCGGCTGGGTAATCCTCCTCCGCGTATCATGGAAACATCCGGCGGAATGCTCAATGCCGTGGGTTTGCAGAATGTCGGCGTAGACATGTTTATCGCAGAGAAGCTTCCTTTTCTGCAGAAGTTCGATGTTGCAGTCATTGCCAATATCTATGGTGAAAGTTATTCCGATTATGCCGGGGTTGCAAAAAAGCTGAACAGCGCGCCGGGCATTCATGCTCTGGAAGTCAATGTGTCGTGTCCAAACGTCAAGGCCGGTGGAGTCACTTTTGGTTCTGATCCCCGAGCGGCGGCTGAGGTTACCAGGCGCGTAAAAGCCGAAACAAATCTGCCCGTGATTGTCAAGCTTACTCCCAATGTGACGGATATTACGGTAATTGCCCGGGCGGTGGAAGAGGCTGGCGCGGATGCTGTTTCCCTGATTAACACGCTGACAGGGATGTCTATCGATCTCAAAACACGAACGCCGCACCTGAAAAACATTACCGGCGGATTGTCCGGTCCGGCCATTAAACCGGTTGCACTGCGGATGGTCTGGCAGGTGGCGGAAAAAGTATCCATCCCGGTGATCGGGATGGGTGGAATTATGACGGCGGAAGATGCGCTGGAATTCATGGTTGCCGGCGCAAGAGCGGTTCAGGTCGGCACGGCCAATTTCGTCAATCCCCGTGCAACCATGGAAATCATAAACGGAATGAATCATTTTCTGAAACACAATAAACTAAGAAGCATCACGGACGTTGTCGGAACCTTGAAGACCGGATCATGAGAATTAAAACGGAAGAAATCATCAGCGGCGTTTATTTGATTGGCGGGCCGAATGTGACGCAGGGGGAAGATGCCGCGGTTTATCTGATC
Organism: Smithellaceae bacterium; assembly: GCA_963682015.1. Lineage (GTDB taxonomy): Bacteria > Desulfobacterota > Syntrophia > Syntrophales > Smithellaceae > UBA8904. The sequence continues at coordinate 89,411 of OY820932.1, read as the reverse complement.
GATTTTGCCGGAGAGCTTGTTTTGATTGACGCGGGGGCGGGCGGCAGTTCATCCCAGCTGGTTCGCAATATTGAGATGCTTGGGCTGGATCCGGCAAAGGTCTCCAGCGTGATCCTGACGCACTGTCATATCGATCACATTGGTTCCGCGCCTTTTTTCCAGAAACAATATGGAGCTAAAATCGTCATTCATGAACTGGATGCGAAGGCACTGGAAACAGGAGATTCCATCAGGACCGCAGCCAACTGGTACGGGACGACTTTTCCGCCGATGAAGATTGACCGTAAGCTAGTCGGGTCTGTCGAAGTGATAAAATTCGGCAATGAGGATCTGCACTGTCTGCATACACCCGGCCATACGCCCGGTTCAATTTCCGTCTATCTGGACAGAGGCGGCAGACGGGTTCTGTTCGGACAGGATATTCACGGTCCCTTTAACAGCGCTTTCGGTTCCGACATTTCAGCCTGGAAAAAATCGATGCAGACACTGCTTGATCTAGAAGCTGATATCCTCTGCGAAGGACATTTTGGAATTTATCAGCCCAAAGAGAGAGTGAAAGCATACATTGAACGTTATCTCGAAGAGTACGAGTAGAATGAAGTCCATCAGGGTCCAGTTGCTTATCCTGATTTTTGCAGCCGTTCTTCCCGCCATAGGCATTATTATTTATTCCAATTATGAGCGTCAACGCCATGATATCGACCTGGCAAAGTCTGATGCCCTTAACATGGTGCGCAGTCTGGCAAATAATCATGAAAACGTTGTTGAAGTTACTCGCGGATTACTTCAAACGATTGCCGCCCTCCCCGCCGTCCGGAATCAGGACTCCACGGCATGTGTCAACCTTTTCAAAGATCTGCTCAGGGGAAATACCCAGTACACCAATATATTCGCTGCGGATCTTAAAGGGATGATCTTTGCCAGCGCCTTGTCATCGGGCAATATCAGCATCAAACACAGGAAATATTTTCAGGAGGTATTACGATCAAAAGAGTTTTCCGTGGGAGAATACGTTGTCGGACCTATCTCCCGGCGCGCCGTATTGCCCTTTGCCTATCCGGTGAAGGATTCCAGCGGTGAAGTAATCGGTGTGATCGGCGTCAGCCTTGATCTCGAGAAGTATGGCCGGGACTTTATGCCCGCGTCCTTATTTCCCCCCGGTTCCACGCTCAACCTGCTGGATCGTAATTTTACACGCCTTTATCGCTACCCCGATAATGAAAAGTACGTGGGTAAAATGGAGCTTCCAAAAATCGCAAGACAGATGTCAGCGAGCCCGCAGGAAGGAATATTTTCCTCGATCGGGGTTGATGGTGCTTATCGTCTTTTCGCTTATAAACGTTTGTACTTGAAGGGAAGTTCGGCGCCTTACTTATATATGCGTGTAGGCATTCCGGAAGAGAAGGCGCTTGTCCTGTCTAAAATAACTTTCCTTCGTAACATGGGGCTGCTCATTGTTTCTTTGATTACCGCATTGCTGATAGCATGGTTTTTAGGAAAAGCCCTTATTGTAAAAAGACTTAACAGGCTTGTAGAAGCATCCCGGCGGCTGGCTCAAGGTGATTTATCCATACGCACGGGTACAGACCCAGGCGGAGATGAATTGGGCCTGCTGGCGCGGTCTTTCGATGAGATGGCTGAAGCATTGGACGACAAGGAACAGGAACGCAAAAAAGCCGAGCAGGAGTTGGTTGAGTCTGAGATGAAGTTCAAGAGTTTTACGGAACAGGCGCTTGTAGGTGCTTATCTCTTGCAGGATGGCGTATTCAAGTACGTCAATCCAAGGTTTGCCGAAATGTTCGGATACACGGTTGAAGAATGTCTGAAAGACATGCCTTTTGAAAACCTTGTTTTTACAGAAGACTTACCCAATGTCCAAGAACAGATCAGAAAAAGAATAACGGGTGAAACCGAGTTCATTCATTATACCTTTCGAGGGAGAAAGAAAGACGGGAAAATATTCGATATTGAAATTTACGGTTCGTTAAGCATTTATAAGGGACGAATCGCGGCAGCCGGGACTCTTCTGGACGTCACGAAGAGTAAACGGGCTGATCGGCTTATAGAAGAGCTGATCCGCCGGCTGGAAGTTGAAAAGGATCATGCTCTGAAAAGCGCGCGTATCGATGGACTGACCGGAATCATGAATCGACGGTATTTTGACGATTCTCTCCGCAGAGAATTTTTCCAGCTGAGGCGTAACAGCATGCCGCTGTCATTGATCCTTATGGATATTGATTATTTTAAGAAATACAATGACCGATATGGCCATATAGCCGGGGATGAGTGTCTGCGTACAGTAGCCGTTGCTCTCCAAAATGTGGTCAAGCGGCCGTCCGATGTTCTGGCGAGGTATGGTGGTGAAGAATTTGTAGCCATTTTACCGGATACGCTGGAGGATGGGGCGAAAAGAGTCGGGGAGCAACTTCGTAAAGCAATTGAAGGACTCGCCATCCCTCACGATTGCTCCGGAACCGCTCCCTATGTCACGATCAGCCTGGGTGTAACAACAGTATGGCCTTCCAGAAAAGACAGCCCCGAACAGTTGCTGGAAATGGCCGATGGTGCACTGTATCGAGCTAAAAAGAAAGGGCGTAATCGGCTTGAGATTGCTTCGGATGAAGTAAAATTAAAAACGGGTGTAACAAAGAATGGAAAAGGGTTCATTCAACTTGTCTGGGAGAAGAAAAATGAATGCGGTATTGCAACCATCGATCAACAGCATCAAAGATTATTTGATACATCCAACAAAGTCCTCTCGGCTTTAATCGAGGGATGCGCCCGGGAAGAGAGTTTATCTTTAATAGCCCGTCTTTTAGATGAAACCGTTGAACATTTTCATGATGAAGAGGAAATGTTATTTTCCAAATCGTATCCCCTTGCGGAGGATCATCGAAAAAAACATAAGGAATTAATTAGAAAAGCGGAAGAGTTTGTTGGAAAATATCATCGCAACGAATTGAAAATAGACGAATTGTTCAACTTCCTTGCTTTTGATGTTGTGTCAGAGCATATGTACGTAGAGGATGCCAAATATTATCCATATGTCATCTGAAGATTGTATGCCGTGTAAAGTAGGGATCAGGACGAAAAAAATTATCAAATGAGCGCCAAGCTGTCCGCCACTGCCATTCCGGCAAGCGTTGGAACAAGGCGGCCTTTTTTTAACTCCACCAGCTTGTTTTTAATCAACTCATCGATGGTTTGCTTTTTCTCGGAAAGCAGGTCTACACTGTAACAGTTTCTGTATTGCGTCAGATCGATTCCCCCTTTTGTGCGCAGGCCCAGAAAAAGTGCTTCCAGCGACAGTTGTTCGATCGAGAGATTTTCGGTTTGCTCAACCGGAGTGCGGTTTTCAGAAACGTTCTTTACGTATGCATCAACGTTGGCAAGATTCCACCAGCGATTACGATCTTTGAAGGAGTGTGCGGCGGGACCCAGACCAAGATAGGGAAGGTGTCGCCAGTATTTCAGATTGTGGCGGGATTTGAATGCATCTGAACGGGCAAAGTTGGACACTTCGTAATGAATATAGCCTGCATCCGTTAACACTTGCGATGTCGTCATAAAAAATTCCAGCGCCTCATCTTCAGCCGGCAAGGAGAAACCCTCTTGCCGGTAATGATGATAGAGAGGCGTTTGGGGATCGAGCGAAAGCTGGTAGCAGGAGAGGTGTTCCGGAGCAAGGGAGACAGTTTTTTTTAATGTTTGCCGCCAGGAAAGAATATCCTGCCCGCGGACGCCGTAGATCAAATCAATCCCGATATTCTCAAAACAGGCTTTTCGTGCCGCATCAAGAGATGTTGCAGCTTCTCTGGCCGTATGCCTGCGGCCCAGAAACTTCAGAATGTGATCATCGAAAGCCTGGACGCCGATGTTGAGGCGGTTTATTCCCGCTGCACGCAGGGCTTTTAAATATTCATGCGAAATATCACCGGGATTCACTTCGATGGTGATTTCCGCCTTTCCGTCAACTTCGAATGATTGGCGGACTGTATCGAGAATTTCATCAATCTGTTCGAGGCAGAGAAGGGAAGGGGTTCCGCCGCCCAGATAAATCGTGTCAAAGGAGTGAAATGCGGCTTTATAAAACGAAATTTCCCGCACAACGTTTTTTACAAATTCAGGAATCAGTTCAGGTGACGAAACCGAGTAAAAGCTGCAATACCGGCATTTACTCAGGCAAAACGGGACGTGAATGTAAAGACCTGGCAATTCATTACTAGTCATTATCTGATTTTAACACGGCCAGAAATGCACTCTGCGGAATGCTGACGGATCCAATCATCTTCATGCGCTTTTTGCCTTCTTTCTGCTTTTCCAGCAGTTTTCTCTTGCGCGTGATATCGCCACCGTAGCACTTGGCTGTTACGTCTTTGCGGAATGCGCTGATGGTGCTCCGGGCGATGATTTCGCCTCCAATGGCCCCCTGGATGGCGATCTTATACATCTGACGCGGGATTTCTTCCTTGAGACGATCACAGGCAATCAGAGCCCGTGCGCGGGCCCGATCACGATGAACGATCTGGGATAAAGCGTCCACTTTTTCCCCGTTGACCAGAATATCCATCAGGACGAGATTGCTTTCCCGGTAATCAATCATGTCATAATCAAATGATCCGTAACCCTGCGTGACGGATTTGAAGCGATCATAAAAATCAAAAATCACTTCAGCCAGCGGCATTTCGTAGGATAACTCGACGCGTCCGGGGCCGGTATAATTCATGGTGGAATTGACGCCGCGCTTTTCCATGCACAGTTTCATGACTGTACCCAGGTAACGTTCCGGCAGCATCATGGAAGCGCGAATGAATGGCTCTTCACCTCTGGCGACGCTGACCGGGTCGGGATAGTGCGTCGGATTGTCGACGTAGAGCACGCTTCCGTCTTTGAGCGAGAACCGGTATCGGACGCTGGGAACTGAAAGGATGATCGATAAATCATACTCTCTTTCAATACGCTCCTGTACGATATCCAGATGCAAAAGGCCCAGAAAACCGCAGCGGAATCCCTGTCCCAGTGCCGCCGAGGAGTCTTTCTCGTATATAAAAGATGCATCGTTTAGTTTGTACTTTTCCAGAGAGTCGGCAAGGTCCTGATAGTCGTCGGAAGCAATGGGATAGATGGAGGCAAACACAACCGGTTTGACTTCCTTGAAACCGGGCAGAGGCTGAGTGCAGGACCTGTCCTGATGAGTGATGGTGTCACCCGTGCGGACATCGGAGACCGTTTTCACGCCCGCAATAATGTATCCGACTTCGCCGGCGGAGAGTTTATCGCGCTTTGAGCGCTGCAGAAGAAAATGGCCGACTTCTTCCACTTTATAAATGGCTCCGCTGGACATGAACCGGATGATGTTACCCGCCTTAACGGAGCCTTCAAAGACCCGGCAGTGGATAATGGTTCCCCGGTAGGCGTCGTATTTGGCGTCAAAAATCAGCGCCGCCAGCGGATTTTCTTCGCTGCCTTTCGGTGGCGGAATGCGTTCCACGATGGCTTCCAGAATTTCCTCAATGCCAATACCTTCCTTGGCGGAAGCTTTGATATGCGTATCCGGATCAAGACCCAGTTCGGAATCGATTTCCTCCAGCACACGGTCCACATCAGCGGAAGGCAGATCGATTTTGTTGATGATCGGGATGATTTCCAGATTATGCTCCATCGCCAGATATAGATTGGCAAGGGTCTGGGCCTGCACGCCCTGGGCGGCGTCAATCAAAAGCAGCACGCCTTCGCAGGAAGCCAGCGAGCGCGAGACTTCGTATGAAAAATCAACATGGCCCGGCGTATCGATCAGGTTGAGAATGTAATTTTTGCCATCTCTGGCACGATAGGGCAGGGAGATCGCGTTGCTTTTAATGGTGATACCGCGTTCTCTCTCGATATCCATATTGTCCAGCATTTGATCCTGAAAGTTTCTTTCATTGCAGACGCCGGTATATTGAATCAAACGGTCCGCCAGCGTGGACTTTCCATGATCAATATGGGCAATAATGCTGAAGTTTCTAATATTTTCCATGGGGTGTTAAAAAAGCCCTCCAAATGTTCTGGGGGGCTTTTATCCTAAAATCTTTCCGGATGCAATTATCCGAGTTGTTTCATCAAATCTTCGGAGACCTCTTTCACGCCGGGTTTGCCGTTAACAATGATAACTTTTGTTCTGTCTTTGAAGTAATTCACGGCGGCCAGCGTTCCGGTTTTCGTGTCATAGTATATGCCGTGACGTTTGTCGATGGCGGCGGTATCCTGATCGTCGGCGCGGGCCGAAAGTTCTTCACAACCGCACACGCGGCAAACAGTCTTTCCGTCATGCGTATGGGGCTTGATGGCGTCGATGAAAATATTGTTGGGATGGTTGTTGTCGATCTTGCAGAGTCTGCGGCCCATGATGCGGTTTTTAGATGTTTCGCGGTCCAGGTCGATTTCAATGACGATGTCCAGTTTGATGTTCTCCTTCTGAAGAGCGGCCCAGAGAGCTTCAGCCTGAGCCAGGTTACGGGGAAATCCGTCCAGCAGCCATCCTTTTTTCGCGTCATCTTCTTTCAGGCGGTCCAGAATCATGGGAATGGTGATATCATCGGGCACCAGTTCGCCGCGGTCGATGAAAGCTTTTGCTTTTTCTCCAAGCGGGGTTTTCTTGGAAATATTCTGGCGGAAAATCACACCGGTTTCAATGTGCGGAACACCGTATTTCTTCTGTACGATCGCTCCCTGCGTACCTTTGCCGCTGCCATTGGGGCCAAATATCAAAATATTCACTTTATACAAACTCCTTTCAGAAAAATGGTTTAATCCACGCCCCTTATAATGTATTGCCTGATTTTTCGCAACGATAAATATTGACCGGCAGTATTCTGTTAATTGCTTGTTATCAAATGATATTTATTACGGGGGCTTTGAGGTGAACCCGGTTTCTTTTCCGGTTTTTTCTTTTTTTCAATATTCAGTTCCTTGACGATTTCGGAAATCGCAATTGCCCGCGAAGAACCCTGAGGATAATATTCGAGGGCTTTATTGAAATGAAAAAGAGAGCTTTCAAGTTTCCCTTCATTTTTAAAATACCGGCCAAAATAATAATGGGATTCGCCGTGTTGATTTAATCGGCCGTAGGACATGGCAATATAGTAGTTGATATCAACATTATCCGATGGTTTTTCCTGTGATTTCGGAAAATCCGGTGGCGGTAACGGCCTTACCTGGTCATTGAATGTTGTATCCGGAATTTTTAAAAAGTAAACGAGAGCGTTTTTGAAATCGCCCATCGCAAAATAGGCTTTCCCCAGGGCCAGGGTGATTTGATTATTGCCTGGATTGATTTCAAATGCTTTCTGAAGGTGAATACAGGCTTGTCCAGGGTTGTTTGCTTTCAGGTAAAGCAAACCGATGTTCTTTAAAACATCTTCATCCCGCGGCGCCACAGTCAATGCTTTATTGAGATGTTCGAGAGCGGCGCCGGTCTGTCCCTGTTGATTCTCCATCAGAGCCAGCGCGTAGAGAAGATCAACATTGCGCGGATCCTTCCGCAGGGCTTCCGTAAGCTGCCTGCGATGCTTATCCAGATTGTCCTCATCAAGAATGACCAGCGCCTGCATTCTTACAAAATTCCCGACGATATTTTCGTCACCTTTGGTGCGACGATACTGGGTTTGCAAGAGGCTGTCCAGGTAAAAAATACGATCATCGGTTCCCGGATGAGTCCTGAGGTAAGAAGGAATGGTTTTTGAGTAGTACTCATACTGTTTGATGATTTTGAGAAAATCAACCATGGCAGCCGGATAATATCCGGAATCCACCAGGTATATAATTCCCAACCGATCCGCCTCTTCCTCATGTTCCCGGGTGTATTTGAGTTGCATGGATGTGGCGCCGGCCATGGAAAAAGCGGCAATGGCAGCGGTGGCCTCTCCTCCTCCACCGAGAAAAGCGCCGGCAATGATAGCTGCCAGCATTGCAATATTCAGTTTTTGTGATTTTTCGATGATACTGGCCACATGCCTGGAATTGGCATGCGCGATTTCATGCGCAATAACACCGGCCAGCTGCGCTTCGTTTTCCACGGCTGTAATCAGCCCCTTGTTCACGTAAATATAACCGCCGGGTGTGGCAAACGCATTGATACCCGAGCTGTTGAAAATACAGAAAGTAAAATCGAAAGGCGCTTTATTGCTGTGGTTCAGCAAACGATTGCCAATATTCATCACGTATGTGTTCAGTATTTTGTCGTGGAGAAGAAAATTATTTTTTTCGAGCTTGTCATAAATTTCTTTTCCCAATTTCTTTTCATCATCGATTGTAAAAGCGGCAAAGGCATGCTGTGTTCCCAATAAAAAGAGAATGAAAAGAAGAGCAAAAGAAAAACATTGATTTTGTATCGTTTTATACATAGTTGATGACAAAGTATTTTTGGTGAACATATACCTCCTTTATTGGCTTTAGGCAAGTTTTCCTTCAAGAAGATATGTTAAGAAAAAAGGAAGCTGAAAGTATGAATAAAGTGATTACCATCGACGGACCGGCGGGTGCAGGAAAAAGCACTGTAAGCAAAGCGTTAGCTGCGAAGCTGCAGTATCTTTACCTCGACACGGGAGCGCTTTATCGTGCGATAGCTTACAAAGCACTGAAAAACGGTTTGGATGTGAATGATCCTGATCAGCTCCGGAGACTATGCTCCAAAACGGAAGTGAATCTGCGGATGGTTGCCGGCCAGATGAATGTTTATGTTGATGGCGAAGAGGTTAGCGGGAAAATTCGAACGGAAGAAGTCGGCCTGGCTGCTTCTACCATCTCCGCTTTTCCCGTGGTCAGGGAAAAATTACTTTCTGTGCAACGAAACGCAGGTTCAAACGGGGGCATCGTGGCGGAAGGGCGAGATATGGGATCGGTTGTTTTTCCGCATGCGGATTTCAAATTTTTTCTGGATGCCAATATCGATGAGAGAGTCAGAAGACGCCATGCAGAACTCATCGATAAGAAAAAAAACGCCGCCAGGGAGGATATTTCCAGGGATATGAAAACAAGAGATGATCAGGATTCCCGGAGAAAAATTGCGCCATTATCGCCAACAACGGATGCGATTATTATCGATTCGACCTTTCTGAGCATTCGGGAGGTCCTTGAAAAAATTCTTGAATATATCCGGCAGAAGCCTCTGAAGGCGTAATGGACGATATTCAATTAGTGCCTGATTTGTCTTGCTATTTAATTTTCCGTATGTTAGGCATCAACGATTAAAAATCGCTTCAGAAAACTTAGGGGGTATTAGGTAAATGGTTAACAATAACAACACGAACTTAAAAAATGAAAAGGAGGCTAAAGCCGACTCTTCGATTTCCGGCTCATCCAACTTGTCTGGCCTGTCCAAAGAAGAAGATATGGGTTTTAAGGAACTTTACGAGCAAAGTCTGAACCAGTTGCAGTATGGAGACATTGCCCGTGGCAAAGTTGTGCAGATCACATCGGATATCGTCATGGTGGATGTGGGCTGGAAAACGGAAGGTTTTATTCCGATCCGGGAAATTAAAGATGCTCAGGGAAATGTAAATATTTCCGTGGGTGACAATATAGAAGTATTTATCGACAAAAGAGATTCAGAAGGAAATCTGGTTTTATCCCGTGAGAAAGCGGCTAAACTGAAAGTCTGGGATGAAATCAAGCATGTCAGTGAAAACAATCTCACGATTAAAGGGACTGTTGTAGAGAAGGTAAAAGGCGGTCTTTCCGTTGATATCGGGATTATCGCTTTTCTGCCCGGATCCCAGATCGACGTCCGGCCCGTCAAGGATCTGGATCAGTTCATTGGCCAGACAATGGATTTTCATATCTTGAAATATGACCGCAAACGTAACAATGTCGTTTTGTCCAGGCGTTCTATTGTGGCCAGTGAAAGAGAGAATGAGAAAAAAGACACTCTGAACAATATCGCAGAAGGCAGCATTGTCGAGGGCGTCATCAAGAATATTACGGATTACGGAATATTTATTGACTTGGGCGGAATTGACGGATTGCTCCATGTGACGGATATCTCCTGGGGAAGAATAGCAAAGCCTTCGGAGCTGTTTCATAAAGGTGAAAAAATTACAGTAAAGATCCTTTCGTTTGACAGAGAAAAAGAAAGAGTGTCTCTGGGATTGAAACAGCTTCATGAAAATCCCTGGGAACATATTTCAGAAAAGTATCCGGTAGGAGCGCTGGTTCAGGGAAAAGTGGTCAATCTGACGGATTACGGTGTTTTTATTGAACTGGAACCGGGAGTGGAAGGACTTGTTCATATATCGGAGATGTACTGGACCAGAGAAATTAAACATCCCTCCAAAGTGTTAAACGTAGGCGATACGCTGAATGTGGTCGTACTGGAAGTCAATCCTGAAGCGAAACGCGTGTCCCTGAGTCTGAAGCAGACTACAGCCAATCCATGGGAAAAGCTCAAAGAAAAGTATCCGGTTGGCACGGTGGTCAAGGGCCTCGTACGCAATATAACGAATTTTGGAGTATTTATTGGAATTGAAGACGGAATTGACGGGTTGGTTCATGTGTCCGATATTTCATGGAAACACAGAGTTACCCATCCTTCCGAATATTTCAAAAAAGGGCAGGAAGTCGAAGCTGTTGTGTTGAACATAGACGTTGACAATGAGAAGTTCTCACTGGGCATTAAGCAAATTGAAAAGAATCCCTGGGAAGAATTGCCGCAGAAATATGCGCCGGGCAGCGTGGTTACCGGAAAAATAACTAACTTTACCGATTTTGGAATTTTTGTTGAAATAGAAGACGGAATTGAAGGCCTTGTGCATATTTCAGAAATCAGTTCCAAACGTGTGAAGTCATCCGCAGAATTGTACAATATTGGCGACACGGTTTCCGCAATTGTGAAAAGCATTGATGTGAAAACAAAGAAAATCCGTTTGAGCATCAAAGAGATGGAAGCACCGGCTCCTGCTCCTGCAAATGCGTCGAGTCAGTATATTAATAACCGTGAAAATATCGGATCGAATCTTGCGCAGGCTCTGGCAGATGTGAAAATCGGGGGCCAGGCAAAGGAATAAAATGAGGAAGCATCCGGTTATCTTGGGATTGGTTATACTGATCGCTCTGGGCGTTGTTCTCTATTTTTTCTTCTATCGTGCAGGAGTTCATGCCGGAAATAAGGGTACACAAAGCTTTTCTCTCAATGATAAAATAGGCGTGGTCCCTGTTGAAGGTGTAATTGCTGATTCAATGGAGATAAACGGATATATTGACGATTTTTTAAAAGACGATTCCATTGTGGCTGTAGTTGTCCGCATTGATTCACCTGGTGGCGGCGTTGCCGCATCCCAGGAAATTTATGATGCAATTGTTGAACTCAAGAAAAAGAAAAAAGTGGTTGTATCAATGGGATCAGTTGCCGCGTCCGGAGGTCTTTTAATAGCCTGTGCGGGTAACAAAATCGTTGCCAATCCGGGAACCATTACCGGCAGCATCTCAGCCATTATGCAGTTTGCCAATGTGGAAGAACTCCTGAAAAAAGTCGGCGTCAAGTCGTCCGTTGTCAAGAGCGGTCAGTATAAGGATATCGGTTCGCCGATGCGGGAGATGACGCCGGAAGAACGCGTCATTATCCAGGAACTGGTGGATGATATTTACAATCAGTTTATTGATGTAATTGTTCGGGATCGAAAAATTCCGCGAGAGCGGGTTGTTGCGATAGGCGATGGACGTGTTTTCTCGGGGCGCAAAGCAAAAGAGTATGGTCTGGTCGATCAACTTGGCGATCTGGCGTCTGCGGCGAAACTGGCCAGTGAACTGGCCGGCAGCAGCGGAAAATACGATCTGGTTTACCCTCAAAAGAAACATCCATCCATTTTTGATTACATGTTTGAAAGCGCCGCAAATCAGTTCAGCCGGGCAGTGATGCAGAAGGCTGAGAGAAGATGGAGCGGGATCAGTTATCTTTATAATCCCTGACCGCCGGTAGGCAATGTTTATTTTATGACCAGAAATGAATTAGTCCGGAAAACACAGGAACAATTTAAAACATATTCTCAAAAAGACATCGCTTTGGCCATACAGACGATTTTTAATTCCATGGTCGATGCAATGAAAAATGATCAACGCGTCGAAGTAAGAGGGTTTGGCACATTTACCGTGAGAGCAAGGAAACCCAGAATGGGGCGCAATCCAAAGTCAGGAGCTTTGGTCGAACTCGGTGACAGAAGAGTTCCTTTTTTCAAAACTGGCAAAGATCTCCGTTTAAAGGTTGACGAAAAAAGATGAACTATAAAAACATCATTGTTGAAAAGAACAAAGCTTACGCCATAATTAAATTCAATCGCGCGCATGAAATGAATGCGCTGTCCAAGGAAATGAGACTGGAATTTAATCATGCGCTTCTGGATGTGGAAAATGACACTCAGATGAAAGCTCTGGTGATCACCGGCGGAGAGTATGTTTTCTCAGCTGGAATGGATATTAAGGAAATGTCTTCTCTGTCGAATGTGGAGATTGATGATTATTTCGAGTCGATGAAAAGATATCTGAAGAAGATTTATTCCTATTCAAAACCGGTCATTGCCGCTGTAGGAGGTATTGCTCTGGGAGGCGGCTTCAATATCGTTACGGTTTGTGACCTGATTGTCGCTTCGGAAAGCGCTATTTTTTGTCATCCGGAATTAAAATTCGGTTTGAGTCCGCTCTTTTATCCGTTAAGCCAGATTGTCGGTGTAACCAAAGCAAAAGAAATTGTCATGCTGGGTGAACCGATAGGTGCGAATGAAGCGGAAAGAATCGGACTGGTGAACAAAGTTGCGCCCCCCGAAAAGTTTATGCAGGAAGCCGAAAAAATGGCGGAAACCCTGTCTAATCGTTCAACAAAAGCCTTGGAAGAGCTTAAAAATATCTGCTCAGTGGTTCCCAGGATGGACAAAATTGCCGCGCTGGATATGGAATTGTCTATTGGTGGCATGCTGTTTGCGCGTGATGAACGCAAGATTTACATGAATGAAGTTCTATTCCTGGAAAAGCTGCGCAAGAAAAAACAGAAATAGCAAAATCACCGTTCAATTAAAACGCAACATTTGCCAGCAGTGATAAATCAGCATCAACTATAATCTGAAAATTGTTGAATTTACAGGTTATCCCAGTCGTTTCCGGGAGCGGCGAAATCTTTGAGTTGATCCCGCCTTTTTTTATGTTGGAGCTTTTTAAGAGCTTTAGCTTCAATTTGACGAATTCTTTCTCTGGTGACACCCATCATATCGCCGACTTCTTCAAGAGTGAAAGGTCCGTAATTACAGGCTACCCAGGTGCAATTTAAAAACGATTCATTTTTCAGACGCCACTCACAGGTAGTATCCGTGCAAATTTCCGCTATTAAACTCCCTTTTTTCTTGCAAATATATTGGTTAATCATGAAATGATCCTTTCGCAGTGTTAAATCGGGCGTAACTTATTGTTACTTTAATATTTTGTCAATAAATAAGATAAAAATATTAGCCCCGCTCGGGTTTCAATGAAATCTTTTGCTCATGATTAAAGCAGTATGATTAGAAATCAAAAAAATATTTTATCCGGTGATCTTCTTTCCGGGACATACCGGTGTGGAATCTTATCTTCATTCCAGTCCTGCGAAACGTATAAATTGCAGTAGCAGCTTCCGTATTCTTTTACATCTTCGGTTCTGTAAACACAGGGGCACATGATATCACGGTCATGATCGCGATTGCCCGATGCCAGTCGGCAGGGACAGGAAGTGTAACCGTATCGTTCCTTGTTGATCAGAAGATCAGACAGGATGGAAAGCACCCAGTCTTTATCTTTATTGAAAAAATAACCTTTCGGTTCCTGGGCTTTCTTTAGCAAGTCATAAAGTTCAGAAGATGTCATGAAAGTCCGAGAGCCTCACGAATAACGTCTTCTCTAAACCCGATAATTATTTTTTCACCGATAATAATCGTCGGAAAAGAACGCTGGGGGTTATATTGAACAACTTCGTTTAAAGTGGCTTCCCTTGCTGCGCCCTGCAACAGATCGACATCTGTTGCGTCAAAAACGACATGATGATCATTCAAAAACTTTTTAGCCGCTTTGCAATGGCTACATGTGCTCAGGGTATACATTTTTACTTTATTGGCCATTTTTTAGTCCCCCATCATTTTTTCGCTAAATATATATTTTGGGTCTGTAATGTCAAGCATATAGTCCGGATTATCAGGCAAAGATTTATTGACAAGCGCTCTCAATTCATATATCAACAAAACCTCATTTGAGGAAAGAAAAAATACTGTATGAAACATAATAGTATTATTGCTCAAGAAGGTTTTCCTTTCATCATCCTTTCCCTTATCCTCACAATCCTTGCCTTTTTTTTCGATATCCTCTGGCTGGCAATCATTCTGGCCGCAATAACGGTATTTATCATCTGCTTTTTCCGGAATCCGGAAAGGCCGTTTATCGACGAAGACAAGCTGATCATCTCTCCCGCCGACGGTAAGGTAATCCGGATCGAAGATGTGGATGTGCAGGGGACAATAACAGGTCAATTTAAAAAAATCAGTATCTTTATGAATGTTTTCAATGTTCATGTGAACCGGACTCCTTACAAGGGAACGATTGAAAAAATTTGTTATCACAAGGGGAAATTTCTCTCGGCCAATCTGGATAAGGCATCAGCGGAGAATGAACGTAATGAATTAATGATTCGCACCCAGGACGGGCGAGCGATTTGGGTTGTTCAAATCGCCGGGCTTATCGCCAGAAGAATTGTCTGCTGGACGCAGGAAGGCGCCAAAATGGACAAAGGAGAGAGGTTCGGCCTGATTCGGTTTGGGTCTCGCGTTGAGATCTTTTTACCTACGGATTCCCGAATTGATGTAAAACTGGGTGATAAAGTCAGAGCAGGACAAACACACTTGGGATATCTCTCATGAATCAAGAACATCGAATTAAGAATATCCGAATCAAAAAAGGCATATTCGTTTTACCAAATCTTTTCACCTCCGCCAGTTTATTCATGGGCTTTTTTTCGATCATTTCTTCTATTCAGGAGAAATTCTATCCGGCGGCCATTGCCATCATCGTCTCCCTGATATTTGACGGACTGGATGGGAGAATCGCCCGGATGACAAATACCACCAGTAAATTTGGAGCCGAATATGATTCTTTGGCAGATTTGGTTGCCTTTGGTGTAGCACCGTCTCTGCTGGCATTCAACTGGGCCATGACGTTTGACGGAAAAGCAGGCCTGATTGCCGGTTTTCTCTTTGTTACCTGCGGGGCGCTGCGACTGGCGCGGTATAACATTCAAATCGGACTTATTGACAGCAGCGTATTCAACGGTTTGCCCATTCCCGCGGCCGCATGCGTGATTGCCACAACTGTGATTTTTTTTGACCATATCGGCTTTGAAGGAACATTGCATGATCCTTACCACATTATTCTGATTCTTACGGTGGTTTTATCGCTGCTGATGGTCAGCAGTATCAAGTACTACAGTTTTAAAAAAATGAATCTTCGCTCACGGATGCCTTTTAAAATACTGGTTGCCGTTATCGGGATCGTGTTAATCATTTATTATAAACCGGAAATCATGGCGTTTGTTATCATGACCGGATACGCAATATCCGGCCCTGTCTGGTGGGTCTTGAAATTATTAAAAAAACCGCGTCAGAATGACCAGGGAAGCCAGGTTCCTTCATAACGGACTCAATACGTGGAAATGATATGCGAATTTCCGGAGGTGAAGCAAAGGGAAGGACATTGAATTTTCCAGCGCGATGCGCACAAAGACCGACTACCGATTTTTTGAGGGAAGCTCTTTTTAACGTATTGCGACTGCAACCGGATCAAAACTTTCTGGACTTGTTTGCCGGATCCGGGGCTGTCGGTCTGGAGGCTGCGAGCCGGGGCGCACATAAGGTTACTTTTGTAGAAAAGAGTAAAACCCTTATTGCAGTTCTTCGCCAGAATGTTTCTGTATGCGGTTATGATGAAAAATGCGTAATTATGCAGGCTGATGTTCATTCGGCTCTGAGTAGTCTAAGCCGTAAAAAAAGCATGTTTGATGTGATCTTTGCAGATCCCCCCTATAATGAGGGATTTATAGGAGAGACGTTGAAGACATTGTATGAAAATCCTGTATTGCAAAAAAATGGTTTGCTTGTGCTGCAACATTCCGTCAGAGAACAGTTGAACGAACTGGCGGATGGCTGGTTCCTGTCGGATCAGAGAAAGTACGGAGACAATTTATTAACTTTCATAAGGATGGGCATTGAATGATACAAGAGAAATTCGATAATAAAATTGCAATTTATCCTGGTTCATTTGATCCAATCACCAATGGTCACGTGGATATTATCAAAAGAGGGAGCAGAATTTTCGATGAAATTATTGTTCTGGTAGCTTATAACCCGAACAAATCATCTTTATTTACAGTGGAGGAACGGTGTCAATTTATCCGGGACATCTTTCAGGGGCATGAAGGAATCCGGGTGGATTCTCATGATGGCCTTTTAATTGAATATCTTAAAAGTTCCGGCGCCAGCACGATTTTACGAGGCATGCGCGCTCTTTCTGATTTTGAATATGAATTTCAAATGGCTTTGATGAACCGGCGACAGACGAAGAATATAGAAACGGTTTTTTTAATGAGCGGATACAGGTGGTTTTATACCAGTTCCAAACTGATCAAGGAAGTGGCCAGTCTGGGCGGAACGGTCAAAGGTCTTGTGCCGGAGAATGTCTATCAGAAATTAATGGAAAAATTCAATATTGCAAGTAACAGGAAGTAACCGGAAGGAAGGATACCATGGGAGGTCTTTTTGGAGTAGTTACTCAAGATAATTGTGTTCAAACACTGTTTTACGGAACGGATTACCATTCTCATCTGGGAACCGAACACGGAGGCATGGCTGTATACGGTTCCAAAGGATTTTATAACACGATTCATGGGATATCGCAGGCGCAATTCAAATCCCGATTTGTCGATGATTATAAAAAGCTGGAAGGGTGCTTCGGAATTGGAGCTATCGATGATGAATCACCGCAACCACTGATTTTCCGCTCCAAGTTCGGGATCTATGCAGTTGTGGCGGCGGGTCTGATCAGCAATAAAAATGAGCTGGTAAACGAGCTTCTGAATGAAGGGGCTTCCTTTACAGAAATGGCTGGCGGAGGCGTTAACAATGCTGAAGTTGTCGCTTTCCTGATCAACCGGGGCGATAATATTGTTGAAGGCATTGCATCCATGCGAGGGATTATTGAGGGGTCTATCTGTGTCCTGGTACTGACACCGGAAGGGATATACGCCGCCCGTGACAAATTCGGGCGTTTTCCGCTGGCTCTCGGGCAGTGCAAAGATCAGGGTAGAAAATCATATGTCGTTGCCACGGAAGCAAGTTCTTTTGAAAATCTCGGATATGAGCTGAAAAGATTTCTCGGGCCGGGGGAAATTGTCTTGATGTCTCCGGAGGGCATCAAACAACTTAAACCGGAGGGAAATCAGAAAAAAATATGTTCTTTCCTCTGGATCTATACTGGTTCCCCTTCGTCCATTTATGAAGACATCAGTGTCGAAAGAACCCGTGAGCGCTGTGGAAGCTATCTCGCCAAGCGTGATAATGTCGAGGCGGATTTTGTAGCTGGTGTACCTGATTCCGGGGTCGGGCATGCCATCGGTTACGCAATGGAGTCCGGTATTCCCTACCGACGCCCCCTGGTAAAATACACTCCCGGTTACGGACGAAGTTATACACCGCCAACACAGGAAATTCGTGATCTGGTGGCCACCATGAAACTTGTTGCAGTGAGGGATGTGATTAACGGAAACCGGATGATCATTTGTGATGACTCCATTGTGCGAGGAACACAATTAAAAAATTTAACGGTAAAAAAATTATGGGACAATGGGGCCAAGGAAATACATATTCGTCCCGCCTGTCCGCCATTAATGTTTCCCTGTATTTATGCCTCTTCAACCCGATCTACATCAGAACTGGCATGCCGCAAGGCCATGCGGGCGATGGAAGGGAAAGATCTGGAGGATCCATCGGAATATCTGGATACAACGTCATCCAAGCATCAGTCGATGATTGACTGGATTCGGAAGGACCTGAATGTTACATCCCTGAAATACATGACCATCGAAGACATGATTGCGGCAATCGGTCTTCCCGCTGATCAATTGTGTCTCCATTGCTGGCTGGGGAAGTAATATTCAGTCAAACCCGAAGATTTTAATGATTAAATGGCAGTTGGCAGGAATGATTATTATAATATACCTGTAACTGCCATTTTTTTAGGAAAAATATGGCAGTTTCTCCAGGCCAAATTAGCCATTGCCCGCGATGAATACACATGTTATAAAAATTAAAAAAATAGGTGTGAGACGGGATTATATGAATGATGGGATAAAAAGGAGAAGAAAATCCAGAATCATCAACATCGGATCAGTCAAAATCGGGGGAGATGAGCCTGTTTCCGTCCAATCCATGACCAACACGGATACGAGAAATATTGAGGCGACGGTAAAGCAAATCAATGCCATGCAACGCGCAGGATGTGAAATTGCCAGGGTAGCCGTTCCGGATGAAGAGGCGGCAGAGGCTTTGAGGTCTATAAAAAAGGGGATCAGTATTCCATTGATCGCCGATATTCACTTTCACTACAAATTGGCCATCGAAGCCATCAAAAACGGGGCTGACGGCATTCGGATCAACCCCGGCAACATCGTAAAAGAAAAAATCGAAGAAATTGTCAAAGTTGCCAAAGAACACCAGACGGTCATTCGCATCGGTGTCAATGCCGGATCGTTACAGAAGGATCTGATTCTGGAGCACGGCGGCGTGACCGCCGAGGCTCTTTGCCAGAGCGCCATGAGTAAAATTGAAATGTTTGAAAACATGGGCTTTGATCTCATCAAAATATCTCTTAAATCGTCCGATGTTCCGATGATGGTAGAAGCATACAGAAAAATTGCCGCACAAACCGAC
This sequence comes from Smithellaceae bacterium, assembly GCA_963682015.1. Classification (GTDB taxonomy): domain Bacteria; phylum Desulfobacterota; class Syntrophia; order Syntrophales; family Smithellaceae; genus UBA8904. Next base: position 70,449 of record OY820932.1, on the reverse strand, counting down.
TACCCTCTACACCTGGGGGTTACTGAAGCGGGGACGCTGGTGAATGCCGCAATTAAATCGTCGCTGGGTATCGGCATGCTGCTCTATGAAGGAATCGGTGACACCATCCGGGTATCGGTAACCGGTGATCCGGTTCAGGAGATACCAATTGCTTACGGCATATTACGAGCTCTTAAAATCCGGAAAGTAGGTCCAGAAATCATTTCCTGTCCCACATGCGGGCGTTGCCAGATTGATTTAACGGGGTTGGTGGAGAAGGTTGAAAAAGCGCTGGCCTCAAGAAAAGATTATATCAAAGTGGCTCTGATGGGATGCGTCGTGAACGGTCCCGGTGAAGCAGCGGATGCGGACATCGGTATTGCCGGCGGACAGGGTTTCGGAATGATGTTTAAGAAAGGCGTAGCCTATAAGAAAGTCGAAGAAAAAGATTTTGTCGGGGTTTTGCTCGAAGAGATCAGGTCCCTGGACAGCGAAAAACAAGGAGGATGAATGCGTTATTTGGAAATGCACCTGCCCACGGGAAGAGAGGTTCCCTCAGATGCTGAAGTGGTCAGCAACCAACTCATGATTCGGGCAGGAATGATTCGTAAATTGACCAGCGGAATTTATTCCTATCTGCCGCTGGGTTATCGTGTGATTCGTAAAGTGGAACAGATTATCCGTGAAGAAATGAATCGGGCGGGCGCACAGGAAGTCCACATGCCGATGGTTCAGCCCGCGGAACTATGGCAGGAGTCCGGACGGTGGACTTATTATGGCAAGGAACTTTTGCGTTTTCGCGACCGAAATGATCGCGACTACTGTCTGGGACCGACTCATGAAGAAGTCATTACGGATCTGATTCGCAACGACATAAAAACGTATCGTCAATTGCCACGCAATCTGTATCAGATTCAGACAAAATTCCGCGACGAAGTGCGGCCGCGCTTTGGTGTGATGCGTTGCCGCGAATTTGGTATGAAGGACGCATACAGTTTTGATGCTGATGAAGCAGGAGCGGAGAAAAGCTATGAAAAAATGTTTACGGCCTATAAGAACATTTTCCGGCGGTGTGGATTGAGATTCCGTCCGGTGGAAGCGGATTCGGGAAGTATTGGCGGAAGCTTTTCCCATGAGTTCATGGTGATGGCCGAATCGGGAGAGGATGCCATTGTCTTTTGCGAAAAGTGCAACTACGCGGCCAATCTGGAAAAAGCGGAAATTGCAAGGCCACAAAAATCGGCAGGCATGGAAAACAACTGGCAGCCGGTGGAAAGTGTCGAAACGCCCTGCGTACGAACAATTGAAGAAGTCAGCGCATTTTTGAATGTGCCTCCGCAGCAGATCGTTAAAACCCTGATCTTTAACGCGGACGGGAAGCCAGTTGCCGTCCTGATCCGGGGTGACCATGAGGTTAACGAAATAAAGGTAAAGAATGTTCTGGGCGCAGCGGAACTGGAGCTGGCCGATGACGAAATGATTCTGAAAGCAACCGGCGCGCCGCGCGGCTTTGCCGGTGCGATGGGTATTAAAGTCAGAGTGATTGCAGACTATTCCATCATGAATCTGGTCAACCTGGTGACCGGGGCAAACAAAGAAGATTATCATTTAAGGAACGTAAATATCGATCGCGATTTTAAAGTGGAGTCTTTTGCCGATCTGCGCGTTGTTCAACCCGGTGATTCCTGTCCCCGATGCGGAGCCGCTATCCAGTTTGTACGCGGAATTGAAGTCGGACATGTATTTAAACTTGGAACAAAATACAGCAAGGCCATGAGGGCCGTTTATCTTGATCGCGACGGCAAGGAAAAAACCATGATTATGGGTTGCTATGGAATCGGTGTCGGCAGGACCGTGGCTGCATGCATTGAGCAGAACTTCGATGCCAATGGCATTATCTGGCCCATGCCGATGGCACCCTATCAGGTTATTGTGACACCCGTGAATATCAACGAACCGGATTTGATGAAAACATCAGAGGATATATACAAACAGTTGCAGTCTTGCGGGATGGAAGTCATTCTGGATGACCGCGATGAACGGGCCGGAGTAAAATTCAAGGATGCCGATCTGATCGGGATTCCGCTGCGGATTGTAGTGGGACCCAAGAATCTGAAGGATGGACAGGTCGAGTTGAAAGTCCGAAAAACCGGAGAGAGCAAGCTTTACAAAACGGGAGATGTCGTCCGCGAAGTTCAGAGCATCATTGCAGCAGAATTGAAAGAGGTAAGCTGATATCGGGGCACAGAACTGGGAATCTTCATGTTAAGAATCAACGATATTCTTGATAAAGCTCAAAGCTACCTGGATGCCGATGAGCTGGAGATGATTCAAAAGGCCTATATTTATTCAGCGACGGTACATCAGGGACAGGTTCGTCTGTCGGGGGAACCGTACCTTACACATCCAATGGAAGTCGCCGGTATCCTGGTGGACATGAAGATGGATTCGGCGACAATCATCAGCGGCCTTCTGCATGACACCATTGAAGACACTCTGACTACAAAAGAACAAATCGAGAGCGAATTCGGTAAAGACGTTGCTTTTCTTGTGAGCGGACTGACCAAACTGAGCCGCATTTCCTTTGGTTCGCAGGAAGAACGGCAGGCGGAAAATTTTCGTAAGATGATCCTGGCGATGTCGGCCGATATCCGCATTCTTCTGGTTAGGCTGGCTGATCGAATTCACAACATGAGGACCCTTCAGTACCAGACGGCGGATCGAAGAATATACATCGCGCGGGAGACCATGGACGTTTACGCTCCTCTGGCCAACCGGTTGGGGATCAACTGGATGAAGATGGAGCTGGAAGATCTGTCCTTTCAATACGTTTCACCTGAGGCCTACAGGGAAATCGGAACACGAGTTGCCAAATCACAGGAAATGCGCAACCGGTATACGGACGAAGTAAAAGGTATCATTTTTCAGGAACTTCAAAAATTCGCCGTCAGTGGTTACGTAGAAGGAAGGGCGAAACATTTATTCGGCATTTACAAAAAAATGCATGAGCAGCACATCAATTTCGATGAAGTGTACGATGTGATCGCTTTTCGCATTATACTGGATTCAGATGTGGATAAAAGCTGTTACGAAGCCCTCAGCATTGTGCATGCCCTGTGGAAGCCGATTCCCGGCCGCTTCAAGGATTATATCGCCATGCCCAAGGCCAACAATTATCAATCTCTGCATACAGCGGTCATTGGTCCTTACGGAGAAAGAGTTGAAATTCAAATTCGGACTCGAGCCATGCATGAATGGGCGGAAAAAGGCATCGCTGCGCACTGGCGCTATAAAGAAGGAAAATCATTTCAGAATCACGAAGACAATCAGATCAAAAAACTCCGGGAAGCTCTGGAAATTCAGCAGGAAATCAAGAATCCGAAAGAATTCATGTCCAATCTCAAACTGGCACTGTTTCCTGAAGAAGTTTATGTTTTTACACCGCATGGAGATGTCAAATCCTTTCCCAAAGGCGCAACCCCTATTGACTTTGCCTACAGCATTCACACGGATGTCGGGCATCAGTGCACTGGCGCCAAGGTTAATCGGAACATCGTGCCGCTGCGATACCAGCTGCAAAACGGCGACCAGATAGACATCATCACACAGGCAGGCCATCACCCCAGCAAAGACTGGCTGAAGTTTGTAGTAACTTCCCGTGCAATCTCGAAAATCCGCAACTGGATAAACCTGGAGGAAAAAAACAGTTCGATGCTCCTGGGCAAGGACTTGCTGGAGAAGGAATTTAAAAGAAATAATCTCAAATTCTCCACGCTTATAAAATCAGACGAAATAAAGAAAATACTAACGGAACATTCACTTCTTTCGCTGGATGATCTGATCTCTCAAGTAGGATACGGCCGCATTTCACCAAAACAGGTAGTCAATCATTTTCTGAGTCAGGATGAGACAAGAGAAACAGAGAAATCTCCGGAAAAGGAAAAGAAAGAGAAAAAGTCCGCTGCTTCTCCAACGCTGGGAATCAGTCTGACGGGAATCGACGACGTGATGGTAAAATTTGCCAAGTGCTGCAATCCAATTCCAGGAGATGAGATATCGGGTTATATTTCCCGCGGGAGGGGTATTACCGTTCATACGCAAAACTGCCCTCATCTGCAGAGACTTGATGCCGAGCGAATTGTCGATGTAAACTGGGATGTTCGCCAGAAGCATGCTTATCCGGTGCATATCAAGGTGGTTTGCGCGGATCGCAAGGGAGTCATCACAGAAGTCAGTTCAGTGATTACCTCCTATGACGTCAACATCAGTTATGCTCAGGTTGAAACAACCGACATGATTGCAAACTGTGAATTTGTGATAGATGTCTACGATACCCAGCAGCTCAATGCCATTTTTTCAGCGATCCGGCAGTTAAAAATCGTTCGTTCCATCGAAAGGATACGAAAAGCTTGAAAATTGCCGCTACTTCCATTTGTTATTGACAAACCAGTCCACTCTGCTATAAGCAGGCGCAACCCGAAACGGGTATCAAATTCTAAAAAAGGTGAACAAATGTTTCAGAAGTATCAGAAATATATAATCGTTTTTATTACCATATTCATGATATCCCTTACGGGTGGAGGAGCAGTTCAGGCGCAGTCTTCAAAACATCTTGTAGTGATTGATCCTGCTCATGGCGGAACGGATATTGGCGTTATCGGTGCGGATAAAGTGGAAGAAAAAGAGATTGCCCTGGCGATTGCCCTGTTCGTACAAAAGGAACTGGCAAAAGAAAGCAATCTGGAAGTCGTGCTGACAAGAAATGCGGACAAAACCGTTTCTCTGGAGGAACGTAGAAAAAATATCGCGAAGATGAATCCTGCCATGGTTTTGAGCCTGCATTGTAATGCCGGTTTCGGCAAGAAATCGTCCGGATATGAACTTTATTATCCAGGTTTTAAAAATCTTGAATCAACGCCAAAGGAAGCCAGAGGCGCTGCGGGCAATGCACAGGAAACCAGGTACCTGAATGATGCAGTGAAGCTGGCACGCCTGGTGCAGAAAAATCTTGATGTCCTGTTTCCTCGAAAGAACAGAGGACTGCGTGAAGCGGGGGTTCCGCTGGCTGAAGGATTGTCCGTTCCGCTACTGATCGTTGAAATAGGCTTCGCGACGAATCCCGATGAGAAGAAAAAACTGACTTCTGTGAAATCACAGGCGGAAATCGCCAGAGCGCTGGCGAAAAGCATTAAAGCATTCTTTTAGGAGCAGCATGTTCAACAGAAATTTCGAAAGGAAGCTGGATGAACTTCGTCCGATCCGGATCACCAATCATTATTTGCGAAACGTTGCCGGTTCCGTTCTGGTGGAATTCGGAAATACCAAGGTATTGTGCGCTGCGTCTTTGGATGACAAGACGGCGCCGTTTCTGAAAAATACCGGCAAAGGTTGGCTGACCGCGGAATACTCCATGCTGCCCATGTCCACGCCCACCCGTTCATCACGGGAGGCGGCAAGAGGAAAAGTTGGAGGAAGAACACAGGAAATTCAAAGACTGATCGGCCGGTCGCTGAGGGCGGTGACGGATCTTTCGGCCTTTGGTGAAAGAACCGTTTACATCGATTGCGACGTCATTCAAGCGGATGGTGGAACAAGAACCGCATCCATTACCGGAGCATTTGTCGCCCTCGTTGATCTGTTTAAAGACATGAAGGAGCAAGGAATCATTCACAGCATTCCCGTTACGGATTTTGTTTCAGCTGTCAGTGTCGGCATTGTACGGAGAGAAATACTGCTTGACCTGGAATACGAGGAGGATTCCCGGGCGGACGTGGATATGAATTTTGTCATGACCGGCGCGGGTTTGTTTATAGAAGTGCAGGGAACTGCGGAACATATTCCTTTTGATAAAGAGCAACTGGATAAAATGACGACTCTGGCCGGAAAAGGTATCGCCGGAATTATTGCCTGTCAGAAGGAAGTTTTAGGCGATTGGCGATCATGAGAATTGTCTTTGCTACCCGAAATGAGGGAAAAGTCAGAGAAATAACCGAAATGCTGGACCGGACGGATATTGAATTGGTATCGCTGAATCAGTTTTCATCGTTGCCGGAAATTGTGGAAGATGGCCAAACCTATCTGGAAAATGCTTTGAAAAAAGCCAGAGTTATTTCAGAATTTACAGGAGAAACGGTTCTTGCGGATGATTCCGGATTGCAGGTCGATGTTCTGGGTGGAGAACCGGGTATCTATTCCGCGCGATACGCAGGCGAAAGAGCTACAGATGAAAAAAACAACGCCAAGCTTCTGGCAAGGTTAAAAAACACACCGGAAGAGAAAAGAACGGCGGCTTTTCGTTGTGCTCTTGTTTTGTATGGCCCGGATGGCCATTATCAGGCTTTTGAAGCGGCGTGGCATGGACGAATCATCGACCAGGCCAGAGGAAGCAACGGTTTCGGATATGATCCGATTTTTCTGGATCCGCAGTCGGATAAAACGGCGGCGGAATTACCGCCGGAGATTAAAAACAAAATCAGTCACCGCGGACAGGCTTTTGCACAACTGAAAAGCCATCTGTGTGGAAAATAGAATTATCATTCGGGGCGTAGCGCAGCCTGGTAGCGCGCTTGGTTTGGGACCAAGATGCCGGAGGTTCAAATCCTCTCGCCCCGACCAGTCAGAAACAGGAGTTGTACGTTATGTATGGCTCCTTTTTTTTGATCGTCCGGGAGGAAGTCAATTTTCAAACAAGGAATAAAAAATGAACTCGATTGACAACAGCAAACGGACGAAAAGAGGAATATATTTTTTAGCCAATGATACGACTTTCGAATTGACAATTGCATTCTTAAATAGTTTCCGATGCTATAATCCCGAAATCGCTTTATGCATGATTCCGTTTGACGACGATTCGCAAAAGATCAAAGCGTTGTCGGAGAGGTACCGGTTTACAATCTGGGATGATTCCAGGACTCTGGAGGCTTGTGATGAAATCAGCAGGAAATTTCATGAGCATACCTGTGGCGCTTATCGCAAATTAGCCATGTGGGACGGGATATTCGATGAGTTCGTTTACATTGACGTCGATATGGTTGTTCTGGCCAATATCAATTTTGTATTTCAATTTCTGCTAAATTACGATGTGATTACATCCCATTCAAACTATCCGAACTTACAGCAATGGGTCTGGAAAAACAGCATTTTTGAGACCAATAAGCTCACAAAGGAACAGATCGAATTTTCAGCCAACACGGGATTTATTGTTTCAAAAAAATCAGCCTTTAATCTGAAAATGATGACGGAAAAACTGTCTGCTGCTGAGGAACTCCGGCCGCATATGGAACTAGCATGCATGGAACAACCTTTATTAAATTATTATTTCATAACTTCTGATTGTCGTTATACCAGTCTGGTGGTTATTTCATGGCTGACCGGTTGCGTGGATATCAAGTTTGAAAAATGGGGTGGTGAATCAATCGGCATTGCCTATAAAGGGAGAATTTATTTTCAGCAAACTCCTGTTTTCCTGGTTCATTGGGCCGGCAGCTGGCAACCCACGCGTTTCGATGAATGGTGGTATAAGTTTACCAAACGGCTTGGCTTTCAGACAGAAAAACGCAATGTACGGTTTTTCATGCCGAATAAACGATTATGGACATATTACAGAAAAATGAAGCCCACAAACGATAAAAATATCTAAGTACAGGTCTTGTTATTCAGTTATTTGCATGCTGCACTGGTTTGAAAAGCCAGCGGGGGGTACACCAAGAGCCTGAAGAAGTCTGGCCCAGTAGTTGACTTGAGCGACGGTTGACGCCAGAATGACGATTTCACGCTCGGTAAAGCGGGCTTTCAGACGGCTGATAAAATCCGATGGAAAATAAAGAGGAGCGCTGGAAATCAGCGAGGCATACTCCATTGCAAGTATTTCACGCGGAGAAAATGTCCCGACGGATTCAAGGTTCATCTGTTTCTGCAGTGCTGCAAGCTCCTGAGGCGTAATATCGAACTGATCAAAGTCATAAGAATTCATGTCAATGCAGAACGGGCAGGCCACGCTGAATGAAGCTTGAATACGGACCAGTTTGAGAATGCGTTTATCAAGCGTTTTATCCTTGTGAGCCACCAGTACTTCCATGATGCCGGAGCTGATGGCTGTTTTAGGATACCAGGCCAGGAGCCTTCCCGGAAGAAGGTCTCGTCCTGTAACCAACTTGGATATCCAGATACCGATGCGCAAATAAAAGGGGATGCGTTTGGGCGGATCGATGAAAGCTTTCATGCAGGCGCCTCCTGAAAAAATCGGGTAAACCGGTTGAACCGTTTTTTTATTATATTCCCTCATCTCCGGAATGCAAAGCAATTATGTTCATGGTAAAATGCGTTAAAAAAGAACAGAAAGGCGCCGGATGGCTGTCAGAAAGAGTTCAGAAGTCAGGAGCGTTCAGGCGGCGGTTGTGCGGCGAAAAGATGGACCGCTCCGGATTGAAAAACTCCGGATAGAACATCCGCGGAATGATGAAGTACTGGTACGAACCGTGGCAACAGGTGTATGCCATACAGACATCAGTATGTTGCATTACTGGGACGAGGCGGACGGCCCGCAGGTGCTGGGGCATGAAGGCGCCGGGATTGTAGAAGAAGTCGGCAGTAAAGTGAAGAGGTTTCGCCCCGGCGACCATGTGATTCTGTCTTTTCAATCCTGCGGCATCTGTGCAAGTTGCAGGAGCGGGCGGCCGACAAAATGCCGGATATTTTATGATCTGAATTTCGGATTCCGGCGTGCGGACGGGACTAACGGATTCGCGGCAAGCGGCGTGAGGGGGCATTTCTTCGGCCAGTCTTCGTTTGCCACGCACATGCTGACTACCGAACGCAACATGGTCAAGGTTGACAGGACTCTGCCTCTTTCCCTTCTGGCGCCTCTGGGATGCGGTATACAGGCGGGCGCAGGGGCTGTCATGAATCAGTTGAAAATACGGAAAAAAGAAAGCATGGTTGTTTTCGGATCAGGCGCGGTGGGGCTTTCCGCCGTAATGGCCGGCCATATGATCGGTGCAGCGCCTGTCATAGCAGTGGACATCAGGCCATCCCGCCTGAAACTGGCCCTGGAACTGGGTGCGACGCACTTCGTGGACGGCCGAAGATCCGATATTGCAGCGGCCATCCGGGAGATTGCGCCGGGTGGCATCGATTATTCGCTGGAAACCACCGGCTGTTCCACGATCATGCAAATGGCTGTTGACGTGCTGAAAAAAGGTGGTACTGCGGCGTATTTTACAGGCGACGGGGGGCCTGATTTGGCGCCCCCGGGCCGGAAAGTCGTGTCGGTGATTGCGGGAGATTCCGTTCCGCAGAAATTCATCCCGCGCATGATTCGATGGTATAAAGCCGGAAAATTTCCTTTTGACCGGCTGATCAAATTTTATAATTTCAGGCAGATTAATCGTGCCATAAAAGATTCTCTTCTGGGGACAACGATTAAACCGGTCTTGCTTTTCACCTGTAAAAAAACCGGATAGACTTCAACCCCAAAGATAAGGCCGGTTTGGCGGCTCATTCCAGCCGCCGCGGCTGCAAAATTCACGATTCCGGTCCTTGCGCAAGAGGTCAGACCGTTGAGCGGTGTGAAAATAATCACGTCCGATCCATGGAGGGCAGGAGATCGCACTGGCTATTTCATTTTCTTTATCCGATTTTGATGGCTGAATGATTTTGATAACAATCGCTTTTCAAGCATGCAGTAATCAAGCGCTTGCATAGGTTGTTCAAAGTCAAGACAGGGTCACTTGGTCTTCCGATAGCTGCTGGGCGTTGCGCCCGTCCAGAGTTTAAAGGCATGATAGAAATTCGCCACATTTTGATATCCGAGTTCAGTTGCAATTTTTTCTATGGACAGACTCGTTGAAGTAAGCAGTTCGAGAGCCTTTTTTTTCCGAATCTCATTTGATAGATTTTTGTAGGATATGCCCTCGGCGGACAGGTGGCGCCTCAGTGTCCGCGCTGACATGTTCATCCGGCGGGCCAGTTGATCGAAACAAGGGGACTCAGCCTGAGGAAACAACAGTTCCTCCTGTATCTTGTCCAATGTGGACTTTTTTTCATGCAGGCGTGCATAGGCACGTTTACACTCTTTTTCATAGATATCCCTGGTCAGGGCATTGGCCAGAGGCAGACGGGCGTTTAAATAGTTTTTGTCGAAAAAAACCTGAAACTTGTCCGTATTGAAGGTGATGGGGCAATTGAACATATCCTGATATGCCCTGGTGTATTCAGGCCGTGGATACGTCAGCGTTATTCCTTTCAGAATAAAAGGACCGCCCAGTGCAGTACGGCTTAAAATATAGTTTGACGCCAAATCACGCTCGCATAGAAAGCGCCTCAGATCTCCGAACACGATCAGTTCCTTGCAGCTCAGGATGGCAAGATCGTCTTTGACAATAAGATCGTATTGACAATAAGTCTGTGTGAGATCAATATACTTGAACATGATACGGAATGCATCAAGGGCCGTTTCACAAAACATGGCCGGTATGGCAACCCGGCTCATGGCGCTGGCATTGTGCAGCCTGCCTATTTCCAAACCGAGTTTCGAGTCAGGGATCAGCAGGATCGATCTCCTGAAGATCTTCAGTTCTTCTTCAGGGGTGATAAACATCTCAGGATCAGCGAGATCGCCGGGTTTGATCGTGCTGCCATACAACAGGACCTCAGCCGGAATGTTGAACTTCTTTGCATAATCGACCAGTATTCTCACGCTGTAGATGGAACGCTTAAGTTGCAAACGATCCGTTGATTTAAGATGAATCCTGCTGAGGTCTTCAGACTGTTTCATAAGCAATCATCCTTATGGTGTTCACCGTTTCTACAATCCAGGAGTCCTTGAACAAAGAATTGTCGAGTCTACTTCATCTAAAATGCGGCCTCTATATTAAAAACTTTTCCATCCATAAAGCAACGTGCTGCTGAATTCATTTTACTATACAATTTATTCCTGTAATAGAGAATATGATTTAAGGCCATATATATTGTGATTTGCGGTCACGGGTCAATGAATTTGACCATCGACCGGTGCCAGGCAATGATTTTTCCGCACTGAAAATCACCCTTGAAACTCAATTTAATCATTCATCTAAAATTTATTTTAACTTTCATGGAATAGTGAGGTCTCCAGACAGCGGACACCTTTGTGACCGCAGCTCACAAATGAAATGACCCCCCGGCAATATTGTTTTGAGTCATCCCGCCTGATATTGAAGCATACACAAGAAAATGAGGCAACATGAACATGTGAACAGAGATGGATGGCTTATCTTTTTAGCTGGAAAGGAGCATGATCGTATGGCTGCAAACAGTAAATGGAGCAATCTCAGTGATCCCCCTGTGAAGGGTGCTCCCTGGAACATCATCCTGGACGAGGACAAGTGTATCGGCTGCGGCATGTGCGTCAAACAATGCCCCGCTCAAACGATCGGAATGGTGGATCGTGAACCGTCGAAATATCAGGAACCGGCCTGCCAGCATCAATGTCCTGCCGGGATCGATGTCCGGCGTTACCTTCATCTCCTCACCCATGGCGGGTCTTTTGAAGATGCGTGGAAAGTCATTACGGAAGCCAATCCCCTGCCTGCCATCACCGGAAGAGTTTGTCCGCATCCCTGCGAATCAGGCTGCAATCGGAGCAATGTTGACGAGTCTCTGGGTATCCATGGCGTCGAGTGGTTTATCGGGGACTATGCCATAGAAAAGGAACTTCGTTTTCAAAGAAAGAATCCATTGTCCGATAACAAAGTGGCGGTCATCGGGTCGGGACCTTCGGGCTTGTCCTGCGCCTATCACCTGTCGCTTGCGGGATATTCCGTGACCATATTTGAATCCCGGCCTCAGCCCGGCGGGATGCTGCGCTATGCCATCCCTTCCTATCGTCTACCCAGACCCGTTCTGGATGAAGAAATCCAAAGAATCGCCGACCTGGGTGTTGATATTCGATGCAATGTAGAAGTTGGCAGGTCCGTGGCGCTTGAAGAGCTCCGAAAGGATTTCAAAGCGGTCTATGTAGCGATTGGCTGCCAGGACACGGGCAAGCTCGGGATCGACGGAGAAAAGGAAGACCTCATTCACTCCGGCCTGGAATTTCTGAAGAAAGTCGCGCAGGGGCGTAAAGATGCTCCGGGACAAAAGGTCATTGTCATCGGCGGCGGCAACACGGCCATTGATACGGCCCGTTCATTGAGACGTCTGGGGTCCAATGTGACCATTTTTTACCGACGGTCGCTGGAAGATATGCCAGCCCATGAATCGGAGATTGCCGAGGCGCAGGAGGAAGGCATCGCCATACAGGGTCTATGCGCCCCTGTCGGAATCAAGAGAAACCAAACATCCCTCACCATGACCTGCATCAAAATGAAACCGGGAGAAAAAGACAAATCAGGAAGGGCGCAACCCGTTCCCGTTGACGGCAGTGAATTCACTGTAGCCGCTGATGCGGTGATATCGGCTATCGGCCAGGTCATTGTGGCGGAAGGATTTGAGAGTCTGATCAACGGAAAGGGAATCATCGAGGCCGGCGGAAGCTGTGCGACCACGATGAAAGGCGTTTTTGCCGGTGGAGATGTCGTCTCAGGTCCGGCAACGGTGACGGCGGCAATCGGTGCCGGACGCAGGGCGGCTGCCGCGATTGTCGCCCATATCAAAAGCAGGCAATTCAAAGACAGCAGGAAACTCGAAATTTCATACAAGGGCATGCCCTTTAACGAATACGAAAAAATTCCCCGCAACAGCTGTTCTCTGATGTCCGTTGCCGAACGCCTCAGGAATATGGACACGGAGGTTCATCTGCCGATTCATGCCGATCAGGTCCTTGTGGAAGCCAGGCGGTGCATTCGCTGCGGAAGTTCAAAATCATCATTTGTCGGCATGCCCTATTTCGGGAAAATCTGTCTGGCCTGCCGCAATTGTGAAGCGGTCTGCCCGAATCAGGCCCTTCGTTTCCCTCATTTTTACTCCGTTGAAAACGGTCGCTGGCGTTATGAATTCGATTACCCCAGGAAAACGGGAGGCGGGTATCCCAATCCCCTCCGGGCTGCTGAGGTGCCGGAATTCAGTTCCATTGCCTCCCAACTGACCGAGACGGAAAAGGTGATCTACCAGCGGAGATCCACTCGAATCTATAAGCCGGACCAGGTTCCTGATGATATGATCCACCGGATTCTGGAGGCGGGACGTTTTGCCCCTTCGGCGGGAAACTGCCAGGGATGGAAATTCAGCGTGCTTCAAGACCGGGCTTTGATGGATGAGATCAGCGATGGAACAAGGAAGTTCCTGCACACCTTTTCCAAACTCTACCAGGGCAAAAGTCTTCCCCGCACCTTGTTGAAAAATACGTTGGCCATCATGAAGCCCGAAGCCATCGACCAGAGGCCCATGCTGGCCATTCAGGCCCTGATGACACCCAAGTACGGGAAAGAGCCGCAAAGCGTCTTTTTCAATGCCCCTACGGCCATCCTCATTCTCGGTCACAAGCAATACATATCCGATATGGCTTTTGGAACCGGCGTGTGCGGACAGAACATTGTTCTGGCAGCACATTCTCTGGGGCTGGGCACCTGCTACGTGGGATTTGCCACTTCCGTTCTGAATATGGATCCGAAGATGAAGAAATACAAAGAACGTCTTGGTGTTGTCTGGCCATATGCAACCGTGGCGGAGATCATCACGGTTGGCTACCCGGCGGTGAGAATGGATTGCGTTGTAGAGAGAGAGTTTCCCAAGGTCGTCTGGGTGAAATGATTAAAATCATCATGGGCATCCATGATTTTTAAAAACAGGAGAAAGGATAGATAAGATGGAAAACATTTACATTATCGGTGTCGGGATGATCCGGTTTGGAAAATATCCCGATAAGACGGTGCAAACCATGGCGCACGAAGCCATTGAACTGGCTTTGGAAGACGCGGGACTGGCGAAGGAAGACATGGAAGCGGTATTCTTTGCCAATACCTTCTGGGGAATGTTCGATAATCAGCATTCCATCCGCGGCGAGGTGGTTATGCGGAATATGGGAGTTGGAAGAATCCCCATCACTAATGTGGAAAATGCCTGCGCGGGTGGATCAACAGCGCTGCATATGGCCTGCACGGGGATCAGGGCTGGAATGTATGATGTGGCCCTCGCCATGGGTTCGGAAAAAATTACAAATCCGAACAAGTCCCTTTCCCTTGGAGCTTATGCCACATGCATGGATGTGGGCAACTTTGAAAAGCACATCAACAATATCATGGAGCTGAGCAGAACCTTCACAGTGAAGCTTCCGGAGGATCAGTCGGCGCCGGGGGAAGGGCGAAGCATTTTCATGGACGCTTATGCGCTGGGTGCACGCTGGCATATGAGCCGTTTCGGCTCAAATCAGCATCAGCTGGCTGTAATCTGCTCCAAGAACCATTTTCATGGATCGCTAAATCCGCTGGCTCAGTATCAGCATACAATGACTGTGGAGGAGGTTCTGGCGGACAAGGCCGTTGCCTACCCGTTGACGCGTTCGATGTGCGCGCCAGTCGGCGACGGGGCTGCCGCAGCAATCATCTGTTCGAAAAAATATCTGAAAAAACTGGTAAACGCACGGCCGGTCCGGATTATGGCCTCGATTCTCGGCACCGGCACGGACCGTGATATCAACGCGCCGGATATCGGAGAACGTCTGGCCAAGCAGGCTTACGATGCGGCGGGCATTGGTCCGGAAGACATCGACTTCGCCGAACTGCACGATGCGACATCCTGGGGTGAACTCCATCAGACAGAGTCTATGGGATTTTGCCCCATGGGAGAAGGCGGACCGTTTGCCCAATCCGGGGCAACAAAACTTGGGGGTAAAAAACCCATCAACACAAGTGGCGGCCTGGAGTGTAAGGGACACCCCATAGGTGCTTCCGGCCTCTCCCAGATTCATGAACTGGTGACGCAGCTCCGGGGCGATGCCGGAAAACGGCAGGTGGAAGGGGCCAGAATCGGACTGGCGGAAAACGGTGGAGGCAACATTGGTGTGGAAGAGGCGGCCATGGGCATCCACATCCTGGGAAAAGTAAAATAATATGAATTGAAAAACCTTTACTTCGATTGATGTAAAAACGGAATATCAAACGAGTATTTAAGCGTACTAAATGGAGGCTAGCATGCAGGGAGAAATGGTACAGGGATTATTTTCCTATGAGATAGAGGCAAAATATGAAGAGAAACCGGATTTCAAGGTGTTGACATTTGAAAATGGTGATTGGCCCGATGAAACAGTTACCTATGCGGACATCTTTCTGAAAGGGTGCAAGCTGGCATCCGCCCTCCGGAAGGCAGGCATCGGCAACGGCGACCGGTTCAGTGTCGTGATGAAGAATCATCCGGAATTCGTTTATTGCATGATGGCAGCTTCGCTGATTGGCGCTGTCATTGTTCCCATCGATCCCCGGTCGAAAGGAAACAAGCTGACCTATCAGGTCCGGGATTCCAATTCCAAAGGAATCATCTTCAGCAACGAATATGCGGGAGAAGTGGAAAAAACTCTGGCGGAATTTCCCCATGTGAAAGTTATCGGGATATTGTACAAACCCGGCTTCGAAACGCCGCGCCGTGATCAGTACCCGGATCTGGCCTCCACCCTGGATGGTCCGAAGATCGATCCTCCCGCTGACCGCAACCGCGATCCCCAATCACCGTTCGAAATCATTTACACTTCAGGGACCACGGGGGATCCCAAGGGCGTCGTCGTCAAGTCCAACCGTCTTTCCATGTTCAAACTGCTTGCCCAGCTCATCTGGCAATACAACAACGATGATGTTCTGTACACGGGACTTTCCATGACCCACGGCAACGCCCAGTCTGTGACTTTGAGCCCGGCCCTTCTTCTCGGTATGTCTGCTGTTGTCAGTCGTTCATTTACCAAGAGCCGTTTGTGGGACATCTGCCGCAAGTATGGTGTGACCAGCTTTTCACTCCTGGGCGGCATGATGATGGGTATCTACAGTGAAAAGAAAAAGGAAAGCGACGGG
Organism: Smithellaceae bacterium; assembly: GCA_963682015.1. Taxonomy (GTDB): domain Bacteria; phylum Desulfobacterota; class Syntrophia; order Syntrophales; family Smithellaceae; genus UBA8904. Next base: position 54,496 of record OY820932.1, on the reverse strand, counting down.
GATAATCCGGTCCGCAAGGTGCTCAGCGCCGGCACGCCTCTGCCGATCTGGAAAGATTTTGAAGAGCGCTTCAATGTCAAGATTCACGAATGGTATGGCGCCGTGGAGGGAGGATTTGCCCACAATGAACCCGGCACCGGCCCCCTCGGATCATTCGGCAAACCGATTGAAGGAATCATGGAGATGAAAGTCGTTCATCAAGACGACACGGAGTGCAAACCGGGTGAAATTGGAGAATTGATCTGCCGGATGGTTGGCGCCAAAAAAGAGGAAGTGGAATACCATGGCAAAAAGGATGCCTCAGAGGCGAAGACGCGCGGCGGCTGGTTGCGCACGGGCGATATGTGCCACCGGGATGCCAACGGCTGGTTGTATTTTGATTTCCGCAAAGGCGGCGGGCTTCGCCGTCACGGCGATTTCATTTTACCCGAATATGTCGAGAAGGCCCTGGCCGATCTTCCCGAAGTGAACGATGTCTGTGTCTATGGCATTCCTGCCAGCACCGGCGCACCCGGAGAGAGTGACATTGTGGCGGCCATTGTACCCGCCAATGGAAACGGGGCCATTGATGCAAAGAGAATATCCGTGGAACTGGGGAAGATCTTGGAGAAAAATTCAATTCCTTCCTATCTTCAGATCGTGTCCGAGATTCCCAAAACCGCGTCGGAGAAGAACCTGGACAGACTCCTGCGGGAGGAATTCCGGCCCAATGCGCCTAATATCATTTCTCTTGGATAACAGGAGATAATCGGCGCCCGGTGGTCCATGACGGTCAACCGGACCCTTTTTCAATGAGCCAGACAAATTTAAAGAAAATACGATGATTGGGAAAGGAGAACCTATGTTGAAGAGATCAGAGGTAAAATCATTCATATCTCAGTTTCCCCGGTTCGAAGACAATACACTTTCGATGTATTACGGGCCGCGGATGCCCAAGGCCATGATCAAGGAAACCGAGGAGGTGGTCGCTCTGGCACGCAAGTTCAAAGAAGAAGTGGTACGGCCTCTGTATCTAGATCTCGACCGGAAAACCCATGAAGACCTGGACTACATTCCCGCGGAAGTTGTTCGGAAAGCGAATGAATGGGGCCTTTACACTTTGTGGATACCGAAGATGTTTGGCGGCAAGGGGTACAACATGCCTTCCCTGTCATTTTTCAATGAGGAGGTCGGATCGGTCTGCCTTGGTTTTGCGAATTTGATTGGCGTGCATTATCTTGGCATGGCGGCAGTCATGATGTTAGGCAACACAAGGATTATGAAGAAGGTATTGGGCGATGTTGTTGCCGGCGAGGAGACCGGCAATCCATGCCTCATTTCTTATGCTATCACCGAGCCTGCGGCGGGTACCGATGTTGAGGAGGTGGATCTGGAAGCAAGAGGCAGGCTCGTATGTCATGCCAGGAAGGTCGATGGCGGCTATATCCTCAATGGCAGCAAGGTATTCATCTCCAACGGGCATCTTTCAACGTGGCATACAGTCTATGCCTATGGCGACCTGAAAAGGGGCGCTGATACCAAGGTGGCTCTGATGGTGAGGACAGGCATGAAAGGATTTTCCTTCGGCAGACACGAGAATAAAATGGGACAGAGGGCCTGCCCGGCCAGCGTGCTCATTTTCGAGGACTGTTTTGTTCCCGACGAACTGGTGGTACTCAACCCTGACTTGCTAAAATCATTCACGAAACAGTCTCCCCGCGACATCAACATGCGTCACATTGATTATGTCTTTTCTCTTTCCCGGGCGGGGGTCGGCTCATTCGGAATCGGCGCTGCGCGCGGAGCCTTTGAGATTGCCTTGAAATATGCCAATGAGACCGAGATCGACGGCAAACCCATGGTCGACTATGAGTGGGTGCAATGCAGACTGGCTGAAATGTATGCCAACGTCAGACTCGGCAGACTTGCCTATATGGAGTCCAACCTGGCCAATCAGCACCGGGGGGCCTACAATCTTCTCCAGATGAAACCCATCTACTACTATTCGAAGTATCTGCCGGTGATGTATTTCAAAATGTTCGTTACGCCCCTGCTGAACTCGCGCATGGTGAACTGGTTCATGAGCAAGTGGTACCTCGACTGGCAAAAACCGGAAGACCAGCATCTGACCACGGGCCTGGCTTCCATGGCCAAATTTTCCTGCACGGATTTCGGAGTCAGGAACTGTCAGATGGCCCTCGAGCTTATGGGAAGGGCGGGGCTCAGGCATGACAGCGGCGCGGAAAAAGTTCTGCGGGATGCCAAACTGCTTCAGATTTATGAAGGAACCAACCAGCTCAATCGAATCAACCTGTTTAAATCTCTCATTAGCCCCCAAGCCAGTCCCGGCGCGGCATTTTTTGAAGAATAAGGAAGGAGGAGACTATGCTGACTGCATTGAACAAAGACCTGAAGCCATTTGAGGATCTCATTACATCCTATGCAAAGAGCGACCTTAAGCCTAGCATCGAGGAACACGACAGATATCCATACGGGAGCCTTGATGTCGATGTCATCGAAACGAGTTTTCGTAAGATCTACGAATTGGGTTTCCTGGGTATCATGTTGCCGGAAAAATACGCCGGTATCGGCCAGGGGATCAGCGTCCTTTGCATGATGCTGGGCCACGTCGCAGAGGTTGACGCTTCCTATTGTTTGAACATTTTCACGAGTGCGCTCTCGCAGCAGATCATTCTGAAAGCCGGCGCAGAAGAAATAGCTGAAAAGGTTTATTTAAGCGCTGAGACTGCCCAGGAGTACCTCGTCGCTTTCCCGTCATTTACGGATCCCGGTCAGTCGAGGATCCTGCCGAACGCGATATCCTCCGGCAAAGGCTACGTGCTTACGGGAAAACTCGATTATCTCTCCCTTGGCAATTATTCGAAGTGGGCAATCATCCCGGCCCGAGCCACCGGCTCTAAAAGCTATTCCTTCTTCCTCGTAAACCTCAATGACGGCGGTGTCTCGATAAGCAATCCCGTCATCAGTCTCGGACTCCATGCGAGCCCCATCGTTGATGTTACCCTGAACAATGTCAGCGCCCAAATCATCGGTGAGGAAGGCAAGGGGGCAAAGTATTTCGAGGCTGCTTCCAGAATGATGCATGTGGCCGCTGCTGCTACCAATGCCGGTATAATGAGAGGTTCTCTCAAGGAAGCCATCGAGTATACAAAAGAGCGAATGCAGGGCGGCCGTCCGGTGATCAACTGGTCGGAAGTGAGGATGCTCCTGTCCAACATGGCGATCAAATCCAAGGCCGCCGAGCTTTGCGTGACTCAGACCTGCAAGGCGATTGACGAGAATCTCAAGGACTGGGGCTGGATCAGCATTGCATCCGCACTGCACGTCCATGATCTTGCCTGCGAGGTCGTTACCGATGGCGTTCAGTTACTGGGTGGCTACGGGTACATGAAAGATTATGGTCAGGAGAAGCGTTACCGGGACGCCAGGCAAGTCCAGGCCCTCCTCGGCATGGTTCCGCTCAAGAAACTGGCTCTCATCAATGAACACCTTACGTAAGGCAGCTTTATGAAGAACATTCTGATCACCGGTGTTTCAGGATATTTTGGGCAAAAGCTTGTATCTTTTTTTGCGAATAAAAATGAAATTGAACGCATATGCGGGATTGACATCAAACCACCCGCGTTCCATTCGCCCAAGCTGTCATTTATCAAAAGCGATATCAGGGCTGATCTGAAGGAGGTGTTCAGTGGCGAGAGGATAGACTGTGTGATTCACACCGCTTATATCCTGCCGCCTATCCACGACAAGATCCTGATGGAAGACATCAATGTGAATGGTACAAAAAATGTCCTGAAGACAGCCGCTGCCCATGGCGTTGGGCAGATTCTCGATTGTTCTTCAAGTACCGCTTACGGGTTTCATCCTGATAATCCCGAATACCTGGTCGAGGAAAGTCCGCTGAGGGGTAACGACGATTTCACTTATGCCAAAAACAAAAAGGAAATTGAGGTGTGGATGAAGGACTTCGAGAAGGAGCATCCTGATATCCTTCTAACGACAATCCGCCCATGCTTTGTGGTGGGGCCGGGTTTCACCAACCCGCTGGCGCGGCATCTCTGCAAAAAGATCTGCATCCTGCCGTCTAAAACAGCGCCTTTCCAATACATCCATGAAGATGACCTGGTGGATATCATGTACCACCTGCTGAAAAAGAGAAAGAAAGGCATATACAATCTGGCTGCGGACGGAACCATGACCTTCGATGAAATGATCCGCATCCTCGGCGGATATCCCCTGAAAGTACCTGCTAGGCTTTTGTGGCCATTGAACAACTTGATGTGGCATCTTCGTTTGTCCTTTATGACCGAGTTTCCCAGTCCTTGCCTGAACATGATTCGTTATCCGTGGATCGTGAGCAACGCCAAGGTCAAAAAGGAGCTGGGATACCGTTTCAGATACACGACCAGCGAGGCCTTTGAGGATTTTGCGCGCTATGTGAAGTTATCGGGAATCCTGCAGGCTTAACCAGTCATATGAATGATCCCAAAAGAGGATTCATGAATAAAAGGAGATTAAAGTGGGGCTAAGACTGAAGGGGAAGAACGTGCTTGTTACAGGTTCCGCCATGGGCATTGGCAAGGGATTATCGGAATGTTTTGCACGACAGGGAGCAAACATCATTCTGGTGGATCTTCCCGAGCAGAAAAAAAATCTTGAGGACTGGGCTGCGGAGCTTCAAAAAACCTTTCAAATAAAGACATGGACCTTTTACGCAGACCTTACAGGATCTAACGGTCCCGAACAGTTACATGAGCAGATTACACAACAGGTGGGAGAAGCCCACGTATTGGTGAACAATGCCGGAGTCTGCTGGTTTGGTCGGTATTCGGACATGCCTCTGGACAGACTGTCCGGCATGATCCTGCTCAACTGCCTTGCCTATGCCAAAATGACCCGCCTCTTTCTTCCCGCCATGATCAAACGCAATTATGGAGGAGTTCTGAATATTTCTTCGGTTTCGGCATTCCAGCCAGTGCCGACCCTTGGGCTTTATGCCGCCACCAAGGCCTTCACGCAGAGCCTGACCGAGGCGGTACGGGCTGAGCTTCCCGCAGGAAGTAAAGTGACGGTATCGACGCTCAACCCGCCTTTTACCAGGACGCGTCTGATTGACGATGCCGGGTTTCCTTCAGACTACATCCCCATTAAAATGTCTTTCATGGATGTGAAGGAAGTTACGGTGGCTGGAGTAAAAGCTTTTATACGGGGCAAGGAACGATATGTTCCCGGTTTGCGCAATCAGATTTTATATCTCGGATTATCCAAGTTTATCCCTCATGGTTTATCCAATAAACTCTCCCGATTGCTGACCCGCAGACTCGCTGATTTTGTTCCCGCGGTGCTACGTCCCTATCTGGGCCTTTAATCTTCCTTATGTGAAGGAGGAGCTAAGATGATGATAGAATCACCCACTGCAACCAATCCTTCGGTCAGCACGCGGACAAAAATACCTTCCTTCGGCATTACGCAATCGCCTACCGAATGATAAATGGCGCAGGGCGCCAGACAGGTTTTACCGATCTGGGTGACCTCAAGAAGGACATTGCCTCCCACCTGAAGTTTTGTGCCCAGGGGGAGTGTAAAAAGCTCAATGCCTTCTGTTGTCAGGTTTTCGGCAAAATCGCCGTAACTGACATTTAAACCTTTCTGCCGGATCTTTTCGATGCTTTCGGACGCAAGCAGGCTGATCTGCCGGATTTCCATCCCGATGTGGGCGTCATTTTCCAGCCCCTGATTGATCAGAGCGCGCGCACTTCCGATATTGTGTTTTTTCTCGCCTTTTTTCCCGCTGATGTTTACCGAAAGAATTTTTCCCATAGTATTTTATTTACCTGACAGCAATCGCTTCAATTTCCAGCGGGGCGCCTTTGGGGAGATCCGAGACTTCAACGGTAGATCGTGCGGGTGCAGAGCCGGAGAAGAAGCCGGCGTAAATTTCGTTCACCCCGGTGAAGTCCGATATGTTTTTCAGAAAGATGGTTGTTTTGACAATATTCTCCAGGGACAGTCCGTTTTCGACAAGAAGCGTTTTCAGGTTGGTTAAAACCTGCCGTGTTGCCGCTTGAATGTCGGTGATGATTTCACCGGTTACCGGATTGAGGGGAATCTGACCTGAAATAAATATGAGGCCGCCCGCTTCAACGGCGAGCGAGTAAGGTCCCGCTGCAGACAGGGTTTTGGACATGATAATCTTCTTTTCCATACCTTCATCCTTATTTTTTAGTTAGAACAAAAATTGCGTTTTGAGCAAGCAGATTGGGCAGAAAAGGGATTCTGCCTTTTGCGCCCAGGTAATGCTCCTGCTCGATGGTAATGTTCTTCTTGGCGCAGTAGTCTTTAAAGTCGTCAATCGTTAGAAAACGTACATTGGGCGTTTCGAACCAGTAGTAGGGCAGCGCTTCGTTGATGGGCGTCCGACCCTTGAAAAAAAGCGTCAGGCGCGCCTTAATGTGCGCGAAGTTGGGAAAACCGATAATGACTTTGTGCCCCACGCGCAGCGCCTCCTGGACAACAAAATCCGCCTTTTTGATTTCCTGCATGATCTGGTTGAGAATCACATAATCAAAACAGTGATCGGGGTAGTCCACCAGACCGCTTTCGATGTCGCCCTGCAAAACGGTGAGCCCTTTTTCCACGCAGGCATGCATCCAGTTTTCGTCCAGTTCGATGCCCTGTACCTGGGCTTTTTTCGTCTGACGCAGATGAGCCAGCAGATCGCCTTCACCACAGCCCAGGTCAAGAACATGCGCGCCTTCATGAATGATTTCTGAAATAATTTGATGGTCGGGTTTCATGTTTATCTTCTTTTATTCATCCATTCTGGATTAGATTTGCCAGAAAGTTTTTAATGAGTCTTGTTTCGTCTTCAATCTCGATGAGGAAGGCATCGTGTCCGTATGTTGAGGTAAGATCAAAATAGGTGGTATATGCGTGTTTCCTTTTGAGCAGCCGGACAATTTCCTGCGATTGGTAGGACGGATACAGCCAGTCCGACTTGAAAGAGAGCACAAGAAAGCGGATGGATGTTCGTTTGACTGTCGGAAGAAAATGATCGCCCGAAAGGTCCGTGTAGTCCATCGCTTTGGTGATGTAAAGATAGGAGTTGGCGTCAAAACGTTTGACAAAGTTATAGCCGCGGTAGCGCAGGTAGCCCTCCACTTCAAAGTCTTCCGTAAACTGAAAACTCAGGTTATCATTTTTCAGGCGCCGGGAAAATTTATCCTCCATGGACTGATCGCTCATGAACGTGATGTGCCCGATCATACGCGCTACGGCCAGGCCGTTTTCCGGTTGTCCGTGTTCGTAGTAGTAGCCTTTACGCCAGGCCGGGTCTGCCATGATGGATTGGCGGATTACTTCGTTAAACGCGATCTGTTGCGGAGAATGCTTGAGCGCAGTGGCAACAGGGATGACGGATAGCACGCGTTCAGGATAGGACGACGCCCACTGAAGCGCCTGCATGCCTCCCATGGAGCCGCCGACAACGCACAGGAGCTTTTCAACGCCCACATGATCGATCAGGTGTCGCTGTGCTTCCACCATGTCGGCAACCGTGATTAACGGAAAATCCAGCGCATAAGGTTTGCCCGTTTCCGGGTTGATGGAAGAAGGGCCGGTGCTGCCTTTGCAGCCGCCAATCACATTGGAGCAGATGACAAAATATTGATGCGTATCGAGCGCTTTTCCCGGGCCGATGAGATCATCCCACCAGCCGGGCGTTTTGTCTTCAGCGGAAAGCCCTGCGGCATGCGCATCACCGGAGAGCGCATGGCAGACTAGAATGGCGTTGGATTTACCGGCGTTGAGCTTCCCGTAGGTCTCATAAGCCAGTGTGACCGGTCCCAATGTTCTGCCCGATTGCAGTTGAAGCGGGTGTGGTGGTCCGGCAAATGTATAATGATGTGTATGTACAATTCCTAAAGTGTCTTTTTTCATAATGTTCATTCTGATGGCTTGTAAGGGACGGTTTGCAAACCGTCCCTTACAGATGATTTAAATAATCTCCAGCATTCTTTCAATGGAGGTGCGCGCTTTATTCGCTGTTTCCAGCGGCACCGTTATTTCGTAAGTCATATCTTCCAGCGACCAGAGGATTTTCTCCAGGTTGATCCGCTTCATGTTCGGGCAGACAGCCCGGTCAGAGACCGGATAAAACTGCTTGTCCGGATTTTCTTTTTTCATTCGGTGAATGATACCCAGTTCAGTGCCGATGATGAATTCCCGGGCTCGATCATCGGAAACAAAGCGGCACATCTTTTCTGTGGAGGCAACCACATCACCCATCGCCGTCAGTTCCGGTTTGCATTCCGGATGCACCAGGACTTTTGCTTCCGGATGATCACGTCTGGAGCGTTGAATATCTTCCGGAAGGATCCGTGCGTGAGTGGGGCAGAAACCGTTCCAGGTGATAAATGAACGACTCACCTGATCCGAAACCCATCGGGCAAGGTACTTGTCCGGTACGAAAATAATTTCGTTTTGTGTCTTGAGAATGTGCTGCACCATTTTCAGGGCGTTGCCGGATGTGCAACAGTAGTCGCAGTGTGCCTTTACTTCAGCTGACGTGTTGACATAGCAAAGTGTGACGGCGTCAGGGTACAGAACCTTTAGTTTCGTCAGACTCTCTGCGTCAATCATATCCGCCATCGGACAGCCTGCTTTCGGATCCGGAAGAAGTACGGTTTTAGACGGCGACAGGATTTTTGCCGTTTCCGCCATAAAATGCACTCCGCAAAAGACGATAATGTCCGCATCGGTTTTAGCCGCTTTCATACTCAGCCCCAGAGAATCACCGACGAAATCGGCGACATCCTGCACCTCCGGCAGTTGATAGTTGTGAGCCAGAATGACTGCGTTTTTTTCTTTTTTCAGGTTTTCAATTTCTTTTATTATGTCCATACAGCACTCTTATTCAGCTTTTGAAACCGTTTTTGCTTTTAACCGGATGATGGTATTTCCGTCTTCTCTTCCGGAAACCAGTTGCGCCAGTGTAGTACGGCTCATGGCCTCTCTGATCGTATTCGTCAACTGGGTCCATATGTCCCTGCTCGGGCAAACGGGAGTTCGTTTGCAGATATCCGGGTTTTTAACGCAATTTACCAGACAGGTATCTCCTTCCACCGCCTCGACGATATCACATACAGAGATATCCTTCGGAGCTTTGGCTAGAACGTAACCACCTCTGGCGCCTCGGATGGAACGAATCAACCCGGCGGCTCTCAGGGGTATGACGATCAGACTAAGATATTTTTCGGAAATATCTTCACTTGCGGCAATATCTTTTAAAAACAATGATTTATCATTACCCGCGGCGGCCAGAGCGATCATTAATCTGACGCCATATCGGGAACGGGTTGACAGTTTCACGATGATCCTCGTCAATTACTATTTTCTTAGTAGTAATTAGAGCATAAAAAGTAAAATGTCAAGAATTATGGCTGAAGTACAAATCATTGAATTTGAATGATCAAATTGCTATCATGCATGGAAACGACGAGAGGATAATCCGGGGAGTTTGAAAAAGACAATATTAATTCTATTATGCCTGCTCATGATTCCATCCGGAATATTCGCAGCGAGCAGGAAAATGGATATGCCTGTCGTTAAAGCGGCAATTCTGTTGGACCTCGATACAGGAAAGATTCTGTATCAGCATCATGCTGATAAAATCATTCAACCGGCGTCCCTTACAAAAATTATGTCACTGTATTTAATCTCGGAAGATGTTGAAGCAAAAAAAGCGGCTTATACAGATCTGGTGAAAGCAAGTGAAAATGCGGTTCGTACAAGCGGTTCTAAAATGCTTTATGAACCTGGCGGACAATATGAATTATTGGACCTGATGAAGGGGATGGCGATTCATTCAGCCAATGATGCTTCTGTCGCTCTGGCAGAACATTTCGCTGGCAGCGTCGATCAGTTTGTCATCCGGATGAACGCCAAAGCAAAAGAACTGGGAATGAAAAACACCCATTTTGTCAATCCCCACGGGCTGTCTGATAAACGACAAAAAACAACCGCACGGGATATCAGCATTCTGTCGCGCGAATATTTAAAACGATTTCCGAATATGCTGAAGCTTCACTCCATAGAGAGTTTTGCCTTTCATGATGAGTCATTCAGCAACAGGAACGACCTTTTGAAAAACTATCCGGGGACGGATGGACTCAAGACCGGATATGTAGCCGCAGCAGGATTTCATGTGGTTGCGACGGTCAGAAGAAGCGAGCAAAGGTTAATGGCAGTGGTCATGGGAGCTAAAAATCCGAAAATCCGTTCGGCACAGACCATAAAGCTGCTGGACTATGGTTTTCAAAAACCTGCTCGCAGCACTGAGGAAAGCCCCAAAAAGCAAAGAAAAATCAGAAAACGGCATCGTTGAGGGAAGAAGACGGCCAATCTTCTCATGGATAAGCGGCATCGGCATCAATGGGGGTGTCCATGATATCCTGCTTTTCCTGTGTCTCCGGTTTTTCAAGTCTCGGGGATGAGTTGAGTCTTTTAAAGTCATCGGAGAAAATATACAATTTTTCACCGGGACTGATTCTCTTGCCCTGGCCGATGCGGTTCCAGATAATCAAAGCCCTGTATGGCACATTGAAACGGGCAGCAATGCCGCTGAGGGTATCTCCTTTTTTAACCGTGTAAGAAAAATTATTTTTTGAGGTCAACCAGCCCGAAACGAGCTTGTCGTATCGTTCAGGAAAACCGACGGACGATCCTTTAGGAATGTTGATCTGCTGAGTGCCGGCCGGAAGATGATAGTACTTAAGCTGAGGATTCAGATCTTTGATTGATTTGAATTGTGTTTTGGCTGCCTGAGCGATCACATGCAGCGGGATGGGCTGACTGGCTTTTATCTCGACGATATCGAACTGCCGGGGTAGATAAAGATCGGCTTTGGAAAGGGAATAACCAAATCTGGCCGGATTGGACATGATGATCTTTGCCGCAAGAATCCGGAATACATATCTCTGCGTTTCCTGGTTCAAATAAAGATTATAATAATTATTCACCTTCTGAACCATGATTTCAGCCCTGAGCCCGTCTTCGCCCATGTTGTAGGCGGCAGCGGCCAGTGTCCAGGATCCAAAGATCGTATACAGATCTTTCAGGTAACGGGTTGCGGCCTGCGTTGCCCGAAAGACGTTTCTTCTTTCATCAAGATCCGTATTGATCAGGAGACCGTATTTGGTCCCTGTTCCTTCGATAAACTGCCAGTATCCCACAGCACCTTTATTGGAGAAGGCCAGAGGTCTGAGAGAGCTTTCCGCGATTGTGATGTATTTGAGATCGTCCGGCAGCGAATTGGTTTTTAGAATTTTTTCTATTTCGGGGAAGTAGCGATTAGCGCGTTTAAGCCACAATATAATATCGTCACTGTTGTCCAGAGAGACGAGCATTTCTCTTTCCAAGCGTTCTTTTACATCCGGATCGGAAAGAGGCACGGGCTCTCCACAAAATGACACTGGCTCCGTGATTCTAATCGCATCCAGAAGGGACTGACCGATGGAGAACGGGGCTTTCGTCTGCGCCTGGCCTGAAGACGGTAATAATACGATAACCAGGAACAAAAGACTGCCCGTGACGAATCTGTTCATTAATGTGTTCAAAAATCATCCCCCTGGATTTGATGGCCGTTTTGTTTGCGATCATTATAGGCAAAAAGGAAAATGATTGTCAATTTATTCTCCAGTATATCGTTTTTCCGATCATTGTGTTATTGGTAAAGAAAAAGCAAAAGGGAAATTGAATCAGAAACGGAGCGGACTATGCATACCAGTCTGTATATCAGCAGCCCCATCAACGCCATTGTGGAAGGTCTTTACCGTGACGACATTACCATAGACACATTGAAGGTCAAAGGTGATTTCGGCATCGGTACGTTCAACAATCTTGACGGCGAAATGATTGCACTGGGAGGCCATTTCTATCAACTCGACCTGCATGGAGATGCCCGGCCCGTGGAAGACGATATGAAAACGCCATTTGCCACCATGTGCCATTTCAAACCTTTTCTGGAAGAAGCAATAGCGGCACCGATGTCGTATGCATCATTTGAAAGACATCTCAAACTCACGCTGCCGTCGGACAATATGTTTTATGCAATTCACATGAAAGGAAAATTTACTGCGATCGAGACCCGTTCCGTTCCGAGAACAGACAACTATCAGCCGTTATCGGAAGCGACGGCACACCAGAAAATCAGGCATTTCAGGGATGTCGAGGGACATCTGGTCGGATTTTATACACCGCCGTTTGTTCCTTCAGTCAGTGTTCCGGGATTCCATTTCCATTTTATCAACAGTGACTTTACCGCAGGCGGTCATCTTTTACGCTGCGAACCGGTTTGTCTGGACATCCGTCTGCAAATATTTTTCAGCATGGAGCTGACGCTGCCCAAAACGCTGGATTACCTTACGGCCTCTTTTATGCGGAATGCGGAAAAAGATCTGGAGAAAGCCGAACGCTAAAGACAAAAAGTGACGATAATGCCTGTAATAGATTTGAGAGAAAGATTCCACTCGAATGGCTGTTCACCATGGGGTTTTACCTGGTCGGACAGTATCTGCTGGTGCAGGGATACCTCTTATTTTAATACGCCATGGTTAGGATCATTCTCAAATTCCCAGATAGGCCTTCTTTACATTCTCATCATGCAGGAGATCGGAGGCTTTGCCTTCCATCGTGATGGCACCATTTTCCAGAACATAGGCGCGGTGGGCCAGTCTGAGAGCCATGAAGGCGTTTTGCTCTACAAGAAAAATGGTGGTGCGGTGTTCCGTATTAATTCTAAAAAGCATTGAAAAAATCGTTTTGGTCATCAAAGGGGACAAACCCAGGGAGGGTTCGTCCAGCAAAAGCAGCTTCGGTCGGGCCATCAGCGCGCGAGAGATGGCCAGCATCTGCTGTTCGCCTCCGGAAAGAGTGCCGCCCTGCTGATGCCGTCGGCGATAAAGAATGGGAAAAAGCTCATAGATATAGGCCAGATCTTTTCTTATTTCCGGATGGTCGCTGCGTAAAAAAGCGCCCATTTCAAGGTTTTCCAGAACACTAAGTTTCGGAAAGATTCGCCGCCCCTCGGGCACCTGGCAGATGCCCATGGCCACGATTTTATCCGGTTGAGTTTTTTCGATGGACTGGCCGTCGAAAAGGATTTGTCCGTTGCGAGACGGTGTAATGCCGGAGATGGACATCAGGGTTGTGGATTTTCCTGCGCCGTTAGAGCCGATGAGCGCGACAATTTCACCGGGAGCGACAGAAAGTGATACTCCTTTAAGCGCGCGGATGTTTCCGTAGCAGGTTTCGACATCAACGAGCTTCAGCATCGGTGTCCTCTCCAAGATAGGCTTTGATAACCAGCGGGTTGCAGCGGATTTCCTGCGGCGTTCCCCTGGCGATTTCCTCTCCGTAGTCGAGCACAAAGATATTCTGCGCCAGATTCATGACCAGTTTCATGTCATGTTCAATGAGCAGGATGGAAAGTGAAAAATCCTTCTGCAATTGGGAAATCAGGGAATCCAGTTCATTGGTTTCCTGCGGATTCATACCTGCGGCCGGCTCATCCAGTAGAAGCAGCCGTGGTTCCGTAGCCAGGGCGCGCGCAATTTCCAGGCGGCGCTGCGCTCCGTATGGAAGATTTTTAGCCAGTTCGTTTACCAGTTGCGTCAGACCAATGTATTCGAGAAGAGAATAGCTTTTGTCGACGATGGATTTCTCTTCATGACGTGCAGACGGTGGGCGGAAAATGGCGCCGAGAATGCCAGACTGTGAACGGCCATGGCGTCCGATCATGACATTTTCCAAAACGGTCATGCCGCCGAAAAGTCGGATGTTCTGGAAGGTTCTGGCTACGCCCAGCTTTGTAATGGCATTGATTTTCAATCCGTTGAGCGGCCTTATTTTGCTGTCCGGACCCTTCAGCAGAACATCCCCTGCCGTTGGCTTGTATATGCCGGTGAGACAGTTAAACAGTGTCGTTTTGCCGGCGCCATTGGGTCCGATGAGCGCGGCAATTTCACCCGGACGGATGTGGAGGCTGACATTATCCAGCGCCCGCAGTCCGCCGAAGTTCATGGTGAGATTTTTCACTTCAAGGATATTTTCCATGGATCGCTCATTCACAATTTTTGTTTCTCATTTGTCTGATGAAATTCATATTGTTTGCGCCGGTCGGCCAGAAGTCCGCCGGGACGGAAAATCATCATGAGAATCAAGGCCGCGCCGAACAGAAGCATCCGGTAGTCCCCCAGAAACCGCATGTATTCGGGAATCAGGATGATAGCCAGTGCCGCAATGATGATGCCGGGGATTGATCCCATGCCGCCGAGGACGACAATGGAAAGAATCATGGCCGATTCCATAAATGTGAAACTTGCCGGATTGATGAAAGTGGTCTTGGCGGCGAACAGGACGCCCGCCATGCCGGCCCAGGTTGCACCCAGAGCAAAGGCAGCAAGTTTGGCTCTGGTTTTATCAATCCCCATTGCTTCGCATGCCAGTTCATCTTCGCGAAGCGCCACCCAGGCTCGACCGATGCGGGAATGCTGGAGGCGATACGTGACAAAGATTGTCAGCGCGCAAAGCGCGACCAGCAGAAAGTACATATAAATGCCAGATTGCTCCGGTGTGAGTATTATTCCGAAAAATCCCGGACGCGGAATGTTGGAGATGCCGCTGGGGCCAAAGGAAAAAGAATTCCAGTTTTCCAGCACCAGACGGATGATTTCTGCAAAAGCCAGCGTAACAATGGCCAGATAATCGCCCCGCAAACGTAAAACCGGGAAGCCGATCAGGATGCCGAAGATAGCGGCCAGAAGCGCTCCTACCGGCAGGAGAATCCAAAAACCCAGACCGAAGTGATAGTTCAGTAATGCGTAACTGTAGGCACCTACCGCGTAAAAGGCGACGTAGCCGAGATCCAGAAGTCCCGCGAGTCCCACTTCCAGATTTAATCCCAGTCCCAGCATGACATAGATCAGTGCGGTCGTCATGACGTTGATCTGATAATGAGAGAAAACAAATGGAAAGACGAGTGTAAAAACACCGACTATTATCAGAGCAGGGCGATGGAGTTTCGGTTCGTCAATAAGATGATAAAGGAATGACGGTCTGCCTGTCGAGGTCTGTGCTGTTGTCGATTTTCTTTGCAGGAATAACTGCCACAGCAATGAGAGCAAAAATACACACAGACCAACTCCGGCAATATTCATGCAGCGCCATACCACAATGTTTTCAACAGTATTGACCTTGATGACCATGATCGGCAAAGTCAGTAAAATGAACCAAAGGGCGATGATGATGGAGCGCTTCAATTCTTCAGCAAACTTCATGGCATCCTCCTAAACTTTCTGCTGGGAGGATCGTCCCAGAATGCCGTCAGGTTTGAAAATCAAAATCAGGATCAGAAGCGCAAAAGCAAAAACGGATTCATAATCGCTGGAGATGTAGCCTGTACCGAAACTTTCGGCTAGTCCCAGCACAAGGCCTCCCAGCATGGCGCCGGGAATACTGCCGATGCCGCCAAGAACCGCGGCCGTAAAGGCTTTAATACCTGCATTGAAACCGATGTAAAAATTGATGCGTCCGACATGCGAGGCAATCAGTATGCCGCCTGCGGCGGCAAGAGCTGACCCGATGATGAATGTCCGGGAAATGATCCGGTTGACATTTACGCCGACCAGAAGCGCCATATCCTGATCCTGAGCCGTAGCGCGCATGGCCCGGCCCATTTTGGTGAATTTCAAAAGCAGGGTAAGTCCAATCATCACAACAGCCGATGTGACAATGATGATAAAGTCGGACGGGCCGATCCAGGAACTGATGCCGTCCAGGAATGCAGGCTTCGGCAACAGGTTGGGGAAGGGAAGGAAATCGGATGTCTGGGCCAGCATTACATAGTTTTGCAGAAAGATGGACATGCCGATGGCGCTGATTAGCGGAGAAAGGCGAGACGCCTGACGCAATGGTTTATAGGCGATTTTTTCAACTGTGAAGCCGTAGGCCGAGGCATACACAATGGCAACGACGCCGGCAAGAATCAATACCGACAGGCCGGTGAGTCCCTTCATGGCCAGGATGGAAGAAAAAATGAGAGCTGTAAATGCGGCAATCATGTAGATTTCTCCGTGGGCGAAGTTGATGAGCTGCAGAATGCCGTAAACCATCGTATAGCCCAGGGCGATCAAAGCATAAATGCTGCCGCGAGTAATCCCTCCCAGTATTAAGTCCCAAAAAAAATTCATTGTTTCCGGCCTGGTGCAGAAAACGGTCGTGACCGTTCCCTGCATTTATTTCAATTCCACGTATATCCCGTTTTTCACCTGATACATCGAAAAGTCCACGCCAATGGCGTCGCCCTGATTGTTGAATTTGATTTTTCCCAGAGGGGTATCCGCCAGGTGGGTGCGCATCACTTTCGTTACGGACTTCGTCTCGGTGGATTTCGCCTTATCGATGGCATTTAAAACAGCAAGGACAGCGCTGTATGCATTCAAATAAAAAGCGCCCGGTTCTGTTCCATATGTCTTTTTATGTTCCCGGATGGCGGCAATTGCCAGCGGATTTCTGGTAGTGTCTTTCGGCCCGGAGGCATAAACACCTTCTGCGGATGCGGCGGCGACTTTGATGAAGGTCTGGTCTTTGACACCGTCGTCTGAAATAAAGACGGTTTTCATTCCTTTTTTGCGCATTTGTCCAATGATGGATGCGGCTTCCGGATGATAGCCGCCGTAAATAACAGCATCAACGTTGGCGTATTTGATTTTCTGGACAATCGCTGAATAATCTACCGCGCCGGGGGTAACGCCTTCATAAAGTTTTACCTGAGCCTTTTTTGATTCCTCGAGATATTTTCTTGCATATTCGGCAAATCCCTTGCCGTAATCGCCCTTGTCATGAATGACGGCGAATTTGGTAAATCTCAGAGAGTTGAGCGCGAAATCGGCCACGAGTCTGGCTTGCATGGCGTCCGATCCTATCGTTCTGAAGAAATTCGGGTATTGACCGGACAGAGTCAGCTCCGGACTGGTTGCGGAAGGCGATATGACAATAATGTTGGCATCTTTATAGGTGCGCAGAGCCGCCTTGGTGGCACCGCTGCAGATGTGACCGATGACGGCGGTTACTTTCTGCGAGACAAGCTTTGTGGCGACATTGGTGGCCAGTTCAGGTTTGCAGGCTTCGTCTTCTACGACGAGCTCGACTTTTCTTCCGAGGACACCACCCCTGGCGTTAACATCCTTGACAACCAGTTCCGCGGCTTTCACCGTGGGAATGCCGTAAGAAGCCAGGTCGCCCGTATGAGAGCCGGCGATTCCGATCTTGATCGTCTCGGCAGCCCCAATCGGGGATATGAAACTTAAAGTGATGATGAAAATAAAAACCGGAATCCATTGGAAAAGAATATTGTTTTTCATGTTGTCACTCCCTGAAAGAATGGTGCAAAACTACTACTTGAAAAGAAAAGTTGCGTCAAGATGGAAGTGAAAACGAAGATTCAAAGAACGTAACACAGGATTCAAGGACAAAGGAGAATGAGGTAAAGGCATGTTTGATTTCTTTTTGATTTTAAAGAGGGATTGGTGTAGATAACATTTCAAAATATTTCAGTTTATATGGAATAATGGGCATAATGGAAAAATGAAGAAAGAAACAATTTTTACGAAAAAGGATGTAAGGCTGATTAAGGCACTGGGATTGACGACCCGGGATGTGGAAAAACAACTGATGGTTTACGCCAAAGGCCCCAGTTATTTAAAACTCGACCGGCCATGTATGCCCGGGGATGGTATTTTACCCATAAAATCTGCGCAGAGAAGAAAATTAATTGCTAAGTATGAAGCCGAAGCCGCCGGGTACAAGCTTCTGAAGTTCATTCCAGCATCGGGAGCGGCCAGCCGAATGTTTGCCAGTTGGTTCTCGGCTGCCGAGAAGGGAAGTTTCGGCGACAGACAGTCCGACCGGTTATTTCTCATGGACCTGAAAAGAATGCCCTTTTTTTCAATGATAAAGCAGGACCGAACGGCCGGTCGTTATCTGCAACAAAAAAATATTTCCAGCCTTCTGGAATACATATTGACGGACGAAGGTCTGCATTACGGCTGGCTTCCCAAGGCCCTGATTCATTTTCATGCCTATTACGAAGGAAATATAAGAACCGCTCTGGAGGAGCACCTGGTCGAAGCGGCAAGCTATATTTGTGATGCCGACAGACGATGCCGTCTGCATGTGACACTTTCGGAGGAGCATATTGAAAAAGTAAAGGCGAAGATTCGAGAAGTAAAGAGCAAGTATGATGATCAGTTTCAGGTTCGGATTAAAATTGATCATTCCGTGCAATCGCCCTCAACAAACATCATTGCCGTCAATGAAGATCTGACTCCTTTCCGGGACAGTGCCGGTTGCCTGGTGTTTCGTCCCGGAGGTCACGGAGCACTCCTGCAAAATCTTGAATCACTGGATGCCGATTTTATCTTTGTTAAAAATATCGACAATATCGTTCCGGATAACTACCTGAATAAGATTCTTCCTTATAAAAAGATGCTGGGAGGGCTGGCGTTAAGTATTCAGCAGAATATTTTTGCCATGCTGAGAGAGATGAACAAAAGCAGGGTGGCGGCAGAGGAAATCGATTCCTGTTCAGCATTCTGTCATAAAACGCTTAATGTTGTTTTTCCGCCGGATTATGATCGAATGACGCCTTCGCAAAAAAAGAAAAAAATCATCTCTTTTCTGAATCGTCCTTTGCGAGTCTGCGGAATGGTGCGCAATGAAGGTGAACCGGGCGGTGGTCCTTTCTGGGTTGATCAGAAAGATGGTACGCAGTCGTTGCAGATCGTGGAATCGGGACATGTGAACATGAAAGATTCAGGACAAAAGAATATCTGGCACGGCGCGAAATATTTCAATCCAGTGGATATGGTATGCTGCATCAAAAATTATCGGGGGGAAAAATTTGATTTGAATAAATTTGTGGACAGGGAGGCTTATCTGATCAGTGCCAAAACGGAGAAAGGAAGGAATCTTCTGGCGCAGGAATTGCCGGGACTCTGGAACGGGAGCATGGCTTACTGGAACACGGTATTTGTAGAATTGCCCCTTGCCGTTTTCAATCCGGTGAAAACCGTGTACGATCTTCTGCGTCCGCAACATACGGCAGGAAGGGAAAAACGCTCTAAAGAATCGACTTAGTGCAGTCCTCTTTTGAAGCCGCTTTGCTTTTTAGAGTGGAAGTACGTCCCTGGAAGTCGCAGATTACGTCAGCTTCACGATCATCCGGAGCATCGGAATAACGGACACATAACGCGGCGGCGAACGCTTTCGACGATCCGCTGCCATAAGGCACAAGCACACAGGGGCCCGGATGGCTTGCCATGTGAAAAACCAGATCCTCTGCAATGGTCAGGTTCATAATGGAATTGTTGTCGGCGTTGTGTCTTCCGACAATAATTTTCTCGCCGCTATCGCTACGAAAATGTCGACCGTACTTCAGAAGTTCGTAATCGCGGATTTGCCGGTCTCCACCATGTTCCATGAGGTCGCGGAGGCGACGGGCGAACATCGGATCGGTCAGCAGACAACCACCGGCAGGCGGCGGGTACTCTGTAATACTGAATTCCGTGGCAAGACGCATCTGGTCTTTGCGCCCGCGTCCGGAAATACTTAGAAGTTTTGAACGATCGACTTTTCCTTCCCGCTCTGCCTTGATCGGTTCAAGTAACTGCGCCGAAAGCGGCCTGAGAATATAGTCGGCGTAACCTGAATTCTTCGCGACAATGTAAAGTGACTGTTTGGTTTGCGACATCGGACGCTGTCCCAGAACTTCGCCGGTGATGAGAAAGTCGGCACCAGTTTCTTCCATTTTCCGTCCTGCGATTTTGAGCATCAGAGCATGACAATCAATGCAGGGATTCATATTCTTGCCAAAACCATAACGGGGTGCTTTGAGCATTTGCAAATGTTCAACGGTAATGTCTTCTGTGATCAGTGGGAGATCAATTTGGTGCGCGGCGGCCCGTGCTTTGTCGGCGCTGAAAAAGGGCGTTGTGAAGGTCAAGCCGGTCACGTCGATGTTTTGTTTTTGCACCAGTTTGACGGCTAAAATGCTGTCCAATCCGCCGGATAAGAGAGAAATTGCTTTGAGCATGCTTGATAAACCTGTCGAAAAATTAAAAGCGCCGTGGAATGAGAGCACCGCGGCGCCTGATGATTTTGAAATTACTCAATGTTTAATACCGTACGATGTTAGCCGACCAGGTTTCCTGTAGAAGTCCCCGTACATCCTGGTTGAAGTCAAAATTCACCACGTAAACATCTTTATCCATTCTGATCTTGGTTCCGTTGAATCCTACAGTGTAGGGCGGCTGATTCTTATCCGGTCCTGAGAATGTGAAATAACCGGAGGTAAAGACGAATTGAAATCCACGCAGAATTTTTTCCATGTTTTTAACAGGATCATCCTGATCGGAAAGAAAAATTAGTTCATTCCCGGCTTTTTGGAGAATCGTGACGAATTGAGGGGGAAGGTTGCGGCAAAAGATGACCGTTTTCCTTTCTCCACGAGTTACGATCATATCCGCTTTTATGGAAAGATTGAATCCATCCCGCTCAAGATTAAAGACCTGAACATCAGCATCCTTTTCTCCCTCAATTTTCAAATAAGCGGTAAGCGCATGGCAAAATTCCCTTGCGGAGGATTTCGGTAAAACGGTTAAAGGTGGAAGAGAATAGATCTCATCCGGTTTGGCAACAAGACCTTTTTCAGGCGATATTTCCGTAATGACCACGGAATTGGTGCGTGCGGCATTCACAAGGGCTTTGGGCAACAGAGGGTTGTTTTCATAAACGATCCGCAGCCCCTGTGTTTTAGAGGAAGACACTGGGCGGCCTTTCTTGGCGATGACCCAGTCCACCATTACCTCCAAAGAAGGTGTTGATCCTATCGCAAGAGGTCTTTGCGCTTTCATGATTTCGTATGTTTTGCTGTTGCTGAATATTTTTTTCAACATAACGATAATGTCGTCTTTTTTGTCAATTTTTATTAACTGATAATTGCTCCAGTGATCGGCGATCATTTTTTTTAAATTATTGCTTGATCGGTTATCCAGATCCAGAAAGATTGTTGTTCGATCGTCCAGTTCCACAACAGGGATGATGGAACAGTCAATGGTAAGTTGCTCCGTTCGGGAAACCGGCAGATAATAGTTTCCGCTCGTGATCATGTTGCCGTTCAGTTCGGTGATGATCTGTTTCATAACCGCCAGACGTGCAGCAGGAGGTAAAACAATGGATTCTTTAGCCTCGTCGGTTTTTACCTCCTGGACGGCGGACTCTTCCTGCGAAGGCAAAGCAATGGAATCTTTTTCTTCAGATGGAGTTGCTGTCTGGACGGAGGTAAATTTGGCGGCAGGAGTTTCGTGAACTCTCTGAACTGCTTTTATGATGCCCTGCCTTTCCGGAAGACGAATTGTCTGACCAGCATAAATCTTATCTACATTCTTGATGCCGGGATTCAGGGACTTGATTAAAAGCAGAGTTTTTTGAGTACGGGACTTTATTTGAAGTTCGTGGTGTACAATGTGGATAAGGCTGTCACCTCTTTTAATCCGATAAGCGCGTGTATCGGAGCTGTCCTGAGCATTGGCTCCGGACGGTGAACCGGATTGTTCGATTTCAGATTCATTCTGGCCTTTTCCGGGGAGCAAAATCTTTTGTCCTGCATATAGTCTGTCCAGATTACTGATTCCTGGATTAAGCTCTTTGATCATCTGGTAATATCGGGGAATATCTTTTTCCGTGATGCCGGGCAATTTTCGGATAATCGCGGAAAGCATTTCTCCCTGCTGAACGGTGTAAAGATGAACATTTTTTTTGGAAGCAGCATTTTTGCTGAACGTAATCTGTGCAGTGTCTTCCTGAATGGCCAGAGCCGTTGAAGAAAAAAACAAGGTTGAAAAAAAACAGAAAATTAAAAACCTCGTAAAGGTCTTTTGCATCGTCGAATGCCCCCGAAAGCGAAATAATGAATCAAACAAATAAGATTCATTACTTTAACTATTTGGAAAAGTCAATGGTTATCAGGCTGAAACCCGTTGCTGAACATGAGTGGCAGAAGCATGAGTTGTTAGACTCTGCAAAAAATCAGACGACTTTTTTCATTGCAGCGATGGCGACTTCAATTTGATCATCGTCCGGCTCCCTGGTGGTAATCCGTTGCAAAGCCAGGCCCGGCCAGCTTAAAATCTGCACTAGTTTGAAGCGTTTGTGTTTACCGGTGAAACGGATGGCTTCATAGGAAATGCCGGCTATAACAGGCATCAGCAGGATTTTATAAATGACCCGGTGTAAAAAGTCCGGTCTTCCCAGCAGGGAAAAAACCAGGATGGAAACTATCATTACAAAAAGAATAAAACTGGTGCCGCAGCGAGGATGTCGAGTAGAGTATTTTCTGACATTTTCGATGGTCAGATCCTGGCCGTCCTCCCAGGCGAAGACGGTTTTATGTTCTGCTCCATGATACATATAAACACGTCTCATATCCGTCATAAGAAGTGTGGCGCAGAGAAAACAGAGAAAGATGCCAAGGCGCACACAACCTTCCAGAATGTTCAACAGGATCAGACTGTCTATATATATTTTAATCTTGGTAAAGAAGAAAGCAGGCACAACGACAAAGAAAAAAATCGCTATGGAAAAGCTGATGATTAATGAGACATACATTTCCCAGCCCTGAGGTTTTTTTTCTTCCTCGGACAGGGCAACCTCCGCCGAAAACATCAGACACTGAATACCAATGATCATCATTTCGAACAAACTGATGGTGCCACGGATAAACATCCAGCCCAACGGTTTATATCGCTTGGTCAGTGGAACGTAGTCACGTTCCTGGATAACGATTTCCTTGTCCGGTTTTCTTACCGCAGCGGCGATTTTTGTGCCGTGGCGCATCATTACGCCTTCTAGAATAGCCTGACCGCCGGCGATATCATCTGAATTTGGTTTGCAGCTCATGAACCCTTCACGCCATAATTATTTATAGTGGCGCTTTCTTATAGTATTTAAACCGTACTGTCAAATTATCATTTAACAAATGTTTGTTAGCAAATGTTTGTTGCATGTTTGTTCGTGAATGATATAATACCCCGCAATCATTTCAGGAATATCAAGCAAGGAGGATAAAAAAATGGCGACCATGGATTCATCTTCTGCCGCCTTTATTAAAGAGTATCAGGAGCGATTTGAAAAAAAAATGAGGGAAAACGAGATCGCACTTCTGGAGCACTGGAAAGAACAACTGGATAAAATTGAAAATTCCAGACCTGACAGCATTGCATCCGTTCAAATGCAAATCCGAAAAATTTCGGAAATGATGACAAACCGCATCAAAGTGTTGAAAAGAAGCTGAAATGAAAAATATCGCTGATTTATTGTTTGAGGTAGGAATGCTCTGCAAGACGCCGCGCAGCGGTTACCAGTTTCTGGGAAGCGGCAGGGAATCAGTCGCAGAGCATATCCTGCGAACGGTTTTTGTCGGATACTGCCTGTGTAAACTCAACCCGCAGCTGGATGAATTTCGCATATTGAAAATGTGTATTCTCCATGATCTTCCGGAAGCGCGCACGGGCGACATGAACTACGTCAATAAAAAGTATGTGACCGTGGATGAAGAAAAGGCCGTCCGCGAGCTGACAGAAGGTCTTCTTTTTGGCGAGGATATTCGTCGGGCTATTGATGAGTTTAACGATAAGGAAACCGCGGAGGCCCGAATCGTACGCGATGCCGATCAACTGGCTCTGATCCTGCAACTTAAGGAGTATGGCGATTTGGGCAATAAATATTCAGAAGAATGGATCAAATACGCTTTACAGCGTCTAGTCACGGAGGAAGGCAAAAAGCTTGCGGATGAGATTCTCCAGACGGATTCATCAAACTGGTGGTTTAAAGACAAAAGCGACTGGTGGATTAATGGGAACAATCGATAGTCATTCGTTGCAGAAAGAGGTTATATGAATAAAAAAACAATTCTTTGGGCTATGATGCTTTTAGTCGGTATTGCTCTGGCATCCTGCACACATGATCTTGCAACAAAGAAAATATCCCAACCGGACGAATATAAAAAAGTTTACGAAGCCAAAGAAAAAACCGTTCTCAGGGCGGTTGCCGCAGTGATCAGGGAAAAAGAAATCGGCAGCAATGTTGTGATCGACTATCAGAATCGTCGTATCGAATCAGATTTCGTCATTTCAGGCGACTGGAGGACGAAGACTACTGCGCGTGTGAGGCAGCTCAACTGGAAAGAATGCGAACTGACTCTGTTTGTGACGACGGAGAAAAAAACAAAAGAAGGGTGGGAAATGTTACGTCTGCTGGAAAAAGAACAATATGAAAAGTTTTTCGGCATAATCGAAATAAAAATTTACGAAGAAATGTCTAAAGCCCAGTAGTGTAGTGAGAAAACCGTCAAAAGGGGGTCTGGTATGGAAACTAAAGTTAAAATGTCATCAATGCTGGAAGAATTCAAAAATTTTGCACTGAAAGGTAATGTGGTTGACCTCGCCATTGGTGTGGTCATTGGAGCGGCATTTGGCAAAATCGTCGATTCACTGGTAAAGCACATTCTCATGCCATTGATCAGTTTGCTTATTCCCGGTGAACAGGGATACCTGGCCTGGAAGTGGGTGATTAACGGCAAGGAAGTTCCATATGGACTCTTTATAGGTGAAATCGTCAACTTTCTGATTGTTGCGCTTGCCTTATATATTTTTATTGTAAAATTCCTGGGCATCATCATGAAGAGTAAGAAAGACGCTCCACCGGCGCCTCCGACCAAAGATCAAGCCCTGCTCATGGAAATCAGGGATTTGTTGAAAAAGTGAAAATTCAGGACGGTGATCCGATGGGGATAAAAAGCGGATCACCGTCGTAGTTTTCCGAATCTTGCATGGAATATCCTTTCGAACTATGCCGGTCTCATCACGGCCTTTATCCTCTGTTGACTATTTCTCTAACAAGAATCTTGATTCACACTGGTTTATGATATTTTCTGAGAAAGACTTATTTTGTTTTCAATGATCTCATAACAATTGAAAAATCAGTAAATAATCAAGCCGGTGCGATTTATCAGGAGGTATAATGACAGACGGTCAGTATGTTTTATCGCGAAAATTAAAATCGGGTATGTCCATTATTCTGAATCGACCAAAGGCAATCAACAGCCTGATCGAAGCAATGCTGGATCAAATCGAAACTCTGTTGGACAAGGCACAGGCCGATGAGCAGTGCCGGTTTGTGCTTTTTTGCAGCAGCAGTTCTAAAGGATTTTGCGCGGGCGGGGATATGAAAGTGCTGGCGCGGCTGGGAAGCATGAAGCATTTCGAAAAAGTCGATTCGTTTTTCCGTAAAGAATACGGACTGGATTTAAAAATCCATCAGTTTCCCAAAACGGTTATCGTCATAGCCGACGGCATCACCATGGGTGGCGGATTGGGCATCGCGGCGGGGGCCTCCATTTGCATTGCCACGGAAAGGACGCGTATGGCCATGCCTGAAACCCGGATTGGTTTTTTTCCGGACGTTGGCGCGACCGGCTGGATGTTCAGACGTTGTCCCAAAGGATATCCCGAATATCTGGGATTAACCGGTTATCATATGGATGGAATAGAATGCGTGCGGCTGGGTTTCGCAACTCACTTTATGACATCGGAAAACCTCATAAAGCTGGAAAGCATTTTGGAAAATGCCGAACTCCAGGGAATTGACGGGAAATGGACTATTCGGGAGCGCTTGATGGACATGATATCCGGTCTTTTTGAAGATCGTATTCCTGTCAATCATGATCTGGATCAGTGGGTGGAACGATATTTTTCGGGGAAGTCGGATATTGGAGGAATTTTGGAATCTTTGTCCCTGTGTCATGAACAGGAAGAGCGTTGCTCGGAAGTTTTTACAAGCATTGCAGAAAGATCACCCACTGCCCTGGCTTTGACATTAAAGTTACTGCGTCATAATGAAAATCGGCAGATTGCAGAAGCATTTGAAACCGAACTGAAAGCCGCCGGATTTATTACACGACACCCCGATTACATAGAAGGGGTCAGGGCCCGGCTGGTTGACCGCGACGATCAACCGAAATGGAAGCCCGATCGCATTGATCTGGTTGACATAAACGGTTTTATACCCTGACGGATGCGGAGCCGATGAATATGGCCCCGTCCGCAGGAAATACAGTTATGCCCGCTTACGCCTTATTGCGATTACGGAAGAATCCCATCAGAAATTCTGTATCTTTAGGGGATAAATCAAATTTGAATACGGCTTTTTCAATCAGCATTTGAATGGGCTGTGAACCACCGTCTTCTATGTTGCCCGATATCCATTTAATGGCTTTCTGAATATTTTCACCTTCCGGCATGATTGTCGTCATAATTTTGATTCCTCCTCATGGTGTTTATTAACTTTATCGGTTAGGACATAATCTCTATCTTGATTTTCTTCATACTACAATATTATTTAAAAATTAACTTATTTTTATAGAATTTGACAAGGAAAATTTCATTGTTATGTTGATGAAAATAGGCGAAGATAATTGATAGGGTATACCGAAAGCGCCTTCAACAAGCTTTGCGACAGAAAGCAGAGATAATCTTGCAAATATAATATATCCGGATGACATCTGAGCAGTCAGGAAAAAATAATAATCTGTAGAATAGTATGAACAGGAAAGGAGATGAAAAATGGCAAAATCACTTAAAGGAACCAAAACGGAGAAAAATTTATTAGCGGCGTTTGCCGGTGAGTCCCAGGCAAGAAATCGATATACATTTTTTGCGAGCGCCGCCAAGAAAGAAGGTTATGAACAGATTTCCAGATTATTTCTGGAAACGGCGGAAAACGAGAAAGAGCATGCAAAAGTATTCTTTAAATACCTGGAGGGCGGTGAAGTTGAAATTACCGCTGCTTTCCCGTCAGGCGTGATTGACAATACGAAAAGCAATCTGGAAGCTGCCGCCGCTGGCGAAAATATGGAATGGACAACTCTGTATACCGAGGCAGCCAGAGTAGCCCGGGAAGAAGGTTTTCCGGAAGTAGCGCGCTCTTTTGAACAGATATCTAAAGTGGAAATGTTTCATGAAAAAAGATATCGGAAGTTAGCTGATAATCTGGTCAAAGGCGATGTCTTTAAGAAGAAAGACGTTACCAAGTGGCACTGCATAAACTGTGGCTATGTGTATGAAGGAGAGGAAGCACCAAAGGAATGTCCTGCCTGCAAACATCCGCAGTCGTATTATGAAGTCCTGGCGGAAAATTATTAGTTCGTATTACTGGCAAGAGAAATCATCCATAAAGCCCGCACGTTTTGTGCGGGCTTTATTATTAGAAAAAGTTATTGCCGGGGAACCTGCCAGACATTAACAGATCAAGCTTGTTGTGCTTGACAGTAAAAGAAAAATACCCTAGATTGGCGCAGTTTTTTCAAGAGGAGTTGCAATCTATGTCTACCAAAAGACAGCGCCGGTCTGAAAATTTTAAAGATCGGCAGAAAAAGAAATCCACACGAATAGCTTATCTCGTCGCGATCATCGGCGGCGTTGTTCTATTGCTGGTGCTTTTTTTCGTCATTTTGTTTGATGCCTTGTTCCCCCCCGTCGATATGGAGGCGTTGAAGAAGAAAGAAAAACTGGTTGCTGAGATTTACTTTTCCGATCTTCAGGAAAGGTCCTTGATCGCAGAAAAACGCCATATCTTTAAAGAAGACGATCCCGCTCAGCAGGCCAGGGAGATCGTCAAAGCGCTTCTGGACGGTTCTAAAGCCGGAAATATCAACACATTTCCAGTCAATGTGTCATTGAGAGACATTAAACTGGACAAGGGCGGGATTGCCCTGGTTAACTTTAGTGCGGACCTGAGCAAGAATCATCCGGGTGGTTCCACGGCGGAGATGGTCACGATCTATTCATTAACGAATACTTTGACTGCCAATGTTCCGGCTATAAAGGCGGTGAAAATTCTGGTTGAAGGTAAAGAAATCCAGTCTATTAAAGGCCATGTGTCTACAATAAATCCATTCAAACCGGATCCGGATCTTCTTGTGCCTGTCAAAGAGGAAAACGGTTAATACCGATATGGCACCAAAATCTAAAATATCCCGTACACGCAATATTGGAATTGTCGCCCACATTGACGCAGGCAAGACAACCGTCAGTGAAAGAATTCTTTTTTATACCGGAAAATCATATAAAATGGGAGAAGTGCATGACGGCGAAGCGGTGATGGACTGGATGCCACAGGAACAGGAACGAGGAATCACCATTACCTCTGCCGTAACCACCTGTACTTGGAAAAATACGGAGATTCACATAATTGATACACCTGGTCATGTGGATTTCACCATAGAAGTCGAGAGATCACTGCGCGTTCTGGATGGCGCTGTAGTTGTTTTTTGTGCTGTAGCAGGAGTTGAACCACAATCAGAAACCGTCTGGCATCAGGCGGATAAATACGGAGTACCCAAGGTTGCCTTTGTTAATAAGATGGATCGCATCGGTGCGGATTATTTTCATGTGATCAATATGATGCGTGAGCGTTTCCATTCCATTCCTGTTCCCGTCCAGATTCCGGTTGGCGGTGAAGACACCTTTCGTGGAGTCATTGATCTGATCAATAGAAAAATGCTGATCTGGAATGACAATTCGCAGGGATCGGAATATGCGGTGACGGAGATTCCGGAAGAAATGATCCAAACAGCGACACATGAACGAGAAAAGATGATAGAGACGCTGGCAGATTATGACGATGATCTTGCTGAGCAATATCTTGCTGGAGAAGAATTGACGGTGGCGCAAATTAACATTGCATTGCGCAAGGCGACTATCTCCTTAAAAATCGTTCCGGTACTGTGCGGTGCGGCGTTACGGAATAAGGGGATTCAGCCCGTTCTGGACGCGGTGGTCAATTATCTACCTTCTCCGGAAGATATTCCGCCGGTTAAGGGAATCAATCCAAAAACAAAACTGGAAGAAATACGTTACTCTTCAGAAAAAGAGCCGCTGGCGGCTCTGGCTTTCAAAATCCAGCTGGATGAAGGACGAAAACTCACTTATTTGCGTATTTACTCCGGACAGATTTCCGCCAATGGCGAGGTTTACAACGTTATTAAGAAAAAGAGAGAAAAAATTGCCCGTCTTTTACAAATGCATTCCAATAAGCGTGAAAGAATTGAAAGGGCGTCCGCGGGCGATCTGGTTGCCGTTCTGGGATTGAAGGACACTACGACCGGAGATACTCTAAGTGATGAGGCGCATCCGATCGTGCTGGAACAGATGGAATTTTATGAGCCGGTGATCAGTCAGGCTATTGAAGCTAAAACACCCGCCGACCAGGAAAAACTGTCTGCCGCTCTCATCAAGCTTTCCGAGGAAGACCCGACACTGCGGGTAAAATATGAGGATGAAACCGCCCAGACAGTAATATCCGGTATGGGCGAGCTTCATCTGGAAATTATTGTGGATCGGCTGCTCCGGGAATTTAATGCCCGGGTCAATGTTGGTCGTCCGCGCGTTGTGTATCGGGAAACCATTCAGAAGTCCGTTGAAATGGAAGGTGTGTTTGAGAAAGAACTGGGTGAGAAAAAGCATCACGGTGACATCCGCCTGGAACTTGCGCCCCGCAAGCGCGGAGCGGGGAATGAAATTATCAATCAGCTTTCCGAAGTAATGATTCCCGCTGAGTATCATGAGCCGATCGAAGAAGGAATCCGGGAAGCCATGGCCAGCGGTGCAATCAGCGGCTATCCGGTAATCGATGTAAGCATACGCTTGATTGGAGGGGCGTATCGCGAAGGAGAATCGTCGGCACAGGGCTATAAGATTGCAGCCTCAACGGCATTTCGCGAGGGTTGTCTCGCTGCAGATCCGGTCATGCTGGAACCGATCATGATGGTGGATATCATTACTCCCAGTGAGTTTATGGGTGATGTTATCGGAGACATCAACGCGCGGCGCGGCGAAATTCAGGCAGTTAATCCGAAAGGACCCGTCTCTGAAATCAAGGCCAAAGTACCGCTGAAGGCCATGTTTGGTTATTCCACAGATCTGCGTTCCGCCACACAGGGGCGTGCCGTCTTTACTATGATATTTGCAGAATACAATAAGGCTTGAAGGGTTGTTTACCCATTCGAATGTTGGACGATCAGGTTCTCAGGCTGCGGATGTGCACGATGATTGATCGGGCACATCAACCATTTCGTACTGTTTTTATTGGCAATATTGTATTATGATAACACACAATACATGTATGCCATGATCTATAAATAAAAAATTAATGCAAGATTTCGACAGCGAAACCACAGCTCTTTTTACATAACGCTGTCTTCGATCTGATCATTAAAGATCAGGAAGGAGAATCGTGTGGCTGTTATTCGACATCTGCTGGAAAAAACAAAATTATTCACAATACCAGAATTTGAAGGCGCAGAGTCAGCGCCGACATTTGCGAAACACCTCAATTATCAGTGCGGGCGTATTCTTTTATTTGCCTCCTTGATCACGACAATCGCATGGCTTCCATACATTCCGCTGGACAACAGACTGCATCCTGATGAGCCGATTCTTATACTCATCCGGGTAGGTTTGTCCGTCATCAGCCTGACAATATTTATCCTGCACATTTCCCGGAAGTATCTCGAATGCAATCTGCTTTTTTTGAATATTATCGGTGCCTACCTTGCCGTATCCTCCGGACTCATCACCGCATTAACCAAGGCCGATCCAGTTTATCTGGGAGGGCATGTCTTCATCATGACACTTCTTGCGGTTGTGCCCGTAAAAAGAAGAGACGCCCTGCTCGTGCTTACCGCTTCTCTCATAATATTTTTTCTTGTCGGTTATTTCAATGGGGTATCCTTTAAAAAGGTGGACGCACAGTACAGCCTGCAGAATCTGTTCAGCGCTACTTTTGTAGCGGTTATCTTCATCTATCTTCTCGACAGAATGCGTTATGCAAGCTGGATGAAATCAAGAAAGATTGAAGAACAGGCGAGAGAGCTGCAATCTGATAAAGAAAAAATCGACAAACTGCTGCTGAATATCCTGCCTCCCAGCGTTGCCGATGAACTGAAGGAAAGAGGGCGTGTCACACCTGTATTTTATTCATCCGCAACGATTGTCTTTACGGATTTCGTCGGTTTTACAAAAATCTCTGAAAAGCTTAACCCGGATCAACTGGTTTCGGCACTCGATCAATTGTTTTCCAGGTTCGATCGCGTTATGGATAAATATGGACTGGAAAAACTCAAGACCATCGGTGATTCCTATATGTATGCCGGAGGTGTGCCACTGGCCAATGATACCCATGCCATTGATGCCGTACTTGGCGCGATAGAAATTCTGTCTCTGGTGGAAAATGCAAATAAGGAAAAAACAGGTCAGGGACGTCCGGTGTTTGAAATACGTATCGGAATCCATACTGGACCCTTGATGGCGGGCGTCGTCGGTGAAAAAAAATTTGTTTATGATGTATGGGGTGATTCCGTGAATCTGGCCAGCCGGATGGAATCATCCGGAGAAAAAGGAAAGATCAACATTTCCGAAGCAACGTATATTCGAATAAAAGAATTCTTTGAAACAGAAGGCCGAGGACAAATTGTGGCAAAAAACAAAGGAGCGGTAAACATGTATTTTGTGCTGGGAATCAAAGCGGGACTCACTGAGGAGGAGGCCTGCCTGGTTCCCAATGCTTATTTTCGTAATCAATATCATAATTATCAGATGTCTCAGGAAAATTGCCGGAAGGCATAAATGTGCAAAGAATGTATTTTCGCCCTAAGGAAACACCGTTTTCAATCTATGTTTTCTACTTGAGTTTTTAGGATAAATCTGTTTAGCTTGATAATGTAAAACATAAACATATCAAGAGGATGTAATGGAAAAAGATTTAATCGGCAACGATCAGGCAAAATTCCGCGCTAATCGAACTTTTATCTGTAGTGTCGTTTTTCTGGATATTGTTGAATATTCCAAGAAGCCTGTAGTCGAACAGATCAGTATGAAAGAAAAATTCAACGGGATTCTAACGGAATGCCTGAAAGATATCCCTGTTAACGACCGAATTATTCTGGATACAGGAGACGGCGCGGCAATAGGTTTTCTGAGCGACCCGGAAGATGCACTCTTTGTGGCAATGAGCATCCGGGACATGCTGCATGGTGATGAACAAGGACAAAGTGGTCTAAGCGTGCGCATGGGCATCAATCTTGGGCCGGTTAAAATTTTAAAAGACATCAATAAACAAATGAACCTTATTGGCGACGGCATTAACGTGGCTCAGCGGATCATGAGTTTTGCCGAGCCAGGCCAACTTCTGGTATCCCGATCATATTATGACATTGTGTCCTGTCTTTCCGAAGAATATGCCAGATTATTTCATTATAAAGGGGCGAAGGCGGATAAGCATATCCGTGAGCATGATATTTATTCAGTGGAAAATGCCAGTTTATCACCGGTTGGTTCCTTGCATCATACCCATCAGCTGGAAAAGACGGAAACCAATGTACAACTACAGATGCCAGCTGAACCGGTAAAAAATAAAGAAGTGTCCGCTCAAAAGGCGACCGATGAGCCATCGACGGTAAGAAAAAATGCTATAGCAGGGAGAAATAAACTGATTATCGGTATCTGCTGTATCAGTTTTTGTCTAATCGTCGTAATTGGATTTTTCATGTTAAGATCACAGCATAAAATACCGGCATCAACTACCCATGCAGAATTAACTGTCAAGGAAGAAAAAGAAAAACGATCAGAGAAAAAAGAAAAAGCAGTAAAAAGGGAAGAAAAAAAGGTGGCGGAAGAAGGCGGTCATATCAGGGAACTATTCAAATCTGTATCTGTGAAAGCCGATGGGTTGGAATTTATTTTAGGGGATATTAAAAGGTCAGGCGAGGAAATAATCATTACGGTTCGTATACATAACACCACTAAAACAGATAAAAGTGTGGCCATTTATGATGATTATGTAAGGTGGCCAAAATCAACACTGTTGGAGCAAAGCGGAAAAAGTCATGAAGTGAATAAAGTGGTATTTACAAAAGGTGGTAAGACATTAACCAGTCAGGCCACGGGAACGCAGGGATTACCGATTGCTGCGGGACAGACGGCAACCGTCTCTCTGACATTCAAAAATGCGGGAAAAGGATCCAGAAAATTTACGCTTCATCCATTTGTATACACCGGAAGGAGCTGGACAGAGCACAATTTGTTGATGAAATCCGATATATAAAAGCGGACATGATGATTGTGGGTAGAGGGAGATGGTTGACTAATCCACCCATCCTCCAGAGATGTTCAGTCGTTTCAATTTTTCAACCAGCGTGGTGCGGTTAAGGTTGAGGAGTTTCGCCGCCCGGTTTTTTACGCCGCCGCTCATTTTCAGCGCTTTGAGCAGAAGATCTTTTTCCATCCGATTGATATAATCATTAAAATCAATCCCTTCTTCAGAAAAAGATATAGTTTCCATGCTCAAATTTTCACCGGTCACGTTACGGATCTTTGCGGGTAAATCATCCACACAGATTTCGCCTTCTTCTTTCATTACAACCAGCATTTCAATAAGATTCTGAAGTTCCCGCACATTACCCGGCCATTGATAGCGAATAAGTTGGTTAACGGCCTCTGGAGAGATGCGATCTACGTTTTTCTTTTTCATTTTATTAAAATTCATGAGGAAATGATTGGCAAGAATCATGATATCTGAACCGCGCTCACGAAGCGCGGGCAAATTAATAGGAATAACATTTATCCGGTAGAAAAGATCTTCACGAAACTTTTTTTCAGCGACGGCCTTATCCAGATTCTGATTGGTGGCGGCTATGATGCGCACATCTACATTAATCGTTTTCACACCGCCGATGCGTTCGAACTGTTTTTCCTGAATTACGCGTAAAACTTTTACCTGGAGAGCAGGGCTCATATCACCAATTTCATCCAAAAAAATCGTGCCTCCCTGAGCCAGTTCAAATCTTCCCATCCGGTTACGAATTGCACCTGTAAAGGCGCCTTTCTCATGGCCGAATAGCTCACTTTCAAGCAATTCTTCAGGGATTGCGCCGCAATTGACGGGAATCATCGGCTGACTTTTTCTATTGCTTTTAAAGTGGATTGCACGGGCAACGAGTTCTTTGCCTGTTCCACTTTCACCCGTGATAAGGACCGTGCTGTCAGAATTGGACACTTTGTCTATTTTATCAAAAACTTTCTTCATGCAGTCACTGTAACCGATTATTTTGTCATAATCCTGCTTTTCCTTAATGTGTTCCTTTAACGAGACGTTTTCATCTCGCAATTTAGCAAAGTTTAATGCTCGGTCAACGGACAGTTTGACGAGGTCGTCCTTTACCGGTTTCGTAATAAAATCGAATGCACCCATTTTCATGGCGGAAACAGCGGAATTAACTGTACCATGTCCGGTAATTACGATGACAATATTATCCCGATTTGCATCTTTGATGTATTTGAGAAATTCCAGTCCATCCACATTAGGCATTTTGAGATCGGTAATGACAACATCAAATCTATCTTCAAGAAAGGCCTCGATGCCCTCTTTGCCGTCGCTAACCGTTCTGATGTCATGTCCTTCTTCCCTTAAAATTTCTGCAAGGGTTTCTTTGTTACTTTCATTGTCATCAGCGATAAGTATTTTTCCGGTTTTCATATTGTACATCCTGATGGGATCATCAAAAATATCCTATAACAACAGTTATTTAGATAAATATAATAAACACAGATAAAAAACAATATGAAAATGACCTAAAGCGTCAAAAAATAAACGTCCGGAACGATACTAACAGCAGAATCTGTCAAAAAACAATCATTCCGTTGGAAAATATTAAGATAATCTCAAGTATTTCTCTTTTTTGCCGAATCAAAAGAAAGAGTTGTTACATTAAAAAAAACAATTTGTTTGTTTTCTGAACAGATTACAATTGAAAAATCGAAAATGCAGGAGTTAACGGAATAATTATAATGGCTGGCATAAGGATTGCTTTTACAAGAAACATGGACCTTGTGGCTCTGGTTTTATAGTTGTAAGCAAACACATAAAAACATTGCTTTCTCCGATTCTTGAAACATTCTTATCGATTCGAGACTATGAATGCATTTGAATTGAAAAATAGTGACTTTGAGAAAATTAGCCGCCTCGTTTATGAACAATGTGGCATTTACCTGCATGAAGGGAAGAAAGAACTGGTCAAGGCTCGTTTAAGTAAACGGCTTCGTGCAGGTAATTATAAATCGTTTACTGATTACTATCATTATGTGACAACGGAAGAAGGAACTGATGAATTAGTGTCCATGATTGACTCCATCTCAACGAATCTGACGTCTTTTTTTCGAGAACAATCTCATTTTGTCAGACTTCGACACATAATTTTATCGTTCATAGAAAAATCAAGTCATCGAGGAATCAGATTGCCTTTCAAAGTGTGGTCCGCAGGATGTTCAACAGGAGAAGAACCGTATACAATGGCTATTACGATTAAAGAAACGGCCGAATACCATCCTTTTGAAGCATCCATACTGGCAACGGATATTTCCACAAAGGTTCTGGCGATGGCCCAGACGGGCATTTACGCTCGGGAAAAAACAAGAGACATTGCGCCGGCCATATTAAAAAAATATTTTCAGATCGGCACGGGACAATCGGAAGGATATCTGCGAGTAAAAAGCGATTTAAAGAAGATGATTACATTCCAGCGTTTTAATCTGATGGAGCGCTTTCATCCTCATCAGGATTTCGATGTCATTTTCTGCCGGAACGTAATGATTTATTTTGATAAAAAAACCCAGAACATTCTGGTAAATAAGTTTTATGATTCTTTGAAAAGCGGCGGTTATTTCTTTGTCGGTCATTCGGAAAGCTTAACCGGTCTGAAACATCAATTTAACTACGTTGAGCCGAGTGTCTATCAAAAATAATTATGAGCGATTTAATTGTAGGAATCTCTGATATTAAGATCAGCAACAGTCTGAATGATGTAATTATCACCTATGCCCTGGGATCCTGTATCGGTATTACCGTTTACGATCCGGTGGCCAGAGTCGGGGGACTGCTACATTATATGCTTCCGGATTCCACGCTGGATGATAAAAAAGCAAAAGAAACCCCGGCGATGTTTGCTGACACGGGCATCCCATCATTATTCAAAGCCTGTTACAGCCTGGGTGCGGAGAAGAAGCGGATGATTGTTAAAGCAGTAGGAGGAGCGAGCATTTTGGATGATACAAATTTTTTTCGTATCGGACAAAAAAACATTATGGCGATGAGAAAAATATTCTGGAAAAATAATGTTATGATCGCCGCAGAAGACACGGGCGCTAATCACAATCGCACCGTACGCCTGGACATGGCCACAGGAAAAACATTTGTTCGAACCTCCGGAGGTGAGATGAAAGAGCTATGAAAGCAATTACAAGGATACTGAAATCCATTGATAACATTCCGGCATTTCCAGCGACAGGAAATAAAGTTGCTCAGTTGCTCAATCAGGTTGACTATTCCGTGATGCAGGTAGCCAATGTCATTAAGTATGACCCTTCTATCACAGCCAATATTCTGAAAATGGCCAACTCGGCTTATTTTGGTTCCAAGCATAAAATCAGTACGATTAATGATGCGGTGATGTATCTGGGACAAAAAAATCTGATCCGAGCCATTCAAACTGCGGGGATTTCCAAGTATTATAAAAAAGGCTCGTCTGGCTATTTTGATCGGGCGACAGATTTATGGGAACACTCGGTAGCTGTAGCGCTGATGTCCCAGATATTGTCCAGAATGATTACCGGTGACGAAGACACAACGCTTTACACGGCGGCGCTTCTGCATGATGTTGGAAAGATTATCATGGGCGAATTTGTCCAGGATGAAATGAAAAAAATCACCATGCTTGTTTCAGGACGGCAAATGTCATTTCTGGAAGCCGAGGAAACAGTTTTGGGAATTAATCATGCGGAATTGGGTGGAAGAATCGCCGCACACTGGAATTTCCCGGACGAAATTCGCGACGCTATCTCGTTTCATCATCGACCGGACTTACTGGAAAAGGAAGATAAAATCATGCCCTGGATCGTTTACATGGCCGATGAAGCATGCCTCATGATGGGAATCGGCAGCCCTGTTGAAGGTTTAGCGCAACGGGCTGTCAGTGAACTTCTTAAGAAATTTAATTTAAGAATGAGAGATCTGGAAAAGAGCATGGTTATGTTGTCTGATGATTTAAATAATGCAAGAGATCTCATCAAGATCATATAGCGAACAGGAAAGGTAATCTTATGTCATTCAATGTATTGATCGTAGATGATTCGAATTCGATTCGGGCGGTCATCAAAAAGATCGTAACCTTGTCTGGATTTAAAATGGATGAATGCTTTGAGGCGAGCAATGGACGACAGGCTATGGAAATGTTGACTGATAGTTGGGTGGATGTAATCATTTCCGACATCAACATGCCGGAAGTGAATGGATTGGAATTGCTGGATCTGCTGGCCAAAAATCAGACATTGAAGGACATTCCGGTAATCATGATTACGACAGAAGGTTCCGAACAACGGATGCAAGAAGCTTTTGCACACGGGGCGAAGGGTTTCATAAAAAAACCTTTTTTGCCGGAAGAGATAAAAAAGGTTCTTTACGAAGTGATAGGAGTTGGACAAGATGGACAATATGAAGAAGACACAAGAAGTTCTAATGAACTCGATTTTTGAAGTATTTGAGAAGATGTTCTTTGTTTTCCTGGAACCGTTGGAAGAAGACATCCAGTATGACATGATCGCATCTATCCGATTTTCCGGTCCCATGAGAGGAGAAATCAAGGCGTATTTGTCCAGAGGAGTTGCCAGTATCATGGTCGAGAATATGCTGGGTATGGATCCGAAAGAAGTTACAGATAAAACGATGGAAGACTGCGCCAAAGAAGCTCTGAACATGATTGCCGGGAATTTTCTCAATAAACTGGATACGAAAAAAGTATTTGATTTGTCCATTCCCGCATAT
This sequence comes from Smithellaceae bacterium, assembly GCA_963682015.1. Classification (GTDB taxonomy): domain Bacteria; phylum Desulfobacterota; class Syntrophia; order Syntrophales; family Smithellaceae; genus UBA8904. The sequence goes on along the minus strand of OY820932.1, from coordinate 16,453 downwards.
GAGAAAAAAACGGCAAAATTTACAAAAGACAATGAGGCAACCTTGAGCCTGACTTTTGATTCAGACGGGCATTATCTGGCAGTAACCATGAATCAGGATACGGACAAGAAATAAAAAGGCTTTCCGGAGAAGCATGGCTCATCTGTAGAGAAAAGGCAAAAAATTGAACAAAATAAAAGTTCTCATTGTTGATGATTCTGCTGTTGTCAGAAAAATATTTTCTGAAGAACTATCAAAGTATTCTGATATTCAGGTGGTCGGTGTAGCTCCTGATCCCTTCGTCGCGCGCGAAAAAATTGTTAGCCTGAAACCGGACGTGATTACTCTGGATATTGAAATGCCGCGTATGGATGGCCTGACATTTCTGAAAAAACTTATGAGGTATTATCCGTTGCCGACGATTATTGTAAGTTCGCTTACTCCTCAGGGCGGAAAATTGACACTGGAAGCAATGGATATTGGGGCAGTAGATGTAATCGCCAAGCCAAGCACTGCATACAGCGTCGGAGACATGTCGGCACAACTGGTGGAAAAAATTCGGGCGGCGTCAAGAGCCAGAATCAGCAAAAGAGAAACGACGGAACAGGAAGTGTCGTCCGCTCCGGAAAGAATAGGAGCATTGGCACAGACATCGAATAAAGTCATCGCCATTGGTTCTTCCACCGGGGGAACGGAAGCGCTGAAAATCATTTTGACCAAAATGCCACCCAACTCTCCAGGCATCGTCATTGTACAGCATATGCCAGCCAATTTTACAACGGCATTTGCCGCGCGGCTTAATGATCTTTCGCAGGTGTCGGTCAAAGAAGCGGAAGATAACGATTCCGTCACACCGGGAACCGCACTTCTCGCACCCGGTAATTATCATATGATTCTTCGAAGAAGCGGTGCAAGATACTATGTAGAAGTGAAAACAGGACCAATGGTTCATCATCAGCGTCCCGCAGTGGACATTCTTTTCAAGTCGACTGCTAAATATGCAGGAGCGAATGCGATCGGTGTCATTCTTACAGGCATGGGAGCGGACGGGGCGGAGGGTTTGCTGGAAATGAAAAAAGCAGGAGCAGGTACCATTGCTCAGGACGAAAAATCCTGTGTGGTATTTGGCATGCCTAAAGAGGCAATAAAACTGGGTGCAGTTGATAAAGTAGTTTCAATTGAGAAGATCGCTTCTGAAATTATTAAAATGGTGTGATTATGGATTATGAAAATTTGATAAAACTATTAAACGAATTGGCTCAGGAATACCTTTTCATGGACAGCCCTGAAATGGATATTCCCACGGCGGGAAAATTTTTAAATCATCTCGAACGGATTACCGACGAGGCAAAAAAACTGAAGATTAATGAGGTGAAAAGTTGCACGGCCGGCATGAGTCTGATCCTGGAAAAAACCATTCTGGAAAGTATTGACGATAAAAACACCGCTGCACGCGTGTTTGAAAACGGTATTCACCTGATGCAGGAAATTACCGACAGCTTTCAGAATACCGGAAAGTACAACGGTAATATCCAGGAGTTTCTGGAAAAGATAAGTCTGGTGGCTAAAGCAGGGGTGTCGGAATATGATTCGGAGGCACCGTCGGAACAAAAGACGATGGAACAGGATAAGACTCCCTCTGGAAGCGGCCAATCCATTCAGATACAGGATGAGGCCCTGACACGCGATTTTATTGCGGAAGGTCTTGAATATATTGAAGAGATTGAAATTAATATCTTAAACTTGGAAAATGAACCTGAAAACAAAGATTATATAAACGCCATTTTTCGCCCCTTTCATTCTATTAAAGGAGTGGCCAGTTTCTTAAATCTTGAGCAAATCAGGTCTCTTGCACACAATCTGGAAAGTCTGCTTGATAAAGCCCGCAACGGCGAGATACCTGTCACGCCGGCTCTTATTGATGTTGTACTGGACGGCGCCGACGCTTTAAAAACATTAATTGGACAACTTCGCGATGTCCTGGAAGGAAAAGCCGGTTTAAATACCGAAGCATTGGATATTCCAGTGCTGACCACCAGAATCCACAGAATCGAACAGGGATTTGACACTGATGCGGGAGGTAAAAAAATTGGCGAAATTCTTGTTGATGACGGAATTATTTCAAAAGAAATACTTGAAGAAACACTTAAAGAAAATAAAAAAATACCCGCTAAAAAAATTGGCGAGACGCTGATTGAAAAAGGCGTTGTTAAACCCAAGCAGGTATCGCAGGCGTTGCGTAAACAGGTGGAGCAGGTAACGGATTTAACGACGATCCGCGTGGATACCATGAAATTAGACGATTTGATTGATATGGTAGGCGAGCTGGTCATAACACAATCGATGATTTCGCAGGATTTGAAGAATCAGGTGAATGCCGATAAACGTTTAATAAGGGACATTTCCCAGTTTTTCAGAATTACATCAGCGCTGCAACGGGTATCCACAAGTCTGAGAATGATACCTATCAAGCAAACGTTTCAGCGCATGTCCAGACTTGTTCGTGACCTGGCTAAAAACGCAGGTAAACTGGTTACCGTAGAGCTGGTTGGAGAGGATACGGAAATTGATCGTAATATGGTCGATGAAATTTATAATCCACTGGTTCATATGATCCGGAATTCGGTGGATCATGGCCTCGAAACACCCGAAGAACGAATCCAGGCGGGAAAATCCGAAAAAGGGTTGATTACACTGAAAGCCTATCATCGAGGGGGAAACATCGTAATAGAGATTGCTGATGATGGAAAAGGTCTGGATAAGAAGAAAATCCTTGATAAAGCCGTTAAATCAGGCCTTGTATCTCAGGATGAGAATCTCACCGAACAGGAAATATATAAAATGATTTTCCTGCCCGGTTTGTCGACGGCGGCCAAGGTAACAGATGTTTCCGGGCGCGGCGTGGGGATGGATGTGGTGAAGCGAGCCGTAGAAAAGCTGCGCGGAAAAATTGAGATTGAAAGCACCGTTGGAGAAGGAACAACATTTATTACACGATTTCCCTTGACGCTGGCGATCATTGACGGCATGATCGTCAAAGTAGGGCCTGAAAGCTATATTCTGCCCACAACTTCTATTCGCCAGGCTCTTCGTCCAACAAGGGAAAATTACACCAATGTTGTGGGCAAGGGCGAACTAATCAATACAATGGGCCAATTGATGCCGCTTATTCGCATGTATGAGTTATTTGATATTGAGCCTGAACACAGGGACCCCTGGGACGCTATTACCGTTGTGGTTGACAGTGAACGCGGTTCCAGATGCTTAATGGTTGATAAAATCATCGGGAAAGCGGAAGTCGTGGTTAAAAGTCTTGGTGAGGGGCTGAAGAACATTAAGGGACTGGCCGGTGGCGCCATTCTGGGCAATGGACGCATAGGTTTGATTATTGATACGGAGGGACTTTTTGAACTGGCCGAGGAACGCTAAAAATCAGATTTCGAGGGAGAAGATAAATTAAACGAGGTAAATTATGAATGAAAAAAATATTAAAGTTTTGATTGTTGATGATTTTGCCACCATGAGAAAAGTGGTCCGTAATCTGTTAAAGCAGGTCGGTTATGAAGATATTGTGGAGGCCGAGGACGGCGTAATGGCGCTCAAAGCTCTCAAATCACAAAAAATTGACGTTATTGTTTCCGACTGGAATATGCCTAACATGAACGGCCTGGAATTGCTCAAGGCGGTTCGAGCAGACGCTGATCTGTCGAAAACGCCATTCCTTATGGTTACGGCTGAAGCGCTCCAGGATAATGTCGTTGCGGCGGTAAAAGCGGGTGTCAGCAATTACATCGTTAAGCCATTTACCGCCGAAGTGCTCAACGAAAAAATAAAGAAAATCATGGAGAGCATTAATAAATAGCCGGAAAACACGAGGAGAAGGAAGCTATGAACGTTAAATTTATTAATCCGTTTTTAGAAGGAACAATCAGCGTAATGAAAACCATGGCGTTTGTGGAACCGCGCGCGGGCAAACCCTATCTGAAGATTGATAATCTGGCCAAGGGGGATATTTCAGGTATCATAGGTTTAACAGGTTCAGCCACGGGCTCTCTGGCATTAAGTTTCAGTGAACCTGCCATATTGAAAATTGTATCCAACATGCTTGGCGAAAATATAAAAAGCATGAATAGCGACATAAAAGACGCCGTAGGTGAAATCACCAATATGATTTCCGGGGTTGCAAGAAAAAATCTGGAAGCGGATGGCTTTTATATTCAGGCCGCTATCCCCACGGTTGTTGCCGGAAAAAACCATTCCATTACACATGTCATGGGAGGACCGAGCCTCATCATCCCATTTGAAATCGATGAGGGATCCTTTGTGGTGGATGTGTGTCTTGCCGAGTAGCTTAATTCTTTGTTTGTAGCACAATGATACTGATCCGGCGATTACGGGGATCCAGAGGATCAAGGGGAATCAGTAACTCCTGATCAGCATAACCAACGACACGGGCAATGCGTCCCGCTTCAATTCCAAAACCTTCCAATTCGCGACGAGCCGCAGAGGCGCGAGCGGTGGACAGTTCCCAGTTGGTAATCTGCCCGCTTTTGAATGGTGCTGCGTCTGTATGTCCTTCAACCACAACTTTCCCGGGGATATCATGAAGATTATCAGATATGAGCTTCAAAACTTCTCTGGCCTTGGGGGTAGGCTGATCTGATCCCAGAGGGAACATCATGGAGCCTTCCGTATCAATAACCTGAATTCTTATGCCACCCTCAATTACATCTAAAAGAATTTGATCCCGAATTCCTGCCATTTTGTCATCAATGGAAGTTCTTAATTTTTTTAATGTTTCTTCATCGACCAGAGTCAGGCTCTTTTTAGGTTTTTTAAAGGATTCGAGGGGACCTTTCCCCCGAGCACTGAATTCAGCCTCTTTCATTGTAGGCTGAGAGGCTTCACTGGGGAAGCGAGGATCAGTTAATCTTGCATCTTTCGATGTGACTGCGGATGTGCCGCTTTCCTGAAAAACACTATAGCGTCGAAAATATTCGGAAAGAGCAATACGTTTTTCTTCGGATACCATGCTCAAAAGCCATAATAGTAGAAAGAAAGCCATCATGGCGGTGACGAAGTCGGCATAGGCGACCTTCCAGGACCCCCCATGTGCTCCACCCGCCTGTTTTTTCTTTACTTTTTTTATGATGATTTGTTGATGCCGCTCTTCCATATGCCCTGCTGGTAATTATATCATGTTTTAATATTATTTTTATTTCTTTGCTGTACGCAATGCTTCTTCCATTTCCAGAAAAGAAGGCTTGGCTTCAACGGGGACAACTCGTCGTCCAAATTCAACGGCTACTTTGGGAGCAGCGCCTCCACCAATAAAGGCCAGGAGTGCCACTTTAATGACATTTAGATATTGTAAATCGGAGTTGGCAATGTATTCCATATTTTTTGCCATCGGTCCCACGTAACCATAGCACAACAATACACCGGTGAATGTTCCGACCAGCGCAGCACCGATACTGGCGCCCAATACTTCTGGAGGTTCTTTGATTTTACCCATGGTCAATACGACTCCCATAACAGCAGCTACAATTCCCAGGCCTGGAAGACCGTCTGCCACCGTGCTGACGCTGTGTGCGGGTGCCATGGCTTCTTCATGATGCGCTTCCAGTTCCTGATCAATAAGGGATTCCAGTTCATGTGACGCAATAGTTGTGGTCATGACCGTGCGCAGCGTGTCTGTAATAAGACTGATCGCAGCATGATTTTTCAAAATTTGGGGATATGCAGAAAAGAGCGGGCTTTTCTCAGGCGAATCGACGTCCGATTCGATAGATACCAGGCCCTGCTGACGAATCTTGTAGAAGATGCCATTAATCATGAGCAGAATATCAATATAATCCTTTTTTGTATAAGCTTTATTGGTAAAGATGCGGACCGTTGAAGATACAACCGCCTTGATCACTGTCATAGGTGATGCAATAATAAAACCGCCGACTGCTGCGCCACAGATGATCAACAGTTCTACGGGCTGAAAAATAACCGAAAGATTACCGCCTTCAAGGAGATAACCACCGATCACAGCAACGGTGACAATGACAAAACCGATAATCGCAATCATAGATTCCGGGAGTTACCTCCTTTTTTCACGCAATATTTCTCTTTCCGACTCAAAAACAAAACGAATGATTTCATCCCGGATATAATCATCAAGATTGATAAACTTGATGGAAGTATCGTATTCATCGCGAGGTTTTTCCGCCTCAACCACTTCTCCATACAAGAAAAGCGCAACAGGGTTTTGTATTCCAAGCATCACTTTTAACTCCAGAATATCACCCGGTGCAAAAATTTTGCCGGTATGCAAGCTCATTCCCCCACCGCTGATATTCACTTTCGCAAAATTGAGGCAATTAAATCCGCCATGCTGACGAGCCATCATTCGGATGATTTCATCCAGTTTGGCATTAATGGACTGAAGCCATTGTGCAATTAATTGATCGTCAGGATTGGGCAAAGACTTAAACTCTGCCAGTATAGATTCTTCTGCTACTCGGGCACGGAGCGCGTTTCTGTGTTCGGGGTTAATTAATTTAAACTCAAATGGTATATAGACATCAACGCGGGAGTATTCTCTTTTATATTCTTTTTCATCTTGATTTGTAGTTTCCATAATAAACCCCACAAGATTTTTTAAAAAAATATGCAAGCAAAATGCCATATTATTATTTCTTAAGGAAACCGGCAAAAGCTTTTGAGATGCAGCTGTTGAAAAAAGTCAGTATATTATTTTCTAAATAGTGTCAATAAATTGACCACATCAATGGTCAATTGACGGATTCAAAATAGAAAATTTGAATTATCAGTAATGTTCATTATGCTTATATGTGTGAATATTTAAATCTGATCAAATGGTACATAAATTGCTGTTAGAACTAGAAAGTAATTTTTTAGAGTCGTAAATATGAAATGTTATAAAAACAACTATACTAGACACTTTTTTTTATTCCTGATCCTGTTTCTCTTTACAGTAATTCATGCTCAACCGCTGAATGCCGGAACCTATTCTGTCCATGTGTCTTCATACAAAACAATGAATCAAGCGGAAGTAGACTTGAAAAGGTTACGTTCTCTGGGATACACGACTTTTATCAATGAAGCCATGATTCCCGGAAATGGAAAATGGTATCGTGTTTATGCGGGGACATACGAAACCAGAAAAAAAGCCGCACAAGCTGCGGATGAAATGTTAAAACAACATCACATTGATAAAGTATTTATTCATTTTCTTTCAAAGATAAAAACCGAAACGCCTGTGAAAGGACGTGATGCTAATATCCAAAACCTTTCCGAAAAAAAGAATAACCCCAAACAACAGCCGAAAGATGCCTCCATGAAGAAGGAAGCTTTCAAATCACTCTTGATGGGAGACAAAAAAATGTCACCGTCTCCTCCAAGGGTGGAATATGCGAAAACGGAAGAAGAATTTTCCAAAGAACCGGATGAAAAGGATATCAGCGAACCTTCTTCAATGTCTGATTTATATAACAGGGCATTAGCCCAGCTGAAAGAAAAAAAGTATCAGCAGGCACTTGTCACATTTAAGGAATTTGTCAGTCGTGAAGATACATCCAAAGAATGGGGACAACGGGCGTTGCGTCATATGGCTGATTGTTACTACTGGCTGGGGAAAGAAGGAAACAAGCAAAACCTCCTCATTGCATCAGAGTTTTACAAGAATACGCTGGAAAATTTTCCTGATCCGCGTAAGGAAAATGCTCTAACCTATTACCGGCTGGCAAGAACATATGAGAACCTGAAGTATTATCCAGAGGCCATAAAACAGTTTCAAAACCTGATTGTGAAATATCCGGATGCTCCATGGGTACCTGAAGCTTATTTCAAGATCGGGGAAATCCATTACAAAGATGGAAAGTATCCTCAGGCAACGGAAGCACTGATTCGATATCAGATGAAATATCGAGGGGGCCCGAATGCTAAAAAATCATTTTATTTAATCGCTCATTCTTTTTATAAAGAAAAACAGTCTGCAAATGCCGAAGTATGGTTTCGCGATGCACGAAAAAAGTGGTCTGATTTCAGCCATCTTTCAAGGGATATTATTTTCGACTACGGTCTGCATAAAATATCTTTAAGACGCTATGAGGATGCCATTGATGCATTATCTTATTATATTAACCTGTATCCAAAAGATGAAAAAATTATAGAAATCCTTTCTCTGCTTGCCCGATGTTATCGAGAGTCGGGTCAATTTTCTTCGGCTTTAACTGTTTACAGCCGGATCATCGATAATTATCCGGAAACAAAAGAAGCGGGAGAAAGCATGCTGGCCATGGCTTCCATGGGTGTGGAAAACCCGAAAGTTAAGGTTTTCCGTTTTTTAAATCATATTCAATACTATCGAGATCCCATAGATACTTTTGATACCCTGATCATGAAAAACGCAAAAGGAGATATTTCTGAAGAAGCCATGTTGCAGAAAGCAACAGCGCTGGTCAAGAAGGGGCAGGGAAGAAGGGCCGCTGATATATATCTGGAATTTCTCAGATTGCATCCTGAAAGTAAAAAAGCCGCAGATGCGGCACATGGATTAAAAACAGTATCCGATGCACTCATTGAAGAATACTATACAAAAAAAGATTACCTTGCTGTAGCATTCGTATATTACAAATCGTTCGGAGCCGTTGCGCTTCAAGCGGATGAATATCCTCAGGTCAGCAAAATCGCGCTCAGCTTAAAAAAGCTGGGTTTCATGGATGATTATCTGGATATTCTCAATCGTTACATAAAAATTGCGACCAATGAGGCGCTCGCAAATAAAATACAGCTGGATGTGGCTGAAGGTTTGGTTATCCAGTCAAAATTTGACGATGCACAGAAGATTCTGGAAACACTTTCTTCCAAACCAACTGTCAAAAAAAGCCCTCTTTTCACCGAAGTTCGAAAAAATATGGCGGAGATCGCTTATCTGAAAAAACAGTATGAACTGGCTGTTGCCAATTACGACGCCGTTGTCCGTTCGGGTCAGGAGATTCCTGACCCGGGCCGAATTTATTCTCACTACGCTCGTTCACTCAGGGAGCAAAATGAAAATAATCAATCCCTGAAGAACTATCTTACGGCCCTTAAATATATGAGCGAGGATAAAGGTGAAAAAATAAATATGGGAATTCTCTACAGGGAAATAGGGGATTTGTATTTACAGAAAGACAATCTGGCGACAGGTCTCGATATGTATAACAGAGCTCTTGCCTCAGCAACGGATGCGGAATTGAAATTCTGGTCTCAGTTTCTGGTTGGGAAAACCTATATGCAGATGAACAAGGATGATCAGGCACAAAATATGTTTACGCAGATGAAAACGGCGGCCGGTGCGGAAGGTTTCTGGACAAAAGTTGCGGATTTTTATGTTGCGGATTACAAATGGTGGAATAAATACGGCGATTCAGTAAAAAAATAAACAGGATAAAAGTATGCAAGATTTATCGCTGCTGCAAAAATCATTTGAGAGTTTTAATAAAGCAACCGCGGAATTGGAACGCGCATACTCGCGACTGGAAGAAAGATTTGCATCCTTAAACAGGGAACTGGAAGATAAAAACAACGAACTCTTAAAGACCATTGAAGAAAAAGAACAAACCAAGAATTATTTGCAGAACATTCTGGAGAGTTTAATTAATGGCGTAATTGTGACTGACCTTGAGGGAAGAGTATCCATGCTTAATTCCTGCGCGGAAATCTTGACAGGTGTCCGTCAGGAGGAAGCAAATGGTCGGCATATCAGTATTTTATTTGATTCAATGTCCATCAGTGACTGGAAAACAATTAATATAACTGAATATTTAAAAGGTGAATCAGGACAAAAAGTAAAAATCAGCGGTCGGAGTCTCGAACTGTTCTGTTCACATTTTAAATCACCTGCCGGGTCAATAATCGGTCATGTTTTTGTCTTAAGGGATATTACACGCATCGAAAAGCTCGAAGAGATGGCCAAGCGAACGGAAAAATTCGCCGCCATGGGTGAAATGGCTGCAAACATTGCCCATGAAGTTCGTAACCCTCTAGGCAGTATTGAACTGTTTGCTTCATTGCTTTTGAAGAACCTGGAAGACAAGAAAGACCGGGAACGAGCTCTCCATATCATATCTTCCGTGAAGAATGTTGATAATAAGATATCCAATCTACTCCTATTTGCACGAAAACCATCACCGCAGATAAAAGTAGTCCGTCTGCACCAAATTCTAAAAGATGTAATTGATTTTTCAGAACAGATTATGGAACAGGCGGGCATTGAGATCTGCGTGCAACTGGCTGAGAAGGATATTCGAATTTCAGCTGATGCGGAAATGATTAAGCAGGTATTTCTCAATATAATTCTTAATTCGCAACAGGCAATGCCCGAAGGCGGGAAACTTTCTATCATTACACAACTTGTGCCGAAAAGCCTTCTTGAGCCGGAGGAACAGATTGCAGAAATTTTTTTTCAGGATATCGGTCCGGGAATCCCACCATCCGATCTGTCTCGAATTTTTGATCCATTTTTCAGCACAAAAGAAAGTGGCTCTGGGCTGGGACTGGCTATCGTTCACAATATTGTGAGTGAACATGATGGTTCGATATCCATTGAGAACGCGCCGGAAGGCGGCATGATCGTGAATATAGGCCTGCCTGCAATTAAAGATCTAGAGTAGGCAAGGGAGTGTGTCTGCATGTCCATTATGGAAAAATTGCTGATTGTTGATGATGACTCTTCCATGAGAATGGCGCTTTATGAATCATTGACCAGTTGCGGCTACGAAGTGGAAACGGCCGAAAACGGCGCGGACGCGCTTGTCAAATTTAGGAACGGACATTTTTCCGGTGTAGTAACGGACATGCGCATGCCAAAAATGAGCGGTATGGATGTACTCAGAGGAGTCAAAAAGATTTCTCCACAAACGCCGGTCATTCTTATAACCGCCTACGGAACTGTGAATACAGCGGTTGAAGCTATGAAGGAAGGTGCTTCTGAATTTATTATGAAACCCTTTTCTCTGGATGATCTGGAGTTTGCGGTAAAGAATGTTCTGGCCGCCAATGAAGGGTTCAAAACCGAAAAAGAGGAAGAGGAAAAGACGGATAATCTATATCCCAACAGAGAAATTGTTACTCAGGACAAGAAAATATTAAGTCTTCTGAATATGCTTAAAAGTGTTGCCAAAAGCAAATCCAGCATTCTGATTCAGGGAGAAAGCGGTACGGGAAAAGAATTATTTGCCCGATTTGTTTATCGCCACAGCAATAGACGCCAGATGCCCTTTGTCGCCGTAAACTGTGCGGCTATTCCTGCTCAACTTCTGGAAAGCGAAATGTTCGGTTATGAAAAAGGGGCATTTACGGGTGCCACGGTGAAGAAAATAGGAAAATTTGAACTGGCGGACGGCGGCACACTGCTTCTTGATGAAATATCGGAAATGGATATTCAATTACAGGCGAAACTGCTTCGGGTGATTCAGGAATCAGAGGTGGATCGTCTGGGAGGTAAAATGCCTGTCTCTGTTGATGTTCGAATCATTGCGACGACCAATGCTGATTTGCAAAACAGAATTCTGCAGAAAACTTTCCGCAGTGATCTTTATTACCGTCTGAATGTAATTCCCGTCATTGTCCCCCCGCTACGTGAAAGAAATGGGGATATTATTTTACTGGCGGAATATTTCATTAAGAAATACAGCGAAGTCAATGATAAAAAAGAACCAGTACTGACGTCGGAAGCGAAAGGTTCGCTCAAAGCGCATTCCTGGCCTGGAAATATTCGAGAACTGGAGAATGTGATTGAAAGAGCCGTTTTAATTTGTTCCGATGATCAAATATCGACGTCAGACCTCTTTATGGAAAATAACGATCGGATATCAGTGAGATCAGATGACACGAACAAAGATGCGAACCGGTCGTGTCAGGAATTTGACACAGAAGGGAAAAATACTTTGTATGAAATGGAAAAAAGCATGATTTTTGAAACATTGAACAGAGTAAACTGGAATAAAACAAAAGCATCGAAGATATTAGGAATAAGCGTACGCACAATGCGTAACAAATTGAATGAATATGGCATCAAAGACAGTCCATCGGAAGATGAATGATTATTGCTGGTATACGATTTGCATTTTATTTGTTGGAAGGAATAGAGCATGGACAGGTTATTTGGAAAAACATTTAATCTACTGGGAACAATGATGGGTTACCGATCGGAACGCAACAAGGTCATTACCTCTAATATTGCCAACTTGGACACGCCTGGATACAAGCCATCGGACTACGTGTTCAAAGATGACCTTAAGAAAGCCATGGATGCCAGAATCCTTCTAACTCGGACGCATGAGAAACATTTTCCTAATGCACAGGATGAAATTTCCAAAAAGGACTTTAAAAAGGTTACATCTGAAGAAAAGGTAGATCTGGACAAAGAAATGATTAACCTCAGCGAAAATCAATTAATGTATAATTTGACTGCGGAACTCTTAGCTCGTAAATTTAAAGGCATTAAAAGTGTTTTAACGGATGCCAAGTGATGGAGGATAGATGATGGATTTTTTCACGACTTTTAAAATAGCGGGAAGCGGTCTTTCAGCACAACGGAAAAAAATGGATGTGATTTCCAGTAATATCGCCAATGCATCCACAACCAGCACGCCTGAAGGTGGGCCCTATAAGCGAAAAGTGATGTCTTTTTCCGCAGACCCTCTGGATAAAGGATTCGATCAGGATTTAAAAGATGCTGTCAGCGCAGTAAAAGTAAATGAAGTTGTTGAAGAGAAGGAGGGGTTTAAGAAAATATTTGACCCGGCACATCCAGATGCGGATAAGGAGGGTTTCGTGACTTTGCCTAACGTGAATTTGATGCTGGAAATGACGGATCTCATCACGGCATCCAGAGCTTATGAAGCCAACGCCACGGCATTTGATGCAATGAAAAACATGGCGCTTAAGGCTATTGATATTGGCAGATCATAATATTGAACAATTGGAGTCAAGGATATGACAGATGATATTTTCATTCGGAGCAGCATTGATCCGTTGAAACCGCTTACGGGCATTGAACCGAAAAAGGCGGAAGGAAATAAAACAACCGAGGGTTCCTCGTTCGGTTCAGTACTTAAAGACGCGATTATGGATATCAATAAACTGCAAATGGACGCGGATAAAGCAATTGCCAGTGTTCAACTGGAAGATGCCGGTTCCATTCATGATGCGATGATCGCTCTGGAAAAAGCCGGAATTTCTTTCCAGGTTATGATGCAGGTTCGCAACAAGATTCTGGATGCTTATCAGGAAGTCATGCGGATGTCGATTTAACTCATTTAACTGGGCTGCGATATGGATTCCTTCTTTCAATCATTGACTAAACTGTGGACAGGCTTCGAATCTCTAAGTTCAGGCAAGAAAATATCCATTCTGATGGTTTTGCTACTCACGGCAGCCACGATATTCTTGCTCATTTATCTGACGACTCAGGTAGAATACCGCGTTCTGTTTTCGAATCTTTCCAATGAAGATGCGGGAAACATCATCAATAAGCTCAGTGAAAAGAAAATTCCATATAAAGTGTCGGCATCCGGAGGTGCGATTTCCGTGCCGGCGGATAAAGTATCTGAATTACGCATGGAACTTGCAGCGTCCGGATTGCCTCATGGCGGCGGTGTAGGATTTGAGATCTTTGACAATAAAACGCTTGGTGCGACTGAATTCGAGCAACAGCTCAATTATCGCCGTGCGTTGCAGGGAGAATTATCCCGGACGATTAACGGGTTGGATGAAATTCAATCCAGCCGCGTTCATATCGCTCTGCCTAAAGACTCACTCTTCACGGATCAGCAAAAAAAACCGACTGCTTCGGTTACCCTTCGCCTGAAGTCCGGCAAGAACCTGCGGCCTGCGCAAATTGACGGTATTGTTCACCTGGTAGCCAGTTCTATCGAAGGGATGAGTCCGGAAGACGTTATGGTGGTTGATTCGCGCGGGACAATCCTTTCCACAAAGCAGAATGACAGCAAACTATCCAAATTGACAGCGCAGCAGATTGACTTTCAACGAAATATGGAAAAAGACCTGGCTACGCGTATACAAACCATGCTGGAGAACGTTGTCGGTCAGGGGAAAGCCGTCGTGAGAGTGACGGCGGAACTGGATTTTCGAATCATGGAAAAGACGGAGGAAAGTTACAATCCGGACGCTCAGGTTGTACGGAGTACTCAGAGAAATTCCGAGAAGGAAAATGCGGTGACGACGGCAGGTGCCGTGTCCGAAAACCCCAAGAAGGAAAAACTGGATGAAATAATTAATTACGAGATCAATAAAGTTGTAAGCAAAACCGTTATGCCGGTCGGCGAAACTAAAAAGTTGTCCATTGCAGTTCTGGTAGATGGAAAATACAAGAAAAATGACAAAAATGAAGAAGTATACCAGGCACTGACGAAAAATGAGATAGAATCCCTGGAAGATCTTGTACGCAAATCTTCCGGATTCAATGCTCAAAGAGGTGATCAGGTTGTTGTAACAAACATGCCTTTCCGGAAGGTGGAAGCAGAGGAAGCGGAAGCTCAATCCCTTCAGGCCAATATTGAAACTTTTTCCCCGATTTTAAAATACATCGGTGTCTTTGTTTTCATCGCCTTGATTTTGTTCTTTGTTCTCCGTCCGATGCTCAAAAGCATTATGAGCGCAGCACCACCGCTTCGTCCAATGGCTGAAGCGGGTATACCGGCCGGTGAAGCCGCGAATGAATATGCGCGTCAGGCTGCCGAAGCCATACGCCAAACCGGTGGAGATAGGACGATGACGGAAGCGGATCTGACCAGAGAAATGGCGCGAGCAGATGCAAAACAATTTGCCGACATTTTACGCAACTGGATAAAATGATTAAACAGGCGAAATGCATTATTATTAGTCGAGGGAAAAATGACAGGTGAAGAAAAAGCGGCAATCCTGCTTTTGTCATTGGACGAGGACCTGGCGGCCAGCGTCATGAAGAATCTGCGGCCTTCGGAAATTCGCCGTATTGGCAAGCAAATGAGCCGGGTTTCCAATATCCCCGCGGAAACCATCAACTCCGTCGCCAAAGAATTCTGTACAATGGCCAAAGAACTGGGCGGAATGATAACGGTCCGAGAAGGTGCGCCGAAGAAATTGATGGTTAAGGCCCTGGGGGAAAAAGACGCAGAAACCATCATCGGCGAAGTCGACAGCACGGGTTTTGATAATCCGATTATTGATAAACTTAATGAAATCGATCCTAAAGTAATGGCGGAGTTTACTCGCACGGAGCATCCGCAGACCATCGCACTGATCATGGTGCATTTGAAACCTGAAAAAGCGGCTCAAGTTCTGGAGTACTTTTCTCCTGCAATTCAGTATGAGATCACTAAACGCATGGCGACGCTCAAGAGTGTGCCGCGAGAGTTCATTGAAGAAGTGGCCAAAACCCTGGAAAAAGAACTGATCCTCGGAAATTCTGCAGATCTACAAATGGGAGGCGTACAGGTAATTGCGGATATTCTGAACCGTATGAATAGATCTACAGAGAATGCCATCATGACTTCTCTGGAAGATTCCGATCCGGAACTGGCTTCGCAAATCCGTAACTTTATGTTCAACTTTGACGATGTTTTAAAACTGGATGACAAATCCCTCCAGGAATTAATGAAGGATGTCAGCGCTGAAGATCTATCGCGTGCACTTAAAATGGTTGATGAAATGCAGCGGGAAAGAATATTCAAAAATATGTCCAAACGCGGAGCTGATATGCTTCGGGAGGAAATATCGCTCATGCCCCCGATCCGGCTTTCGGAAGTTGAAGCCAGTCAACGGAAAATTGTTGAAACAACGAAAAAGCTCGAGTCGGAGGGAAGAATAGTGATCCTGCGCGGTGATGAGAAGGATGGATTCGTATAAACGAAATGTGATCAAAGCCGGACAGGTCGTTCACACCGGGAAAGCCGTGCCTTTAACGGGTGCTGTTAAAAGCCCGCCGGCAATTGAAAGTGGCGCCAGGGGAAAAAATGCTCCGGGGCAGCCGGCGTCGAAAAATCAGGTGCCGGCAGAGAAAATGATTCAGATTACGGCAAGTGAAGTTAAAAAGATTCAGCAGGATGCATATGGAAAAGGATACTCGGAAGGCCTGAAAGCACAGAATAAGGATGTTGCCGGAAAACTGGAAGTTCTGGCTGCATTGACAAAAACAATTCCTAATGTCAAAAAAGATATTCTGGATAAAAGCGAAGAACAAATGGTCAGGTTATCCATTGCCGTCGCGGAAAAGATTCTTCAGCAGGAAGTATCCACGCGCAAAGAAATAATTCTGGAGATTATCAAAGGTGCTCTGAAAAATATTTCGGAAACGGAGGGAATGAAAATCCGCCTGAATCCGCAGGATTTCCGCTATATGATGGAAGTGAAGAAAGATTTCCTTCAATCTTTTGACGGGATTCGGAATATTGTATTTGAAGAAGATTCTTCCATT